>NZ_JBMPPM010000001.1:0-798823 GCF_049339885.1 Undibacterium sp. TJN25 | reverse complement strand
CCGAAATCTGCACCAGCACGCCGGACGCAAAGTTCTGCAGGCCCTGCAGCGCCATCAGCTCGGTGCTGGCATTGATGATCAGTTCCAGGCCGCGGCGGCTGGCCGAGATGGCGCAGATCTGCTCATACGAGCGGATGGCTGAGGTGACGGCGGTATAGAGTTTGGTGCGGGTCAGTTCCGACTTGGTCTTGTAGTCGTTGATGTCGTAATCACGGATGGCGTCGATTTCCGGCGCATAACCGGGCTGGCCGGTGCGCAGGATGATGCGCACGTCCGACATGCCCAGGGTTTTGCGGATATGGCTGACCAGTTGCAGGCCGGCGTCTTCCTGTTCCATGACCACGTCCAGCAGGATGATGGCGATGTCGGTTTCCTGCTGCAGGATGTCGCGCGCTTCGGCGGCGGAGTAGGCGTGCAGGAAACTTAAGGCGCGGTGCTGGATTTCCAGGCTGCCCAGCGCAAAGGTCGTCGCCGAATGCACGTCGGGATCGTCGTCTATTATCATGATCCGCCATGTGAGCTGTGGCTTTGCGGCTACCGTAAGATCACTTGCTTCCGGTTCGTCCAGGAAAACGAGATCGTCTTCCGAAGAGTGGATCATTGCGTTCATCTGATGTACGACTCCATAAATGGACTTATCTTTCTTTTCACAGATGCTGACGAAAAATTAATGAGCATTCATTTTTTTATTTGGCGCAGCTAGGCGCGCGCAGCTTTGCCTGACTCCATCGGCATATAGCTGGTACGGAAGAGTATAAAACAAGATTACCAAAAGAAAACACCAGAAAACAAACGTTACACAGATAAATAGGGAATTAATCCCTTATTTCCCCGGCTTTGTTGGATTGCTGTATTGTCTTTGGCGTATCGGCCCTCCCATCGCTGTTAGAATTGTGGGAATCCTGCTAATTTTGGCTGTCTTCTATACTTATTTTATGTCCGGCAATACTTTTGGAACCCTTTTTACCGTAACGACCTTTGGCGAATCGCACGGCCCTGCCATCGGCTGCGTTGTTGATGGCTGCCCTCCGGGAATGGAATTGTCCGCAGCAGATATCCAGGCTGATCTGGACCGGCGCAAGCCCGGCACGTCGCGCCATGTGACGCAACGCCAGGAGCCCGATGCAGTGGAAATCCTCTCCGGGATTTATGAGGGGAAGACCACCGGCACGCCAATCGCCCTGCTGATTCGCAATACCGACCAGCGCAGTAAAGACTATGGAAACATTGTAGAAACTTTCCGTCCGGGACATGCCGACTATACGTACTGGCATAAATACGGCATCCGCGATCCACGCGGCGGCGGACGTTCTTCGGCACGGCTGACGGCGCCAGTGGTAGGCGCGGCGGCGATTGCGAAGAAGTGGCTGCACCAGCAATACGGCACCGTATTCACGGGCGGCATGAGCCAGTTGGGCGAGATAGCCATTCCTTTCCAGTCCTGGGATCACACCAAGGACAATCCTTTTTTTGCGCCTACCGCAGATGCTGCGCTGATTGCCGAGCTGGAAGCCTATATGGATGCGCTGCGCAAGGATGGCGATTCGATAGGTGCGAAGATCGATGTGGTCGCCAGCAATGTACCCGTCGGCCTGGGCGAGCCTATCTACGACAAACTGGATGCCGACATTGCGTATGCGATGATGGGCATCAATGCAGTAAAGGGCGTGGAGATCGGCGCCGGTTTCAAATCGGTCGTGCAGAGAGGATCCGAACACGGTGATGAAATTACGCCGGATGGTTTCATCGGAAACAACGCCGGCGGCGTGCTGGGTGGCATTTCAACCGGCCAGGACATTACGGTGTCGATTGCCATCAAGCCCACCTCGTCCATCCGCACGCCGCGCCGTTCCATCGACAAGAATGGCAATCCGGTCATGGTGGAAACTTTCGGCCGCCATGACCCTTGCGTCGGCATACGTGCCACACCCATCGCAGAGGCGATGCTGGCGCTGGTGCTGATGGACCACGCATTACGGCACCGCGCCCAATGCGGCGATGTCAAGCCGGGCTAGGCGCCGGAGTTGTCAGTATCGATGCAGGCCGGGTGACAGCAAGTTAACCCGGCACGCCTGCCCCATTTTGGTTCGGGCGGCACAAAATAGCGCAAATGCCCTCTGAATAAAAAGCGGCGAAAACGACATGCCGTTCCAATTTTCTGATGAAAATTTGGTATCTGATAGCCTTCCTGATTTTTTATCTTGAAAAAATGTGCAAGCACTTGGCGTTGATGCGTATTCCCGCGCCGCACAATTGTGGCATAATCAAATGCTAAATTCGAACTTATGCACTACTTACGCACTATTTCAGGCTGCAGATCATGCTTAAAACGCTTTACGACAAACTTTGGGAATCCCATGTAGTGCACGCCGATGAAGACGGCACTTCCATCCTGTATATAGACAGGCACCTGCTGCACGAAGTCACTAGCCCGCAAGCCTTCGAAGGCCTGAAGCTGGCTAACCGCATGCCATGGCGCAATTCGGCGAACCTGATGGTGGCCGATCACAATGTCCCTACCACCAATCGCATCAACGGCATTGAAGACGCGACCTCGCGCTTGCAAGTGGAAACGCTGGATGCCAATGCCAAAACCTACGACCTGACGTACTTCAGCATGGCCGACAAGCGCCAGGGCATCGTCCATGTGATTGGACCGGAACAGGGTGCGACTTTACCCGGCATGACCGTAGTGTGCGGCGATTCGCACACATCCACGCACGGCGCATTCGCGTGCCTGGCGCACGGTATAGGTACGTCGGAAGTGGAGCACGTGCTGGCAACGCAAACGCTGCTCGCGAAAAAATCCAAGGCAATGCTGGTGCAGGTGGATGGCGTAATGCCGGCTGGCGTAACGGCCAAAGATATCGTGCTGGCCATCATCGGCAAGATAGGCACTGCGGGCGGTACCGGATACGCGATTGAGTTTGCCGGCTCCACGATACGCAGCCTGTCCATGGAAGGCCGGATGACGGTCTGCAATATGGCGATTGAAGCCGGTGCTCGCGCCGGCATGATTGCCGTGGACCAGACCACGATAGATTATGTCAAAGGCCGCCCGTTCTCGCCTGTTGGCCCGCACTGGGACAGGGCAGTCGAATACTGGCGTACGCTGCATACCGATGCCGGCGCCAGGTTTGATATGGTTGTAACGCTGGATGCAGCCGAAATCACGCCGCAAGTCACCTGGGGCACATCACCAGAAATGGTGGTGTCCATTGACGGCCGCGTGCCCGATCCCGACAAGGAAAAGGATGCCGTCAAGCGCGATGCGATGGAAAAGGCGCTGGTCTACATGGCGCTGAAGCCGAATACCGCCATCTCCGATATCCGTATCGACAAGGTGTTCATCGGCTCCTGCACTAATTCACGCATAGAAGACTTGCGCGCCGCAGCCGCTGTCGTGCGCGGCAAGTTCCGCGCGTCCAACGTCAAGCTGGCGATGGTGGTGCCGGGCTCCGGCCTGGTCAAGGACCAGGCGGAGCGTGAAGGCCTGGACCGCATCTTCCGCGATGCCGGTTTCGAATGGCGCGAACCCGGCTGCTCAATGTGCCTGGCGATGAACGCCGACAGGCTGGAGCCTGGCGAGCGCTGTGCGTCCACGTCCAACCGCAATTTCGAGGGACGGCAAGGGCAGGGTGGACGCACGCACCTGGTGTCGCCGGCAATGGCAGCCGCTGCGGGCATCGCCGGCCACTTTGTGGACGTGCGCGGCCTGCGCTGATGTGCAAGCTGGAAGCGTAGCGTAAAGCAGCATAAAAACAGATTGATAAAAATAGGAATTAGCATGAAAAAGCTCTGGATTCTGGGATTGTGTGCATTTGTCCTGTCCGCCTGCAACACAGTGCAAGGCATAGGCAAGGACGTCAAACGTGCCGGCGAAGCGGTTGAGAACGTCGGCAAAAAATAAAGTGTGAGCATGGAAAAATTTACTGTACTTGATGGTCTCGTTGCCCCGATGGATCGGGCAAATGTGGATACAGACGCCATCATTCCCAAACAATTCCTGAAGTCGATACAGCGTTCCGGTTTCGGCCCCAATCTGTTCGACGAATGGCGCTATCTGGATCACGGCGAACCCGGCATAGACAACAGCAAGCGTCCGCTGAACCCGGATTTCGTGCTGAACCAGCCGCGCTATCAGGGGGCATCCATCCTGCTGGCGCGCAAGAATTTTGGCTGCGGCTCCTCGCGCGAACACGCGCCGTGGGCCTTGGACCAGTTCGGCTTTCGCTCGGTGATCGCCCCCAGTTTTGCGGATATCTTCTTCAATAACTGTTTCAAGAACGGCTTGCTGCCTATCGTGCTGACGGAACAGCAGATCGACAGCCTGTTCAACCAGGTAAAGGCTTTCCCAGGCTTCCGGCTGATCGTCGACCTGGAAAAACAGATTGTGACGACCACGGACGGCAGCGCTGCCTATCCGTTTGAGGTGGACACCTTCCGCAAATACTGTCTGCTCAACGGCCTGGACGATATTGGGCTGACGCTACGCCAGGCGGACAAGATACGCGCATTTGAAGAGCGCCACCTTGCGACGCAACCGTGGCTCGCCAATACGATCTGATGGTTCGGTTAGTTCTTTTCCCTGCAGTCTATATTTGAAGTCTACATAAATGAAAATCGCAATTTTGCCGGGCGACGGCATCGGTCCGGAAATTATCGAACAAGCCATCAAGGTATTGAATACCCTCGGCGAATCCTTTGAAATGGAAAGCGCGCCTGTCGGCGGAGCCGGCTATGCGGCACACGGACATCCTTTGCCGGAAGCCACGCTGAAGCTGGCGCAGCAGGCAGACGCCGTTCTGTTCGGCGCGGTGGGCGACTGGAAATACGATACGCTGGAGCGTTCTCTGCGTCCGGAGCAGGCTATCCTGGGTCTGCGCAAGAATCTGGGCCTGTTTGCCAACCTGCGCCCCGCGATCCTGTATCCGGAACTGGCCGGCGCTTCCACGCTGAAGCCGGAAGTGGTGTCCGGTCTCGACATTTTGATCATCCGCGAACTGACGGGCGATATCTATTTCGGCCAGCCTCGCGGCGTGCGCGAGGCACCGGATGGTCCTTTCAAGGGACAGCGCGAAGGCTTCGATACGATGCGTTATGCGGAGGGTGAAATCCGCCGCATCGCCCATGTGGCTTTCCAAGCCGCGCAAAAGCGCAGCAAGCGCCTGACCAGCGTCGACAAGGCCAATGTGCTGGAAACTTTCCAGTTCTGGAAAGATATCGTCACCGATGTGCACAAGGAATATCCGGATGTAGAACTGGACCACATGTATGTCGACAATGCGGCCATGCAGCTGGTGCGCGCGCCGAAGAAATTCGACGTCATGGTCACCGGCAATATGTTCGGTGACATCCTGTCCGATGCGGCAGCGATGCTGACTGGCTCTATCGGCATGCTGCCTTCGGCATCGCTGGATGCCAACAACAAAGGCTTGTACGAACCTTCGCACGGTTCGGCGCCTGATATTGCCGGCAAGGGCGTTGCCAACCCGCTGGCAACCATTCTGTCTGCCGCGATGATGCTGCGTTATTCTCTGGGCAAGGCAGAGCAGGCAGACCGCATAGAAAACGCGGTCAAGAAAGTATTGGCGCAAGGCCTGCGCACGCCGGACATCTATGAGGCGGGCACGACCAAGGTCGGCACTGCTGAAATGGGCGAGGCCGTTGTCCGGGCATTGAGTTAGATTTTATGGTGGGCAGGGCCGTCTTGCGAACGTTTAGGGAAAGATGATGAAACTAGTAGGTCTGGTAGGTTGGCGTGGAATGGTGGGTTCGGTACTGCTGCAGCGCATGCAGGAAGAAGGTGATTTCGATCATATTGAGCCCGTGTTTTTTTCAACTTCCAATACAGGCGGTACAGCGCCTGCAATGGCGAAGAATGAAAAGACATTGAAAGACGCGAATGATATTGATGCATTGAAGAAGTGCGACATTATTATTACCTGCCAGGGCGGCGACTACACGACGGAAATTTTCCCGAAATTGCGTGCAGCAGGCTGGAACGGCTACTGGATCGATGCCGCCTCCACGCTGCGCATGAAAGATGACGCCATCATCGTGCTGGACCCGGTCAACCTGGACGTGATCAAGACCGCGCTCAGCCGCGGCGTGAAGAACTACATCGGCGGGAATTGCACGGTGTCCTGCATGCTGATGGGCCTGGGCGGCCTGTTCCAGCACAATCTGGTGGACTGGATGTCTTCCATGACTTACCAGGCAGCGTCCGGCGGCGGTGCGCAGCACATGCGTGAGCTGCTGACTCAGTTCGGTAGCATCAATGCCGAAGTAAAGGCGCTGCTGGACAACCCGGCTGCCGCCATCCTGGAAATAGACCGCAAGGTGCTGGCAAAACAGCATGCACTAACTGCCGATGAAACCAAACAGTTCGGCGTGCCGCTGGCCGGCAACCTGATCCCATGGATAGACAAGGACCTGGGCAACGGCGTTTCCAAGGAAGAATGGAAAGCCGGCGCCGAAACCAACAAGATCCTGGGCAAGGGCGAAGGCTTCGGCAGTGCCGCGATTCCGGTGGACGGCTTGTGCATCCGTATCGGCGCGATGCGTTGCCATTCGCAGGCGTTGACCATCAAGCTGAAAAAAGATGTGCCGCTGGATGAAATCAACGACATTATCGCCAGCAACAACCAGTGGGTCAAAGTAGTGCCGAACGACCGTGAGTCGTCGATGAAAGACCTGACTCCGGCAGCGGTTACCGGCAGTCTGACCATACCGGTAGGGCGTTTGCGCAAGATGCAGATGGGCGGAGAATACCTGTCCGCCTTTACCGTGGGCGACCAGTTGCTGTGGGGCGCTGCTGAACCCCTGCGTCGTATGCTGCGTATTCTGATAGCAGATTAATAATCGGCAAGCGGGATATTTGTGTAGAAAGGAGTGATTCGTCACTCCTTTTTTGTTTTTAAGCACCGTTATTTACCGGAAATGCGACAAACAAGGGGCAGAAAGGCTTTTAGCCCTCTACTTTTCATTGTCAAACGGCAACAAGGATTTATACTATAGGCAGAACCCATTCCAACAATTGCCTTCAGCGGAAATTGTTGAAATGAGTTCACGCTGGCGGCGCCCTGGATAAGCAGGTCCTTAATCTATTTACCATAGTGGCAAATAGGGTTAAGCTTGCAGGGCTAAGTAGCTGATGTTATCTTGAAACAGGCGTTGCTTGGCCTTTCATGACAGTTGATGATCGGGCTTTCGCGGGTAACGTACGTCAAGAAGACGATAATGTAAGCGTGATGCATACGTGGGTAAGGACTCACATGGATATGCGACACATGACCCCGACGACGTTCACGAGACAGGTTTGGTGATAAATCTGGTATTAATGTGTGATGTGGTCGCCGTACTTAACAGGTATTCGAGTATCTCTATTTCCCAAACATGTCCTATAAAATGCATAACTATAAACGCTCGCCATCAATGTTGTCGGGGCGCAAAGCGCTGGGAGCCGCAGTCGCTTCCGCACTGTTGCTGCTCGCCACAGGCGCAAATGCTACTGGTCTAGGACGCCTGACGGTACTTTCTCCTCTTGGACAGCCCTTGCGCGCAGAGATAGAACTCACGTCGCCCAGCAAGGAAGATGTTGGTTCACTGGTTCCCAAGCTGGCTTCGGTGGAAGCGTTCCGCCAGGCCAATATCGACTTTAATCCTGCATTGACGTCGCTGCGTTTTGTGGTCGAGCAGCGTGGTTCTGGCTATGTGATCAGGGTCAGCTCTGCGCAAGCCATGAACGAGCCGTTTGTGGATTTGCTGTTGGAGCTCAATTCCAGCAACGGCAAACTGCTGCGCGAATATACCTTCTTGCTGGATCCTGCCGACCTGCGCAACAGCCAGTCGGCGCAGATTGCCAATCCGGTCAGCATTGCAAACAGCGGCAATAGCGGCAATAGTAACAACGCGCCTTCACAAGCGGCAATCTCCCAGGCCCAGGCCGCCCTGCAGGCAAGGTCGGCCACGCCGCCGCCCGCAGCAGCACCTGCTCCCGTGTCATCCAGAAGGCCTGCGACCAGAACGCAAGAAGCTGCACCAGCCAAAGCCGCCGGTGACTATCAGGTCAAGGGCGGCGATACCCTGAGCAAGATTGCCGGAAGCCACCGGCCGGAAGGCGTTTCGCTGGACCAGATGCTGGTCAGCCTGTACCGTGCCAATCCGCAGGCTTTTGCCGGCAATAACATGAACCGCCTGAAAGCAGGCCAGATCCTCAGCATGCCGGATACGGATACTGCCCGTTCTGCAGGTGCGGACGAAGCGCACTCTGTCGTGATGGCGCATGCTGCTGATTTCAGCGCCTACCGCAACAAGCTGGCAGGGCAGGTCGCCACTGCACCCGCAGAAAAAGCGACTGCCACGCGGCAGGGCGCAAGCGGCACCATTACCGCCAAGGTCAAGGAATTGCCGACGGCGACGAATGAAGCCGCCGACAAGCTGAAGCTGTCCAAAGCCAACCCCAATGCCACAGCCGCAGCAAAAGCAGGCACAGGCAAACCGCTGGCGGAAGAAGACAGACTGGCCAAGGACAAGGCCGTGGCCGATGCCAATGCCCGCGTGAAAGAACTGGAAAAGAACGTCGGCGATCTGCAAAAAATACTGGAAGTCAAAGACAAGGATCTGGCAGCCAAACAGGCGGCAGCCAATGCCAAGCCAGAGGCGAAGCCTGAAGCTAAGCCGGAACTTAAAGCCGATGCGAAAGTCGACGCCAAACCGGCGCCTGAAGCTGCTCCTGCATCCGCGCCTGCTACCGCTGCAGCCCCTGCAGCCGCTCCGGCGCCTGTTGCTGCCAGCGATGCAGCAGCGCCCGCAAAACCAAAACGCAAGGCCCTGCCGCCACCGCCGCCACCTGAGCCTGGCTTTTTTGACGGCCTGATGGACAATCCGCTGTTGCTGCCCCTGGGCGGCCTCGTGGTGGCGCTGTTGGGTGGCTACGGCATTTTCACCAGCCGCCGCAAGAAAAAACTGCAGCAGTTTGAAGACAGCATCCTCACTGGCTCCAGCATGAAGGCGAACTCCATGTTCGGCTCCACCGGCGGCCAGAGCGTGGACACCAACAATAGCGTCTTTAATTCCAATTTCGCGCCCTCAGCCAGCCAGCTGGATGCCAATGAAGTGGACCCAGTCGCCGAGGCGGATGTCTACATCGCTTACGGCCGGGATACGCAGGCAGAAGAAATCCTGAAAGAAGCGCTGCGTACCCAGCCGGACAGGCATGCGGTACGCGTCAAGCTGCTGGAGATTTATTCCAACCGCAAAGATACCAAATCGTTTGAACGCCTGGCCAGCGAGCTGTATGGCATGACAGGCGGCAAGGGTGAGGAATGGGCTCAGGCGGCGTCCATGGGCATCGCGCTGGAACCGGGCAATCCTCTGTATGCCGGCGGCAAGGCGCCTGATGCGCTGTCCACTGCGGCAGGCCTGGGTTCTTCCACCCAGCCGATAGACGACCTGGATCCGGAAGCCTTGCTGGCGAACTCGTTGTCGCAAGACATGCTGGAATCCATCAGCATCATCGATACGGCCGCCAAGGAAGACCATGGACATGGCCACTCCGGCGACGCCACCGGACATCTGGGCGCAGCGCCGGCGATGGATATCGGTCCGCTGGATTTCGATCTGGACATCCCGACTGAATCGGCCCCTGAGCATGCGCCGGTGATAGAGGATGCGCCACGCATTCCTGAACCCACCAGCGCGCCAGCCAAACTGGCGGACGAGCATGCAGCGCAGAACGCGCTGGTAGATTTCGAATCTATCGATTTCGATCTGGGCACGGAAGAGCCGCATGCGAAGGCCGAGTCTGCGCCAGCGCATCTGGACCTGCCGGAAAGCCATGCATTCAACCTTGACGCACCAAAGGCGGAGCATGGCAACTCGCTGGACATGGAGCCCTTTGACTTGGCTTTGCCAGCCGAACACGGCAATGAAATTGCCTTCGAGTCTTCGCATGTGCCGGCGGCAACTCCGGCGCCGCATATCGATGCAATGCCGGAAATCCCTGATCTGCCGGACCTGGATCATTCCATGTCCCATGCCCATCATGACGAAGCGCCAAAAGCGGAGCATGCTCCGGCCAATTATGATTTCGACTTGTCAGGCATCGACCTGAACCTGGATTCGGACGAGCACAAGCCCGCAGCGGGAGCCGAGTCCGACGGACAGGCTTATAATGCGGAAATGGCGACCAAGCTGGATCTGGCCGTGGCTTACCATGAAATCGGCGACAAGGAAGGTGCACGCGAATTGCTGGACGAGGTGCTGAAAGGCGGCACGTCCGATCAGGTGCATAAGGCGCAAACAATGCTGGCACAACTGGGATAATCCGACGATGTAGTGCCAACGGGCGCCGCTTTTGCAGGCGCCCGTTTTATTTGGCGCGCCCGCTATGGCGATATCCGTGCCGACCCGACTTACCGGCCCGATAACTGATTTTAATAATGGAATTGAATTGAAGCGTATTGTTTTAGGTGTCCAATACAACGGCAGCCCCTGGAGCGGCTGGCAGACCCAGCCCAGCGGCAATACCGTGCAGGATACGCTGGAGCGCGCGCTGGCGGCATTTGCCAAGATGCCGGTCGCGACGACCTGTGCCGGCCGCACCGACGCCGGCGTGCATGCGCTGGAGCAGGTCGTGCATTTTGATACGACGCTGGAACGGGAAATGTATTCCTGGGTGAATGGCGTCAATGCCTTCCTGCCGGCATCGATTGCAGTGCAATGGGCCAAGGAAGTACCGCATGAAGCAAAAGAGGATGGCGAACATGACAGCCATACCGATTTCCATGCCCGCTTCAGCGCCTTTGCCCGCACCTACCATTACGTGCTGCACAATGCCGCCGTCCGTTCGCCCGTCTGGGCCGAAAAAGCGGGCTGGGTATTCCGGCCGCTGGAGGTGGACAGGATGCGGGAGGGTGCAAGCCACCTGATAGGCGAGCACGATTTTACGGTATTCCGCGCCGCCTCCTGCCAGGCCAAGTCCCCGGTCAAGCACATGTACGACATCCGGATCCACCGGCGGGGCGACCTGATCGTGCTCAGCCTGAGCGCCAGCGCCTTCCTGCACCACATGGTGCGCAATATCGTCGGTTCCCTGATCTTTGTCGGTAGCGGACGCAGGGAGCCTGTGTGGATGCGGGAACTGCTGGAAAGCAAGGACCGCAGCCTGTCGGCCCCCACCTTCATGCCGGATGGCCTCTACCTTGCCAGCATAGGCTACGACAAGAAGTGGGCCTTGCCGCAGATGAACCCGGATCTGGGCTTCTTTCCCGGGTTTGCGGGGTTTACGGGATTTGCGGACGATCAGTAGGCTTGCAGAAGCTTTCGAACTCGCTGAAGTTCTATTAGTAGCCGTAAAGAAATATTTAAATGGCAAGCCCCAAATGTGGCCCTGCCGGAGTGTTGCTGATTTGCACAGGAAACAGCGAATAGTGCCGTTAATCCACGCTTATTGCCAAGCTGGCAAGCATGTTTTATCGGCTTTCCCCTCTGAAATCCGGTAAAATGACGCTTTTGCATAACCCAAAATGAGGCGCTCGCCTGGGGATGTCTGCCCGGCACGGAGCGCCTTTTTTGTAATTAAACTTTTCATCGCATTATTCTCGGTATTAATGAACAACATCCGCAACTTCTCGATTATTGCCCACATTGACCACGGTAAATCCACGCTCGCCGACCGCATCATTCAGCTGTGCGGCGGCCTCGCTGACCGCGAGATGGAAGCCCAGGTGCTGGATTCAATGGACATTGAGCGCGAGCGTGGCATTACGATCAAGGCGCAGACGGCAGCCCTGTCTTATAAGGCGCGCGATGGCCAGGTCTATAACCTGAACCTGATTGATACCCCCGGCCATGTCGACTTCAGCTATGAAGTCAGCCGTTCGCTGTCAGCCTGCGAAGGTGCGCTGCTGGTCGTGGATGCATCGCAAGGTGTGGAAGCGCAGACCGTGGCCAACTGCTATACGGCAATCGACCTCGGCGTGGAAGTGGTGCCGGTACTGAACAAGATCGACCTGCCGTCCGCCGATCCGGAAAATGCGATCAACGAGATTGAAGAAGTCATCGGCATCGATGCCGGCGACGCCGTGCACTGCTCCGCCAAAACCGGCCTGGGCGTGCAGGACGTGCTGGAATCGCTGATCCTCAAGGTGCCGCCTCCGCAGGGCGACCCGACGGCGCCGCTGCAGGCGCTGATCGTCGATTCCTGGTTTGATAACTATGTCGGCGTGGTCATGCTGGTGCGTATAAAGAACGGTACTTTGCGTCCCAAGGACAAGATACTGTTCATGGCGACCGGCGCCCAGCATCAGGTTGAAAGCGTCGGCGTATTCACGCCCAAGTCGCTGACCCGCGACGAACTTTCCGCCGGCCAGGTAGGCTTCATCATCGCTGGCATCAAGGAACTGAAGGCCGCCAAGGTAGGTGACACTATCACCATCGTCGGCAAGGCCGCTGCAGAACCCTTGCCCGGCTTCAAGGAAGTGCAGCCACAGGTGTTTGCGGGCCTGTTCCCGGTGGAAGCCAACCAATACGACGCGTTGCGCGACTCGCTGGAAAAACTGAAACTGAATGATGCCGCGCTGATGTATGAGCCGGAAGTGTCGCAGGCGCTGGGCTTCGGCTTCCGCTGTGGCTTCCTCGGACTGCTGCATATGGAGATCGTGCAGGAGCGCCTGGAGCGCGAGTTCGACATGGACCTGATCACCACTGCGCCTACGGTGATCTACGAAGTGGTCATGGCCGACGGCAGCATCCTGATGGTGGATAACCCCTCCAAGATGCCGGATCCTTCCAAGGTGCAAGAAATCCGCGAGCCTATCGTCACCGTTAACCTGTACATGCCGCAAGAGTATGTCGGCTCCGTCATCACGCTGTGTACCTCCAAGCGCGGCGTACAGCTGGACATGAACTACCACGGCAGGCAGGTCAAGCTGACCTATGAAATGCCGATGGCCGAGATCGTGCTGGATTTCTTTGACCGCCTCAAATCCACGTCGCGCGGCTATGCCTCGATGGACTATGAGTTCAAGGAATACCGTGCTGCCGACGTAGTCAAGGTCGACATGCTGATCAACAGCGAAAAAGTGGATGCGCTGGCGATCATCGTGCATCGGGCCAACAGCCAGTACCGCGGCCGCGCAGTGGCCGCCAAGATGCGTGAACTGATTCCGCGCCAGATGTTCGATGTGGCGATTCAGGCTGCAATTGGTGCGAACATTATCTCGCGTGAGAATGTCAAAGCATTGCGTAAGAACGTGTTGGCAAAATGTTATGGTGGCGATATCAGCCGTAAGCGCAAACTGCTGGAGAAGCAAAAGGCAGGTAAGAAGCGGATGAAGCAGGTCGGCTCGGTAGAGATTCCGCAAGAAGCGTTTCTGGCAATTTTACAAGTGGAAGATAAATGAATTTTCAGACAATTTTAGGCAATTTTGCATTAATCCTGTTTGTATTGACCGTTATTACCGGCGTCATCTGGTTCCTCGATACTTTTTTCCTGTCGAAGCAGCGCCGTCTGGCTGCCGACAAGGCCTTGGCGGATTTTGATGCGCGTAACGAGAAATTGACGTCCGAAGGCATCCGTTTGCAGCAGGGCGGCCGTGTCGAACTGGAAGCAACGATGCTGAAGCAGCCTGTATGGATAGAATACTCCGGCAGTTTCTTCCCGGTGATCGCGCTGGTGTTCTTCCTGCGTTCTTTCCTGTGGGAACCGTTCAAGATACCTTCCAGCTCCATGCTGCCGACTTTGTACGTCGGCGACCTGATCCTGGTCAACAAATACGCTTATGGCATCCGCCTGCCGGTATTGAACAAAAAGGTCATAGAAGTTGGTAATCCGCAACGTGGCGATGTGATGGTGTTCAAATACCCACGAAATCCAACGCTGGACTATATTAAGCGTGTTGTCGGTGTTCCAGGTGATAAAATAGTATATAAAAACAAGCGTTTAACCGTGAATGGTAAAGAGATTTCTTACCAGGCGATGCCGGACTTCCTGGATGATGAGCGTCTCAGCTATTCACAACAGTTCAAGGAAGACCTGACGGGTGTGCAGCACAGGATATTGAACAACGAGGCGGCGCCGACGTATGTGAATAATCCTTATGATTTCCCTCGCCGTGATTTGTGCAACTACAACGCGGAAGGGTTTGCATGTACCGTCCCTGAAGGCAATTACTTCATGATGGGCGATAACCGCGATAACAGCGAAGACAGCCGTTACTGGGGTTTCGTTCCTGACCAGAATATCGTAGGCAAGGCTTTCTTCATCTGGATGAATCTGGGTGATCTCAAACGCATAGGCAGTTTTCAATAATTCATCTTACAGGATCGTATATGTTGAAAAGCAGGTTGAACAATAATGCAGCACATCCGTCCCGCCAGCAGGGCATGTCCCTGATCGGCCTGATCCTGACGCTGGGCATACTCGGCGTGCTGGTCATGATAGGCGCCAAGGTAGCGCCGACCGTCATTGAATTCATCGGCATCAAAAAAGCGATCGTGACCGCCAAAGCCGCCGGAACCACGCCGCGCGAGATCATGGATTCTTTCGACAAGCAGGCCGATGTCGGCTACCTGGAGTCGATCAAGGGCAAAGACCTCGTCATTACCAAGGGCGACAGTGGCTTTGAGGTCAGCTTTGCGTACCAGAAAAAAATACCGCTGGTCGGCCCGGCAAGCCTGGTGATGGATTACGAAGGCACTACCGCAAAATCCGGCGTAGCTGCCAAAATGAAGGAGCAGTAAATCTTAGTTATGGATGATCAATTATTGCAAAAAAGGCTAGGCCATGTTTTCAAGGATGCTGCGTTACTGCAGCAGGCCCTGACGCATCGCAGTCACAGCGTTTTGCATAACGAACGCCTGGAATTTCTCGGCGATTCGATACTCAATTGTGTGGTCGCTTCTTTGTTGTTTGAAAGCTTTGCAACGATAGATGAAGGCGACCTGTCGCGCGTGCGCGCAAACCTGGTCAAGCAGCAGTCGCTATACGAAATCGCCCAGCGAATAGAATTGTCGCAATTCCTGCGCCTGGGCGAAGGGGAGCTGAAGTCCGGCGGCTTCCGCCGTCCTTCCATCCTGGCCGATACGCTGGAAGCGCTGTTTGGCGCAATCTTCCTGGATGCCGGCTTCGATGTGGCGCGCGAGGTGATACGCGGGCTGTATGCGCCGGTGCTGGTGTCGGTAGATCCTACCACGCTGGGCAAGGATGCCAAGACGCTGCTGCAGGAATTTCTGCAAAGTAAAAAAATCGCCTTGCCGCAATACAATGTTGTGGCGACCCATGGAGCGGCGCATAATCAGGAATTCGAGATCGAATGCCTGGTTCCCAAACTGGAAATCCAGGTCTTCGGCACCGGCGGCAGCCGCCGCGCAGGAGAGCAGGCCGCCGCCAAGCTGGCACTGGAAACCGCGCTGGCCATGCTGGCAAAAACGCCGGCTGCGGCACGCAAGAGCAAGCAGCGCACTGCCCAGCTGAAACTGGCCGGCATCGCCACCGTGCAGACGGATGCAGTAAAAGAGACATCGAAAGAATCAAAAGACACCGGCAAGGATGCCAAAGAGTCTAAAGACGCAGGCAAGGACGGCAAGGATAATAAGCCCGCCGGCCCGCCGAAGCAGAAATCCCTGCTGGAGCCAGCAGCATTGGCAACGTCGGCCACATCAGCCACATCGGCCCCCGCTGCTGCAACCGCAGGCAGCGACAACGCAACACAGCAGCACACTACGCATACAACGCAACCGAAGACAGCATGACCGAGCCAACAACAGCAGTAACAGATTCCAATGACGACTTCCGATGCGGCTATATTGCCATCGTAGGGCGGCCTAATGTTGGCAAGTCCACCTTGATGAACGCGCTGATCGGCGCCAAGGTCAGCATCACGTCGCGCAAGGCGCAGACCACGCGCCACCGCATCACCGGCATACAGACCAAGGACAACACGCAGTATGTGTATGTGGATACGCCTGGCTTCCAGACCCGCCATTCCAATCCGCTGAACCGCACGCTGAACCGCACGGTGACCAATACGCTGACGGCATCCGACGTCATCCTGTTCCTCATCGAAGCCGGTACCTTCGGCGCAGCCGACCAGCAGGTGATAGACTTGTTGCCCAAGGACGTTCCCTGCATCCTGGTCATCAACAAATCTGACCGCGTCAAGGACAAGGCCGTGATGATGCCGTTTGCGCAAAAGATCATGGACCTGTTTCCGTTCGCTGCCGTGGTGCCGGTGTCGGCAACACTGGGCTTCCAGCTGGATAGCCTGGAAGGCGAGATCAAGAAGTACTTGCCGAATAACCCACCCATCTTTGCCGAAGACGACATCACCGACCGCAGCGAAAAATTCCTGGCGGCGGAAATCGTGCGCGAGAAGCTGTTCCGCTTTGTCGGCGACGAGCTGCCTTACACCAGCACCGTGCTGATAGAAAAATTCGAGCAGGAAGGCAATCTGCGCCGTGTGTTTATTGCCATCCTGGTGGACCGCAGCACACATAAATCCATGGTTATCGGCAACAAGGGTGCGCGCCTGAAAGATATCTCCACGCAGTCGCGCCAGGATATGGAAAAGCTGTTCGGCGGACCCGTATACCTGGAAATCTGGGTCAAGGTAAAATCCGGCTGGGCAGACAATGAAGCCGGCCTGCGTGCCTACGGCTACGAATAGTACCAACAGTACCAACAGTACAAATAGCAAAAGAGGGATTCATACTCCACATGACTGAACATGCAGTCGAACTGGATACCAAAGAGCCGGCCTTGCCAGAAGAGAGCGTCAATGCGACGCTGACCCGGCTTTCTCCCGGCCTGCCCGAGAAGCTGGCAGGCAACCGCAAGCCCGCCGCCAAAAAAGCCACGAGGCCCGCAGCGCCAAGGCCTGCCAGGCCGCCGGCAAAAGAAATTCGCATCGCCGGCCAGCCCGGGTTTGTGCTGCACTCCTACCCGTATAAAGAAACCAGCCTGATCATCGACGTGTTCAGCCGCGACCACGGCCGTGTGGCACTGGTGGCCAAAGGCGCCAAGCGTCCGCATTCCAAGCTGCGCAGCGTGCTGCAAACCTTCCAGCCGCTGACACTGGGCTGGACCGGCAAATCCGAAGTGCGCACGTTGATCGACGCCGAATGGGTAGGCGGCATGCTGCCGCTGGAAAAATCCGCGCTGCTGTGCGGTTTCTACCTGAACGAGCTGCTGATCAAGTTCATGGTGCGCGACGACCCGCATCCGGCGCTGTTCGACCATTATGTTTCCACGCTGAACCAGCTCGCGCATAATGAACCGGCCTCTATCGTGCTACGCCAGTTCGAGCTGGCGCTGCTGCGCGAATCCGGCCTGGTCGGCAACCTGACGCTGTGTACGCTGACACGCAGGACCGTGTTTGCGCAAGAATACTACGTGATAGACCCGGAGCTGGGCGCGCGTCCGGCCCGCGCCGCAGATACAGCACCGCGCATACTTGGAAAAACCCTGACCGACATGCATATAGGGAATTACCAGGATGCCGTCACGCAGTCGCAGAGCAAGCTGCTGATGCGTTACCTGCTGGCGCACCATCTGCACGGCGCTCAGTTGAATACACGACAAATTCTGATCGATTTACAGAACCTATGAATATTCATCAGCAAAGCCAACTGATCGACCTTGGCGTCAATATCGACCACGTGGCAACGCTGCGCAATGCGCGCGGCACGTCTTATCCCGACCCGCTGCAAGCTGCATTGATGGCCGAAGAAGCAGGCGCCGACTGCATTACGCTGCACATGCGCGAAGACCGCCGCCATATCAAGGACGCTGACGTGGAGCGCATCCGTCCGCAGCTCGTCACCAGGATGAACCTGGAAGCCGCCGTCACCACCGAGATGGTCGATTTCGCCTGCAAGATCAGGCCACAGGATGTCTGCCTGGTGCCGGAGCGCCGTGAAGAAGTGACGACCGAAGGCGGGTTGGACGTGGTCAAGTATTTTGCGCAGGTGCAGTCCGCCGTGCGGCAATTGCAGGCACAGGGCATCAGGGTCAGCCTGTTCATTGATGCCGATGCGCAGCAGATCCAGGCCGCCGCCGAATCCGGCGCGCCGGTGATAGAAATCCACACCGGCCGCTATGCAGATGCCCATGATGCAGCAGAGCAGGCGCGTGAGCTGGAGCGGGTGAAGCAGGGCACGCTGGAAGGCGTGCGGCGCGGCCTGAAAGTCAATGCCGGCCACGGCCTGCATTACACCAACGTGCAGGCGATTGCCGCTATCCACGATATCGGCGAACTCAATATCGGCCACGCCATCGTCGCGCAGGCGGTGTTCGTCGGCTGGAAAAAAGCCGTCAGCGACATGAAGGCGCTGATGACGCATTCCCGCCTGCTGGCCGATGTAAGAGCGTGAAGGCCGCAGCATGATCTACGGCATAGGCACCGACATCATCCAGATCTCGCGCATAGAGGCAGCGCTGTCTCGCAACGGCGACCGCTTCGCCGCGAAGATACTCGGCGTGGAAGAACTGGCAAAATACCACAGCCGCAAGGCCAAGGTGGAAGCGCGGGGCATCCGCTTCCTGGCGACGCGCTTTGCGGCCAAGGAAGCCTTTTCCAAGGCCATAGGCATGGGTATGCGCATGCCCATGACATGGCGCGCAATGCAGACGCTGAACGCGCCCAGCGGCCAGCCCATTGCCGTCACCAGTGGCAAGCTGCAGGAGTGGATGACGGCGCAAGGCCTGAGCGCGCGCGTATCCATCACCGATGAGACTGACTATGCGGTGGCCTTCGTCATCGTTGAAAAAAACGTCGCCGGCGCCGCGGGATGATGTAAGCAGTGCGCAATCCGGATTTCTCAAGCCATGTCTGAACCAACTCAAGCCGACGCGCGCGCGGTGGTGCTGGAGACCGTCTCCAAGCTGCCCAACCTGCCCGGTGTCTACCGCTATTTCGATACCGACAACAATGTGCTGTATGTTGGCAAGGCACGCGACCTCAAGAAGCGCGTCTCCAGCTATTTCCAGAAAACCCTGACCAGCCCGCGCATCGCGATGATGGTGGAGCGCATTGCGCGCC
Source organism: Undibacterium sp. TJN25 (assembly GCF_049339885.1). NCBI lineage: Bacteria > Pseudomonadati > Pseudomonadota > Betaproteobacteria > Burkholderiales > Oxalobacteraceae > Undibacterium > Undibacterium sp. TJN25. Next base: position 779,777 of record NZ_JBMPPM010000001.1, on the reverse strand, counting down.
TGGAAACCACGGTCACCCGCAGCGAAGCCGAAGCGCTGATCCTGGAAAACAACCTGATCAAGGCGCTGCGCCCGCGCTACAACATCCTGTTCCGCGACGACAAGTCCTACCCCTACCTGAAGATCACCGGCCAGGACGTGCCGCGCATGACCTATTACCGAGGCGCGGTAGACAAGAAGAACCAGTATTTCGGGCCTTTCCCCAGTGCCTGGGCGGTCAAGGAATCGATGCAGATTTTGCAGAAGGTCTTCCTGCTGCGCACCTGCGAAGACAGCGTATATTCCAACCGCACTCGGCCCTGCCTGCTGCACCAGATCCACCGCTGCAGCGCGCCCTGCGTGGGCATCATCTCGCAGGAAGACTACCGGGCAGACGTGGATAACGCCTCCAAATTCCTGCGCGGCCGCCAGTCTGAAGTCATGCAGGATCTGGAGAGCAAAATGCTGGCTTATGCCGGCGACCTCAAGTTTGAAAAAGCCGCGCTGGTGCGCAACCAGATGTCCGCGCTGTCGCGCGTGCTGCACCAGCAGAGCATGGAAACCGCAGGCGATGCCGATATCGACATCATCGCCGTCATCGTGGAGGGAGGGCGCGCCTGCGTCAACCTCGCCATGGTGCGCGGTGGCCGCCACCTGGGCGACCGCGCGTATTTTCCTACCCATGTGGACGACGCACAGCTGGCGGCCGAAGATTCCATCGAATCCGAAGTGCTGCAAGCTTTCCTGGCGCAGCACTACGCCGAGCAGTTCATCCCTTCCACGCTGGTGCTGAACGTAGAACTGGATGCACCGGACCTGATGCTGGCGCTGGCGGCCCAATGCGGCCACAGGATCAACCTTTCCTTCCAGCCGCAGGAGCAGCGCCGCGCCTGGCTGGAAATGGCAGTGAAGGGCGCGCAGATATCGCTGGCGCGCATGCAATCCGAGCAGGGTTCGCAGCAGGCCCGCACCCGCGCGCTGGTGAGCGTGCTGGAGCTCGATATCGAAGACATCGAGGCATTGCGCGTCGAATGCTTCGACATCAGCCACACGCAGGGCGAAGCCACGCAGGCATCCTGCGTCGTGTTCCACCACCACAGCATGCAGAACGGCGAATACCGCCGCTATAACATCAACGATATCACGCCCGGCGACGATTACGCCGCCATGCGCCAGGTGCTGTTCCGCCGCTACGAGAAAGTCGCCAATGGCGACGGCGTCATGCCTGACATCGTGCTCATCGACGGTGGCAAGGGCCAGGTGGAAATGGCGCGCCAGGTGTTTGTGGAACTGGGCCTGGACATCAGCCTCATCGTCGGCGTGGCCAAAGGGGAGGGCCGCAAGGTCGGCCTGGAAACCCTGGTCTTTGTGGATGGCCGCGCGGAGAAAGAACTGGGCAAGGAATCTGCCGCGCTGATGCTGATCGCGCAGATCCGCGATGAGGCCCACCGCTTTGCCATCACCGGCATGCGCGCCAAGCGCGCCAAGGCGCGCCAGACCTCGCAGCTGGAAGAGATAGAGGGCATAGGCCCCAAGCGCCGCCAGAGGCTGCTGGTGCGCTTTGGCGGCCTCAAAGGCGTGGCAGATGCCAGCGTGGAAGACCTGCTGTCGGTGGAGGGCATCTCGCGCCAGCTGGCCGAAGAAATCTACAAGCGGCTGCGCTAGCGTGGGCAGGTCGGCGGGCTTATGTCGGCTGATGCGGGCCTAAATCGGCGATACAGATTAAAATCCCGTGCTGCGGGCTTAGCAAATATAATGTGCGTAACCGATTTTAAATAAAAAAAATGCCTTTCAACTTCCCCATTCTGCTGACCTGGCTGCGCGTCGCGCTCATCCCCCTGGTAGTCGGCGTGTTCTACCTGCCCAGAGAATGGCTCAGCCCCTATGAGCAGGGAGTGGCATCCACCATCATCTTCATCGTCGCCGCCATCACCGACTGGTTCGACGGCTTCCTGGCCCGCCGCTGGAACCAGACATCGTCCTTCGGCGCCTTCCTGGACCCGGTGGCCGACAAGCTGATGGTGGCCGGCGCGCTATTGATCCTTACCGAGCTGGATCGCGTCAACGCCGTCGTCGCCTTCGTCATCATCGGCCGTGAAATCACCATCTCCGCGCTGCGCGAATGGATGGCGCAGATCGGCGCCTCCAAATCGGTGGCTGTCAATTCGCTCGGTAAAATCAAGACCGCTGCGCAAATGATCGCCATCCCCATGTTGCTCTACTACGACACGCTGTTCGGCGTCATCGACACCGCGTACTGGGGCGCTTGGCTGCTGCTGGTGGCCGCTGTGTTGACCGTGTGGTCCATGCTGTATTACCTGCGCAAGGCATGGCCGCTGATCAAGGAAATCACGGAAAAAAATAATTAGTACCAAATTCTTGACAACATAAACAGGTGTTATATAATGTGCGCCTGTTGTTGATGCGGGAGTAGCTCAGTTGGTAGAGCGCAACCTTGCCAAGGTTGAGGTCGAGAGTTCGAGACTCTTCTCCCGCTCCAGTTTTTTGGCGTAGTATGCAGGTCCAGTAGTAAAAATTGCGGGAGTAGCTCAGTTGGTAGAGCGCAACCTTGCCAAGGTTGAGGTCGAGAGTTCGAGACTCTTCTCCCGCTCCAGTTTTTGGCGTAGTATTGCAGGTCTAGCAGTAAAAAATGCGGGAGTAGCTCAGTTGGTAGAGCGCAACCTTGCCAAGGTTGAGGTCGAGAGTTCGAGACTCTTCTCCCGCTCCAGATTGCAAAGGGAAGCTGGTCGCTTCCCTTTTTATTTAGTTAAAATTTTTACCGCGTTTTAAGCGTAGAGGTTCCGGCTGTTTCAGCAAGAACAAATAATCTGCTTTAAAATAGCAACCCTTGGCGGGGTAGCAAAGCGGTTATGCAGCGGCCTGCAAAGCCGTGTAGATCGGTTCGACTCCGTTCCCCGCCTCCAGATTACAAAAAGCGCTACCGGCGCTTTTTTTCAGCTTCAACCGGCAGCGTTTATACAATGTCACCGGTCGTAGGCAAAGTGCCCGAGTGGTGAAACTGGTAGACACATCGGACTTAAAATCCGCCGCTTCGTTAATAGCGGGCGTGCCGGTTCGATTCCGGCCTCGGGCACCAGTTAAAAGTTTCTTTAGTATAAAATATTGAAAGCCGCGTTTCTCTTTGAGAGCGCGGCTTTTTGTTTGTGGGTATTTTGGCGTTGAGCAATGAAAAAAAATCATCGTTTTATAACTTACTATCTACGCTTAGCCTATTTTTCCTTCCTTCTCACTTAGTTCATAATAGCCATCCCATATACCAGGAGATACCTATGACAACAACCCCAGTCGATGCCTCAGCCATCACCACGCTGGACGTACGCGATTTTTTAATCGACAAGCAAACCTCCGAATTTTGCAGCGCCTGCGGCTCAGATCAACTAAGGCTGATGGACACGTGGCCTGATGTGATGGTGAGCCTGCGTATGGACCGGTTGCATACTTCCGCGCCGAAAGTGAAGGAAGAAGTGCTGCCGGTGGCGGTCGTCGCTTGCCAGAAGTGCGGCTGCTTCCGCCTGCACGCGGTGGCTGCGATTGTGGAGTGGAAGCGCAGCAGGCCTCGGTAGGAAATGATGTTGTATGCCTGGCCGCGATAGGCTGTGCGGCTTCCAAACGATGCTAGGATAGAGGCCTGCTTTAGTTAAAACAATAAAACGATATGGCCCGCCTCAATCTTAGCTTCCCGCCCGACCAGTTCTACTATTCCACCACGCTCACCGTCCGCGTGACCGACATCAACAGTGCCAACCATCTCGGCAATGACTCGATGATTTCGATGATCTCTGAAGCGCGTGCCTTGTTCATGTTTGAATTCGGCATCGGCGAAACCGCCAGCGGCGGGCGGCTGCCGGGCATTATCGTTACTGACCTGGCGACGATGTACAAGGCGGAGGCACATGCGCGCGACCAGCTGCTGTTTGAGGTCGGCGTGATGGACTTCAACAAGTACGGTGGCGACATCATCTTTCGCATCAGCCGCCCGGCGGACAATACGCTGGTGGCGATGGCAAAGTCCGGGTTTGTCTGCTACGCGTATAAAACCGGCAAGGTCGTGCCCATGCCGGAAGAAATCTACAATAAATTCCCCCGGTTGAATTGGGTGGAATGATAGTTGGTGGAGTGGCTACAGCTGGTTGTTGACCAATACCTCGTATTGTTTGACGATGGTGGAGTCGCCACCCCAGCCTACGCTGCAACCGCCAAAATTGGCGCGGATCTTCCCGGGATGCAGGCCGCTCTGGCCCGGTACCGCTGCTCTGCACATGAACAATTCCTCTTTCACTGGAGGGATGTCCATGCCACCGAGTACTGCTCCGCTGGGGATGGCGCCATTGATGGAGTTGGCCCATCTGTAGTTCGCGGCCATCAGCACCTGGTAAGTGGCAACCTGCCTTTCTTTGCCGCCGAAGGTGACGTCGCAGCCCTGGAAGCTGTTTCTGATTTTGCCTGGATGTATGCCGCCTTCCACTTCCGCGCGGCAAATATACAGCAGGTATTTGATGCCTTTTATCGTTTCTATGCCGGCCTGATAGGCGCCATCCGGAATTGCCCCATTCTTCGCATCCGTCCATGTTCCAGAGATCTGATGCGTGGGGTGAGGGCTGTTCATTGCGACCTGGTTTGTTTGCGTATACTTTCCTGTGAACCCATCGACGAATTGCTGCCAGCGACCGGTCGTCTGCACGGGAGTCTGCGTTGGTAATTCTTGTGCATGGGCTTCGCTGATAAAAAAGGATGCGATGGCGGCGATGGGGGCACTTGCCTTTTCCGGCAGCTTCTGGGGGCTGCCAGCCACCCAATACGCAATCAGCGCCGGTGCACCTATTCCCATCTGAAATAATTTGATGGCCTTGCTTTCGTCCGCATTGAGCCATCCAACAATGCCTCCCAAGATAAACAAGGCAACATACCGCACGGTTGCTCCAAAAATATTTGTGGGAGTCAAGGTAGAAATCGCACCGTCAAACGTGGTGAGTAACAATAAAATCGGCAATAGTGCTCCCGTGCCGGCGATCAAGAATCTTTGATGTGTCAACATACATTTCCCCTGAGAATGTGCAGCGCCTATACTGCTACCTGCCACCCTGCGAAAAGGCGATACAAGTCCCTGCCTTGTAAAAAGCATTTGTAACAGCGCTCGTTATTGATTTGGCCTGCCAGAATAGTGTAAATATTGTAATTATTATCGAAAGAATAATAGGTTAACTTTTTATCAAATACAAATCTAAAAGACGGTATTTTTTTGTTTTGTTGCACATCGCAACTTGATGTCGTCAGCCAAGTACGATTGCGACTATCATGGGTGCTTGTTTCAGCCTACTCAGCCCCCTCAGAATTGCCATGGACGCCAAGACCGCACAAGTTTTCAACGACACTTACTTTCCCAAGATCAAGCAGCTGATCCTCAACAAGCTGCCGGCGACAATCGTGGCGGAAGACCTGGACGGCAAGGCGCACGAAGCCAAGGTGGTGTACCTGCACGGCGGGCCGGCGGAAAACAGCAAATACGATTGCCCTATCGCGCTGACCATCTTTTGGAACCCGCATACCATACGCGAGCTGGTCAAACATCCGGGCAACCGCATGCGCCGCTTCGAGCGGCATATTGCGAAGTTCCTCAAAAACATAGAGACCTATACCGAGGTGGATTTTTCCACGGCATCGCAGCTGAGCCGCGAGACCCTGGGCCTTCCCGGCCCGGATTTCGACGACGAATAACACGCCGCTCAACAAGCCGCTTGCTGTCTGCGGCGGGAGCGACTGTACGCCAGCAAACAGAGCGGTTTCCCTGCCGGTGCTATCGTGGACGCTATTTCTTCAGGAGAAAAACCATGAGCAGACAGCCCGCCGAATCCTTCAAAGGCTACGACATTTTTACCATCGCCTTGCCCACCAGGGACGGCAGGTGGACGGCCACCACCGAAGTGCAGAAGCAAGGCGCAGACGGACTGGAAACCTGGCAGCACTTCACCGGCCCGTTTGAGGCCGCCACCGATGCCGATGCGCGCAATGCGGCCTTGCATGAGGCAGAGCGCAAGATTGTGGATATCATTGCCAACCCTGTTGGCGGTGACCGGTAAGACCTGCAACACCATCCCGGCAGCCATAAAAAAACCCGCGCGAGGCGGGTTAAAGAGGGTGCTGCAGGGGAATCAATATGAACTGTCGGGCTCAGGGTGGATGGCATGTTCCACCATCTCGGCATACAGGTTCAGCAACGCATCGTCTGCATAGGCTTCTTCAGAGTCGGGGTCCTTGGCAAGCGCCTCAGGAACGACGCTTTTTCTCCATGCGTCAGGGTCCGGCTTTTCGGTTTTTTCTGAGCTGGCCATAGTTGCGTTGCTTTCAAAATCAGTAGATCTATATTACTGCGCTACGGCAAAAAATTTAACGCCAGAAATTCCCGTTTGGATGTAGGAAGAATCTTACGTTTGTTGAATGGTGGCTGTCCTGGCCGATGAGCTGTTTCGCCTGTGTCCAATTGCCGGCAGGTATAATGCTGGGTTTGTGGATGCGGCGCTACGCACATCCACATGTCAGTTCAACAAGCTAACAAGAGAGTTCACGGTATGGTCGGGAAAGACTCGTTTGCTGCGACAATGATGTCGCTGCTGCAAGAGAAGTTAAAAACGCTGTTCGTCAGCCGCGCGCAACGCAAGAAAGAGGCGGACGAGTATGCCGCCGTATGCGTGGAAGCCTGGCGCATCGCGCGCGATACGGCGGCCGAACTCAGGCAGCTTGCCGGCCAGTGCCGCGCGGCGCTGGAGGGCGGCAGCTTTGCCTATGATTCCGCCAAGGTGGCGGCCATCCGCGACGCCATTACTACGCTGAAGGGTAAGAACTGCCCGCCGGAACTGAAGCTGACGATCAGTGACCTGGAGGCGATGATTGCGTGGAGCACTTTGTGCGAGCAGAAGATGTCTGCCCCGGCAGTCAGCGCAGCGGATCGCGGCGCCGCCGTTGCGGAAGCGGAAGAGAAACGCTCGCATGCCGAACAGGTAGAGGCGCAACTGGTAGTGAATGCACGTCTGGCTACCGCCGAGGCGGATAAGTTCGTCGGCTGGTAGATGCCGGCACACGCCGGCTTTACCGGCGCGTGCAAATGCGCGTGCTGCAAAACGAACTGTAAAAAATGCTGATGTTCGCTCCGTGATAAGATTTTCAAAACACTACGGAGGCGTTTATGCGGACAGAGCAGATCAAGGGGCATGATATCGAGGTGTCCGGCGTGCGGGTTGCCAACAGCCCGAACTGGACTGCGCATCTCACCATCTACGGCGCGGGCACCAATCCCATGCACCGCAATAATATCTTTCCTTGCCAGCAGGTGTGCGTGGAGGAAGTGTTCAACAGCGAGCAGGCAGCGCAGGAAGCGGCGCTAACGGTCGCAAAGGGCATGCTGAAGTCTTGATTGAAAAAGAGCCGGCATGCATGCCCGCTCTTTGTCCGGTGGCTGGAAACGCTATTTCTTTATCTTGCGGTGCCGGTCTGCCGATTCGCGCAATATTGTGTAATTCCAGTCGTAGATATTGGCATCGCCGCCGGTGGCGGTGGTCACGCGGAAAACATCCCGGTCTTCTTTTTGCCGCTGGCCCTTGGCTTCAAACTTCTGTGCCGCATCGCGGTGGTCGTAGACATCCAGATCAACTTCATTGCCTTCCAGTGCGGACGGGGACAATACCGCCAGAATGGTTTTCGGCGTGAACTCGACTACATAGGTCGGGGGTTTTAATAAGCTCATGATTTCCTCGTTCGCTGGTAATGCTTTTGGGAGGCATGGACAAGTGCAAGGCAAGGTACTCGTCCTGCTGAACTATTCTACGCCGCGCATGCCGGGCTGGAATAATTAATTGGACGCCTGTGGAAGCCGCGCCCGTTGAAGCGCCGAAGAAGCTTGATAATAAAATAACCGGGGCTTCCGGCGGATTGCGGCAGCAGGCCGATGGCCGCTGCCGCTCCCTTGCAAGACGCCCCTTGCGCAGTGCTTTCCCCGCTTAAGAAGCAGGGCGCTTCATCTGGCAGGACGTTGGCTGGCTTGCCACAAAGGCATCGATCTTTTGTGTTGTTTTCCAGCCATAGCCGGTGTTTTCCTGATCGTACTTCACGTCCTTGCCGTTGGTCTTGGTCCAGGTGGTGATGTAGATGGGCTGCTGCGCCTGGTGATCGGATTTGCGCATTTCCACTTCTCCGTTCAGGCTTTTCACTTTCATGCCTTCCATCGCAAACGCGGTTTTAACCGGATCGGTAGAGCCGGTATCCTTGATGGCCTTGGACAGCATGGCGATAACGCTGTGGCTGGACATCAGCCAGTAGTCTTCGTTGTATTTTTTCTTGAAGGCTTCAGCAATCTCGTGGCCGGCATAGGTCTCGTTGTTGATGTTCCAGTTGCTGACGTTTTTGACGCGGTCCACGCCGGCAGCGCCCATCGCGGTCGGTACGCCGGTGGTGTAGGCGGTATAGGTGTAGAAATTGGCCTTGAGGTCGGCATCCTTGGCCGCCTTGATCAGCAGCGCCAGGTCATTGCCCCAGTTGCCGGTGATGACGGAATCGGCGCCTGCCGCCTTGATTTTGGCAACGTAAGGCGAGAAGTCCTTGACGGTGGCGATAGGGTGCAGGTCATCGCCGACGATCTGGATATCAGGCCGTTTGCGCTTCAGGTAATCCTTGGCCGCGCGGCTGACCTGGTGGCCCAGTGCGTAATTCTGGCCGATGATATACACCTTCTTGATGCCCTGGTCTTTGGCCATGAAGCTGGTCAGCGCTTCCATGCGCATGTCGGAATTGGGTTCAAAGCGAAAGTGCCAGAAGCTGCACCTGGCATTGGTCAGGTCCGGGTCCAGCGCCGCAAAATCCAGGAACACCAGTTCCTTGCCGGGATTGCGTTCATTGTATTTGTTGATGCCTTCTATCAGCGCAAACGCCACGCCGGAACCACCGCCCTGGGTGACATAGCGGTAGCCCTGGTCGATGGCGTTCTTGAGCTGCGTGGCGGAATCCTGCGGGCTGCCCTTGCCGTCAAAGCCGACCACTTCTATGGTGTTGTTGCCGGCCCACTTTTGCTGGTTTGCCAGATCGGCAACCATCTGGAAGTTTTTAAGGGCCGTCTGGCCGGGTGGGGCAAATGCGCCGGACAGCGCATCGATAAACGCGATTTTGACAGTCTCGGCCTGTGCCTGGCCTGCAAGGCCCAGCGCAGTAAAGGACAGTACGGTGCTTATTTTTTTCAAACGATGTTTCATTCGGGTGTCTCCATTCATTTTATAAGATTTATAAACCGATAAACATATTCGACAGCATTGCCACATTTTTAAGCGACGTATTGAATATATCGCAAGGAAAGTGAATTCACTAGCAATTTCCTCCTGAGCGTGGCTGCTGTATCATCCTTGCCTGTGTATAAATAAAGCCTTGGCGCCGGCCAGCCCCTCTGTGAGGAAGCCTTAGCTGAGGTACACTTTCAGAACTTTAATTTTTTAGGCAACAAACGCCCGCATGCGCTGCAGATCCGGCAATCCATGCAAGCGAAGGGCGTTTAAGACCCCATAGAATCATGCAGACCGAAGCTACCAAAGTTGTAGAATTTGAACGCCCGCAAATGGACAGCGGCACCAGCTGCGTCGCCAATGCCTGGGCCAAGGTTCCCGTCGTTTCCACTGCGGTGGAAAAAGAAGCGCTGAAGCTGCGCATCAAGCAACTGCTGCGCGAACAGAATGCGGTGCTGGTGGCCCACTATTATGTGGATGCCGATATCCAGGACCTGGCGGAAGAAACCGGCGGCTGCGTTTCCGATTCGCTGGAAATGGCGCGCTTCGGCCGCGATCATCCGGCCAAGACGCTGGTCGTCGCCGGTGTGCGCTTCATGGGTGAGACGGCAAAAATCCTCAGCCCCGAAAAACGCATTCTTATGCCGGACCTGGACGCCACCTGTTCGCTGGACCTGGGCTGCCCGGCCGATGAATTCAGTGCGTTTTGCGATGCGCATCCTGACCGCACCGTGGTCGTGTATGCGAACACCAGCGCCGCCGTCAAGGCGCGCGCCGACTGGATGGTGACTTCCAGTATCGGCCTGGACATCGTCGCCGAACTGCATGCGCAAGGCAAAAAAATCCTGTGGGCGCCGGACAAGCACCTGGGCGCCTACATCCAGAAGCAGACCGGCGCCGATATGCTGCTGTGGCAGGGTTCCTGCCTCGTGCACGACGAATTCAAGTCGATAGAACTGGAAACGCTGAAGGAAGAATATCCGAACGCCAAGGTGCTGGTGCATCCGGAATCGCCGGCCTCGGTCGTCGCGCTGGCGGATGTGGTCGGTTCCACCACGCAGATGATCAACGCGGCCAAGAACATGGACGCGAAGGAATTCATCGTCGCAACCGATAACGGTATCCTGCACAAGATGCAGATGGCGGCGCCGGACAAGAAATTCATCGTCGCACCGACTGCCGGCAACAGCGCCACCTGCAAGAGCTGCGCGCATTGCCCATGGATGGCGATGAACAGCCTGGTCAATCTGGCGCAGGTGCTGGAGAGCGGCGCCAATGAAATCCATGTCGACCCTGAAACCGGCAAGAAGGCAACGGTCTGCATAGACCGCATGCTGGATTTTGCGGCACAGAAAAAAGCCAATGTGCGCCCCAGCGGCGACCTGGCGCAAGAACAAAAACTGTTTTCCGGTATAGGCCCTGCATGAGTACTAACAATCAAGATTTCACCTCCACGCTGACCAATCCGTTTGCTCCTTTCGATGCGCCGCTGGTTGCGGCGTTTGAACGCAATATTGCCGATGCGCTGGCGGAAGATGTGGGTAGCGGCGACCTCACCGGCAAGCTGGTGCCTGCGGACGAATGGGTGAACGCCCAGGTTATCGTGCGCGAGCAGGCCGTGCTGTGCGGCGCTCCGTGGTTCGAGGCGGTGATGAAGCGTATGGACTCCGGTATCCGTATCCACTGGCACTATGCAGAGGGCGCGCTGATGGCGGCCGACACGGTGGTGTGCAAGATAGAAGCGCCCGCGCGCGCCTTGCTGACCGCGGAACGCAATTCACTGAACTTCCTGCAACTGCTGTCCGGCGTCGCCAGCGCCACGCGCCGCTATGTGCAGATCATAGAAGGCACCCGCGCCGCCATCCTGGACACCCGCAAGACCATGCCGGGTTTGCGGCTGGCGCAAAAATACGCAGTGCGCGTAGGCGGCGGCAAGAACCAGCGCCTGGCCTTGTATGACGGCATCCTGATCAAGGAAAACCACATCGCCGCCGCGGGTGGCGTCACCGCCGCGATGCAGGCCGCGCTGGCCCTGAATGCCGGCGTCAGCATACAGATAGAGGTAGAGAATCTGAAAGAGCTGGACGACGCGCTGCAAGCCGGCGCTACTTCCGTGCTACTGGATAATTTCACGACGGACATGATGCGCGAAGCGGTAGCGCTGACCGCAGGGCGCGCGGTACTGGAAGCCTCGGGCGGCGTCGATGCGACAACGGTCAGGGCAATTGCCGAGACAGGCGTGGACAGGATATCGATAGGCAGCCTGACCAAGGATGTGAAGGCGACGGATTTTTCCTTGCGCATTGTGTAATGCTTACCTTGAGGCCCGTAGGGTGTGATAGCGAGGCGTATCGCACCATAGGCCCTCAAAAAATACGCTACTTGTTTCGACGAATATTGAAGATTCGTAGCTAGTGGTGCGATACGCTTCGCTACCACACCCTACGCATCGTTATGCCAATCGTTGATCGTCCCTGAAAAAAAGAGCGCCTCGAAAATTCCGGGCGCTCTTTTGTTTTTGTCTTGCCTTATTTCTTCCGCTTTGGCGACAGCACCGTTGCCAGTGCCTTGGGCAAGGTATCCGGGTAATCGCGGCTGAAGTGCAGGCCGCGGCTTTCGCGGCGGGACAGTGCACTGTTGACGATCAGCGATGCGACTTCCACCAGGTTGCGCAGTTCCAGCAGGTTGTTGGAAATGCGGAAATTGGCGTAGTACTCGTCTATCTCTTCCTTCAGCAGGCGTATGCGGTGCTTGGCCCTTTCCAGGCGTTTGGTCGTACGCACGATGCCGACGTAGTTCCACATGAAGCGGCGCAACTCATCCCAGTTGTGGGCGATGACGACTTCTTCATCCGCATCCGACACGCGGCTTTCATCCCAGGAGGGCAGCTTGCGGGATTCGACATGCGGCTGGCTCTCTATATGCTGTGCCGCAGCCTTGCCGACCACCAGGCATTCCAGCAGCGAATTGCTGGCCAGGCGGTTGGCGCCGTGCAGGCCGGTGTAGGCGGTTTCCCCTACCGCATACAGGCCGGGCAGATCGGTCCTGCCGGTGGTGTCGGTAACGATGCCGCCGCAGGTGAAATGCACCGCAGGCACCACAGGGATAGCCTGCTTGGTGATGTCTATGCCCAGCTCCAGGCATTTGGCGTAGATGGTGGGGAAATGCTCTTTCAGGAATTCCGGCGACTGGTGGCTGATGTCCAGTTCCACATAATCCAGGCCGCGTTTTTTCATTTCAAAGTCGATGGCGCGGGCGACCACATCGCGCGGCGCCAGTTCCATCCTGTCGTCATGCGCAGCCATGAAACGAGTGCCTGCCGCATTGCCTGCTTCGGCCGGCAATTTCAGCACGCCGCCTTCGCCGCGCACCGCTTCCGTGATCAGGAAGGATTTGGCGTAGGGATGATACAGGCAGGTAGGGTGGAACTGCATGAACTCCATGTTCGCTACGCGGCAACCTGCGCGCCACGCCATTGCAATGCCGTCGCCGGTGGCTGTGTCCGGGTTGGTGGTGTACAGGTACACCTTGCCGGCGCCGCCGGTGGCCATCACCGTATGCTGCGCAGCCACGGTATGCACCTTGCCGGTTTTGACGTCCTGTACATACAGGCCTTCGCAACGCGGTACGCTGGTCTGCTCGCCCAGTTTGGCGGACGTGATGACGTCGATGGCGTAGTGGTGTTCCAGCAGCGTGATGTTTGGATGCGAGCGTACTTTTTCTTCCAGCGTGACCTGCACCGCATGGCCGGTGGCGTCTGCTGCATGGATGATGCGGCGCTGGCTATGGCCGCCTTCGCGCGTCAGGTGGAAGCCCAGCTCCGCGCTGTCGTCGCGCGTGAAGGGCACGCCTTGCTCGATCAGCCAGTCTATCGCCTCGCGGCCGTGTTCGATGATGAAACGGGTAGCGCCTTCGTCGCACAATCCGCCGCCGGCGATCAGCGTGTCGGAGATATGCTGGTCATGGCTATCGCCGGAATCCAGCACCGCCGCAATCCCGCCCTGCGCCCAGTTGCTGGCGCCATCGAGCAATTCTTTCTTGGAGATGACGGCAACCTTGCGGGTCTTTGCCAGATGCAGCGCCACGGATAAACCAGCCAGGCCGCTACCTACTATTGCCACGTCGAATTTCATGTTCATATAATTTTTGATATGCATTGGCTATCGGGGACGGGGCGCTTGTTTTGTTAACATGAACGCATGTTTTTGCAGCCGTCCTGCGATGTGCCCACGGTGGGCTTGCCGAAATGATCCTAAACTATAGACTATTTTCAGCTCGGGCACTTTGATTGATATGTTTTGTCTCTTGCTTGATTGGAGCCGGGTGAGGGGTGTTTGATGATTTGCGTACGTGGAATTGCTTGGTTTTTTTGTATTTTTTAGATTGCTGACCGGGGGTAGCCCGGCGGCTACTCACTTTATTTTGCTTCGCCAAAATAAAGTAAGCAAACAAAAGGCGACCGCAAGCCTCGTCCCTTCGGGATTCCCGATTATGCGGTACAAAAAATGGGAAACGGGCGAAACTTACCTTCGGCTCAGACACACCCGTTTCTGATCCATTTTCTGTATCGCACAATCGGCGAGGCTCCAAGCGGTTTAACGTCAAGAGCAACTACAACGGCAACGTCAAAAACAGCAGCAACCAGATTCTCCTGTGTCGAATAGAACTTGTTCCGCAAAATTTGGCAGGCTTGGTGTGGATGTCGGGGGGATGTTCTTGATGCGGCGGCCGGGATTGTTGTTGACTTGCCTTTCGCTGGAGATGCAGCAAAATGTGATGGCGCTCAGCGCCATCACCCGAAGGGCAAGTCTGCGGTCGTCTTTTTTTTGCTTATTTATTCTTGGGACTGCCTAGGTGACAAAGCAAGAAAAAGTAAGTGACCGCCGCGGGCGGCCCCTGGCTTGCTTCCAAGAAGAGTAAACATGACTTTAGGGAAGACCGTGACGGCTACCCTAAAGCGTAGCCAAATTTATTTGGCTACCACCACCGGCTTCACAGTCGCCGCAGCCTGCTTGGCAATAACACGCGCAGCATCGGTATCCGCTGCCACCGCCAATGCCACCCCCATCCTGCGGCGCGCAAACGACTCAGGCTTGCCGAACAGGCGGATATCCACACCTGGGGTTTGCAGCGCTTCTGCGACGCCTTCAAAGGCAATTGCTTTCGCATCGTGCTGGCCGTAGATGACGGCGGAGGCTGCGGGGGTTTTCAGGGCGACATTGACGGGCAAGCCGAGGATGGCCTTGGCGTGCAGTTCGAATTCGTTCTGTACCTGGCTTGCCATTGTCACCATGCCGGTGTCGTGCGGGCGGGGGCTGACTTCGGAGAACCAGACCATGTCGTCCTTGACGAACAGTTCCACGCCGAACAGGCCGAGGCCGCCGAGGTCGTCGGTCACTTTCTTGGCGATGTCGCGTGCGCGTTCCAGCGCCTTGCTGTGCATTGCCTGCGGCTGCCAGGATTCTACGTAGTCGCCTTGCACCTGTACATGGCCTATCGGGTCGCAGAAATGGGTTTCCACCTGGCCGTCCTTGCCGATGGCGCGCACGGTCAATTGAGTGATTTCATAGTCGAAATCGATGAAGCCTTCGACGATGACGCGGCCGGAGTTGACGCGGCCGCCGGCAGCGGCGTAGTTCCACGCGGCTTCCACTTCGTCGGCGCTGTCGATCTTGGACTGGCCCTTGCCTGACGAGGACATCACCGGCTTGATGATGTTGGGGAAGCCGATTTCGGCGCAGGCAGTCTTCAGTTCGTCCAGGCTATCGGCAAAGCGGTAGGGGGAGGTCGGTAGCGACAGCGTTTCGGCGGCCAGGCGGCGGATTCCTTCCCGGTTCATCGTCAGCCAGGCGGCGCGTGCTGTAGGTATGACACGGACCTTGCCGGCATTTTCCAGCTCTACCAGCATCGGCGTGGCGATCGCTTCTATCTCGGGTACGACCAGGTCGGGCTGTTCCAGCTCGATCAGCTTTGCCAGTGCGGCGCCGTCCGTCATGTCGATGACATGGGCGCGGTGCGCTACCTGGTGGCCGGGGGCGTTTTCATAGCGGTCCACCGCGATGACTTCAACGCCCAGGCGCTGCAGTGAAATAATCACTTCCTTGCCTAATTCGCCGGAGCCCAGCAGCATTACCTTGGTGGCGGTATGGGATAGCGGCGTGCCGAGTCGTTTTATCGTATTCATGGTCATTAATTTGCGTGGTTTGATGAAATCGGGATGCGCCTGCGCGGGGAAGGCGGCTGCATGGGCGGTGCAATATTCTGGAAATGCTGTATTTCAGCGCGAGCCGGTACAGGATTTTACTTCAGTATCGAGCGGTATTGAGCCCGCAGCAGCTGGAAGTAGCCGGACGCAGGCGCTGAAATGGATAGGCGAAATTATACTTTCGATTTAATATGAAAAACCGGGATACATTGTAATGAAAGTGCGCAAAGCGCTTGACATGGGGCTTTGCCGCTTGATTTAATACTGGCTGCAGATTTTCTGCTTGCCGTGATGGATGCTCGACCAATAAAATAATCGGAAACATCGTCGCGAAGTCAAACTTGAGTGAGGGGGACGTAAGTGAATAAAACTGAATTGATCGATCACATTGCGAAAACTGCGGACATATCCAAAGCAGCATCGGCACGTGCGCTGGACGCGGTGATCGGTGCGGTAAAAACGACATTGAAGAAAAATGGCACCGTGACTTTGGTGGGTTTTGGCACCTTTTCCGTAGGTAAACGTGCCGCTCGTACAGGCCGTAATCCACGTACCGGCGATGCAATTAAGATCAAAGCCGCGAAAGTTCCTAAATTTAGGCCTGGCAAAGCTTTGAAAGATGCGGTAAACTAATGAACTTCGTGGTGCGGTGACAAGCACCACCTTGTTGTCAGTGGTATGAGTGGGGCGCTTAGCTCAGTTGGTAGAGCGGAGCCCTTACAAGGCTTAGGTCGGGAGTTCGAGCCTCTCAGCGCCCACCATTAAACTGGACAGCATAAATGCAGGATCTTAGGAGTGGTAGTTCAGCTGGTTAGAATACCGGCCTGTCACGCCGGGGGTCGCGGGTTCGAGTCCCGTCCACTCCGCCAAGAATACAAATGCCCGCGCAAGCGGGCGTTTTTATTTCAGCCCGAATAAATGCCCGCTCGCGGGCATCATGCTGCGGAGGGGAGAAAGCCGCCTGCGCGGCTTTCGGCGGGAGTCGAAGGGAATCGCTTGCAAGCGATTCAGCGGCCTGCAAAATGTAGGCGAGTCCCGTCCACTCCGCCAAGAATACAAATGCCCGCGCAAGCGGGCGTTTTTATTTCAACTCGAATAAATGCCCGGTGATGCGGGCATTTATGCTCCAGCCGGCTGAATTTTCTGCGAATCTAATTTAGTTGCGCCTTCAACTCGTCGGCAGCAGATTTCAGTATTTCCCGCGACAGCTTGTCGTCATTCACTGCACGCGCCATCGATACCGCCCCTACCAATGCGGACAGCGCGGCAATCGCCTTCATTCTTTTCGATTTTTCTTTTTCACCCGGGATCAGCGCGGTCAGCAGGTCCAGGTAAGTGCCTACCTGTTGCGTATAGGCGGTACGTGCGCGTTCACTGCTGCGTGCCACGTCGGCGGCCATGGTGGTGACGGCGCAACTGTTTGCGATGCCATCACGGTGCGCGAGGCTGAGGTAGCCGTCTATGACGGCATTTAATGGGGCTTGTTTGATTTGCGCGATGGCAGCAACGGCCTGGCTGCCGTCTTGCAGTGCGCGTTCCACGGCTTCGGCCACGAGTTCTTCGCGCGAATCGAAGTGGCGGTAGAAGCCGCCGTGCGTCAGGCCGGCATCCTTCATCAGGTCGGCGACGCCGATGCCATCTACGCCTGTTTCCCTGAAGCGGTCGGCGGCGACACGCACGATGCGTTCATGGCTCTTGGCTTTGTCTGCCTTGGAATGGCCCATGCAAAAATCCTCCATTTTTGGGCTTGACAATGAGGATTATATTCGACATCATCATTCATGTGGATGATGATCGTCATGCACGATTCCATAGAGTAATGCATCGTCGCACACTATAAAAATGCCGCAGCCCGAACTAGCTCCGCTGACGGCGACAGCAGGGGAGGCAGTCATGAACTTCACCCAGCTTAGCGCAGCGACCTTCTCAGTTTCATTCTTGTTTCACCACTTATTCCAAGGAGCTCTACCATGCCGATGATCGACGTCTATGCTGCTGCAGACCTGTTTCCAGCCGGGGCTGACCGGGAATTAGGAGAAGCCCTTACCTTGGCCGTGCTGCGCGCCGAGGGAGTTGCGACTCCCGGTCCCTTTCACTTGAACAATACGGCGGTCTATCTTCATCGCATGGATGCGGCCAGGGTGCAGACCGCATCGACGGCGCAAGCGAGAACCGTACGGATACAAATCATCACGCCGCCGGGCTCCCTCAACCGGGACGGCCAGAAGCAGATCGTCAAGGAAGCGACCGAGATTGTGACCAGGATATCCGGTGATGCAAGCCAGGCCGGCCGAACCTGGGTGTTGTTGACCGAGGCGGCTGAAGGCGGCTGGGGACTGGCGGGCACCGCTTTTGGGAAAGAGGAATTTGCGGCGCTGGCAGCGAAGGCAAAGGCCGCAAGCGCAAGCTAGGCAACATCTTCCTTTTGCCGTTGGGAGTGCGCATCCCTGACGTGTGTCGCCTTCATTTGATAAAAAAGCCTTCCATTGCTTGCAGTGGAAGGCTTTTTTTGAGAGATGGACGTCTACCTTTCGGTCATTTCCTTGACCAGGTCCTTGGCATTGTAGATATTATCCAGCGCCTCCAGGATGCCGTTGCTGTGTACCGCGACGGCGCGGTTGATGCTGGGGTCGAACCAGAATGCGCCTCCCAGCGAATGGATATTACCGTCGAAGATCAGGCCGACGATTTCACCATTTTTATTGATCATGGGGCTGCCGGAGTTGCCGCCTATGATGTCATTGTCCGTGACAAAATTCAGCCGCTGCGCCTGGTTGAGCTTGCCCTTGGCGGCATGCCAGGACGATGGCAGCGCAAAGGGCTCGGCCCCGGTCTCGCGTGCAAAGGCTCCCGCAAAGTCTGTGAAGGCAGGGATTTTGCGGCCGGCCTCATTCCATCCCTTGACCTGGCCGTAGGAGAGCCTGAGGCTGAAAGTGGCATCGGGGTAGGCGCCGGTTCCCGATTGGGCAAACAGTGCCTGCGCGATCAGCTCGGTATTTTTTTGCACGACGGATTCCACTTCCTGCTCGTATTGCTTGCGGATGGCTCTTGCCTGCGCGTCGATGGAGATGGCCAGCTTGATGAAGGGATCGTCCGATTTGGCAATGGCGTCCTTGCCACCTGTCCATAGCGCCTTGCGCACGGCGGGATCGTTCAGGGTCGAGCGCTTGATCAGGTCACTGGCAAGCTGTTCCGGCGATGCAGTGCCGAGTATCTGTTTGACGAAGGCGTCATCCGGTCCCAGTTTTTCACGCATCTTGGTCAGTGCAAAGACGAGTTTGACTTTTTCAAATTCGGGATAGATAGGCGCGGTCGATAAAATCTGTTCCTCCAGCTCCGGCAGCCGCGCGTCCGAGTATTCCGGCAGGCGTTCTGCATTCGGCTTGGCCTTCTCGTCTGCGGCGCGCACCAGGTCGCGCGCATGGTAGAAGTATTCGCTCATCAAGGCACGGCCGCCTTCGATATTGCTCATGCGGACGGTCAGGGCCCGGTATTTATTTTGCGCCTTTTCTATCGCCGTCCACGCGCCGCCTGTTTTGGATTGCAGCGCTGGCTTGGAGGTGATGAACTTGCGCAATGCGTTTTCTTCGTCCTGCTTCTTTTTCATGAAGGCGGGATCAAGCAGGGTCTGCAGTTGGCCGTACAGAGCCTTGTAGCTGTTCTCCACACTGAACAGCGTGCCTTCGGCCGTACGTGCCGCCTCCGGGCTGGAAGTGCGGTACTGTTCTATCACGCCGCGTAGTTCCGCCAGCCGCAGCAGCCCGTCCACCAGCCGGATGTCGCGCAGGCTCAGCAATTGGGCGACCGTCAATTGGCGCTGCGTGGAACCGGGGTGGCCGGTCACAAAAACCAGTTCGTTCTCCTCTGCGCCGTTTTTGCTGAACGGGAAAAAGTTCTTTACCTGGGCCGGCTTGCCGTTTTCATAAACGCGCACCAGGGACATATCGAGGTTGTAGCGCGGGAACATGAAATTGTCCGGATCGCCTCCGAAGAAGGCGGCCGCTCTTTCCGGCGCCCATACCAGGCGCACGTCGGCATAGCGATGGTATTTATAGATATGGTAGCGGCCGCCATGGTACAGGTCGACCAGGTCGCAGCGCGTGGCCGATTTGTCACCGCCCACGCAGGCGGAGGTGAGCTTGGCGCGCACCGCATTCTGCGCGTCTTTATAAGCATTACCATCCAGGCCGGCGGTGGCTTTCTTCACCTGCTCGGTAACGTCCTGTATGTCTTCCAGTCGATTGACTTCCATTGCGGGACACTGCACTTCCGTTTCCCTGCTTTTGCTCAGAAAGCCGTCTGCCATGTAGTTCTTCTGGGCCGTTGATATCTGTTCTATGCACTCGGAAGCGCAATGGTGATTTGTCATCACGAGCCCGTCCTTGGAAACGAAGGAACCGGAGCAGCCCAGGGCCAGCCGCGCAGAACCGAGCATCACATTCTTGACCCATTCGCCGGTAGGCTTGTAGGCATATTGCGATTGCAGCTTCGCAAGCGGTAAATTATCCAGCGTCCACATGCCTTCCGCGGCACTGGAAAAATGCGGCAGCGTGAAGGCGAGAAGCGCAAGCGAGGAAATGAGGGCAGCTTTGAAGGAGCGGTAGTTTTTCATGTTTTACCTGATGTAAAAATCGAAAACAGGGCGCAGCCGGAAGATCCGGCATGCTGTCGCTTGTGATGGGCGGAACTGGTGCTGAAGACGTCGGACGGGGGATTTTTGCTGGAATGATGTTGTTCCCGGCGCGGCACCTTGCATATTACAAGCTCATATTAAAAACGCAATATCGAAATGCATCCGGTGGCGAGTGTTTTGACAGGTGTTGCAGGGCACGCTGCAGAGTTCTAAAAAAGAGATGCAAGACGTTGCATAAAAGATATTCTTCGTGCTGCTTTTTTGCTTTTATCAGTGTAAGAAGGCAGGAAACACTGCTAAAATCGCTGATCGTTTAGCAGTGGTAACAGAATCAACAATAAATTTCTGTTGCTTTCAATTAGTAGTGCTACTAAGTCTTTGATTGTATTGATGATTTTTCGGAGGTGAAGGCGTTTCAGCATCTTCCAGGCTCATCAAAAAATCAAAAAGGCGAACGCGAGTTCGCCTTTTTTCATATTAAGTAGCCTGAGCTTTTCCTATTATAGTGATCGGTCGAACATGTTTGAGTATATCCGTACACACCAGCGCTTGATGCAGTTCCTGTTGCTGCTCATTATTTTCCCGTCTTTCGTGGCCGGCGGCGTATTCAGCTATAAATCCTTCCAGGATGACGGCGGCGTGGCATCGGTCGGCGGCAAATCCATCTCGCGGCAAGAGTTTGACAATGCCCAGCGCGAGCAGATAGACCGTCTGCGCCAGACGTATGGCCCGCAGTTTGATACCAAGATGCTCAATACGCCGGAAGCGCGCCGGAGCATCCTGGACAACCTGATTGCCCAGCGCGCCTTGAGCGCCGAAGTCGCCAAGAATCACCTGAGCGTCACCGACCAGGTGCTGCAGCAAAATATCCTGTCCACGCCCGGCCTGGTAAAAGCCGATGGCAGCTTCGATGCAGAACGCTACAGGAGCATCCTGGCGTCGCAAGGCATGAGCACTGCGGGTTACGAACAGCGCCTGCGCCAGGATCTCGTGTACCAGCAACTGGTGAATGCCGTGCAGGGCAGCGCCTTCGTGCCGAAAACCGTTGCCACGCAGCTGTCCGCGCTCAATGAACAGGAGCGTGACGTACAGGCACTGGTATTCAGGGCTGCCGACTATACTGCCAAGGTCAAAATCACCGACGACATGCTGAAGGCGTACTACGACAAAAACCCGGCGATGTTTGAAATTCCGGAATCCATCAAGGCTGAATATGTCGTACTGAGCAGCGATGCGCTGGCGGCCCAGACCGATGTCAGCGATGCGGACGTGCAGTCGTTTTATGAGCAGAACAAAAAGAACTACACGACGGACGAACTACGCCGCGCCAGCCATATCCTGATCGAAGTGAAAAAGGATGCCAGCGACAAGGACAAGGCCGCCGCCAAAGCCAAGGCAGAAAGCCTGCTGGCGGAAGTGCGTAAAAATCCTGCCTCGTTTGCCAAGCTTGCCAAGGAAAACTCTTCCGACACCGGCTCCGCAGAGCGCGGTGGCGACCTGGATTTCTTCGGCAAGGGCGCCATGGTCAAGCCGTTTGAAGAAGCGGTCAACAAATTGAAAACCGGTGAAATCAGCGATGTCGTGCAATCCGAATTCGGCTACCACATCATCCAGCTGACTGCGATCAAACCGGCCGGCACCAAATCGCTGGAAGAAGTGAAGCCTGCCATCGTCGCGGAAGTCAAAAAGCAGAAAGCGGCCAAAGCCTACGCCGAAGCCGCAGAGACTTTCACCAACACCGTGTATGAACAGGCGGACAGCCTGAAGCCGGTTGCCGACAAGCTGAAGCTGAAAGTGGAAACGGTTTCCGGCCTGACCCGCAAACCGAATCCGGCCATCCAGCCTACGGTGCCGACGAATAACCAGAAGTTCCTGACAGCAATTTTCGGCGACTCCGCAGTGAAGAAAAAGCTGAATACCGATGCAGTCGAAGTTGCGCCAGCAACGCTGATTTCCGGTCACGTGGTGGAATATAAAGCGGCTTCCAAGCGTCCATTTGAAGAAGTGAAGGCGATGATCACTGCCACCGTCACGCAGACCGAAGCGCTGGCGATGGCCAAGAAAGAAGGCGAAGCAAAACTGCAGGCATTGAAAGCCGCCGACAGCACTGCCGGTTTTTCTGAAGCCAAGACCATCTCCCGCCTGAAGACTCAGGAAGTGCCCGGCCCGGTGGCGACGGAACTGTTCAAGGCGGATGTGCAAAAACTGCCGGCCTTCGTCGGCATGGATGCGCCGGGCAACGGCTATGCGATCTACCGCATCGGCAAGGTGAGCCCAGGTACGCCTGACGACACGCGCCGCGCAGCGGAGCGCACGCAGCTGGACAATGCGCAGGCGCAGACCGAGATGTTCTCTTATGTGGAGAACCTGAAGAAAAAAGCCAAGGTCACGATCAACCAGGCTGCGGTAGAAGCAGCCCCGGCAACTGGAGCCGAGCAGTAATCGTCGTCTAAGTTCTGCCAGAACGGCACCGGTTTCCGGTGCCGTTTTTATTTTGGCGTTCCGCTTTGCTGCGGGCGCATGGCCCCTGCATTCCATCGACTCTTTCCGCTTCCTGTGCGGTGCTTTCTGCGCTTTGTCGCAAGCCGGATGCATCTCCAGGGCCGCCATATTACATTGCCAGCATCGCCTATCCGTTGACTCTTTTCAGGGAGACAAGATGCTTGAAATGCGCCATATAGTAAAAACATTTGGAAAAAATGTTACCGCGGTCGATGATGTGTCATTGAGCTTGTCGCAGGGGGTAGTCGGCCTGATCGGACATAATGGCGCAGGCAAGACCACGCTGATGCAGATGATTGCGACACTGACACGGCCTACCGGCGGCCAAATCCTGTTCCAGGGTGTCGATATCGTCAAAAAACCGGAGGCCATCCGTCGCCGTATCGGCTACCTGCCGCAGGATTTTGGCGTCTATCCTAACTTGAGCGCCATGGAGTTCATGCAGTATTTTGCCGCGCTCAAGCATGTGCGCGATCCGGCGCGAATCCGCCATCTGCTGGAAATGGTCAATTTGCATGAACAGGCCCACAGGCCAGCCTCGACGTTCTCCGGCGGTATGCGACGCCGTCTCGGCATTGCCCAGGCGCTGTTGAACGACCCTGATATCCTGATCGTGGATGAACCTACCGCAGGCCTGGATCCCGAGGAGCGCCTGCGTTTTCGCCACCTGCTGTCCGAACTGGGTTTCAGGAAACTCGTCATCATGTCCACGCATATCGTGTCGGACGTGGAAAGCATGGCCAGCCGGCTTGCCATCATGCGGCAAGGCAAGCTGATAGCATTTGAGACACCGGACGGCATCGTGCAGCAAGCGCGCGGCAGGATATGGGCAGCCCAGGTCGGCAACGACAATTATGATGCCTTGCGCGCCAGGGTGCACGTCTTGCACGCGCAGCGCCAGGGTGGGGTAGTGAACGTACGCATAGCGCATCCGCACCTACCCTGTGACGGTGCACAGCCGGCGGAGCCCAGCCTGGAAGAAGCGCTGATGGAGCAGCGTTATGCGTTGAATCAAACGCCGGAGCTGGCGGCATGAACCGCCATGCGATAGCGGTCCTGGCGATGAACGAGGCCAGGCTGAGGCTACGCCGCGTCAGCACGCTGCTGGTGCTGCTGACGGTCATTGTGATTTTCTGGAGTATCGCCCCCAACCCCGGCATCAGCAGGTTCACGCTGATATCGGTGGAGCATGCGCGCGTTTATTACACGAGCTCAGCTTTGGCGATGGCCACTGCGAAACTGTTCGCGGTGTTTTTCGGCCTGGCGGGGTTCTACCTGCTACGCGGCCGTATGACGGAAGACCTGCGCAGCGGTGTCGGCAGTGTCATCGCGGCCTCCCGGACCGGCAACGGCCTGTTCCTGTTTGGCCGCTGGCTGGGCGGTGTCATGTATCTAGGTGCCCTCGCTGCGGCCCTGCTGGTCAATATCCTGGTTTTCCATAGCTTGCGTGGCGATGGGCCTGTGCAGCCCTGGATTTATCTGCAGACTTACCTGCTCTTCCTGGTGCCGGTGATTTTTTTTGCCGCCAGTTGTTCCATCTTGTTTGACAGTGTTGCTGCATTGATGGGCAAGGCCGGCGACGTCATCTATTTTTTCCTCTGGACACTCCAGTTTCCCTTGCTGGATCACCTCCTGGCCACTGCCGATAGCCAATTTTCTTCATGGATGATCTTCGATATCTCCGGTGCCGGAATGTCGCTCGTCATGCTGAGCATGAAACTGGGCCTACCCATTTCCGCGATTTCCAAAGGCGTCACGACCTATTCGCGGGAACTGCAAGCCATATCCTTGCCTGCTGTTTTATGGGGCGGAGCCATGCGAATGAGCCGGTGCGCGACGGCTGCCCTGGCCTTGCTGCCGCTGTTGCCGGCTGTCGTCCTGTTTCACCGTTTTTCGCCAGACAGGGTGAAGGCCGGCAGCGCGCGGCATTGGGGATCGCCTTTACGGCACATCAACCGCTGGCTGCAGCCTTTATCGCGTCTTATCGGTTTTTGGCCAAGGCTGGCGGCATCGCTGCCGGGCATCTGGGGCCAGGCGGTTGCCGATGCTGCGTTATGCCTGCTTGGTTCACCTGTTGCCATCGCCGCTCTGCTTTTATCATTGGGAGCGTCGCTGACTGTCCGTGCGGACAGTTTACCGCAGGTGCTGGTGGCGTCGATTGCTGTCTGGGGAGTGTTGATCAGCGATATCAGTGCCCGCGATTTTCAAGCGAATACGGAAGGCCTCAGCGGTGTGGCCCCGGGCGGCATGCTGCAGAGGCATCTGCGGCATGTGATGGCAGCTTGCCTGCTGGGCTTGCTGTACACGGGAGTTATTGCCGTACGCTGGCTTTTCCTTGACCCTGTGCGTGCCGCCACACTGGCGGCTGGTATCCTGAGCATCAGCGCCCTGGCCACCTTGCTGGGATGCTGTTCCCGCAGCGCGCGCGTCTTCCTGCTATTGTTTTTATTCTGGCTGTATGTCGCAAACAATGCACCTGCGGCGCCGATGCTGGATGTGGTGGGATTTAACGGCTTCGCCAACGCCAGGTCCATATTCACGCAACTGGGTATTGCTGTCGCAGCGGGCAGCATGGGCTTGTATTGCAGCCGGATTCGCTCGGGCTGAGATCGCATTTCGGCTCCGGCAACAAAAAAACGGGCAACCAGGGTTGCCCGTTTTTGCTGCGGCAAAGATCAGGCCGCTTTACGGTCCAGCAATGGCAGGTTTTCTACGCCGTCGATCAGGATCTTGCGTGGTTTCAGTGCTTCAGGCACTTCACGCACGAGTTCGATATTCAACAGGCCGTTGTCGAGCTGGGCGGCGGTCACGCGCAGGTGGTCTGCCAGCTGGAAGCTGTGCTCGAAATCACGCGCTGCGATACCGCGGTGCAGGAAGTTGCGCTGGCCTTCTTCTTTTTGCTTGCGGCCCACAATTTTCAGTGTGCTGCGTTCGGTTTCGATTTCCAGTTCGGAACGGTCAAAGCCGGCTACTGCCATCGTGATGCGATACTTGTCTTCGCTGATCAGTTCGATGTTGTAAGGAGGGTAGCTGGGCTGTGCATCGGCGCGCTGTGCATCGTTGAACAATTGGGCCAGGCGATCAAAGCCGATAGCGGAGCGATAGAGTGGGGAAAAGTCATAAGTACGCATAGTAATATCCTCGTTCATTAAGCGATATGGTTAAGGGCATGCATTGGGGGTGAATCGCGCGATTCACGCCGTTGCGGCCGTCTGGCAGACCTCGTTGAGCATCTGCTGGTACCGATATACGATCATTGAATGGCTTTTCAAGGCTTTTTTTTAAAAGAAATTTGTCATTAAATTTTCATCGCATAGCTAGTAAAATGTCATCCTGACGCGATGGGGATGGTTCCCGGAAATACAAGCCGCTCAGGCCTTGATGGCAAAATAGTAAATAAAAAAGTAAATAAAAATAGTAAAAATAGCTTGAAGGAAACTTGGTGGCAAAACTTTATTTCAGGTATTCGGCGATGAATGCCGGCAAGTCGACAGCGATGCTGCAGGTGGCGCATAACTATGAAGAACAGGGGCAGACCGTCAAGCTGTACACCGCAGCAATCGACAACCGCTACGGCGGCGGCAAGGTAACGTCACGGCTGGGGCCGCAGCGTGATGCTGAAGTATTCGATGCTTCGTTCGATTTCCAGCAGGAAGTGCCCAAGGTCAGCTGCGTGCTGATCGATGAGGCGCAGTTCCTCACATCGGCCCAGGTCAAGCAGCTGCACCAACTGGCGCAGGTCAAGGGTGTGCCCGTCATCTGCTACGGGCTGCGCAGCGACTTCATGGGCGATCCGTTTGAAGGCGCGGCTTACCTGCTGGCGCTCGCGGACGACATAGAGGAATTGAAAAATATCTGCTCCTGCGGCAAGAAGGCGACGATGAATATCCGCGTCAATGCCGAAGGCAGGCGAGTCACCGTGGGCGAGCAGATCAGCATAGGCGGCAACGACCGTTACCGACATGTATGCGGCCGCTGTTTCTACTCTTCCTGATCCTTTCCATACTGCCGCACGCTCACACTGAATAACCACATGACAAAAAAAATCCTGTTATTGAGCGTATCGGCAGGCGCCGGCCACATGCGGGCCGCAGAAGCCATCCGCGCCAGCGCCGGCACTGCAGATGTGGAAATTACCCACCTTGATGCGATGGATTTTGTGACGGCAGCTTTCCGCAAGCTCTATACCGATTTCTATATCAAGCTGGTCAACAAGGCCCCGGGACTGTGGGGCTATCTGTACAACATGACGCACGAAGCCCAGGCCGACAGCACGCTGGAAAGGCTGCGCCGGCAGCTGGAGCGCATGAACGCCAGGGCACTGATGCGCGAGATCAAGGCTTTCCGGCCTGATGCCATCATCTGCACCCATTTCCTGCCCGCCGAGATGCTGTCCCGGCTGATACGTAAGGGCGAGCTGCATTGTCCGGTGTGGGTGCAGGTCACTGACTTCGATCTGCACAGGATGTGGGTACATGAGCACATGAGCGGCTATTTCGCCGCAAACGACGAGGTTGCTTTCCGCATGCGTTCGCAGGGCATCGCAGCGGACACGGTCCACGTCACCGGCATTCCCATCATGCCCGCGTTCGGGCTGGCGCCGGACCGCGCTGCCTGCGCGCGCGAGTTCGGGCTCGATCCCCAACGCCGCACTTTCCTGCTGATGGGCGGCGGCGCCGGTGTCGGCAGCATGGATACCATTGCCGCGCGCCTGCTGAGCATAGAGGGTGATTTCCAGCTGATCGTGCTGACCGGTAAAAACACGGCCTTGCTGGCCGATTTGGCAGAGATGGCAAAGGCCTGGCCGGGCCGCTTGTTCCCGCAGGGTTTTACACGGCAGGTGGAACGCCTGATGGCCTGCGCCGACCTGGTCGTCACCAAGCCCGGCGGGCTGACCAGCTCTGAATGCCTGGCGATGGGTTTGCCGATGATCGTCAATGCGCCCATTCCAGGCCAGGAAGAGCGCAACGCGGATTTTCTGCTGGAACAGGGCGTTGCGCTGAAAGCCTTTGACGAAGTGACGCTGGAATACCGCATCCGCTACCTGCTGCAGCATCCGGCCAAGCTGGACGACATGGCCGATAAGGCCCGGCAACTGGGCCGGGCGCATGCGGCAAAAGACGTACTGGACATCGTATTGACGGGATTGACGCCAGGACTGAGAGCGTCATCCCACCCACCCGTGTAGCCACATTGAACCGCTTCATCCGCCAGGAAACCCATGAATAAACCGCATCGCTTGTTGCCTCTTATGATGACCCTGGTATGGGTCATCCTGTTGGGACTGTTCTTTGCCCAGACGGAAATACAGATAGAAGGATCGTCGGGCTGGGCCACCAGCCTGCCCACCTGGCGCATAGAAAAACACTGGCTGCTGGACATGTTCTGGGGCGGCAGGGCCATGACCGGCTACCACGCCTGGGTATTTCCCTTCATCGCGATGTTTTTCCATTTTCCGTTTTTCTTCCTGCATCAATGGACATGGAAACTGCAGGCCCGCGCACTGGCCAGCATCATGCTTTTCTGGATTACAGAAGACTTCCTGTGGTTCGTCATGAACCCCGCCTTCGGCCTGGCGCGCTTCAATCCGGTGGATGCCAGTTGGCATAAGCATTGGCTGCTCTACGCGCCTACCGACTACTGGATATTCGGCGTTATGGCGGCACTGCTGTTCTGGTTTTCTTTTAGCGGAAACGACAGGGCGTCGAACCGTAATTTCATGCGGTAGCGGACAAGGGATCCGTAAACTGCAGGGTGCGATACGCTCTGCTATCAGACCCTGCATTTTGCATACACGATGTCCGGCATTCTCAATGCGACATCAGAATCGGCACGGTCATGCTCTCCATGACGGTCCGTGTCACGCCGCCCATGATCATCTCCCTGAAGCGGGAATGCCCATATCCGCCCATCACGATCAGATCGCTGTCCAGATCATGCGCCAGCGATAGTAAGGCGTTGCCGACGTCGGTAGAGGTCTTGTGCACCGATACCTGTACCTTGACGCCGTGGCGGCTCAGGAACAATGCGATGTCCGCGCCGGGTTGCTCGCCGTGTGCATCGGACGCGGCGTTTGGGTTAAAGATTGCCACCTGCACCAGCTCGGCGCGCTTCAGCAGTGGAATGGCATCGGTGACGGCGCGGGTGGATTCACGGCTGGCATCCCATGCAACCAGCGGGCGCCTGGCGACGGAGGTAAAGTCTTCTACATAGGGAACGATCAGCACCGGCCGGCCGGAGTGCATCACCAGGTACTCGGCAAAATCCGGCAACACCGAAGGGGAAGGTTCATTACGGCTGGCTTGCCCTACCACTACCAGGTCGCAATAACGGGCCAGCAGGCCTATGCCTCCGCCCGCTTCGTCATGTGCCACCATGCCTTCATACGAAGGAGCATCCAGCTCCTGCATGCGCTGCGTAAAACCGGTGACGGAGCGTGCGGCACGCTCGCTCAGGAACTGCAGGTGCGTCGCCAGGTTGGGGTCGGCGCTGCTGATATTGCCGTCCTGGTAGATGAAGCGCGATACGCCGGTGACGGCGGTACCGATCAAGTGGGCTCCCTCGTCCCTGGCAATGTCCGCTGCGATCCTGGCCCTGAAATCGGAGCGGATGGATTCATCTACATGCACGAGTACGGTCTTGTAAGACATGCTTGCCCCCTGAGGTTACGGTGTGTCTGATTTTCCTTAAGCCGCTGCCGATTTTCCTTACGCCGCTGCCTTGACGGCTTCTTTCTGCTCACTTTTCACACGATGTACCAGCACCGGGATATGGCAATTCGACAGTACCTTGGTAGTGACGCTGCCCAGCAGGAACTGGCCCAGCCCGCTGCGGCCATGCGAGCCCATGAAGATCAGGTCGCAACCGTATTCCTGCGCAGTGTGGACGATTTCCTTGGCCGGTGTGTCGTTAAACTGGATGACCTGCTGGAAGCCCACACCTTGCCGCGATGCGGCGTCCTGTATCGGATGCAGGTAGGTGTCGCCCAGCACGCGCATGGCGGCCTGGTATTCCTGCTCGCTTGGCGTGTTGGGCGGGATGATATCCACGTAAATCGGATACTGGTAATTGGCCGCGACAAATACACCGACGACATCGGCGTTGAGTTGTTTGGCAAAATCGATGCCGGCCTGCACGCAGCTGTTTGACAAGTCGGAACCATCAGTTGGAATGAGGATGCGTTTGTACATGATGCTTGCTCCTTCTCAAAGCGTAAAAAGAGGGCCGGCCCGGAGACTGCTTATGCGTGTGTTTGCAACAACGAAATCAATAACGGGAAAACACGTGTCAAAACTGGTATGGGGCCGGTGCCGCAACGCTGATAGTTTGCCAGGTAATAATAGGAAATATTGAGCAAAATGTCAGTGATTTCTGCGGCGAAAGTAAAACGGCGCAGCAAACGGAATTTGGCTACGCTATGGGCAGCATGCGCTGTATGGAGGGGGCGGTCTGTACGCTAGCCCGCATTAGTTGCGCAGCGAAAGCGAAAGGCGGCAGGAGTTGCCGCCGGAGGGGAAGGCCGATCAGCAGGCTGGATAATTGACGGTTACTACATGCACGGCCAGGCCGCCTAGCGAAGTTTCCTTGTACTTGTCCATCATGTCGGCGCCGGTCTGGCGCATGGTTTCGATTACCTGGTCCAGGCTGACATGGTGGGTGCCGTCGCTGCGCAGCGCCAGCGACGCCGCGGTAATCGCCTTTACGGCGCCCATGCCGTTGCGTTCTATGCAGGGTATCTGCACCAGCCCGCCTATCGGGTCGCAGGTCATGCCCAGATGGTGCTCTATGCCGATTTCGGCAGCGGATTCTATCTGTTCATTGCTGCCGCCCAGGGCCGCCGTCAGGCCGGCAGCGGCCATTGCGCAGGCAACGCCGACTTCGCCCTGGCATCCGATTTCAGCGCCGGAAATGGACGCATTACGCTTGCACAGCATGCCGATGGCGGACGCCACCAGCAGGAAGTCGCGTATGCCTTTTTCCGGGTCGCTGGGCTTGCAGTCTTCGGCGTAGTAACGCAGTACCGCCGGTATGATGCCCGCGGCGCCATTGGTGGGCGCGGTGACGACGCGGCCGCCGGCCGCATTTTCTTCATTGACGGCCATGGCATACAGGCTGACCCTGTGCATGCCGTCATGCGGCAGTTCATCCTTGTTTTCATTGGCGGTCTGCCACAGCTTGGCGGCGCGGCGCTTGACGTGCAGCCCGCCCGGCAATTCGCCCGATATTTGCAGGCCGCGTGCAATGCAACCCTTCATCACCGCCCAGAGCCGGTCCAGGCCGGCATCCAGTTCCGCATCGCTGCAATGCCTATTTTCATTCGCGCGCAGCATCTGCGCAATGCTGAGGCCGCTACGCTTGCCGTGCGCCAGCAGTTCTTCCATTTGGGCAAAAGGGTAGGGGACCTGGACTTGCGGCACTTCGGCGCCGGTTTTTGAGGTTTCCAGTTCTTCCTCGGCATAGATGAAGCCGCCGCCGGTGGAGTAGAACACGCGTTCACAGATGCTGCCGTCATTGCGGGTCAGCGTGAAACGCATGCCGTTTGGGTGACCCGGCAGCACTTCCTGCTTGTGCCACAGCAAGTCGGAGGCGATATTGAATTTGATGCTGTATTCGCCCAGCAAGTGCAGGATGCCGCTGTTTGCCAGCGCGGCCAGTTTGCCGTCCACGCTGTCGGGCACCAGGTCTTGCGGGGTTTCCCCCATCAGGCCGAGCAGGATGGCCTTGTCGGTGGCGTGGCCGTGGCCGGTCAGCGCCAGAGAACCGTAGAGTGCTACCTGCACCTTGTCTGCCTTGAAGAGCTCCGGGCATTCAAGCAGGAAGCGGCGTGCGGCCAGCATGGGGCCGACCGTATGAGAGCTGGAGGGACCTACGCCAATCTTGAATAAATCAAATACACGCATGTCCATACAGTTCTCGTCTCTAATAATAATGGTAAATCAGGCCGCCCGGTTCACTGCTCCTTGCTCCACCCTGATGTTGGCAAGCATGTCGGTCACCATCTGTTCCAGGCCTATCTGCGCCTGCCAGTTCCACTCGGCGCGGGCGACGCTGTCGTCCAGGCTGTCGGGCCAGCTGTCGGCGATATCCTGGCGGCTATCCGGCGAGTAGTGTATGTCAAAGGACGGCAAATTTTGTTTGATTGCAAGTGCCAATTCCCGTGGATTAAAGCTTAATCCGGCGACATTGTAGGCAGAACGTACCGTTAATTTGGCGGCAGGGGCGGCCATCAGCGAAATCGTTGCGCGGATCGCATCCGGCATGTAGATCATCGGCAGTGTGGTCTCTGCGTTCAGGAAGCAGGAATAGGCTTCACCCCGTAATGCAGCATGGAAAATCGCAATCGCATAATCGGTCGTGCCGCCGCCCGGAGGCGATTTGTAGCTGATGATGCCCGGGTAGCGGATGCTGCGCACATCCACGCCATATTTCTGGAAATAGTATTCGCACAGGCGCTCGCCGGCCAGCTTGCTGATGCCGTAGATGGTGTTCGGATCCATGACCGTCAGTTGCGGCGTTTGCTCGGCCGGCGTGCTCGGGCCGAAAGCGGCGATCGAAGAAGGCCAGAACACTTTCAGGGGTTTGCCTTCCAGGCCGCGTATCCGCGCAAGTTCCAGGATGTTGAGCAGGCCGTCCATGTTCAGCGTCCAGGCTTTCAGCGGCGCCTGTTCGCCAGTGGCCGACAGCATGGCCGCCAGCTGGTATACCTGCGTAATCTGATACTGCTCCGCGATCTGCGCCAGGCGGCTATTGTCCAGCACGTCTACCACTTCATAGATCTTCGCGCCGTACAGGCTGCGCGGGCTGATGTCGGCGGCGACGACATTGTCCGCGCCGTGTTGTGCGGCCAGTGCATCGACCAGTTCGCTGCCGATTTGGCCATTGGCGCCGATGACTAAAATACGTTCCATGCTGCTTTCCTTATTTCAACAAATTTAATTCGCGGCCGGCCTGCGCAAATGCGGCCAGTGCAGTATTCAATTGTTCAGTGCTGTGCGCGGCAGACAGCTGCACGCGTACGCGGGCCTGGCCCATTGGCACGACCGGGTAGAAGAAGCCGGTGACCAGCACGCCCAGTTCATACAGGCGGGCAGCAAATTTCTGCGCGACGGGTGCGTCGAACAGCATGACCGGCACCACCGGATGCGTGCCCGGCTTGATCGTAAACCCCAGCGCTTCAATTTCACGGCGGAAGTGCGCAGTGTTGGCATGCAGGCGGTCGCGCAATTCTGTCGATGAAGACAGGCGCTGCAAGACTGACAGCGAAGCGCCGGCGATGGAGGGCGCCAGCGTATTGGAGAACAGGTAAGGGCGGGACTTCTGGCGCAAGGTGTCGATGACTTCCTTGCGCGCCGCGGTAAACCCGCCCATTGCGCCGCCCAGGGCCTTGCCCAGCGTGCCGGTGATGATGTCGATGCGGCCCATCACTTGATGATGTTCGTGCGTGCCGCGGCCGGTGGCTCCCATGAAACCGGATGCGTGGCATTCGTCTATCATCACCAGCGCGCCGTATTTGTCGGCCAGGTCGCAGATCTTGTCCAGTTGGGCAATGGTGCCGTCCATCGAGAATACGCCATCAGTCACGATGACTTTATGGCGCTTGCCCGCGGCTGCCTGCAGCTGCACTTCCAGGTCGGCCATGTCGTTATGTACATAGCGGTAGCGCGCCGCCTTGCACAGGCGGATGCCATCGATGATGGAGGCATGGTTCAATGCGTCGGAGATGATGGCGTCCTGTTCGTCGAACAGTGGCTCGAAAACACCGCCGTTGGCATCGAATGCCGCTGCATACAGGATGGTGTCTTCCATGCCCAGGAATTCGGAAATCGCTTTTTCCAGTTGCTTGTGCACGGTTTGCGTGCCGCAGATAAAGCGCACCGACGACAGGCCGTAGCCGAATTCTTCCGTCGCCTTGATCGAGGCTTGCACCATCGATTCGTCGCCGGACAGGCCGAGATAGTTATTGGCGCACATATTGATCAGCTTGCGGCCGTCGTCACAGGTGACTTCCGCGCCCTGGCGGGAGGCAATGACGCGTTCCGGCTTGTACAGGCCCTGCTCGCGCAGGGTGTCGAGGTTGCCGGCCAGGCCGGAGAAAAATGCCTGCTTGGAATTGGGTGTGCTCATTACGTGCTCCTCCGTTGATGATTTGTGCAAATCCGCTCAGACATGCTACAACAATCTGGTAACATGGATTTTTTTACAAACCATTGAATAATTCGATATTGAGAACTAAAGTTCAATATATCGAATTTTATCTATGCTTATTAAACTATGCAAGGAAATTTATGAAGAAAGCGGTTGCCAACACCCCGCCTGAAGTCGGTGCAACCTTGCAGAGAATGCGGCTGGAACGCGGCTTGACGCTGGAAGACCTGTCGCGCACGGCGGGCGTGTCCAAGTCCATGCTGTCTCAGATTGAGAGGGAAAAAGCCAACCCGACGATTGCGGTGACCTGGCGGCTGGCCAATGCATTGGGCGTCAATATTGCAGAACTGCTGTCGTCGGAAGTGCGCAAGGTGGATGCCATACGTATGCTGGAGCCGCATGAAACGCCAACCTTGCCGGGCGGGCATTCCGGCTATGTGCTGCGCATCCTGGGGCCGATGGAGCTTGCCGGCAAATATGAGTGGTATGAGTTGACGCTGTCGCCGAACGGAGAACTGGTGTCCAGCCCGCATGACCCGGGGGCGACCGAGCACCTGACGCTGCTGCACGGCGCCATGGAAGTGGAAGTGGATGGCGTGAAAAAGAAACTGAAGGTCGGTGGCACTGCCCGTTATGAAGCTGACAAGAATCATGCGATTCGCAATACGGGCAAGACGGAAGCCCGCGCGCTGATGGTGGTGATTCACCGCTGAGTGGCAGTGGGCGCCTTGCCCTGTCAATTCTGTCGGGTTTTATTGTAGGCCTTGTCCGTGAACGCGGCCAAGGCCTTTGTTTTTTGCCGTTTGCCGGTTTTATTATTCGTTTCAAGATTGATTAGTATAACTACTTATTGCGGTTTAAATAACATTAAGAAATGTTGCCGCATGTGAAGAAAGTGGTTGTCAAGCGCGTTTTTCTCAAACACAATGCGATGAAATAATTCTTGAAAGCATTGCCCAGGCAAATAGTTTTGCGGGGATAGATGCTTGAATTCAGTTTTATTTGAACCAAGCCCGGCACGCAACCAGCATCCACAAGGCAGCGGCACGGCAGAACCATCCCAAAACTACACGAGGCATATTCCAATGTCACAGTCGCAATACTCCTTACTCTCGAAAGAGCGGACCATCGCTGGCGAAGGCTTCAACCGGTGGCTGGTGCCGCCTGCAGCGCTCGCCATTCACCTTTGCATCGGCATGGCCTACGGTTTTTCCGTATTCTGGCTGCCCTTATCCAAGGCCATAGGCCTGGACAAGCCCGTAGCATGTGCCAAGGAAATGGGTATCTTTGAAGAGCTGTTCGCTACCAATTGCGACTGGAAAGTTTCCACGCTGGGCCTGATGTACACGCTGTTCTTCATTTTCCTGGGCTGCTCCGCGGCCCTGTTCGGCGGCTGGCTGGAACGTGCGGGTCCACGTAAAGCCGGTTTCGTTTCGGCTTTGTGCTGGTGCGGCGGCCTGGTCATTTCCGCTTTGGGCGTGTATGTGCATCAGGCCTGGCTGTTGTGGGTCGGCGGCGGCGTGATCGGCGGCATAGGCTTGGGTCTCGGTTATATTTCGCCGGTATCGACACTGATCAAATGGTTCCCGGACAAGCGCGGCATGGCGACCGGCATGGCGATCATGGGTTTTGGCGGTGGCGCGATGATTGGTGCGCCATTGGCTGACTGGCTGATGCGCCACTTTGCAACGCCAACTTCTGTTGGTGTATGGGAAACTTTCCTGTGTATGGCGGCAATTTACTTCGTCTTCATGATGGCCGGCGCATTCGGTTACCGCGTTCCTGCTTCAGGCTGGAAACCAGCCGGCTGGACTCCTCCTGCTTCGCAAGGAAGCAATGCAATGATCACCAGCAGGCACGTGCATCTGAGCAAAGCCTGGAAAACACCTCAGTTCTGGCTGATCTGGTCTGTGCTGGTGCTGAACGTTTCGGCGGGTATCGGTATCCTGGGCATGGCTTCTCCTTTGTTGCAGGAAGTATTTGCAGGCAAACTGCTGGGCCTGAATATTGCCTTCAATGACCTGACGGCTGCGCAAAAAACACAGATCGCTACGATTGCTGCGGGTTTTACTGGTTTGCTGTCGTTGTTCAACATTGGTGGCCGTTTCTTCTGGGCGACTTGTTCCGACTACATTGGCCGCAAGGGAACCTACTTCATCTTTTTTGTGCTGGGCGCAATCCTGTACGCATCGATACCGTCAACGGCCCAATCAGGTAGCCAAGGCCTGTTCGTACTCTTCTTTTGCATTATCCTGTCGATGTATGGCGGCGGCTTCTCAACGGTGCCGGCTTACCTGGCAGATATGTTCGGTTCGCAGATGGTCGGTGCGATTCATGGCCGTCTGCTGACGGCATGGGCGACGGCAGGTATTCTCGGTCCTGTGCTGATTACCTACATCCGTGAATCCAAATTGGCGGCCGGTGTTGCCAAGGCAGATGTCTATAACGAAACCATGTATATCCTGGCCGGCATGCTGGTGCTGGGTTTTATCTGCAATCTGCTGGTGCGCCCCGTGAAAGACAGCGTGTTCATGACGGATGAAGAGCTGGCAGCAGAGCGTAAACTGGCGCATGACCGTGTTACAGCTTCGTCCACCGATGCTGCCGGTGTTGCCGTTGCAGGCACGCCTACCAGCCCGGTACTGGTCATGTTTGCCTGGTTGGCAGTAGGTATTCCGATGCTGATCGGTATCTCGATCACGCTGCAAAAAGCGGTGATCCTGTTTAAATAAAAACAGTGGTGCAGGCATCGCAAAGAGACCGCTTCGTGCGGTCTTTTTTTTTCGGCGATTTATTTTCCTGGCGGAATCAAATATGCTTTATTCAGCTTATTGAGCTCGCCTGTCCATGGTGTTAGGCTAGCGCGCATACAGGTATACGGGGCAATTCATCATGAGTAAAAAGACCATACAGATTTACGACCGGCCCGCAGGCGGCTGGGGTGCGCTGAAAAGCGTTGCGCAGCAGATTTTTGAACAGGGCATCCCCGGAAAAGGAGCGCGCACGCTGCTGTCGGCCAACCAGCCGGATGGCTTCGATTGTCCCGGCTGTGCCTGGCCAGACCAGGACCATACGTCCACTTTTGAATTTTGCGAGAACGGCGCCAAGGCCGTGGCGGCCGAGTCTACTGCCCGCCGCGCGACGCCGGACCTGATTTCGCAGCACACCGTCAAATACCTGGCCGAACAGCCAGACTACTGGCTGGAAAACCTGGGCCGCCTGACGCAGCCCATGCAGTACGACCAGACGACGGATAAATATAAAATTATCTCGTGGGAACAGGCGTTTGAACTGGTGGCAGACAAGCTGAATGCGCTGCCGTCGCCCAATGACGCCATTTTCTATACATCCGGCCGCACAAGCAATGAAGCGGCATTCCTGTACCAGTTGTTCGTGCGCGAATTCGGCACCAATAATTTTCCCGACTGCTCCAATATGTGCCATGAGCCTTCCGGCTTTGCGATGAAGCAGGCGGTCGGCATCGGCAAGGGTACGGTGCTGCTGTCGGATTTCCATATCGCCGAGGGCATATTCATTTTCGGCCAGAATCCCGGCACCAACCATCCGCGCATGCTGGGCGAACTGCGCGCAGCGTCCAAGCGCGGCGCATCGATTGTGTCGTTCAACCCGCTACGCGAGCGCGGCCTGGAAAAATTCCAGAACCCGCAAAACGCGATAGAGATGATCGCCGATACCGCGACGCCGATTTCTTCCGACTACTACCAGGTCAAAGTCGGCGGCGACCTGGCGACGGTCAAGGGCATCATCAAGTGCACGCTGGAAGCGGACCAGGCTGCGCAGATCGCCGGCCAGCCGCGCATTATCGACGTTGATTTCATCGCCGAACACACCGCCAATTTCGATGCTTTCGCGGCGGACGTGCTGGCGGAGTCGTGGGATGTGATCGTCACCGAATCCGGCCTGACACGCGAGCAGATCCAGCGCGCGGCCGACATCTACATGGAATCCAAGAGCGTCATCGCCTGCTGGGGCATGGGCATCACGCAGCACAAGCATTCCGTGGCCACGATACAGATGATCGTCAACATGCTGCTGCTGCGCGGCAATATCGGCCGTCCCGGCGCCGGGCCTTGCCCTGTGCGCGGCCACAGCAATGTGCAGGGCGACCGCACCATGGGCATCTACGAAAAACCCGCGCCGGCCTTTCTGGATCGGCTGGGTCAGGTCTTTGATTTTGCGCCGCCGCGCGATGACGGCTTTGATACCGTCGGCGCCATTGAGGCAATGCTGTTGGAATCGAACAAGGTGTTCTTTGCGATGGGCGGCAATTTTGCTACCGCGACGCCGGATACCGACGCCACCCACAGGGCGCTGCGCAACTGTGCATTGACCGTGCATGTTGCCACCAAGCTGAACCGCAGCCATCTGGTACACGGCCGCGAAGCGCTGATCCTGCCTTGCCTGGGCCGTACCGAAATCGACATGCAGGAAACCGGGCCGCAAGCGGTCAGCGTTGAAGACTCGATGAGCATGGTGCATCTGTCCTCCGGCATCAATGCGCCGGCGTCCAAGCACCTGCTGTCGGAACCGATGATCGTTGCGCGGCTGGCGGCGGCAACGCTAAAAAACCGCAGCAAGACGCAGTGGATGTGGCTGGTCGCCGATTACGACAGGATACGCGACAAGATTGCCGCGGTATTTGACGATTTTGCCGACTTCAACAAGCGCGTTAAAGTACCGGGCGGTTTCCACCTGCGCAATACCGCGGCGGAGCGCGTGTGGAATACAGCCACTAAAAAAGCCAATTTCAACGCACACCGCGTGCCTACCGATCTGCCCATCCATCTGGCCAGGCAAAAAAATACCCGTCCGGTATTCAACCTGTCGACGATGCGTTCGCACGACCAGTACAACACCACGATCTACGGCATGAACGACCGCTATCGCGGCGTGTTCGGTGAACGTCGTGTACTGTTCATCAACAAGGCGGATATCCAGACGCTAGGGTTGAGCGCGGGTAGCTGGGTGGACGTGCAGACGTTGAGCGATGACGGCATTCATCGCGAAGCCAAGCGTTTCATGCTGGTGGAATATAATATTCCGCAAGGATGCCTGGCATCTTATTTCCCTGAAACCAATAACCTGGTGCCGTTGTCCAGCTTTGCCGATTTTGCGCGCACGCCGACTTCCAAGTCGGTGCCCGTCGTATTGACCCCGCACAAGCAGGAAGAGCCGGCACTGGCAGTGCATTGAATACATGACGGCCCTGGATGAATGACAGCGTACAGTTGCTGGCGCAAGCCTTGCTGGAGGAGCTCGCAGGCCATGCCGAGCCGGTTTCCGCCGCGCGCGTGACAAAAAAGCTGGGCGTGCGCATGAGCAGCCTGCTACGCTGCCTTGCCTACCTGGGTGACGACCAGATAGGCGGGCAGGCCGGTCCGGGCTGGGTAAGCCTGGTGCAGGATGGCGACAGGGCCATGCTGGAGTTGACCGCAAAGGGCCGCGCAGCATACGGAGCGCCAACCGCTGGAGAGCAGCCATGACAATCACCGATAGCGATGCGCTTGAGCTTCCCGGCTACCGCGAGGTTGCCGTAGTACGCCATCAGTGGCCGGATGCAAATGTTGCTGGTACTGCTGCCGGCGTTTCTAATACCGGGCCGGTACAGGTCACTACCGATCAGGTGGCGGAGGAAGTGCCGGTGGCGCTGGTCTTCAACGGCATCTCGCACGCAGTGATGATGCTGACGCCGCAAAACCTGGAAGACTTTGCCACAGGCTTCAGCCTGTCCGAAAGCATTATCGACAACCCCTCCCAGATCTACGATATTGAATGCATCGCTGCGCCCGAGGCCGGCGGTATAGAAATACAGCTGACAATCGCGTCGGAATGTTTTGTCCGGCTCAAGGACAAGCGCCGGCAACTGGCGGGCCGCACCGGCTGTGGCGTCTGCGGGCTGGAAAGCCTGACAGCGCTGGATTTGTCGCTGCCGCATCAGGCAGGGCAGTTGCTGGTCACTCCGCAGGCATTGCAAAAAGCCTTCGCCGCGATGCAGGGCCTGCAGGAAATCAATGCGGTCACCGGCGCCACGCATGCGGCAGCCTGGGCCGACACCCAGGGCAATGTGCTGCTGCTGCGCGAGGATGTCGGCCGCCACAATGCGCTGGACAAGCTGATAGGCGCACTGGCCACGGCCAAGACGCCGCGGGTTCCAGGGTTTGCGATCATGAGCAGTCGCGCCAGCTATGAGCTGGTGCAAAAGGCAGCGCGCGCCAATATGAGCATGCTGGCAACGATTTCGGCGCCGACCAGCCTGGCCATCAGCATGGCGCAAGAGGCTGGCATCAGCCTGCTGGGGTTTGTCCGCCGCAGCAATTTTGTCATTTATACGCATCCCGAGCGCATTGCCGCCCATTAGGCTGGTGTGACGCTATCCTCAGGCGGTTTGCAGGTGCGCAAAATAAACACACCAAATAAACACACTAAATCAGTTTGTAAAAACCCAATTTTTACGGGTTTTGTGCGGGAAGGGCGATATATAATAAGGAACTACTCCTTACTTCCCTTGCTGATTTATCACCATGCACTATGTATCCACCCGCGGCCATACCGCAGAGCAAAATTTTTCCGAAATCCTGTTAGGCGGCCTGGCACCTGATGGCGGGCTGTACTTGCCGGCGCGTTATCCCCAGGTCAGCGCTGAAGAGCTGGATGCATGGCGCAAACTGCCGTATGCCGACCTGGCTTTTGCCGTGGTCAGCAAATTCGCGACCGATATTCCCGCCGCAGACTTGAAAGCGATCACCGACAAGACCTATACCGCCGACGTATATCGGAATACGCGTGCCGGTGAAGATGCCGCGCAAGTCACGCCGCTGCGCGTGCTGGAAGACGGGAAAAACGGCAAGCTGATACTGCAGGGCCTGTCCAACGGCCCCACACTGGCCTTCAAGGACATGGCGATGCAGTTGCTGGGCAACCTGTTTGAATACACGCTGGCCAGGCAACAGGCCGAACTGAATATCTTCGGCGCCACCTCCGGCGACACGGGCAGCGCCGCGGAATATGCAATGCGCGGCAAGAAGGGCATACGCGTCTTCA
Source organism: Undibacterium sp. TJN25 (assembly GCF_049339885.1). Classification (NCBI taxonomy): domain Bacteria; kingdom Pseudomonadati; phylum Pseudomonadota; class Betaproteobacteria; order Burkholderiales; family Oxalobacteraceae; genus Undibacterium; species Undibacterium sp. TJN25. The sequence continues at coordinate 738,971 of NZ_JBMPPM010000001.1, read as the reverse complement.
TGCTGTCGCCGCACAAGAAGATGAGTGCTTTCCAGACCGCGCAGATGTTCAGCCTGCAAGACCCGAATATTTTCAATATTGCCGTCGATGGCGTCTTTGATGATTGCCAGGACATGGTGAAAGCGGTTTCCAATGACCTGGAATTCAAGGCCAGGCAAAAAATAGGCACCGTCAATTCCATCAACTGGGCGCGCGTAGTGGCGCAGGTCGTGTATTACTTCCGGGGTTACCTGAGTGCGACCACATCCAATGAACAGAAGGTGTCGTTCACCGTGCCTTCGGGGAATTTCGGCAATATCTGCGCCGGCCATATTGCTCGCATGATGGGCCTGCCCATCGACAAGCTGGTGGTGGCCACCAATGAAAACGATGTGCTGGACGAGTTTTTCAGCAGCGGTGTTTATCGGGTGCGCAAATCGGCCGAGACTTACCACACGACCAGCCCGTCCATGGATATTTCCAAGGCGTCCAACTTTGAGCGCTTCATCTATGATCTGCTGGACGGCGATGCGGCGCGGGTAGCGGCGCTGTTCAGGAAAGTGGAAACTGAAGGCGGCTTCGACCTGTCCGGCAAGGCCGGCAGCGATGGCGATGAATTTGCAAAAATAGGCCGCTTCGGTTTTATTTCCGGCAAGTCCGTGCATGCAGATCGCCTGGATACGATACGCCGGGTCAAGGCGGAATACGGCATCACGATTGATACCCACACGGCGGACGGCATCAAGGTCGCACAGGAACATCTGGTGCAGGGCGTGCCCATGATCGTGCTGGAAACGGCCTTGCCCGCCAAGTTTAATGAAACCATACGCGAGGCGCTGGGCCACGATGCCGAGCGTCCCGCAGGTTTTGAAAATATTGAGGCGCTGCCGCAGCGGTTTGAGGTGATGACAGCCGATGTGAGCAAGATGAAAGACTACATCAGCAGCCACACAGGCCTGTAGAAAAATGTGAGGCGGCCCGCGCCGGGCTGCCTCGCCTTATCTATATCTTGTCGCCTACGGACAGGATTTTCTCTGCATGGGGAAGTCCACCGCGCGTTCGCGGCCGTCCGACAGGCCCTCTATGCGCCCCAGCAGGCTGCCGTCCTCTTTCAGCTGGTAGATCACCCTTTGCGGAAAATCCTTTTGCGGATTTTCGAAGACCGCTTTTTTGCCTTGCAGTGAAATCATGGGAAAGCTGGCTTCGGGCTTGCGGGATGGCTTTGCAATAAACACCAGTGAGTCTCCTTGCTGCTGTATCCGCATGAATTCAAATGCTACGGTATTGCCCTGTGCCACTGTGCGTCCCACGCCCAGCAAACTGCCTCCCGCAGGCGCCAGCCAATGTTCTTCCGAGCCTGCTTCCCCACCGGTGCTTTGCCAGCAGCCGCTGAGCCAGTCCAGGTCTCCCACAGTTGCGGCGTGGGCGGCACGGGCGGCGTGGCATAAGGCAATGGCGCATAGCGATAGCACAATACAGAGGCGGCGCATGGGTGTCCTCGTTTTGTCATTAAAAGAATAAGGGAATTCTGCACCCGTTTGCCGGATTAGACAATTGCATCAGCTTGCTGCCGGGCTGTATCAGCCTTTTTTCAGCCAGGGGCCGAGTGTCTGTCCTAGCGCTTCTTCGCTGTAGCCGTGCAGCACCTGGTCGCCAACCACAATGATGGGTACGCCGCCGGCGCCGAGCTTTTTATAACCGTTATAGCCTTCGGTGGTTTTTTCCACGTCCAGTTCGGTATAGCGTATGCCGTTCTGTTCAAGGTATCTGCGCGTCGCGGCGCAATAGCCGCACCAGCTGGCGCCGTACAGGATCACCTCCGGCTGGACCGTATTCGCCGCAGTCATTTCCGATATTTCTGACGCATGCCGCAACGACCTGGCCTTGATGAGGGGCCTGGCAACCACGACCGTTACCGCCAGTATGCCCAGCAACACTGCCAGCTTCAGTTTTCCGCCGGATGTGCCTGCAGTGCCTGTAGAGATAGCCGGCTTGCCGTATTTGCCATAGCTGGCATCCGCTTCGCCGCCTGCCTTGCTATAGGCAACCTCGCAGGACGGGCATTGCCATTCAGGGGCGCTGTCTGTCGTCTTGCGGATATAGCTGCATTTAGGGCAAATTTGCGGCATGGGTTTTTATACAAATAAGGTGGTCAAACAATGATAGCGCACTTTTTTGGTAAAAATTACTGTACAGGAATTTTTATGGGGCTTAGTGCCGTGTCTGAGCCGGTGGCGCGCGGTAGGCCTTGGGCGGTTCTTCATGGAAATTGCCCCATACCCGGCGGAACTGCCGGGCAGAGCCGAAGCCGGATGCCTGCGCCACCCTGTCCATTGACCACCCGGTTTGCATCAGCAGTTTGCTGGCCAAGGACAGCCGCAGGCCGGTCAGGTACTCCTGCACCGAGATGCCGGCGTGCGTCTTGAACAGGCGCGTCAGGTGGCGTGAACTGGTGCAGGCGATGTCAGCCAGTTCTGGCAGGCTCCACGGGTGGGCAGGATCCTTGGTCACTGCATCCTGTACCCTGTGCACCACCGGGTGGATGTGGTTCCTGTGCATGACCCAGGGTGACAATTGCGGGTCCGAGCCGGCACGGCGCATATAGACCAGCATATTGCGCGCCACTGCGGCGGCAATTGCTGCGCCCGCCAGCTGGCTGATCAGGTGCAGCGCCAGGTCGATGCCGGCCGTGACGCCGGCACTGGTGCTGACCATGCCGTGCTCGACGAAGATGCGGTTTTCTTCGACGCGGATGGAGCTGTCTATCTGCGCCAAGTCTTTGCAGTGGTCATGGTGGGTCGTCGCTGAACGGCCGGAGAGCAGGCCGGCGTGCGCCGCCAGCAGTGCGCCGGAGCAGATGCAGACCAGCCGGTTGCCCGGGCCGACCTGCGCGCGCAGCCAGCGTATCGCCAGCAGGTCTTCCGGCTGGTCGTAAGGAAACTCCATGCCAACCAGCCCCGGTAGCACCAGGATCGCATCTGGCTCCAACTGCTGCGGCAAGGGCTGCAGATCGCCGAGCTGCAGGCCCACGGAAGTGCGTATCTGCGGCAACGGGCTGATGAATTTCAGGTCAAACTGGATCTCATGCTGGTAGCGATTGGCGAACAGCAGTGCATCCGCCGGACCTGCCATATCCAGCAGCAGCGTATTGGGCATCAGCAGGAAATAGACGGTATATCTTTTTGCGTCAGGCTTCATTGCACCTTGTTTCCGAGTAATCTCGTTCAGATTCAGGCTGGTGCGCGCCGCAGTTGCGCCAGTATTCTGGGGCCGAACACATTGATCAGCAGGCCGCCCATGACGACCGCTGCGCCTAGCAGTTGCAGCGGTTGCAGAGCCTCTCCCAGCAGTACCCAGGCGGCAGTCAGCCCGATCACGGGCACCAGCAGCGTCAACGGCGCCACCATGTGCGTGGGCAAGGTGGACAGCAGCTTGCCCCATAGCGTATAGCCGGTCAGCGTAGCGGCAAACGCCAGGTAAACAATGGCCAGCACCGACGGCAGGCTGATGTGAATTAAGCTGTCGGCAATCGTGGCCGCCCCTTCAAAATACAGGGACAGCAGAAAGAAAGGAATAATGGGAATCAGCGCGCTCCATGCGACCAGGCTTAGCAGCGAAGTAGCGCCTATCTTCTTGTTGACGACATTGCCGCAAGCCCAGGACGCTGCTGCCAGCAGCGTCAGGATAAAGCCGAGCAAAGTCACCTGGCCAGTTGAACTGCTGATGCTGGCGCTGCCCAGCAACAGCAACCCTAAGCTGGCCACCAGCATGCCCAGCAGGTTGGACGGCCTCAGCCTGTCGCCGAATGCCATCGCCGAAAAGCCGACTGTGAAGAATGCCTGCGCCTGCAATACGAGCGAAGCGAGGCCGGCGGGCATGCCCACCGCCATGGCTGAAAACAGAAAGGCAAACTGGCCCAGGCTGATCGTCAGTGCGTAGGCCATCAGCCATTTCAACTGTACCTTGGGGCGCGGCAAGAACAGGATCGCAGGAAATGCCACCATTGAAAAACGCAGCGCACCCAGCAGAAGGGGAGGAACTCCCTTCAGGCCGATCTTTATGACCACGAAATTCATGCCCCACAGAAAAATAACGATCAGCGCGGTCACCAGTTGGCGCGGCGACAGGGAGTGGGGGACATTTGTGGACATGGACAATATTCTGGCAAAGTAGCTCGGTGCAGAGCGGTAAAGTGTTTACCGGCTGGCCGGAAAGCAATCGGGATTGAATGTTCTTTTTTGCGACGGTGGGTTGTTCGTCAGCTTGGACGCCGGGCGTATCGGCCGCGGCGCAAAGTTGCCGCCGCAATTCGGGCAGACGCCCCGCAGTACATTATCCACGCAATCTACGCAGAACGTGCATTCAAACGTGCATATCCGCGCATCCGCGGAATCAGGCGGCAGGTCGCGGTCGCAGCATTCACATCCGGGTCGGAGTTCGAGCATGGTGATATCCTTATCAAGATCAAGAGAGGCTACATGGAGTTAGCTTAAAGGATACCAGTTCCGGAATGAGCAGGATGCCGCGCGGCGGACACGATGCGGTCATTTCAGGACATTATATAAGCTTCCGGAAGCCCACGCTGCAGCGCAAGGTGCGATTGCGTAATCAGTCTTATCTGCTGAGGGGCAGTGCGCTTGCTGCTGCCGATATACAATAAGCCACATAGTGTGAAAATATTGCAAAATACTGCCAAACCACGGATAGACCCAAACCATGAATGAAAAAAAGCCGATGCTGAGCGTCGCCGAAGCACTGGATACGCTGCTGGCAGCCGTGCGTCCTGTAACAGACACGGAAACCGTACCGACCCTCTCGGCCTTCGGCCGCATCCTGGCGCAAACGCAGGTATCGCAACTGCATGTGCCGCCTGCCGATAATACGCAGATGGACGGTTATGCCGTGCGCGCTGCCGATTGCGCCGGCGGCCAGGCGCGCCTGCGGGTATCGCAGCGCATCCCGGCCGGCTACGTAGGCCAGCCGCTGGAAGCAGGCACGGTGGCTCGCATCTTTACCGGCGCGATGATACCGGCAGGCGCTGATGCAGTAGTCATGCAGGAGCAATGCACGCTGGAAAAATCCGAAGGCGCCGACAGCGTCATCGTCAACCACGTACCGGAATCCGGTGAATGGATCCGCCGCCAGGGCGAGGACATCCGCGCGGGCGCGGCTATCCTGCCTGCGGGAACGCGTTTACGCGGGCAGGAGCTGGGCCTGGCGGCTTCCGTCGGTCTGGCGAGCCTGCCAGTGGTGCGCAAGCTGCGTGTCGCGGTATTTTTCACAGGCGACGAACTGGCCATGCCGGGCGACCCTTTAAAGCCTGGCGCCATCTATAATTCCAACCGGTTTACGCTGACGGGTTTGCTGCAGGGCATAGGCTGCGAGATCACCGACTACGGCATCGTGCCCGACAACCTGGAGGCCACGCGCGATACCTTGCGCCGCGCTGCGCAGCAGCATGACCTGATCATTACGTCGGGCGGCGTGTCGGTCGGCGAGGAAGACCACGTCAAACCCGCCGTGGAAGCGGAAGGCAGGCTGAACATGTGGCAGATCGCCGTCAAACCGGGCAAGCCGCTGGCTTTTGGCGAGGTCGGTTCAGCGTTCTTCCTGGGTTTGCCGGGCAACCCTGTGGCCAGCTTCGTCACTTTCCTGCTGTTCGTGCGGCCCTTCATCCTGCGCATGCAGGGCGTTGCCGGCGTGGCGCCGTTGTCCTATACCCTGAGGGCGGATTTCGACTGGAGCAAGCCGGACCGCCGCAATGAGTTCCTGCGGGCCAGGCTGAACAAGGACGGCGGCCTGGACCTGTTTCAAAACCAGAGTTCCGGCGTGCTGACCTCCACCGTATGGGGCGACGGCCTGATCGACCTGGCCCCGGGCAAGACCATTGTGTCAGGAGATATGGTGCGCTTCCTGCCTTTTGCAGAATTGCTGTCGTAGGTGCAGATTGAATTACAAGTATGGGTATTGGAAGAGTAAATGAAACTGGAATTGCGTTTTTTTGCCAGCGTGCGGGAAAAAGTTGGGACTTCGGCGGAACAGGCCAGCTTGTCTGCGCAGATAAAAACGGTCGGCGACGTGCGCGCCTGGCTGGTCGCGCGCGGCGGCGCCTGGGCCGAAGCGCTGGCGGAAGGCCGCGCGCTGCGCATGGCCTATAACCAGGAAATGTGCAGTGCCGATACGCCTGTCGCCGATGGCGGCGAACTCGCTTTTTTTCCACCGGTCACCGGCGGTTAGGAGCTATATGCCGATCTCCGTTCAGACTGAAGATTTCGATGTCAGCACAGAAATAGCCCGGCTGCGCGCCGGCAAGCCTGCCATAGGTGCGGTCGTCAGCTTTGTCGGCGTGGTGCGCGACATGAATGAAGGCCAGGATGTGCACGTAATGGAACTGGAACACTATCCTGGCATGACCGAAAAAGCGCTGGAAGGCATCGTGCAGCAGGCGCACGGGCGCTGGACATTGCAGGATTGCCTGGTGATCCACCGGGTAGGCGCCTTGCAACCGCTGGACCAGATCGTGCTGGTAGCGGTGGCATCCGCCCACCGCGGCGAGGCGTTCGCGGCGTGCGAATTCATCATGGATTACCTGAAGACGCAGGCGCCGTTCTGGAAGAAAGAACAGACGCCGCAAGGCGCGCGCTGGGTCGATGCCCGCGAACACGATGACAAGGCGCTGGCCAAATGGGGCATGACATCGGTCAATGCTGCCCAGGGCAAGAGCGTTCCTTAGCCGGCATTGCCATGCCCGCGCCGTAACCTATAACGATAGAAAGCCTGTTATGTCAGACCAACTCGACACCCCCCTGTTTCCTGCGATAGAGCCTTACCGCACAGGCACGCTGCAGGTGGATGATCTCCATACGCTGTACTGGGAAGAGTGCGGCAATCCGGATGGCGTGCCTGTACTGTTCCTGCACGGCGGCCCTGGTGGCGGCCTGTCGCCCAGCCACCGGCGCTTTTTTGATCCTCAGCATTACCGCATCGTGCTGTTCGACCAGCGCGGCGCAGGCAAGTCTACGCCGCTGGGCGAGTACCACAACAACACGACCGGCCTGCTGGTGTCCGATATAGAAAAAATCCGCGAGATGCTGGGTATTGCGCAATGGCTGGTGTTCGGCGGCTCCTGGGGCTCGACGCTGGCGCTGGCCTATGGCGAAGCACATGCGGAGCGTTGCCTGGGTTTCGTGTTGCGCGGTATCTTCCTGTGCACCAAGGCAGAGGTGGACTGGTTCGTCAACGGCATGGGCTGGTTTTACCCGGAGGTGCACCAGCGTTTTGCCGAAGCGATTCCTGCCGAAGAGCGCGGCGACCTGCTGCAGGCCTACGTCAAACGCCTGTTCTGCGACGATGCAGCGGTGTACACCGAAGCCGCGCGCAACTGGAGCCGTTATGAAGGCAGCTGCCTGTTCCTTAAGCCGCAGGCGCAGGCAATAGAGGATTTTGAATCAGATGCCGTCAGCCTCGGGCTGGGCCGGCTGGAAGCGCACTACATGGTGAATGCAGCCTTCATGGAAGAAGACCAACTGATCCGCAATATCGGCAAGATCAGGCACTTACCTGCTGTAATCGTGCAAGGCCGCTACGACGTGATCTGCCCGCCTGCCAGTGCCTACCGTCTGCACCAGGCGTGGCCGGAGGCGCGTTTTCACCTGATAGGCGACGCCGGCCATGCCGCGATGGAGCCTGGCATTGCCGCTGCGCTGGTGGCAGCGACCGAGCAGTTTAAAAAGAATACTGCCTTTGAATGAACGCGGTGCCTTATATACGCCAAAAAGCTTGCGATACTGTTCCGCAAGCTTTTTTTTTACGTTAATTCAGCATGTAGGAAGCCGTCGCGCTGCGCTCGCTTCCCGGTATGACCAGGTCTACGCCCCAGTCCGCTTCCCTGGCCGCGGCTTGCAACAGGCTGCAAAAACCGTGCATCAGGCTTTCCGGCAGCGTGATTTCAAAGGCGTCTTCTCCGGCAGGGAAGAATTGCAGGCAAATCGGCGCACCGGCAACTATATTGAAGTTGATGGTCTGGATCAGCAAGGGGGCTTCGCCGCGCGGGAAGGTTTGCGCGCCGGCTTCGTAGGGGTTGGCAAAGCCGCCGTCTTCCCGCATCTGTTTCAGCAGGGACTCGTGTTCCATCTGGACAATGTCGGCGCTGGCATGCGCTGCTTCCGGCTTGTTCAGCACGACCTGGGTCGCCAGCGCTTGCAGCGTGGTCGGCCATAGCTGGAGCAGCAGCCTCCGGGTGATGTGCGCCTGGATTTCCTGTTTTTCCTTGCCTTCGCCTGCTTCCCCAAAGGAAAACCGGGCGAGGATGCGGTCCTGTTCGGCCTGGTAGGTAACTTGTATTTGTAATAATTCCATCGTCATTGCCGGTAAACTTGATCTGGATCAGGTTTACCGCATGTCCTATTCTTGAAAATGTCGTTCACCGCCCCAATTTTCTGACGTAATAACCCATTCTTCAGGAGCATTTGATGCGTCTCGATAAGCTAACAACAAAATTGCAGGAAGCATTGGCCGATGCGCAAAGCTATGCGGTCGGCAATGATAACCAATACATAGAACCTGTGCACATTTTACTGGCTCTGCTGAACCAGGAAGATGGGGGCGCGCGGTCGATTTTACAGAGGGCCGGAGTGAATGTAGGCGGTCTTACGTCGGCATTAAAGCTGGCGCAGGAGCGCCTGCCCAAGGTCACCGGCACTGACGGCCAGGTGCAGGTAGGGCGCGAATTGAGCAATTTGCTCAATCTTGCTGACAAGGAAGCGCAAAAGCGCGGCGACGAGTTTCTCGCCAGCGAGATGCTGTTGCTGGCGCTGGCCGACGACAAATCCGATGCCGGCAAGCTGGCCAGGGAAAACGGCCTGACCCGTAAATCGCTGGAGGCGGCGATTTCCGCAGTGCGCGGTGGCGCCAGCGTCAATTCGCAGGAGGCTGAAGGCCAGCGCGAAGCATTGAAAAAATACACGCTGGACCTGACCGAGCGCGCCCGCCTGGGTAAGCTGGATCCGGTGATAGGCCGCGACGATGAAATCCGCCGCGCGATCCAGGTCTTGCAACGGCGCAGCAAAAACAACCCTGTGCTGATAGGCGAACCCGGCGTCGGCAAGACCGCAATCGTCGAGGGCCTGGCGCAACGTATCGTCAACGGCGAAGTGCCGGACAGCCTTAAATCCAAACGCGTGCTGTCGCTGGACATGGCGGCGCTGCTGGCCGGCGCCAAGTTCCGCGGCGAGTTTGAAGAGCGGCTGAAAGCAGTGCTGAAAGAAATTGCGCTGGACGAAGGACAGACCATCGTTTTCATCGACGAGCTGCACACGATGGTGGGTGCAGGTAAGGCCGAGGGCGCGATGGATGCCGGCAATATGCTCAAGCCTGCACTGGCGCGCGGCGAACTGCATTGCGTGGGCGCGACCACGCTGGACGAATACCGCAAGTACATAGAGAAAGACGCCGCACTGGAACGCCGCTTCCAGAAAATCATCGTGGACGAGCCGAGCGTGGAAGCCACGATTGCGATCCTGCGCGGCCTGCAGGAAAAATATGAGGTCCACCATGGCGTGGACATTACCGATCCGGCGATTATCGCAGCGGCGGAATTGTCGCATCGTTACATCACCGACCGTTTTCTGCCGGACAAGGCAATTGACCTGATCGATGAAGCCGCGTCCAAGATCAAGATAGAAATCGATTCCAAGCCTGAGGTAATGGATAAGCTGGACCGTCGCCTGATCCAGCTGAAAATCGAAAGGGAGGCCGTCAAGCGTGAAAAAGACGAAGGCTCAAAAAAACGCCTGGTGCTGATCGAGGAAGAAATCACACGCCTGTCGCGCGAGTATGCGGACCTGGAAGAAATCTGGAAATCGGAAAAAGCGACGGTGCAGGGCAGTGCGCATATCCGCGAGGAAATCGAAAAAATCCGCTTGCAGATGGACGACGCCAAACGCAAGGGCGACTGGCAGACCATGTCAGAGCTGCAGTACGGCCGCATGCCTGAACTGGAAGCCCAGTTGAAGCAGGCGGACGATACGCAACATAGCGGCGGCAAGATGAAGCTGCTGCGTACGCAGGTCGGTGCGGAAGAAATTGCCGAAATCGTCTCGCGCGCCACCGGCATACCCGTGTCGCGCATGATGCAGGGCGAGCGCGAGAAACTGCTGCAGATGGAAGATGCATTGCATAAGCGCGTCGTCGGCCAGCATGAAGCCATTGTTGCCGTGTCGGACGCCATCCGCCGTTCGCGCGCCGGCCTCAGCGACCCGGGCAGGCCTTACGGTTCCTTCCTGTTTTTGGGGCCGACCGGTGTGGGTAAAACCGAACTGACCAAGGCATTGGCAGGCTTCCTGTTCGATACTGAAGATGCGCTGATCCGTATCGACATGAGCGAGTTCATGGAGAAGCACTCGGTCGCCCGCCTGATCGGCGCGCCGCCCGGCTACGTTGGCTATGAAGAGGGCGGTTACCTGACGGAAGCGGTACGCCGCAAGCCTTATAGCGTGATCCTGCTGGACGAGGTGGAAAAAGCGCATCACGACGTGTTCAACGTACTGTTGCAGGTGCTGGACGATGGCCGCATGACGGACGGGCAAGGGCGCACGGTGGACTTCAAAAACACCGTGATCGTGATGACGTCCAATCTCGGTTCGCACCAGATCCAGGCAATGGAAGGCAGCGATCCGGCGGTGATCAAGATGGCGGTGATGGGAGAAGTGAAAAACCACTTCCGTCCCGAATTCATCAACCGTATCGACGAGATCGTCGTGTTCCATGCGCTGGATACGAAGAATATCGGCGCAATTGCCAGGATACAGCTGGATGTGCTGGGCAAACGCCTGGAGCAGATGGAAATGGGCTTGCAGGTATCGGATGCGGCGCTGCAAAAAATCGCAGAGGCGGGTTTCGATCCGGTCTATGGTGCGCGCCCCCTGAAACGCGCGATCCAGCAGGAAATCGAAAGTCCCTTGTCCAAACTGATCTTGCAAGGCAAGTTTGGTCCCAAGGATGTCATTTCGGTGAATGCATCCGGTGGCGAGCTGGTTTTCACCAAAGCCTAGTAGCAGCGGTAACGATAGTGGTAGTGCGGGAAGCCGGCCTCAGTGCCGGCTTCTTTGTTTATCTGCGCTTCATATTTATTTATTTTGGTAAAACGCCGACGGCGACTTGCCGAAGGTTTTCTTGAACATGGCTGAAAATGCCGATTGGCTGGTGTAGCCGAGTTCGCTGGCGACCCGTGACAACGGCAGGCCGCTGGCGATCAGCGAGGTTGCCCTGGTCAGCCGCATCTGCTGGCGCCACTGGCCGAAACTCAAGCCCAGGTCCTGTTCAAACAGCCGCGACAGCGTTCGTGCAGAAGCGCCAACCTGCTGCGCAAAATCTTCCAGCGTCAGTGTGGAGGATGGCTCGGCGATCAGGCTTTCGCACAGGCTTTTCAGGCGCTTGTCGCGCGGCATTGCCAGGTGCATGGGCAAGGTTTCCGCATGTACGAGCTCATCCAGGATGACCTGCACCAGATGATCCTCCCGAGGGCCCGGCTCATCCAGGCTTTCTACGCTATGTATCAGCTCCCGCAGCAGCGGCGAGACTTCCAGCACTATGCAATGTTCGATCGGAAAAGGGATGTAGCCGGCATAGGTGTATAGCGCGCGCAGCTGGGCAGTCTCCATCGTGCGGATCTCATGCACCATGTTCGGCGGTATCCATATCGCGCGCAGCGGCGGCACGAACCAGGTGCTGTTGTCGGCGATTACGTGCAGCATGCCGTCGCGTGCATAGGTCAGCTGGCCCCACGGATGGCTATGCGGCTTTAACACCTGATGGGCGATCAGGTCACGCGCCACCAGCCTCAGTTTGCGCTCTGCACTCGGCGTGGTATTGGACGGCGGCGGGTCGGTATGCTTGAGCGGAACGAGGGGCATGGCAGGTTTGCGATAAATGATATGCCTTTATCTTAAAACAGACGCGCGGAATTTGCTTGTTTCTTGTGAAAAGCTAAGAATTTATCTGCAAGGCGAGATTGCACTCCATACAGAAAATGTCTCTCTTACAGGCTCCATGGCTAAGTCAGCTGCCAATTTGATAATATAGAGCCAATGCTGTTTCATTCAAACTGTGCAAAGGCCTATCATGAGCTTCTTTACCTGCGATATTTGCGATGCCAACGAAGACAAGCTGGCAAGCGGCGAACTTAGAGCGCTACCGCCCATCTTCACGAAGTTCGGCCGGCAGCAAAAATTCTTTGGACCTGCCGTCACGCTGAAAGTATTTGAGGAAAATGCGTTGGTCAGGAGCAAGCTGGAAAGCCCGGGCAATGGCCAGGTGCTGGTTATCGACGGCGGCGGTAGTTTCCGCTGTGCGCTGGTGGGCGGCAATCTCGCGAGTCTGGCACAGCAGAACGGCTGGGCCGGGATTATCGTGAACGGTTGCGTGCGTGATACGGAAGAACTGAATGCCTGCAATATCGGCATCAGGGCACTGGCTTCCTTCCCCGTGCGCAGCGCCAAACGCGCCAGCGGCGAGCAAGATGTGCGCATCAGCATTGCCGGCGTAGCGATCAAACCAGGTGACTGGATTTATGCCGATGCCGACGGGGTGCTGGCGGCATCGGAAAACCTGCTGAAATAAAGCCTGTCAGCTGGTGCGCTGGCGTCAGATAAGTTCTATGCTCGGCAGGCTCAGATAGCTGCTTTCGCGTATCGTCCGCACAAAGTCCGTCAGATAGGATTTGCCTGACATCTCGCCCAGGCTGGCCGCATACAGCTTGCCGGTCAGGCCTTCCCGGGTAATACGTTTCTGCATTACATAATCACGGTTCACGTAGTTTTGCGCCGCCCAAACCGGCAAGGTGGCAATGCCGCGCCGGCTGGCGACCAGCTGCAGCATCGCCACCGTCAGTTCGGTTGTCCTGCGGGCAGCGGCATCCACGCCGGCCGGTTTCAGCACCTGCCGCACCACATCCAGCATATCGTCCGGCACCGGGTAGGTAATCAGCGTGTCGGTGGCAAAATCCTGCGCTTCCAGATAATCCCTCGCGGCCAGCGGATGGTCCTTGGCCAGCAACGCAACAATTTCAAAGCGAAACAGAGGATGGTAATCCACCGTTTCAGCATGGTCGATCTCGGACACGATCGCCACATCCGCCCGGTGCCCGTACAGCAGGCCCACGGGGTCGGCCTGGAAGCCGGACACTATGTCCAGTTCCACCTCCGGCCAGCGCTGGCGGAACACATCCATGGCTGGCATCAGCCAGTCAAAGCAGGTATGGCATTCCACCGCGATACGCAGTTGGCCGGCTTCTCCTTGCGCCATGCGCGCCAGGTCGCGCTCTGCATTGGCGATCTGCGGCAATATGCCATCTGCCAGTTGCAGCAGGCGTTCACCGGCTGGGGTAAAGCGTATCGGCGTGGATTTTCTTTCAAATAGCACCGTACCGTGGTGATCTTCCAGTAATTTGATCTGATGCGATAGCGCAGACTGGGTCACGTTCAGCAACGTGGCCGCGCGCAGCAGGTTGCCTGCCTCACGCAACGCGTGCAGGGTTTTCAGGTGGCGAAGCTCCAGGATGGAGTGCATGGAAATATCTCTATAATGACTATTAGTAAAATTCAAGTTGATTCTTAAAATTTATCGTTTGAATCATAGTGGATGATGACCGATGATGGCAAGCATTAAAAAGCACGCAATTATCAGAACCTGCAGACAGCCCGCAGGTCGTCAACATCGGAGAAAAGCATGGCATTGGCACATATATTGGGATTTCCGCGCATAGGCGCACAACGCGAGCTGAAATTTGCGCAAGAGGCGTTCTGGCGCGGCGACTTGACTGAAGCCGCACTGCGCGATGTAGGCGCCGACCTGCGCTCACGCCACTGGAGTTTGCAAAAAAAGGCTGGCCTGGATGCCGTCAGCGTTGGCGATTTTGCATGGTACGACCAGGTGTTGAACACGCTGGCCTTGCTGGGCGGCGTGCCTGCGCGCTTTGGATTTGATCCTAAAAACCTGTCGCTATCCGAGTATTTCACGCTGGCGCGCGGCAATCCCCAGCATTTCGCGATGGAAATGACCAAATGGTTCGATACCAACTATCACTACCTGGTGCCGGAATGGACTGCGGATACCCGTTTTGACGGCGGCGTGGACTGGCTGTTCGAAGAACTGGCCGAAGCACAGGCGCAGGGCCATAAGGCCAAGCTGACGCTGATCGGCCCGGTAAGCCTGCTTTATCTGGGCAAGATCAAGAGCGGCCTGGGTCATAAGCTGGACCTGCTTCCGCAACTCCTTCCCGCCTACCGTAAAGTGCTGGCCCGCCTGCAGGCCGCGGGTGTCGAATGGGTACAGATCGACGAACCCGTGCTGACGCTGGAACTGGATGCAAAATGGAAAACGGCGTTTACTCCTGCCTATGCAGAATTGGCGCAAGAGGCGCCCAAGATTTTGCTGGCGACCTATTTTGAATCGGTGGCCGGCCATGCAGAGCTGTTGCATCACCTGCCCGTGGACGGCGTGCACCTGGACCTGGTCAGGTCGCCGGCACAATTGGAGCCGCTGCTGGCGCACTGGCCGCAAGGACGGGTACTATCCGCCGGCGTGGTAGACGGGCGCAATATCTGGCGCACCGACCTGTCGGAAGTATTGAAACAATTGCAGCCGCTAAAGCAGCAACTGGGCGAGCAACTATGGATAGCATCCAGTTGCTCACTGCTGCATGTGCCTGTTGACCTGTCTTTCGAAACATCGCTGGATACAGAGGTAAAAAGCTGGCTGGCCTTTGCCACTCAAAAGCTGGATGAAATCGTTGCATTGAAACAGGCGCTGAACGGCCAGGCTGCGCAGGTGCTGCCGCAATTCACGGCATCGCAGGTAGCGACGCACAGCCGCAGCGTGTCCAGCCGCATCCACAATCCCTTGGTCAAAAAGAGGGTGGATGAGCTGACGCCGGCCGATGCACAGCGCAACAACGCCTTCAGCGAGCGTATCGCCAGGCAACAGGCACGCTTCAACCTGCCTTTGTTTCCTACCACAACCATAGGCTCCTTTCCGCAGACCAAGGCTATACGCCAGGCGCGCGCGGCGCACAAGCGTGGCGATCTCGGCTATTTGGATTACCTGGATGCGATGCGCGAAGAAATCCGCATTGTCGTCGAGAAGCAGGAGCAACTGGATATCGACGTGCTGGTCCACGGCGAACCGGAGCGCAACGACATGGTCGAGTATTTCGGCGAACAGCTGTGGGGTTATGGCTTTACGCTGAATGGCTGGGTGCAGAGCTATGGTTCACGTTGCGTGAAACCGCCGTTCATCTATGGCGACGTATACCGGCCGGAAGCCATGACGGTAGGCTGGAGCCAGTTTGCGCAAAGCCTGACCTCCAGGCCGATGAAGGGCATGCTGACCGGGCCGGTGACGATGCTGCAATGGTCGTTTGTGCGTGACGACCAGCCGCGCGAAACCACGGCGCTGCAAATTGCACTGGCGCTGCGTGACGAAGTCTGTGATCTGGAAAAGGCCGGCATAGGCATGATACAGATCGATGAACCGGCCTTTCGCGAGGGCCTGCCGCTGAAATCCGGCGACTGGCCGCATTACCTGGACTGGGCAGTGCGCGCGTTCAAGGTATGCGCTTCCGGCGTTGCGGATGAAACCCAGATCCATACCCACATGTGCTATTCCGAGTTCAACGACATCCTGCCGTGGATTGCGGCAATGGACGCCGATGTGATCACGATAGAGACGTCACGTTCGGACATGGAGCTGCTGGATGGTTTCGGCGAATTCGCTTACCCGAACGAGATCGGCCCCGGTGTCTACGATATCCACTCGCCACGCGTGCCGCGTGTGCCGGAAATGCAAAGGCTGCTGCAAAAGGCCAGGGGCGTCATACCAGACCGCCGCTTATGGGTGAACCCCGATTGCGGCCTGAAAACCCGCGATTGGCCGGAAACGATAGCAGCGCTGGAAAATATGGTGCAGGCAGCCAAGCTGCTGCGCGCATCTGTCAGCGAGCATGAGGAGCACGAGGGCAATTGCTGCTGAGCCTGACGAAGGAAAAATGTGGCCTGGATTGCGTCACACGCCATCCAGGCCGCACGATATCCAGGCCGCACGATAATATGCATGCTCCGGGAGGAGCGGTTGCCGGCCGGGTTCGTCTGAATGGTCCGGGCAAGAGGATTTGAACCTCCGACCCCCTGCTCCCGAAGCAGGTGCGCTACCAGGCTGCGCTATGCCCGGACTGGCTCGGCAATGAAACCAGACTTAGTGATTTATTAGTATATCTTTCTCTGCGGCGGCTTGCCAAGAGGCGGCTGATGGGGAGTGCCGGCAACAAGAAAGAGTGAAGCAGTGTAAGGCACGCAGTATAATTATTGCATGCCTAATTTTACACACTCCAGGTTCCCGCGACTTCCTTTGCAAGGGGGCCGGTCATGTGGATAGATACCCATTGCCATCTTGATGCGTCCGAGTTCGGCGGCAACTCGCTGGGCGTTGCTGACAATGCGGCGCAGAACGAGGTTTCTGCCATCGTGATACCGGCTGTTTCGCCGGCCAATTTTTTCACAGTGGCCGAACTGGCGCGGCAGCGCAGCAGCTGCTTCTACGCGCTGGGCATACATCCGATCTGCGTCCCCGCAGCCGTGGAAGCCGATCTGGATACCATGCGTACAGCCATCACTGCTGCGCTGGAGAATCCGCAGGCGCATCCCCGTTTTATCGGCATAGGCGAAATCGGCCTCGATTTTTTTCTGCCGGAGCTCACCACTGTCCCCATGCGGGAAAAGCAGGAGCATTTCTATACCGAGCAGCTGAAGATGGCGCGTGATTTCGATTTGCCGGTGCTGCTGCACGTACGCCGTTCCCAAGACATCATCCTCAAGTATCTGCGCCGCATCAAGGTGGCGGGCGGCATCGCGCATGCATTCAACGGCAGCGACCAGCAGGCGCAGACTTTTATCGATCTCGGTTTCAAACTCGGCTTTGGCGGTGCGATGACCTTTAGCCGCGCGCTGCAGATCAGGCGGCTCGCCACGCAACTGCCGCTGGAAGCCCTCGTGCTGGAAACCGATTCTCCCGACATATCTCCCAGCTGGCTGCATCCCGCCACCAATACGCCTGCCGAAATACCGCGCATAGGTGCCATACTTGCTGAATTGCGCGGCCTGACGGTGGAGCAGGTAGCCCGGCAGACCACCGCTAACGCGCACCGCATTTTGCCGCGCCTGCTGTCTGCGTGATGCGCGGGACCGATGCGTAGCGCCATTGTTGCCTTCGTGCTGGGCGTCGTGGTCTTGCAACAGCAGGCGGCGCTGCTGCAATGGCCCTGGCTGGGTTTGCTGCTGGTGCTGGCGCTAGTGCTTCTGGCCATCAGCATCAAGTATTTTCACCAAGGGTATTTTCATGGGCATATCAGGCTGGCGCTAAGGTTTGCCGGCGCCGGTATCGCCGGTTTTATCTGGGCCAGCGCCTTTGCGCATGCCTATCTGTCGCAGGAGTTGCCGGCCGAATGGGAAGGTCGCGATGTGACCGTCATCGGCACTGTCGATAGCTTGCCGCACCTGTTCCCACAGGGAGTGCGCTTCAATTTCGCCGTGGAGCAGGTGCTTGCCCAGGGACGCAGCCTGCCTGTGCTGCCACCCAAGCTGTCGCTCGCCTGGTATTCCAGCTTCGGCAGCCAGGAGTTCGGCCCCATCGGCAATGTGCAGCCCGGCGAGCGCTGGCAATTGACGGTGCGCCTGAAACGGCCGCATGGCAACGCGAATGCATACGGATTCGATTACGAAGCCTGGCTGCTGGAGCAGAATCTGCGTGCCACCGGCACAGTCCGTTCCGACGAGAATAATCCGCTGAAAAACCAGCGGTTGGCGGTCTTTGTATGGAGCTTTGGCAATACCGTGGAACGGAGCCGCGCGTGGCTGCGCCAGCGCATCAGCGCGGCGCTGCCGGACAAGCCTTATGCCGGCGTGCTGGTTGCGCTGGTGGTGGGGGACCAGCGCGATGTGTCTCAATCCGACTGGAAGGTATTCAATCGCACAGGCATAGGTCACCTGATTTCTATTTCAGGCCTCCACATTACGATGATCGCGGGCTTGTTTGCCGGCCTGGTGTACTGGCTATGGCGGCGTTCTTTTTTCACACGCGCGCAATTGCCCTTGCTGCTGCCTGCGCAAAAGGCGGCTGCCATTGCCGGCGCGCTGATGGCTTTTGTGTATGTCGCGCTGGCAGGTTTCGGCGTACCCGCGCAAAGGACGCTGTATATGCTGATCGTCATCGCTGTGGCACTGTGGTTTGGCCGTCTGACGAGCGTGTCGCATGTGCTGTGCCTGGCGCTGGGTATCGTTGTCCTGCTGGACCCCTGGGCGGTATTGTGGCCCGGTTTCTGGCTGTCTTTCGGCGCGGTGGGCGTCATCCTGTTTGCGGGGGTAGGGCGGGTTCAGTATTCTCACAAGCTTGCTCAGCGAAACAAATGGCGCACCGCCTGGAATGCCGCCAGCCACACGCAATATGTGGTGACACTGGGCCTGGTGCCGCTGACCTTGCTGCTGTTCGGCCAGATTTCGTTGATCAGCCCGATCGCCAATGCGATTGCGATACCGCTGGTCAGCTTTGTTGTCACGCCGCTGGCGCTGGCGGGTAGCTTTGCACCTGCGCCGCTGTCCGGCTGGCTGCTGCAACTGGCGCATGCCTGTGTTGCCGCACTGGCCGCCAGCCTGGAATATCTGAGCAAATTGGCCTACTCGGTATGGACGACGCCTATCCCGGCCACGTGGATGTTCTTGGTTGCGATGCTGGGCACCTTGTGGCTGCTGGCGCCGCGCGGCTGGCCGTCGCGCTGGATAGGGCTGCTGTGCTGGTTGCCTTTGCTGTGCAACCAGCCCACGCATCCTGGGCAAGGGCAGATGACGGTGACCGCCTTCGATGTCGGCCAGGGCATGGCGCTGCTGGTGGAGACCTCGCAGCACAGGCTGCTGTACGATACCGGCCCCTATTATTCGCCGGAGTCAGACGGCGGCAATCGCGTGATCCTGCCTTATCTGGATGCGCGCGGCATAGGCAGGCTGGACGCCATTGTGATTTCGCACAACGACAATGATCACTCGGGCGGCGCGTTGTCCATCTTCCAGCACCTGAAGGTCGACAAGGTGATGTCCTCGCTGGCGGCGGACAGCCCCATTGTTGCGGCTGCGCCCAGCCACCAGCGATGCGAATCTGGCCAGGCTTGGGAGTGGGATGGCGTGCATTTTGAGATATTGCATCCCGATGCCGCCGGTTACGACAATGAAAAACTGAAACCGAATGCGCGCAGCTGCACGCTAAAAATCACGCTGGGCACCCATTCCATGCTGCTGCCCGGCGACATAGAAGCGCCGCAGGAGCAGGCACTGTTGGGCAGCTCCGCAGATAAATTGCATGCCACCGTGCTGCTGGCGCCGCATCATGGCAGCGGCACTTCCTCCACCTTGCCTTTCCTGCAGGCGGTCCAGCCGGAGCTGGCGATATTTCAGGTCGGATACCGTAATCGTTTCCGGCACCCAAAAACCGAAATCTTCGCGCGCTACGGCGATTTGGGAATCAATCGCCTGAGAACCGACGAATCCGGTGCAATCACATTGCAATTCGGGTCCGGTCTGGAATTTTACGGATATCGCCAGGAGCATGCGCGGTATTGGTATGGACGTTAGCCGGCAATGGCGGCGTTGCCAGGCTCGGCAGGATGCAGGGTCGATGCGGCAAACAAGAAAATATCCGGAGAGATTGTTGTTACTGGCTCGCTCCGGCATCGGCGGATAAACTCTTCCAGATCGAGTTGGCGATCGGGTTCGTGCTGTTGCGCAGGCGGTAGAGGCAAATATCGAATCCGACGCGCATGCTGGCATCGCCAACCACCATCAAACGGCCTTGCTTCCATTCATCCTGTATCAGCCGCTGCGGCAGCCATGCCAGGCCGACGCCGCGCTTTGCCATTTCCAGTATCGATTCATAAGAGTCCGCCTGATAGACGCTGCGCAGCGACAATTTGCGGGGCAGTTCAGACAAATGCTTGGCGAGTACGCCGCGCAAGATCAGTGATGGCGCATAGGCGAGCCAGGGCGTGGGGATACCTCCGGCATGGGAAATGCGAAATTGTGGTTTCCCCTTGGAATCGGGCGCACTGACCGGCACCAGCACTTCTCGCTCAATGGTCAGGGATTCAAAGTGTTTCGGATCGATCAGCAGACGTATTGCCGGACTGGAGTAGCTGACCAGCAGGTCGACATCCCCGGCCGACAGGCGCATGATGGCTTCCTGGCCGCCGCTCGTGCTGACAGAGACTGAAAACGGCCCGAACCGTTTGTGGATGGATTCGTACCAGTCGGGAAGAAAGGTCGTTGCGAGCGTACGGCCTGTCGCGACCCTGAGAGTCTCTTCCTGCCGGAAGGAGGTCTCTTTCAATTGCGAGCGTGTTGCATTGAGAATGTCCAGCGAATGGACTGCTGCGTCGAGAAAAAGAGTGCCGGCAGAGGTCAGGGACACCGGTTGCTTGCGTTCTATCAGTGCAGTGCCTACCCATTCTTCCAGCGAGCGGATACGCCTCCCGAATGCCGGATGCGTGACAAAACGATTCTCCGCTGCACGGGAAAAGCTGCGTGTGCGGGCCAGTTCAACAAAATCTTCAAGCCATGACAGCTGCATTTTGACATCCTCTGGTTGAAATCATTTTATCAAGCAAATATTGTACCCTTTACTTTGGCTTATAAATCCCGGCCTCAAGAATCATGTCGCCGCTTCGCACAAAGTACGTGGCCTTATCCTCCAGTTCGTTTGAATCTGGATTGCTGTACCGATAGCTGACCCAGCCTTTCCCCTTGCTCTTCGCTATTTCTACAATCTCTTTTCGATAGTATTTTCCATCGGCGTCGGGGAATACCATCATGTTTTTTCCGACAACGCGCGGATTGATGGGATGTGCGAGCGTGGTTCCGTCCAAGGCTCGCAAAGCCAGATAGACATCTCCCCTGATAAAAGCGGGATTTTTGTTATTCACTTCCCTGATGAGGGCCTCTTTTCCGTTTTTTTGCAGGTAGGCCAGACCCTTGTCGACGATAGCAACTGCATCGTCAGCCTTACCCGCTGCAAGTGCGGATACGGAAAAAATAAAGCATGCAGCCGACAGCATCAGTTTGAAAAATTTCATGGGTGCGCTCTTTCTCAGTGAGGGGCAATCAATGCCCTGGCAAAGATATCTGGAATTCGCCGCATCCGGTCAATGGCAGACTTCCCGTGCACCGTGGCGGCGCAGGGGGCGTTTGCAAGGGTATTGCGATGCGGGATTTGTCGGTTTTAAAAGAAATGACGCACGCCGACGTCGAATACCTTGTCTGTCGCGCCGGCAGTTGCGACTTTATATTTTGCCGCGCCGTCATTACGCAACTGGCCGTAGCTTGTATATAAAGCCGTGCGTTTGGACAGGTCGTAGATGTAACCGACGGCGATCTGGGTGGCATCGGCATTCGCCAAAGCCTTGTCTGTTTTACGGATGTAGGAGAATACGATTGTTCCCGTGTCGCCGGCGCTTGCTGTCAGGCCCAGAAGGAGGTCGCGCTGGTTCAGTTTGCCTGTAGTGCCGAGTATGACTCCCTTTTCTTTCGCATAGGCTGCATACAGCCTGGCCCAGCCGAAATGGTAGTTCCCGCCCAGCAAAGTCATCTCGGTGCTGCCGGTATCGCCGGCATTTCTGATGTTCTGGTGCGTGACGACGACGTCGACAGGTCCTTGTTGGTACCCCAGGTATCCTGCCACCGTGCGGTTTGCAGCGGTATTTCCTGCGACTTCGCCAAAGCCATATTGCAATTCACTTCTGAAACCATTGGCAGCATAGCTGTAGGTCAGGAGATTGTCGGTGCGGCTGCCGTTGAAGCTGATCAGGCGTGAGGAGTCTCCGACCATGCCGATTTTGAACGGATCGAAAGTGGCATTATTTGCGTAAACCGGATTGACCTGGCGGCCCATCCGCACGGTCCCGAAAGAGCTGGACAAGCCGACGAAGGACTGGCGATTGAAAAATTTTGCAGCATCGGCCTGCGCGCCGCTGTCTACGCTAAACCCGCTTTCTATTTGAAACAGGGCGGCCATGCCGCCGCCCAGATCTTCCAAGCCCTTAAAGCCCAGCCTGCTACTGTTCAAAATGCCGCTATCCAGCCGGGTAACTGAGGTACTGCCGTTGTTCTCATGGCTTATTCCGGCGTCGACAACGCCGTAGATAGTGACGTTGGATTGGGCTTGGGCTGCACCTGCGGCGGAGCCCAGTATGGCTAATGCGATGAGGCGATTCTTCATTTTCCTTGGTCCTTGTTGAATTATTCTGATGGAGACTTTATGTGAATCATGCGAAGCGAACGGCCATGGTCCACGCTGCAGAGAGCGGCTGGATCGGCGAGAGGGAAGGGAATGTTTTCTAGGACATTTTCATATCTCCATCAGATTGAAAATCCAGGATTTTGGCCAGGCGCATGACGGTGACGCCCGGCGCAAGATGGCGCAAGGAAGGCTGGACAATGACGCAGTTGTCATAGGGAGAGGAAATTTCCACATCGCCATCTTTCGCAATGACGGTACCGGCCCGTTCTATCAGTTCAAGGCCATGAAAATTCCTGGCGAACTCAAAATTCATCGTCTGCGCGACGACAGGCTGTGTTACCTGAAGCAGGCGTTGCTTGACAGGGAAGGGTTGCGTGAGGAAGTGGGAGAGGCCCATGATGTCGGCAACCCCTGTAGCAGCGAGGAAGCGGCAAGCGGTGTCCAGTGCAACATCCCTGCTGCGCGACGAAAAATGCTGCCCAGTTTCGATCAGCAGCGAATTTTTGGGGCTGTCGATATCTCCGAAGCCGCCATAGTCGCGCATACGCTTTCCGTTGGGATGGCCCGCATCGGCGATGACATGGGCTGGCAGCCCAATCTGCGAGGCGAACCGGATTCCTTTTTCTAAAGGGCCGCACATCATCATCGGCGGAGATTCTTCATGCATGGAATGTATGTCCAGCAAATAATCGACGTCGTCGATGATTGGCCTCAATTCCCGCGCTCGCCGCAACTCCAGCGTTTCGTCTGAACTATCCAGCCGCGATTCCGACCACACGCGGTTCATGTCTTCGTCAATAAAGCGGGTCGCATCGACATTGTTCCTGTCAAACCTGCGGTACGCCTCCACATTGGAAAATCCAAGCGTAATGCGGCCTTTTAGCGGCCTCAGTTTCATGCGAAGCAGGGCATCGACGGCAATGGCGCCGCTTACTTCGTTTCCGTGCGAAAGTGCCATGACCATGACGTGGGGGCCGGCGATGCCGCTGTCAAAGGAATGGATATAGTCAACGCCTGTATTGCCATGCCGCCATAGCGTTATGTCGGGGAATGTTACTTCGATCGGATAAGCTTGCAATCCAGCGCGAATCTGTTCTAGATTTTTCATTGATACAACTCCAAAATTAAACCAAAGGAATGCCCGGCCCCGAGGACTGAGCGAGGTAAAATTTTTTTGGAAGCCAGGGCGAGGTGAAGCGAATTAAATCGGTGAGTTGCGCTTCATGCGTTGCCCCAGAATCAGCACAGCGGTGACACTGATGATGGATGTGCCTATGACATAAAAGCTGGGGGCCAGCTTGCTTTCCGTGGCAGCAATCATCCATGTGACCAGCAGGGGGGCAAAGCCGCCGAATAGCGTGACTGAAAAGTTATAGCTGAGCGCGAGCCCTGTCCCGCGTGTGCTGGTCGGGAAAATGTCGGACAGCATCGCCGGTATGGGGCCGAGACAGGCGGCAATGAGCAGGCCGACCAGACACTGCACGGCAATCAGCGTGGTGAACGTAGGCCATGTGTTCAATATCAGGAATAAGGGATATGAGGTGCAGCCGACAAGCAGCAAAGCGATGGACAATACTTTGAATCGTCCGTAGCGGTCAGACAGCATGCCGAAGAGCGGGGCGCTCAGCATCAAGATAACGCCGGTCATCATCGCACCCAGGAAAGAGGATGTGGCAGGGATATGCAACTGCTTCAAAGCATAGGTCGGCATATACAGTTTATGCACGTAGTTGAACGCAGTGGCGCCAGATACAACGCCTATGCCCAGCAGCAGATTGATGCCATCCCTTGCCAGCACAACGCGCAGCGGTGAATTTTCCAGTTTCCTGGTTTTTGTTTTCTGGAATTCAGGCGTCTCATCGATCTGATTGCGTATATACAGTCCCACGGGGCCTACGAGCAAACCGAAGCCGAAGGCAACGCGCCAGCCCCAGTCATTTAACTGGCTATCCGTTAACGCGTAGCTGAGCAGGGCGCTGATACCGGCTGCGAGTACGGTGGCCAGGCCTTGGGTTGAAAGCTGCCAGCTTGCGAAAAACCCTCGCCGCTTTCCGTCCGCATGTTCGACCATGAAGGCCGTCGCCGCGCCAAATTCACCTCCTGTAGAAAAACCCTGCAGCATTCGGGCGACGATAATAATCAGGGGGGATGCTATGCCGATTTGGGAATAGGTCGGTGCAAACGCGATCATTGCCGTTCCCAGCATCATGATGGAGATCGACAGGGTAAGGGAGGGCTTGCGCCCCGCGCGGTCGGCGTACGAGCCCAGGACGATGGCGCCCAGCGGCCGCATGACGAAAGAGATGCCGAATGTGCCAACACTCAGCAGTAGGGACGTGGTTTCATTTTCTACGGGAAAAAATAATTTTCCGATGACGACCGCAAAGTATCCGTATATGAGCAAGTCATAAAATTCAAGTGCATTGCCAATGCTGGCGGCGCAAATTTCCTTCCAGGGGTGGCGTGGTGCAGCAGCCGTTAAGCTGATTGATGCATCCAGTGATTGAAGCTGTGCTGACATGTAAATTCTCCAGTGTTTTTATTGCGTTCCGGTGGAACTGCGGCGGCGCATCGACGACGCGTTTGCTAAATTGCGGATTCTTTTTGGTGATCCTCACGGCGGAACTCATCTTTATTGCGGTCAGCCGCAAGCCGCTGTGCGAGATCGATATAAATGAATTCTGAAGCTCGGATCGAGTATAGATAGACGGAATTTTTGCCTTGTGCCGTTTCGGCACGAGCTGGTGCCATCTCGTGCCGGAAGCAGGCCTGGGACGTGGTGCGTGGGATGTTTTATGTGCTGTCTGGCATTCTCTCCACAGAGAGAACATCGTGTGGATACAGGCGTGGCAGAGCGAGGAGAGAGGGCCTCGCGCGGAGGACGGCGGCCGAGAGCCTTGTCCATGGAAAATCCGGATGTTTGTGGTTTTAAAACAAAATCCGAACGGTATTTGAAGAAGGTGACATCAAAAATGCCGCGCATTGCGCCACCCAAGGGAATCGACGAATGGATCAAAGCGTAAATTTGCCGTGCCGGTATTTTTGGAATAAATCACTTAAGGAGCGGCGAACCCGGTGCAATCACATTACAATTCGGGTCCGGTCTGGAGTTTTACGGATATCGCCAGGAGCATGCGCGGTATTGGTATGGCCGTTGACGGCGCCTGTTGCCGGACCCGAATGAACAGCTAGGCTACCCAAATTTATGTCATCAGATTCAGTCATACCCCCAGCGAGGCCCGTTCTGCACTTTGCACATGCCAACAGCTTTCCCGCCGGGACCTACCGCGTTTTCTTTGAACACCTGTCGCCTTACTACGATGTGCAGGCGCTGGAAATACATGGCCATAATCCAGCCTATCCGGTCACTGACGGCTGGCAGCACCTGGTGAAGGAGCTTATTGATACTCTGGCGGCACGCTATAGCGAACCCGTCATCCTGGTAGGGCATTCTTTGGGCGGCATCCTGTCGCTGATGGCCGCCAAGGCGCGGCCCGATTTGGTGCGTTGCGTGGTAATGCTGGATTCGCCGGTGGTCGGCGGCTGGAAGGCGCTGGCGCTGAGATTGTTCAAGCGACTGGGCCTTGACCAGAAGTTTTCACCGGCGCAGTTTTCGGTCAAGCGCAGGAATGTGTGGAAAAGCGCTGAGGCCGCGTTCGAGCATTTTGCGGCCAAGGAGATGTTTGCAATCTGGCCGCCGGAAGTGCTGCGCGACTATATCCATGCCGGCGTCGTGCCGCATCCCGAAGGCGTTACGCTGAAATTCACGCGCGAGATAGAGACGGCGATTTACCTTTGCCTGCCGGACACCCTGGGTGCTGTACTGCGCAAGCCGTTCCCTGTGCCGATAGGTTTTGTCGGAGGAATCGAGTCGGTGGAATGCCGGCAGGCGGGCCTGGAGGCAACAAAAAAACTGGTGGGCGATAATTTCGTCCAGATAACGGGTGGCCACCTGATACCGATGGAGGTGCCTGCGGCAACTGCCGCCGCTACCCACGCGATGATACAAAAGCTCATTTGAGGATTAAACCTATGCAAGCAAACAACCCAATTTTTTCAGCGGTATTGGCAGCCGCGCTGGCGCCGGCCAGTTTGCCGACTCTGGCGCAATCGGTTTTGCCGTCCGTGGAGGAATACCGGGATGTGCAGGCCAAGGGCATTTCAGTGTGGCAACTGACGGTGGAGAACGATAGCCTGCTGTTTAACGACAAGGATGGTTTCTATACCAGTGGCGTGCAGTTGGGGCAGCGTAGCGTGCTCAATACGCAGAGCAACTCCACCAGCTATGGCTGGCGCATAGGTCAGGAACTGTACACGGCATCCGACACCAAGCTGCTGCCGTCGCAGCTGTCGCCGCGCGACCATCCGTATGCCGGCTGGCTGTTCGGCGGCGTGTATAAGGAGATAGCGGATGCAAGCGGCAGCAGCACGCGCATTGGCCTGGACTTCGGCTGCCTGGGGCCTTGCGCCGGCGGCTACTGGGCGCAGACGCATTTGCACCGCCTGCTGCACCAGCCCCTGCCGCAGGGGTGGAGCACGCAGCTGGGCAATGAATGGGGCGCCGTACTGTCCGGCGAATGGTCACCGGTGCGTTGGGCTCCGGCCTCTTACCTGGACATTACGCCGCGCTTCAAGGGCCGTTTCGGCAATATCTTTACCGATGCCTCCTTCGGCCTGACCCTGCGGGCAGGAGCGCTGGACCGCCTGCCGGAGCAGCCGGCCAGCTACGCGTTTTTCCGGGCAGAGGCAAAGGCGGTAGCATATACCGCGACGATACAGGGTGGCTACTTCGCCAACGAGCATACCGGCGTAGACCCGAAAAGAGGTGTTGGCGAGCTGGAGCTGGGGTATGTGTGGCGCGGTGAACGTTTTGGTGCGAATGTGTCAGTCATCCGCCGGAGCGATGAAATCCGCCAGCTGACGAATGCAGAGGGAGCTCAAAATTTTGCCAAAATACAATTTTTCTATGCCATGTAAATAAATGGACAAGCAAGGCGCCGGAGCGGCGCTTTGCAATAAAAACGGGCAGGAAATCTGGAAAAAGGGTCGGAAAAATTGTGAGGGGGATACGCTTTGGTGTATAATTCGAATTTCCCGCTTGTGCCGTCTGGCACCTTCTGCAATGACTAAGTTTGTGTTCGTTACCGGGGGCGTAGTCTCCTCTCTGGGCAAAGGCATTGCCGCCGCCTCCCTCGCTGCGATTTTAGAGTCGCGCGGCCTTAAAGTCACCATGCTCAAGCTTGATCCCTATATCAATGTGGATCCCGGCACGATGAGTCCTTTCCAGCATGGTGAAGTATTCGTTACCGATGACGGCGCCGAGACTGACCTGGATCTGGGTCACTATGAGCGTTTCATCACGGCCAAAATGCGCAAGGTGAACAACTTCACCACCGGACAGATTTATGAGTCCGTGATCCGCAAGGAACGCCGTGGCGAATACCTGGGCAAGACCGTACAGGTCATCCCTCACATCACCAATGAAATCCAGGATTACATCCATCGCGGCGCCAACGGTTTTGACGTGGCGCTGGTGGAAATCGGCGGTACGGTCGGCGATATCGAATCCCTGCCTTTCCTGGAAGCGGCGCGCCAGCTGAGCCTGCGCGCGGGTCGCAATGCGGCGGCTTTCGTGCATCTGACGCTGGTGCCTTACCTGGCTTCTGCTGGCGAACTGAAAACCAAGCCTACCCAGCATAGTGTGCAGAAATTGCGTGAAATCGGCATTTCGCCGGATGCCTTGCTGTGTCGTGCTGACCGTCCTATCCCCGACGACGAGCGCGCGAAGATTTCACTGTTCTCCAATGTGCCTGAAGACGGCGTGATCTCGGTATGGGATGCGGATACTATCTACAAGATTCCGCAGATGCTGCATGACCAGGGCCTGGATGCGATCGTTTGCGACAAGCTCGGCCTGTCGCCGAAACCGGCGAACCTGGAAATGTGGGACAAGCTGATCTATGCACTGGAAAATCCGAAAGAAGAAGTGACGATAGGCATGGTCGGCAAATATGTCGATCTGACCGAATCCTACAAGTCGCTGACGGAAGCGCTGCGCCACGCCGGCATCCATACAGAAAGCCGCGTCAACATCGAGTACGTCGATTCCGAAGAGATCGAAGCGCACGGCACCAAGGCCTTGGAAAAGTACGATGCCATCCTGGTGCCTGGCGGTTTTGGCAAGCGCGGCGTGGAAGGCAAGATTGTTGCCGCCCGTTTTGCACGTGAAAACAAGATCCCTTACCTCGGCATCTGCCTGGGCATGCAGGTCGCGCTGATCGAATATGCGCGCAACAAGGCCAGGTTGACCGTGGCCAATTCCACCGAGTTCGACCAGGAAACCGAACAGCCCGTTGTCGCGCTGATCAACGAATGGCAAAACCATGACGGCAAGGTAGAAACCCGCGATGAGAATTCCGACCTGGGCGGCACCATGCGCCTGGGCGCGCAGACTTGCGCCGTCAAGCCGGGCACGCTGGCGTCTGAAATCTATGGCAACGTGGTAACCGAACGTCATCGTCACCGCTATGAAGCCAACAACCATTACCTCGGACGTGTCGAGCAGGCCGGCCTGATCGTGTCTGCGCGCACGCCGACAGAAGACTTGTGCGAAATCATGGAACTGCCGCGCGATGTACATCCATGGTACCTGGGTGTGCAATACCACCCGGAATTCAAGTCGACGCCACGTGACGGCCATCCGCTGTTTATCTCATTTGCCAAGGCCGCACTGGCGCACAAGCACGCAATCGCCGACGCCGCCGCAACCGGAAATAAATCATGAAACTTTGTGGATTCGAGGTTGGCCTGGACCAGCCCTTCTTCCTGATAGCAGGGCCTTGCGTGATCGAGTCGCGCCAGATGGCGCTCGACACGGCCGGCGTGCTGAAGGAAATGACCAGCGAACTGGGTATTCCTTTTATCTACAAATCTTCGTTCGACAAGGCCAACCGTTCTTCCGGTTCCTCTTTCCGCGGCCTCGGCATGGAAAAAGGATTGGAAATCCTGGCCGACGTCAAAAAACAAATCCAGGTGCCGGTACTGACCGATATCCATGAAATCGACGAGATCAAGCCGGTCGCCGCCGTAGTTGATGTATTGCAGACGCCGGCTTTCCTGTGCCGCCAGACCGATTTCATCAAGGCTTGCGCGCAGTCCGGCAAGCCGGTCAATATCAAGAAGGGCCAGTTCCTGGCGCCACACGACATGATCAATGTCATCGCCAAGGCGAGGGCGGCAGCGCAAGAAGTCGGCCTGCCGGAAGACTTGTTCATGGCGTGCGAGCGCGGCGTTTCCTTCGGCTACAACAATCTCGTGTCCGACATGCGTTCGCTGGCGATCATGCGTGAAACCAATTGCCCGGTTGTATTCGATGCGACGCATTCGGTGCAGTTGCCGGGCGGCCAAGGGACTTCCTCCGGCGGTCAGCGCGAGTTTGTGCCTGTGCTGGCACGCGCAGCGGTGGCGGTGGGTATTTCCGGCCTGTTCATGGAAACCCATCCGAATCCTGCCGAAGCCAAATCCGACGGTCCAAATGCGGTGCCGCTGGGCCGTATGAAAGAATTGCTATCCACGCTGATAGAGCTGGATCGCGTGGTAAAGAAAAACGGTTTCCTGGAATCCAGTTTCGCATAAGAACTGCAAGGACAGGCGGCCGGTATGCCGGCACACGCATGTCCGGTATTCGGTAGCGGATACGGTGGAACTGGCGCCGGATAGTAAGATGCCCGGATACGCTGCTGCTGACGTAGTGCCGCGTACGGAAAAACTGCAAGCAAGCGCCTGATCATCGCAGGCGCTGGTACAAACATAAGAATTTATTATTGCATTGTT
This sequence comes from Undibacterium sp. TJN25, assembly GCF_049339885.1. Classification (NCBI taxonomy): domain Bacteria; kingdom Pseudomonadati; phylum Pseudomonadota; class Betaproteobacteria; order Burkholderiales; family Oxalobacteraceae; genus Undibacterium; species Undibacterium sp. TJN25. Next base: position 708,833 of record NZ_JBMPPM010000001.1, on the reverse strand, counting down.
TAGGAGAATTGAATGAGCGCTATCGTTGATATTATCGGCCGTGAAATTATTGATTCACGCGGCAATCCGACAGTCGAATGCGACGTCCTGCTGGAATCCGGTGTGATGGGACGCGCCTCCGTGCCTTCCGGCGCATCGACAGGCTCGCGCGAAGCGATCGAACTGCGCGACGGCGATAAGTCTCGTTACCTGGGCAAGGGCGTACTGAAAGCCTGTGAACACATCAACACCGAAATCGCTGAAGCCATCATGGGCCTGGATGCCAATGAACAGGCTTTCCTCGACCGCACGCTGATTGACCTGGACGGCACTGAAAACAAGAGCCGACTGGGCGCCAATGCCATGCTGGCAGTGTCGATGGCAGTTGCCAAGGCTGCGGCCGAAGAAGCCGGCCTGCCGCTGTACCGCTACTTCGGCGGCTCCGGTGCTATGCAGTTGCCTGTGCCGATGATGAACGTCATCAACGGCGGCGCCCATGCCGACAATAACCTGGATATCCAGGAATTCATGATCATCCCGGTCGGCGCACCGACTTTCCGCGAAGCAGTGCGTTACGGCGCTGAGGTATTCCACGCACTGAAAAAAATCCTGCATGACAAAGGCCTGACAACTGCCGTGGGCGACGAAGGCGGCTTTGCTCCTTCCGTGGAAAACCATGAAGAAGCGATCAAGCTGATCATCCAGGCGATAGAAGCCGCAGGCTACGAGCCAGGCACGCAGATTGCGCTGGGCCTGGATTGCGCCGCCAGCGAATTCTACAAAGACGGCAAATACCACCTGGAAGGCGAGGGCCTGACACTGTCATCCGCCGACTTCACCAACCTGCTGGCAACCTGGGTCGACAAATACCCCATCATCTCCATCGAAGATGCGATGGCGGAGAACGACTGGGACGGCTGGGCTACCTTGACTGAAGTGCTGGGCAAGAAGGTGCAGCTGGTCGGCGACGACCTGTTCGTCACCAATACCAAGATCCTGCGCGAAGGCATACAAAAAGGCGTTGCCAATTCCATCCTGATCAAGATCAACCAGATCGGCACGCTGACTGAAACATTCGCGGCCATCGAAATGGCCAAGCGTGCCGGCTACACTGCCGTGATTTCTCACCGTTCCGGCGAAACCGAAGACAGCACCATTGCCGACATCGCCGTGGGTACCAATGCGCTGCAGATCAAGACCGGCTCCTTGTCCCGTTCCGACCGTATGGCAAAATACAACCAATTATTGCGCATCGAAGAAGACCTGGGCGAAATCGCCAGCTACCCAGGACGCGAAGCGTTTTATAATTTGAAGTAAGTTTCATTCAAAAGGGGGAACGCAGTTCCCCCTTTTTTTGAGTTTCCTTGGTTTACTGCATACGTGGTTGTTGAATGCGTCTGATTGCGCTGGCACTTGCTACCTTGTTGTTGATGATTCAATACCCCCTCTGGCTGGGCAAGGGAGGGTGGCTGCGCGTATGGGAGCTGGACAAGCAGGTGTCGCAGGTGCAAAGCCATAACGAAGGCCTGAAAGACCGCAATAGCAAGCTCGAATCAGAAGTGGAAGACCTGAAGACCGGCACCGGCGCTGTAGAAGAGCGAGCGCGCTTTGAGCTCGGCATGATCAAGAAAGACGAAATTTTTGTGCAGATACTGGATGCCGGCACGGCATCGCAGGCCAGTGCTCCGGTTACTCCGCAAGCCGCTGGAAATGTACCCAAACCCATAAAAGAAAATGCCGCAAGGTGAACATTGCGGCATCTTGTCAATTTTCCGTATTTATTATTTAGTGCTTGCTGTCGCCCGGGGTCGTAGTCGCTTCGACTAGGGTTGTTGCCACAAACAGCTGCGCACAATCCACCTTGTCAAAGCCATAGTGCTTGCCGCAGAAGTCGCAGTTGATATCCAGCTTGCCGAGTTCATTGATGGCGGTATTGACTTCTTCCTCGCCCAGCATTTTCAGCATATTGCCGACTTTCTCGCGTGAGCAATTGCAGCGGAAGCTGGGGTGCTGGGGATCGAATACGCGTATGGTTTCTTCCCAGAACAGGCGGTGCAGCAAGGTGTCTATGTCTGTCTCCAGCAGCTCCGTCTGTTTCAAGGTGCTGCCCAGCGTTACTGCGCGGTTCCAGGCTTCGGTTTCGTCTTCCACTTTGGATTCGGTGCCGCCAGTTTTCGGCAACTTTTGCAGCAGCATGCCGCGCGAAATCTTGTCGTCCGATGCCAGCCACAGTTTGGTGTCCAGCTGTTCGGAGCGCATCATATAATTTTCGATGATGATCGCGATCGTATCGCCGTCCAGCGGCACAATGCCCTGGTAGGCTTGCTGTCCCGGCAGCTTGTTGTTCGGGTCCAGCGTAATGACAAAGCGGCCGTTACCGTGCGCATGCACCAGTTCCGACAGGCCCGCGTTATCCGGCACCACTGCATCCGGCGCCAGCTTTGCAGTAGCGCGTATGTGCAGTTCTGCATCGCATTCCACGACGAGCAGCTTGATAGGGCCATCGCCATGAATCTGCATGACCATGGTACCGTCGAACTTCAGGTTGGCGCTCAGCAGCGCCGAAGCAGCAACAAGCTCGCCCAGGATGGTTTTCACCGCCTGAGGATATTGTTGATGCGACAGTATCTGTTGCCAGGTGTCGGAAATTTCCACCAGCTCGCCGCGGACTCCTGCGTGTTCGAACATGAATTTTTGTAAGGTATCTGTCATTGTATATCTATCACTATCAGCCGATTTTCTTTAACTGGGTCTTGAATTCCTGACCGCGCCGTACGTAACTTTGGGTGTTTCCCCGAATTCGCAAGGCGTCTTCGTCAGTTAAAGTGCGTATGGCCTTGGCCGGAGAGCCGACAATCAGCGAATTATCTGGAAATTCCTTGCCCTCTGTCACCAATGCGCCGGCGCCGACCAGGCAATTCCGGCCGATTTTGGCGCCATTCAGGATGACAGCCTGAATACCTATCAGCGAACCTTCACCGATAGTGCAGCCGTGCAGCATGGCCTGGTGGCCCACGGTGACGTTTTTGCCGACCGTTAAAGGAAAGCCGGGGTCGGTATGCAATGTGCAACTTTCCTGCACATTGCTGTTCTCGCCGATGGTGATCAACTCATTATCGCCGCGCAAGGTCACACCGAACCAGATGCTGGCATTGGCCTCTATTTTGACCCTGCCGATAATGGTGGCGGAGTCGGTAATATAGGCCGTGGAGTCGATTTCCGGGACTAACTCGCCTAATTGGTATATGGCCATGGGTTTCTTCCGTAAAATAGGGGTCTCTGTATTAACCCCGTATTTTAACGCCCCTGGTATGAACGCACAGTCTTCCGTAGCAAATTCCTCATTCAACCTGGTTTCTGGTTCCGCCACGGCACCAAAGCCGGGTATGTCCGGCGAACTGCGCCAGATGGCGCTGCACTGGCTGGCGCAGCCGCTCGCCAGGGCCAAGGCTGACGGCGTGCGCGCGCTGAGTGAGAGCTGGCTGCGCGGCGAGCTCAGCCTGGAGGTAGAAGCCGTGATTGCAGAGCCTGAGGGCGTTCCCGGCAGGCCGGACAAGCCTGACTTGGTCGCGCCGCTGGATGTCAAGCGCAGGGCAATGAATACCGTGGAAGGGCGTGCCGCCCTGATCCACGCGCTGGCGCACATAGAATTCAATGCAATCAACTTGGCGCTGGATGCGCTGTGGCGCTTCCCCGGCATGCCGGCCGCCTATTACAGCGACTGGCTGCAGGTGGCACAGGAAGAGGCTTACCATTTCAGCTTGCTGGCCGAGCACCTTGTAGTACTGGGCTTCCAGTACGGCGATTTCTCAGCGCACAACAGCCTGTGGGAATTGACCGAGAGGACCTCCGCCGACGTATTGGCCAGAATGGCGCTGGTGCCGCGTACGATGGAGGCGCGCGGCCTGGATGCCACGCCTGCGGTGCGCGCCAAGCTGGCACAAGCCGGAGATGCCGCCGCCGCGGCAATACTGGATATCATCCTGCGCGACGAGATCGGCCATGTGGGCATCGGCAATCACTGGTTCGCCTGGCTGTGCGAACGGCGTTCGCTGGATCCGCTGGAGGCCTACGAGGCGTTGGCCAGGCAGTACAGGGCGCCGCAGATGCGGCCGCCGTTCAATATCGAGGCCAGGCGTGCCGCCGGGTTCAGCGAGGCGGAGCTGAAGGCGCTGCAGGCAGGTTAAGGCACAGAGTCGATCAGGGCATGGGGCATTTGCCTAAAGAAGCGAAAAATCCAGTCGTAACCAGAATGATAGTTCTAATGGCAGTTTTTATCCGGAGCAACGCATGAGTGGTCATTTGAAACGGAACGCGGCAGGTTTAATTGCCATACTTGCATTATCGCTCTCCTTACCGGCGAGTGCGCAGTATCAGGAGGCGATGCCGGCAGATACCGTCAAGCCTGCCGTGCCGGCTGTGCAGGTCATGCCCGAACCGGCAATGGAGCCCGAGCCGCCCAAGCCGGTGCTGCCGCCCTACAAAAAGAAAATAGTCGCCAGTGCGTTCAATATCGACGCACCGGGGCAGGTGGAGGACATCAACGACATCGCCAACGGCCTTCCGAGGGAGTTGCTGGACCGCTTGCAGCGCTCCGGAAAATTCCTGGTCAGGCGCGCTGATTCCTTTCTCGGGACCGGCGTGCGTGGGGAGACGCCATCGCTGAAAATGATACGCGAACTGGCCGATACCAACGACAGCCAGTTCGTGCTGTCGGGCACGATCAGGAATGCCGAACGCTCGGTGGAGAAAAAATACCTGGGATTGTGGAATACCAACCAGCGCGATATCGATATCGAGCTGACGCTGTACGACGGCGGTAGCGGTAGCCTGATCGCGACCCACAGGGTGGAAAAACGGGTGAAGGATGATGTGCTGGTCGGGCGCGAAAAAACTTTCGGCAGCAAGAATTTTTTTTCCACCAAACTGGGCAAGGCAATTGATGGCATGCTGGATGAATTGGCCGACGAAGTGGACATGGATCTGGGCCAGATTCCCTTATCGGCCAAGGTGCTGCGCGTCAATAACGGCCAGGTCATGCTGGATGCGGGGGCGAGTTCTGCGATAGCGGCCGGCGATGTGCTGGCGGTCTATCGCGTGAAGAATGAGATGCCGTTGACGACTGCGCAGCAAGCAGTGTTCGGCATGCCGGAAATGCGGGTCGGCACCGTTGCCATCGCCCAGGTGCAGCCACTGTTTTCTGTCGGCCAGCTGTCTGCGGATGCCCGGTCCGGCGACGTCAGGCCGGGTGACATTGTGCGTTCCGAGCCTCGCATGGAAGTGCAGGGGCAATAATAACAAGGAACTGCGAAGGGGCTGCGCCCCTTGCCGTCTCTTGCTGCGCTTTATTTGCCAGATCAGCCTGCTTCCCTGGCCCTTTCTTCTTCGCGCAGCCGTAATATCCGCCTTTGCACCTTGCCGGTGGTCGTCATCGGCAAGGCATCGATAAACTCAATTTCCTTCGGATACTCATAGGGCGCCAGCTTGCCGCGCACATGAGCCTGCAATTCAGCGATCAGTTGTTCGCTGCCCTGGTAGCCTGCGCTCAGTACCACATACGCTTTAACCAGGTTGCCGCGTTCCCTGTCCGGCTTGGGCACGACGGCGACATTGACGACGGCCGGATGCTTGACGAGGCAGTTTTCAATTTCAGAAGGGCCTATGCGATAGCCGGCTGCCTTGAACATATCGTCGGCGCGCCCCTGGTACCACAGGTAGCCGTCTTCATCGCGTACTGCCAGGTCGCCTGTGCGGCACCAGTCCCCGGTAAACTTGTTACGCGTGGCTTCCGGATTTTTCCAGTAGCCAAGGAAGAATACCGGGTCGGGCGTTCCGTGGATGTCCTTCATCTGCATGGCCACTTCGCCGCTCTCGCCGGGGCCGACTTCGTTACCGTCGTCGTCGATGACCGACACGCGATGACCGGGGTAGGGACGGCCCATGCTGCCCGGTTTTGCCGGCCATTGCTGCACGCTGTTGCCGACGATGTAGTTCATCTCGGTCTGGCCGAACATCTCATTCGGCGTAACGCCCAGCGCCGACTGGCACCAGCTGAATACCGCGTCGCCGACCGCTTCCCCGGCGCTCATGATTGCACGCAGGCTGAGCTTGTAGCTGCTGCGCGGTTCCGGACAAGCCTTCATCATCATCTTCAGCGCAGTGGGAAACAGGAAGGTATTGGTCACTGCATATTTCTGCATCAGGTAGAACGCGGTGTCGGCGGAAAACCTCCCTTGATAACCAACGATGGGTTTGCCGAAATATAGCGTCGGCAGCAGCGCATCCATCAAGCCGCCGGTCCATGCCCAGTCGGCCGGCGACCAGAACACGTCGTTCGCCTGCGGGAACCAGTTCTGCGAAGCGACGAAACCTGTGAGGTTGCCGATGACGGCTGATTGAGGCAGCAGCGCGCCCTTGGGAGCGCCCGTCGTACCGCTGGTGTAGATCAGGATGGCCGGGTCACTGCCTTTAGTTGCCACGGCTTCGAAGGCCGGCGGCATGCCATCCAGGCCTTGCCGCCAGTCCACTGCGTTTTCCAGCGTGCAATCCAGCGTGATGATGCTTGTTACCGTGGGACAGGCCGCACGAATTTGCCGGAAAGCTTCCACGCCGCTCTGGTCCACGATCAGCGCAACAGCTTCACTATGCTGCAGCCGGTATTCCAGCGCCTCCGGCCCAAACAGGAAAGACAGGGGCATCGCGATTGCGCCCAGTTGCAGGCAGGCCATCATCGCCACGGCGGTTTCCGGCCGCTGCGGCAAAATGCTGGCGACCACGTCGCCGCGTTTGACGCCTTGCTTGTGCAACAGGCCCGACAGGCGGTTTGCCTGCTGCTGCAATTGCGCATAGCTGAGGCTGGCGGTCTTGCCGTCTGCATCTTCGAAATAGACGGCGATGTTGGACGCCGTGGCGGGATCGTCTGCCCAGCGGTGGCAGCATACCTGCGCAATATTGAAGTCTGCCGGTACCTCCCACCGGAAGCCCTGGTACAAGGCATTGTAATTGTCAGTGGGTGCAGATATCTGTCTGGTCATCGTGTCTCCGGTATAATTATCGAACGGTCGTTCTATTGTCTGTGCAAAAAACTACAAATATAAAATAAAAATGCGGTGCCGCGCTTTGCCTTCCGCCGGGCTGCACCTGCCGTCTAACATGTCTAGCCTATTATGAAACCATCTCGCTCAGAATTTATCACGGTCCGCGGACTCCAATACCATATTCGTCACTGGGGTGATGAAAATTCACCGAAGATCTTCATGATGCACGGCTGGATGGATGTGTCGGCGTCGTTCCAGTTCGTCGTCGACTGCCTGAAAGGGGGCTGGCATGTAATTGCCGGCGACTGGCGCGGTTTCGGGTTGACCGACGTGCCGTCCGGCGATTGTTACTGGGCGCCCGATTACCTGGGCGACCTGGATGCCATCTTGCGGCATTTTTCACCGGACGAGCCGGTGAATTTGTTGGGTCACAGCATGGGTGGCAATGTTGTCAGCCTGTATGCTGGCATCAGGCCCGAGCGCATCAGCAAGCTGATCAACCTGGAGGGTTTCGGCATGCCGGGGACGCATCCCAAGCAGGCGCCGAACCGCTACCGAAAATGGCTGGACGAGTTGCGCGAGCAGCCTGCGCTGCGCACGTATCCGAACCAGGCCGCCGTTGCCGGACGCCTGCAAAAGACCAATCCACGCCTTTCCGATGAACGCGCAGCCTTTCTTTCTTCGCACTGGGCGCGCCAGAATGATGCCGGCGACTGGGAAATCCTGGGTGATCCGGCGCACAAGCTGTCCAATCCCTTGCTATACCAGGTGGACGAGACCACGGCTTGCTGGGCAAAAATCACGGCGCCGGTATTGTGGGTGGAGGCCAACGACACCGACGTGTGGCGCTGGATGGGACCCAAGGAAGAAGCGCGTATAGAAATAGACCGGCGCATCGCCTATCTCGCCAATGTCAAGACGGCAATGATCATGGAGGCAGGCCACATGCTGCACCACGACCAGCCCGAAGTGCTGGCGCAACTGGTGGAAGATTTCCTGACCGGCAAATAAGCACACGCGGCAGCCAGACACCGGGGGAGGGGCGTTTCTGGGGTACACTTGAGGGATCCGTTTCCTTCTTTCCCACAGACCATGAGTGACAAACCTTCCTACGGCTTTACCACCACCATCCTGCATAGCGACCGCCAGAAGAACATAGAGCACGGCTCGCTGCATAAACCCATCCACACCTCGGTTGCGTTCGGCTACAAGGATGCACGCGAACTGGCCGCGGTCTTCCAGGGCAAGCAGCCCGGCTACCGTTATGGCCGCCAGGGCAACCCTACCGTATCGGCGCTGGAAGACAAGATCACCAGAATGGAGGATGGCTACGCCACCATCTGTTTCGCCACCGGCATGGCGGCGATCGGCGCGATTTGCCAGGCATTGCTGCGCGCGGGCGATCATGTAGTGTCGTCTGCCTTCCTGTTCGGCAATACCAACAGCTTATGGCAGACCATGGGCAATGTCGGCGTTGACGTATCATTTGTCGATGCGACCGACGTTGCCAATGTAGAAGCTGCGATCACGCCGGCAACCCGCATCGTTTTTGTCGAAACCATCGCCAATCCGCGCACGCAGGTAGCAGACCTGAAGCGCATAGGCGAGCTGTGCCGCGCACGGGGTATCCTGTATGTGGTGGACAATACGATGACCTCGCCTTACCTGTTCCGCCCCAAGCAAGTAGGTGCTGGCCTGGTCGTCAATGCCTTGACCAAGTCGATTGCGGGCCACGGCAACGTGCTCGGCGGCGCGCTGACCGATACCGGTGTGTACGACTGGAACGCTTATCCGCATATTGTAGAAAACTACAAGAAATTTCCCGTCATCCAGTGGGGCATGGCACAGCTGCGTGCCAAGGCGCTGCGCGACTTCGGCGGCTCACTGGGGCCCGAAGCGGCACACCATATCGCCGTTGGGGCGGAAACCATGGCATTGCGCCTGCAACGCGAATGCACGAATGCACAGGCGGTAGCGGAACTGCTTCAGGCGGACGACAGGGTAGCAGCGGTGCACTACCCAGGCTTGCCGGGACATCCGCAGCACCACATCGCAAAAGAATTGTTCCGTTCCTATGGCGCTCTGCTCAGTTTTGAGCTGCGCGACGATATAGACTGCTTCGACTTCCTGAATCGCATGAAGCTTGCCATTCCCGCCAGCAACCTGGGCGACACGCGCACCCTTGTGATTCCGGTTGCACACACCATCTTCTATGAGATGGGCGCAGAGCGCCGTGCCAGCATGGGCATCGCCGAATCGCTGATACGGGTGTCGATCGGACTGGAAGATACCGAAGACCTGCTGGAAGATTTCCGCCAGGCGCTGGCCGGTTAGTGTAGATAACGGATTATTGAGCCGGAAGGGCGGAAATCTTGGGACTTTCCTTGGTGGTGTCTTGGCGCATGACGATGCGCGACTGGCGTGCGGGCGAACTGCGCTTCCTGCTGGTGGCGCTGATGATTGCGGTGGCGTCTCTGTCTTCCGTGGGTTTCTTCGTCGATCGCCTGCGCACGGGCTTGAATCGCGATGCGCACCAGCTGCTGGGTGCCGATCTTGTTATCAGTGCAGACCAGCCTGTCAATCCTGCATGGCGCGGCGAGGCGGAAAAGCGCGGCCTGTCGCTGGCGGAGACCGTGGTATTCCCCAGCATGGCGATTGCAGGCGAGGGCGAGGCATCGGCAACCAAGCTGGTGTCGATCAAGGCCGTCAGTTCCGGCTATCCCTTGCGCGGCAACCTGAAGCTGGACCAGGGCAATAAAGAAGTCAGCACCACGCAGACGCCCTCCACCGGTACCGTGTGGGTGGACCCCGCCATGCTGCCCGGCTTGAACTTGAAAGTCGGCGCGCAGCTGAAACTGGGCGACAAGCTGTTCAATGTTGCACAGGTGATTGCCAATGAGCCTGACCGCGGCGCATCCTTCATGAACTTCATGCCCCGCGTGATGATCTCCACGCAGGATCTGGCAGCCACCAACCTCATCCAGAACGGATCGCGCGTCACTTATCGCCTGCTGGTCGCCGGGCCTGCAAAGGCGGCACAGGATTTCCAGAAATGGCTGCAGGACACGATAGACAAGGATGATGTCAAAGGCGTGCGGCTGGAATCTCTGGATACCGGCCGCCCGGAAATGCGCGCAACGCTGGAAAGGGCAGAGCAGTTCCTGTCGCTGGTCAGCCTGTTGTCGGCCTTGCTGGCGGCGGTTGCCGTGGCAATGGCGGCGCGCCGTTTCATGCTGCGGCATCTGGATGCCTGCGCGATGCTGCGCTGCCTGGGCCTGACGCAAAACCAGGTGACCACGATGTACCTGGCTGAATTCTTCATGATAGGCATAGCCGGCAGCGTAGCCGGCGTAGTGCTGGGGTTTGCCGGACACTATGTGCTGCTGGAGTGGCTGGGCAAGCTGGTGTCCAACGATCTGCCTGGCGCCAGCTGGCTGCCTGCATGGCAGGGCATTGCCACCGGCCTGCTATTGCTGGTCGGCTTTGCGTTGCCGCCGATACTGCAGCTGCGCAATGTGCCGCATAACCGTGTGATACGGCGCGAGCAGGATGCGCCCAAACCGCTGACGCTGGCGACCTACGGTCTTGGCATGGTGATGTTTACCGGCTTGCTGTTATGGCAGGCAGGGGATATCAAGCTCGGTTTGCTGACCGCCGCGGGCTTCCTGCTGGGGCTCCTGGTTTTTGCCTTGATCTCCTGGGGCGCGGTGGCATCGCTGAAACGGCTGCGCAATCTATTCAGCCACGCGTCCTGGCGCTTTGCCGTCACGGCCTTGCAGCGCCGGCCTGGCGCTACCGTGATCCAGATCGTATCGCTGGCGCTGGGACTGATGGCCTTGCTGCTGCTGACGGTCGTGCGCTCCGACCTGGTGGCGGCATGGCAGCAGGCAACGCCCAAGGACGCGCCTAACCAGTTCGTCATCAATATCCAGCCGGACCAGAAGGACGATATCGCGGCGCGGCTGGCGCCGCTGGCCAAGCCCTTGCTGTTCCCGATGATACGCGGCAGGCTGGTGCAGGTGAATGACAAGCTCATCACCGGCGATACTTATGAAGAGGACCGCGCCAAGCGTTTGGTGGACCGGGAGTTCAACCTGTCCACGATGGCGGACATGCCGGCGTCGAATACGCTGGTCGCCGGTAAATGGTACAGCGACCGCGTCGGCGATGCGGAAGCCTCGGTAGAAGAGGGTATTGCCAAGACGCTCAAGCTGAAGCTGGGCGACAAGCTCAGTTTTGACGTAGCAGGTCAGAGCGTCAGCGCCACTGTCACCAGTTTGCGCAAGCTGGACTGGGGTTCGATGCGGGTGAATTTCTTCGTCATCATCAATCCGAAGGCCATGCGCGATATGCCGCAAACCTGGATTACCGCCTTCCGCCTGCCTGAAGGACAGATGAATTTCGTCAACCAGCTGACGCGCGATTATCCCAACCTGACCGTGGTTGATGTCGGTGCATTGCTCAAGCAGCTGCAAAGCGTGATGGATCAGGTGACGACTGCCGTGGAGTTCCTGTTCCTGTTTACGCTGGCATCCGGCGTACTGGTGCTGTATGCGGCGCTGGCCGGCTCACAGGACATACGGATGCGGGAAGCCGCATTGCTGCGTGCACTGGGCGCGACACGCAAACAGCTGTCGCAGGCGCAGTGGATAGAATTCCTGCTGGTGGGAGGCCTGGCCGGCATACTGGCTGCTGGCGGCGCATCGGCCATAGGCTGGGCGCTGGCGCAGTTCGTCTTCCATTTTGAATGGAGTTTCGGCGCGCTGGTATGGGTAGCCGGCCTAGCGGTTGGCGCCGGCTGTGCGTTGATCGGCGGTTGGGTAGGGCTGCGCAATGTGTTGAACCAGCCGCCCCTGCTGAGCCTGCGCGAGAATTAAAAAACAAAAAACTTTGGATATTTGCATGACCACGGAAAATACCCCGGAAACAAATGAAGCACAGGAAACCACGCTGTTCGAAGTGATAGGCGGCGCCGATAAATTGCGCGAGATGGTGGACAGGTTTTATGACCTGATGGAGCTGGAACCGGAGTTTGCCGGCATACGCGCGCTGCACCCGCCAACGATGGAGGGATCGCGTGACAAGCTGTACTGGTTCCTGTCCGGCTGGATGGGCGGCCCCAGCCTGTACATAGAAAAATTCGGTCATCCGCGCCTGCGTGCGCGGCATCTGCCTTATGCGATTGCCAGCAACGAGCGCGACCAGTGGCTGCGCTGCATGGCCTGGGCCATGCAGGATGTGAACATTGAGGCTGGGTTGCAGCAAAGGCTGCTGCAATCTTTCTATGAGACCGCCGACTGGATGCGCAACAAGCAGAGCTGAGGCACAGCAAAAATCATAATAAAAACGGATACCACGCCTATCATGAACACTATAGAAATTATCATCGTTGTGCTGTTGCTGGCGCTGCTGGTCATCGGCATCCTGCTGTTGCAGCGCAGCCGCGGTGGCGATAAGCAGGAGCAACTGCAGGCGCAGTTGCAGGGCCTGCAGGATTTCCTGAAGCAGGATCAGCAGTTGCAGCAGCAGGCGCAGGAGCGCTCCGAGAGATCGCTGCGCGAGCAGGTACAGACGACGGCGCAATCCACGCGCCAGGAACTGGGCGGAAATTTTTCCCAGCTACAGCAAAACCTGGCGGCCCAACTGACCAGCGTTGCGACCTTGCAGGGCAACCAGATCGAAGCCTTCTCGCAGCAACTGGTGAAGCTCAATGAAACCAACGCGCAGCAGCTTGAGCAGGTTCGGCAGGCGCTGATCCAGCAAAGCCAGAGCGCGCGCGAAGAGCAGGCGCTGAGCCTGAAGCGCTTTGCCGATACCATCAACCAGACGCTGGCAACGCTGACAGAATCGAATGCGCAACGTATGGGCGAGGTGCGCGCGACGCTGGAAGAAAAAATCCAGGCGCTGCAGGCAGACAATGCCAGCAAGCTGGAAGAGATGCGCAAGACGGTCGATGAGAAGCTGCATGCGACGCTGGAGCAGCGTCTGGGCGAATCCTTCAAGCAGGTGTCGGAGCGGCTGGAAAAAGTGCATCAGGGCCTGGGCGAGATGCAGCAGTTGGCGATTGGCGTCGGCGACCTGAAGCGGGTGCTGACCAACGTAAAAACCCGCGGCACCTGGGGCGAGGTGCAGCTGGAAATGGTGCTGGAACAGATGCTGACCCCGGAACAGTATGCCAAGAACGTAGAGACGATACCCGGCACCGGCGAGAGGGTGGAATTTGCGATCAAGCTGCCCGGCAAGGAAGACGGCAAGGCGCCGGTCTGGATGCCTATCGACGCCAAATTCCCCAAAGAACAATACGAGCGCCTGATGGACGCTGCCGAGCGCGCAGACGCAGACGGGGTGGCACTGGCCGGCAAGGAGCTGGAAAGGGCTGTCCGCGGCGAAGCCAAAACCATCTCCGAGAAATATATCTCGCCGCCGCTGACGACCGACTTTGCGATACTGTTCCTGCCGACCGAAGGCCTGTATGCCGAAGTCATGCGCCGTCCCGGCCTGGCCGATGACTTGCAGCGTAATTGCCGCGTCAGTATTGCCGGGCCGTCCACCCTGTCGGCCATCCTGAATAGCTTACAGATGGGTTTCCGCACACTGATACTGGAAAAGCGTTCTTCCGAAGTGTGGCAGGTGCTGGGGGCGGTAAAGACAGAATTCGGCAAATTCGGCGATGTACTGGCCGCCACCAAGGTGGCGCTGGAGCGTGCCGCCAAAAACATCGACAATGCCGAAGTGCGCACCCGCCAGATGACACGCAAGCTGAAGTCGGTGGAAGCGTTGCCGACGGAAGCGGCACAAAACCTGCTGGGCGTAGACCCCGCGGATTTGCTGGGGGATGCCGGCGAACCGGATCTGCTTAGCTGATATCTCAGGCATTAATAAAAAAAGGGCCGGTCGGCCCTTTTTTATACTTTCAGGAAGTATTCCTGAATTATTTTTTCTTGTCGGCTTTCGGTTTTTGCTTGGCAATGATCATGTCCTTGATGCCGTTGTAGACATCTTCAGGAATGATTTTTTTGTTCAGCAGGTCGTCCTTGCCATTGTACGGGCGGCCCTTGATGATAGCGTCGGAGCGCACGTCGCCGATCTTCGGCAGGCCTGACAATTCTTTCTTGCTGGCGCTGTTGATATCGAGCAGTTCCGTTTTTGCGGAAGCAGAGGCAGAGGCAGCTGGTGCTGCTGCTTTCTTGGCCGCATCGGCTGCATGGGCGGCGCCCGAGAATGTCAAGGACATCGCCAGAGCCAGCAGCATGGATTGTAATAGCCTGTTCATCTTTACTCCCTATGGTTTAACGCCCTGGCGGCAGCGCCGTTTGCCCAGTGCGGCAGTTCACAAAAATCCGGACTACTTCTGAATCTGAAAAACGATCAGCGCATACCATGCTGTTTCCTGGCTCCTGGCTGCGCTGATATGGAACCAGCGCAGCTACTGCCGGCAATTATTGCTCGGTAGCGGAGGTGATCAACACAGGGGTGACCGGTACATCGGTGAAGGTGCTTTGAGTCGATGTAGGGACTACGCGAATCTTGTCGACTACGTCCATACCGCTGGTGACCGTGCCAAAGACTGCATAGCCATCCACGCCTGCGTTGGTCGCATCCAGTGTCGGGTTATCGACTGTGTTGATGAAAAATTGCGATGTGGCCGAAATGATGACGCTGGTGCGTGCCATGGCCACCGAGCCGCGGACGTTTTTCAGGCCGTTGCCGGATTCCAGCACGATAGGGGCGAACAATACAGGTGTGGCTGGAATTGCCAGTGCCGAAGTGTAGCCGCCGCCCTGGATGACAAAATTGCTGATCACACGGTGGAAGATGGTATTCGGGTAGTAGTTGTTTTCCACATAGTCGAGGAAGTTATCTACCGAGATAGGCGCCTTGCTTGGGTCCAGCTGCATGACGATGGTGCCCATCGATGTGCCCATCGTGACTTGCGGTTGCTGTGCGGGTGCAGGGATAGTCAGCACGCCGGAATAGATGATGGAGTTATCGCTGGCCGTGATTTTCAATACGACGGTGCCTACGGCGATCATCTTGCACGTAAATACGCGCTGGGTATCGGTGGCGGTGCCGACTTCGGTCATGCCTGTGCAGCCGAAATTGAAGACGTTGATGCCTTTGGTCAGGTTTTGACCGGTAATCGTCAACTGGGTATTTTTGCGATAGACGATCTGGTCGGTTTTGATGCTCAGTACCGAAGCCAAGGGACCGGATGGCGTGGAATTACCGCCGCCGCCGCAACCAGCCAACAGGGCCGCCGCTGTTACCGCGCTTGCGAGCCAAACGAATGCTTTCAATATTTTCTCCTGAATACACATTGCAATTATTGCAAATGACATTGTTGAATAGATTACCCTACCCTGTACCGACAGAGCGGCCAGGGAGATACCTCTAGTATATCGTTACTGGAAGGTTTAGGGTCTTTGTATAGCCAAATTGAAATGTAAATTCGGATATCAGCTTTGTTTTCGCGGCAAGAGGCCGCTACGCAGTATCCGCAGGCTTACAGCAAGCCGTCAAACAGCACTACCTGGACCAGGTCGCCTGCAGCGACATCGGCCTGGGCATCTCCCAGTACAAGAATGCAATTGGCCTGCGTCATCGAGCGTAAGATGCCCGAACCTTGGGAGCCTGTGATACGGACTTCCAGATTGCCGTCCGCCGCTGTCGACAGTATGCCGCGCTGGTATTCCGTGCGGCCGGGACGCTTGCGTATCGCCGCTGCCGACCTGACGCCGACCAGCGGCAGTGGTGCAGGGCTGGCGCCGGCCATGTGTAGCAGTGCATCGCGCACAAAAAAATAAAAACTGATCATGACGGCGACGGGGTTGCCCGGCAGGCCGAACAGGTAGGCGCTTTTCCTGGCAGATCCGGCGCCGGCATTGACTTTACCGAATGCCATTGGTCTTCCGGGCCGCATATTGATGCCCCAGAACGCCACGTCCCCCATTTCCGCCATCATCGGCTTGGTGTAGTCTGCCATGCCTACCGATACGCCGCCCGACGTGATGACGGCATCGGCGCTCAGGCAGGCATTCTCGAAAGCGGCACGCAGCAAGACCGGATCATCCGGGATGACACCCATATCGATGATGTCGCATCCCAGCCGGCTCAGCATGCCGTACAGCGTGTAGCGGTTGCTGTCGTAGACGCAGCCTTCATCCAGCGTTTCGCCGACGGAGCGCAATTCATCGCCGGTCGAAAAAAAAGCAACACGCAGGCGGCGCTGCACAATGACCTCGGCAATGCCCAGCGAGGCAAGCAGCCCCAGTTCAGCGGCGCGCAGCATCTTGCCTTTGGCCAGTGCAATCTTGCCCATTGCCAGGTCTTCGCCTTTGAAACGGCGGTTAGCGCCGGGCCTGATCCTGCCTGGCAAAATAGTAATTGCCGCATCGCCGGCGTGCTGCACCAGTTCTTGCGGGATGACGGTATCCAGCCCCGCAGGCATCACTGCGCCTGTCATGATGTGCACGCATTCGCCGCGCTCCGCTATGCCCTGGAAGGCTTTTCCGGCAAGAGCGATGCCGGTTACGCTGAGCACCGCAGGCGCGTTATCCGGCAAATCCGCGCTGCGTAGTGCATAGCCGTCCATGGCAGAGTTGTCGTAGGCCGGGACGTCGATGCCGGAAACGACGTCCTCTGCCAGAATCCGGCCCAGAGCGTCGCGTACCGCCAGTTTTTCCGGCACATGTAACGGCTGGATGAATTGACGGATGATCTGTTGCGCCTGCTTCGCAGACAGCGCATCGGCGTCATAGCCGGGCAGGCCGGCGAGCAGCGTGGTCAAATCGGCGGGAGAGTGGGGAGCAGTTTCAGGCATCAGATTCAAGTTGGCGCAATTCTTCCAGGGTATTGATATTATAAAACGCCGTTTCATTCTTGAAGGCAACTTGTATTGTAGTGAGCGATGCATGCCAGGCGCCGACCTTCCTGCCACCTTGTGCGAGGAAAACATCAAGCGAGGGCAGCACGCTGCTTCTCATCAGCGAAATTACCCGGTGAACCTGGGCTTCCTTGCCGTCTCCGGTCATTGCCACGGCGATGTCGGCCTGCTGTTCCAGCAGCGCCTGCGCCAGTCTTTGAACAAGGTCTGAAGGCAGGAAAGGGGAGTCGCAGGGCGCGCTGAGCAGGAATTCGGTGGCGCATTGCCTGAGGCCGGTTTGCAGACCGGCCAGGGGGCCCTCGAAACCGGCAAGCTGGTCGGCGCACAAGACCGCTTCGCCGTGCCCCAGCCCATCACTGATAGCCTGATAGGCGGCCCCATTCCGGTTGGCGCTGATGACGAATGCGCCGACCTGCGGAGCAAGATTTTGCATCACATGGAAGGCCAGCGGTTCGCCGCGGAACAATTGCAGGCCCTTGTCCACGTCGCCCATGCGGGAGCCGCGGCCTCCGGCCAGTAGCAGTCCGGTAATCTGCCCTGAGAGGATTGCTGCCGGTTTATCCATGCAGTACGCCTCAGCCGCCTATGTACGACATTTCGACTTTTTTAAGACGCTCTGTCTGCTCGCCTGCCGCAGTGTGCGCGCTGCGCAATTCGGAGTAGCGGTCGCTGCGGGCGCGCCAGATCTGCGCGACGACGGTGGAAATGGCCTGGTCGGAATAGCTTGCATCCGGGCCGCGCAGCAGGCTGCGCAAATCGTGGCCGCCGGTGGCGAACAGGCAGGTATACAGTTTGCCTTCGGTGGATAGCCTGGCGCGTGTGCAGTCCTGGCAGAATGACTGCGTGACGCTGGAAATGACGCCGATCTCGCCGCCATCGGCATAACGCCAGCGCTCGGCAGTCTCGCCTGTGTAATTGGCCTCTACCCGTTGCAGACCCATGCCGGCAGCGTTCAGCCGGCGAATGATGTCGGCGGAAGGGATAACCTCATCCATTTTCCAGCCGTTGGATGCGCCCACGTCCATGTATTCGATAAAACGCAGGACGTGCGGCGTCTCTTTGAAATAACGCGCCATCGGCACGATTTCCTGGTCGTTCAGGCCGGCCTTGACGACCATGTTGATCTTGACCGGACCGAGACCCGCCTGCTGGGCTGCTGCGATGCCGTCCAAAACGTCATCCACCGGAAAATCAACATCGTTCATTTTGCGGAAGGTGGCGTCATCCAGAGAATCCAGCGACACCGTCACCCTTGTCAATCCGGCGTCTTTGAGTGACTGTGCTTTTCTCGCCAGCAGCGAGGCATTGGTGGTCAGCGTCAGGTCCAGGTCGTCGCCATCTGCGGTCTTGATGCGGCTCAACATGCCGACCAGCTTTTCGATGTTTTTGCGCAGCAGCGGCTCGCCGCCGGTCAGCCTGATCTTGGTAACGCCATGCGCGACGAAGATGTTGGCGATGCGCGTGATTTCCTCGAAAGACAATAGCGAATTGTGCGGAAGGAAATGGTAATCCTTGTCAAAAACAGACTTGGGCATGCAATACACGCAACGGAAGTTGCAGCGGTCGGTGACTGAGATGCGCAGATCGCGCAGGGGTCTCGCGCGGGTGTCCAGCAGCTTGCCGTCCGGCGTTTCCAGCATGCCGGGCAGCGCCAGACTTCGTTCCCGCTGCCGGTGATCTACCAGCGGGATGAATTTTTCACTCATGTTTTATCCAGGAAATAGCTTTTTTACAAATGCTATTTTAATTTTCTATGCGAATACGATACCACGAGACAGCTTGTTCCGCTGAAGGATGCCACGCACGGGAAGCCGGAAACTGCTCGTCGCCTTATGATAAAAAACCGGCTGCATCGCAAGGATGCAGCCGGTTTTGATGATGCCGTTTAGCGATGGATTAGTGCTTTGTTTCCACCAATACCAGCGGCTCATCGGATTGCGTCGGGACCGGCTTGCGTTCACGCGGCACGCGCTGTGATACAGGTGCAGTAGCAGCCGCTTCCTGCGCGGCACGCAGCTTGGCAGGATCGGTGCTGGCCAGCACCAGGCCTGCGGAGGCCAGCACGACGCTCAGGTCTTCAGCCGGCGCTGCCGGTTTTGCAGCAACAGGTGCTGCAGCATGCGCTTTTGCTTCCACTGCATCGAACAGGGTTGCCTGCGTAGGCGCCGCAACAGGCGCCGGCTCTGCGACTACCGGCGCAACTGGTGCAACTGGCGTAACAGACGCAGCTTGTGGAGCAGGTGCAGGCGTTTCAGCAGCGACGACATGCGCAGCGGCAGAGGCGGGAGCAGTTTCCGTTACAACCGGTACGGCTACCGCAGCTTCAGCATGCGGCGCTTCCGGTGCGGCAGTCGTTGGCGCTATCGCAGCCGCTTCGGCAACGACAACTTCAGTCACTTCTGCTGCAACTGGTTCCGCTACGTGGGCAACGACAGGAGCCGGCGCCGCAATTTCAGCAGCATGTGGAGCTGTTACCGGGGCGGCTGCTTCGGCAGGCGCTGCCGGTGCAGCCGGTGTAACCAAGGGAGCAGCTTGCACTGGAGCTGTAGGCGGCGTTGCCCATTCTGCAAACGTCAGAGGTGCAGGTTCTGCTGTGCCGGTTTGCGCAGGCGCATCCACCGGATTTGCCGTGAACTGTGCTGCTTCCGCTACAGGAACAAAGGCGGCTGCCTGTTCAGGCTGGTCCGAACCTTCTGTCGCTGCATCGCCGGTTTCCGTGCCGTCGCGGTCGCGACGGTTACGGTTGCGGCCACCACGGCGGCGGCGGCGGCGGCGTTCGTCGCCTCCTTCTCCACTGTCGTTGTCGGCGCCAACATTGAGGTTGTCGGCAATTTCAGCATCGTCGGTGCTAGTTTCGTCCGATGGCATTGTGTTTTTCAACAACGCATCTTCCGACTTGGCCTCTGCTGCTGTACCGGTGCCGTCCTTGCGCTCTTCGCGCTGGCGTTGCTGGCGTTCGCGGCGGCCTTCCTGCTGACCCTGGCCTTCACGCTCTTCACGCGGCGGGCGGGGTTGCTTAGGCTGGCGTGGCGCCTGCTCGGCTACCTGTGCGGGTTTGGCTTGATCTTCCTTGTCGGCGCGTTCTGTGCGTTCGCCACGTTCGGTGCGCTCACCGCGCTCCGCACGTTCGGTGCGTTCCGGGCGATTGCCGCTACCACTACCGCTGCCGGTAGCTGGGCGTTCTTCACGTTCCTCGCGTCCGCCGCGGCCGTTACGGCTGCGGTTACGCTGGCCACGGCCGTTTTTGTCGCTGCGCTCACGCGACTGGGCCGGTTTTTCTTCCTTGACAGGTTCTGCAACCGGCGCCGGTGCTGCCGGTGCGCCTTTGAAGAAGCCGAACAGCTTGGCGAAGAAGCCTTGCGATTCAGTCGTGACTACCGGGGCAGGAGTCGCCACTGGGGCTGGCACTTCCTTGCGCTCCACGATAGGAGCCTGGTCCGGAGTAATGCTCTTGACCATGGCTTCCTGGCGCGGCTTGACGTCTTCTTTCTGGCGCTTGCTGTAGCCAATGTCGGTATCAGCCTGCTCAGCCATTGCATAGCTGACGTGGGCTTCTTCCAGGCGTGGATCGTCGTGTTTCAGGCGTTCCAGTTTGTAGTGCGGTGTTTCCAGATGCTTGTTCGGGATCAGGATCACGGTCACGCGGTGGCGGTTTTCGATTTTCAGGATCTCGCCGCGTTTTTCGTTCAGCAGGAAAGCAGCAACATCCACCGGCACCTGCACGTGGATCGCGGCTGAATTTTCCTTCATGGCTTCTTCCTGGATGATGCGCAGGACTTGCAGTGCGGAGGATTCTGTATCGCGAATATGGCCGGTGCCGTTGCAGCGAGGGCAAGTCACGTGGCTGCCTTCGGACAGCGAAGGGCGCAGGCGCTGGCGCGACAATTCCATCAGGCCGAAACGGGAAATCTTGCCCATCTGTACACGTGCACGGTCGTAGCGCAGTGCATCTTTCAGGCGGGTTTCCACTTCGCGCTGGTTCTTGGCGTTTTCCATGTCGATGAAATCGATCACGATCAAACCGCCCAGATCGCGCAAGCGCAACTGGCGTGCCACTTCTTCAGCCGCTTCGCAAT
This sequence comes from Undibacterium sp. TJN25, assembly GCF_049339885.1. NCBI lineage: Bacteria > Pseudomonadati > Pseudomonadota > Betaproteobacteria > Burkholderiales > Oxalobacteraceae > Undibacterium > Undibacterium sp. TJN25. Next base: position 687,858 of record NZ_JBMPPM010000001.1, on the reverse strand, counting down.
TGGTGTTGAAGGCCGTGGTTTCAATGTCAGAGCCGCGGGTCGCGCGCGCCGAGTTGACGTCCACGGACACCAGCGCTTCGGTATGGTCGATGACGATCGCGCCGCCGGAAGGCAAAGGCACCGTGCGTGAATACGCGGTTTCAATCTGATGTTCGATCTGGAAGCGGGAGAACAGCGGCACGTCGTCGCTGTAGCGCTTCACGCGGTGCACCATGTCCGGCATCACATGGCTCATGAACTGCTGGGCCTGTTCGTAGATGTCGTCGGTGTCGATCAGGATTTCGCCGATATCGGGCTGGAAGTAGTCGCGAATGGCGCGGATGACCAGTGAGGATTCCTGGTAGATCAGGAAAGCGCCTGCGGCAGACTTGCCGGCGCCTTCAATCGCGCGCCACAGTTGCATCAGGTAGTTCAGATCCCATTGTAATTCGTCAACATTGCGGCCTATGCCGGCAGTGCGGGCAATCACCGACATGCCGCCCGGCAGGTCCAGCTTGTCCATGGTTTCGCGCAGTTCCTGGCGGTCTTCGCCTTCCACACGGCGCGATACGCCGCCACCGCGTGGGTTATTCGGCATGAGCACGAGGTAACGGCCGGCCAGGGAGATAAACGAAGTCAGTGCGGCGCCTTTATTGCCGCGCTCTTCCTTCTCCACCTGGACCATGATTTCCTGGCCTTCGCGCAGCGCATCCTTGATGGAGGCATTGCGGACATCGATGCCTTCCTTGAAGTAGGTGCGGGCAACTTCCTTGAAAGGAAGGAAGCCGTGACGTTCTTCGCCGTAGTTGACGAAACAGGCTTCCAGCGAAGGTTCGATGCGGGTAATGACGCCTTTGTAGATATTGGATTTGCGCAGCTCGCGGCCGGCAGTTTCGATATCGATGTCGATGAGCTTTTGCCCATTGACGATGGCTACGCGCAGTTCTTCTTGCTGCGTAGCATTAAACAGCATACGTTTCATGTTTTACTCCGTGACCTTCTGGTCATCTTGTGCTGCCTTCTTTTAGACGGAAAGCAGCTGGCTTACGTGGGGATGTATGCGCGGACGGAGTGTTTGACGGGGCGGGAAATGCCTGAGGCGCAACAGGATGACATATAACGCTCTTATTTCAGTATGAGCGCCTCTGTATCCCTCAGTTGCAGCGCGGGGCGCGGATGGTTTTACGGTCTGCCGAGTGCACATGTCCCCCGCGTTGTACTGGTCCGATTATGCCGAACACAACGCCAGGCGATGCGCAACTTGTACGCTGGGTAACGCATATTTATTATATGAGCGTTCCCAGCTAAATCGATAAACCGCTTTAAAACCATCAACCGGCAAGCATACCTTTTGTTCCCGGTATCTCTTGCCAGACTTATCCTTACAATTCAAACATTCTGATCCAGCTTCCTTTGCACAGTCCGATAACGACATTTGGCCGCTACCTTGACGCGCATCAGGACGCTGCATACACATCTTTTCCATCGAATTTGCAAATTGGCGAGGCCGACAGATACGCCCCTGTGTAGAATAGACGTTTATTCATACACCTGCTCCAGCAAATTGCTGAAGCGAAAACGATTATATATTCAAAATGAAGGACTTAGCGATAAATAATGGGAAACCGGCTCAAAAGAACGCCCCCAGCCAGCCTTCACAAGTACAAGCCCAGGTTCAGTTAGTTACCATTTCAGAAGAAGAAGCCGGCCAGCGGATTGATAATTATTTACTACGTATCTGCAAAGGTGTTCCTAAAAGCCATATTTACCGCGTATTGCGCTCCGGCGAAGTGAGGGTCAACAAGGGCCGGATAGACCAGCTGTACCGGCTGGTGGAAGGCGACATCGTGCGTATTCCGCCTATCCGCATCGCCGAAAGTGCAAACCACAACGCTCCCGCCGCCGAATTTGCCATCCTGTTCGAGGATGCCCACCTGCTTGTCATTGACAAGCCTGCCGGCACCGCTGTACATGGCGGCTCCGGCGTCAGTTTCGGCGTCATCGAGCAGTTGCGCGCGTCCAGGCCGGACGCCAAGTTCCTGGAGCTGGTGCACAGGCTGGATCGCGAAACCTCCGGTGTTTTGTTGTTGGCCAAGAAACGTTCGGCGCTGACCAACCTGCATGAGCAGATGCGTGACGGCATCACCGACAAACGCTACCTGACGCTGGTGCACGGCGAATGGAACAATGCGCGCCAGCACGTCAAGCTGCCCCTGCATAAGTATACGACAGCGGACGGTGAGCGCAGGGTCAGGGTGCAGGCAGACGGTATGGCGTCGCACACCGTATTTACTCTGCAAAAGAAATACGGCGAGTTCGCCTTGCTGGAAGCCGAGCTGAAAACCGGCCGCACCCACCAGATTCGCGTGCACCTGTCCGCCAGCGGTTTCCCGATTGCCGGAGACGACAAATATGGCGACTTCGCGCTGAACCGCGCCTTGCTGAAACCCGGTTCGCACCGGGGAGCACTGAAACGGATGTTCCTGCATGCGCACCAGATCAGTTTTACCCATCCCGACTCGGGAAAAACCATTACCCTGAACGCGGCTTTGCCGGCAGATTGCGAGAAGTTTCTAATCAGCCTGCTGCCAACGTCAAAAACTTAATTTTTTGTTAATATTGCAAAATTAAGGGTAAAATAGATTCATTAAGGATAGTGGACAGCCTGCAGCGTGGCAAAACTGCCTTGCGGGACTGTGAAAACAATATATGGCAAAAAAACAATTTGATTTTATCGTTTTCGACTGGGACGGCACGCTGATGGACAGCACGGCCACCATCGTCAAGTGTATACAGGCGTCTGCCAGGGATCTGGGCCTGCCGGTACCGGACGATAAGGCAGCATCTTACGTCATCGGCCTGGGCCTCAGCGAGGCCTTGCAGATCGCGATGCCGGACCTGGATGCCAAATACTACCCGCGTATTGTGGAGCGTTATCGCTACCATTATCTTGCGAAAGACCACGAGTTGCCGCTTTTCCCCGGCGTACGCGAAATGCTGGAAGAACTCTCGCAGGAAGGTTATTTCCTTGCGGTGGCCACCGGCAAGAGCCGCGTGGGCCTGAACCGCGCGCTGCATTCGGCTAATCTGCTGTCGATGTTTGATGCGACACGCTGCGCCGATGAAACCTTTTCCAAGCCGCATCCCGCGATGCTGCAGGAGCTGACGCGCGAACTGGGGCAAGACATGCGCCGCACGGTGATGATAGGCGACACTACCCATGACTTGCAGATGGCGGTGAATGCCGGCGCGGCCGGAGTTGCGGTCGAGTATGGCGCGCACGACGTGCCTGCGCTGCAAGGGCTGAACCCGGTTTTTTCCGCGAAGACCGTGGCCGAGCTGCATGGCTGGCTGGCTGAAAACGCCTGATCGGAATCAAGAATGACAGAAATTTCTATTTGCGCATCGGTGGAAGTGGAAGAGGGAGGACGCGGCGTGCGTTTCCCTGTCACCGCCGGCAGCGACGATGCCACCGGTTTTGTCATCCGCTACGACGGCCAGGTGCATGGCTACCTGAACCGCTGTGCGCACGTGCCGGTGGAACTAGACTGGAATCCGGGCGAATTTTTCGAGTCCAGCGGCCTGTACATCATGTGCGCCACGCACGGCGCTATCTACATGCCGGACACCGGCTATTGCTCCGGCGGCCCCTGCCGCGGCGCCCGCCTGAGGAAGATCAGCATTATCGAGAAAGACGGCCAGGTGTCATGGCAGCCCGACGAATTTGTTAAACCCGTAATGGCGTAGGCCGCAAAGGCAAGCATGAACGACAACCACACTGAACAAGCTGCTACCTCCAAGCCGGGCTGGGAACGCGAGCTGCTGGAAAAGCTGGCGACCGACGCGCTGAAAGAACAAAAGCTGCGCCGTCGCTGGGGCATCTTTTTTAAAGGAGCCTTCCTGCTGCTGGTTCTGTTCGGCCTATATGAATTCAGCATATACGGCAATTCGGATACAGAAAACCTGGGGCGCCATACCGCATTGATAGAAATCAACGGGACGATAGACTCTGACAGCAGCGGCAGTTCCCGCGTCGTCGTGCCGGCGCTGGACCGTGCGTTTGCCGATGCAGGTTCGGTCGGCGTTGTCATGCACATTAATAGTCCCGGCGGCAGCCCGGTACAGGCCGGCATTATCAGCGATGAGATGTTGCGGTTACGCAAAGCCTATCCGCAGAAGAAGCTGTATGTCGTCGTCGATGAGATGTGCGCGTCCGGCGGATACTATATCGCTGCCTCGGCAGACCAGATCTATGTCAATAAGGCCAGTATCGTCGGCTCCATCGGCGTGCTGATGGACGGCTTCGGCTTCACCGGTCTGATGGACAAAGTTGGCGTCGAGCGCCGGCTGATGACGGCTGGGGAAAACAAGGGCTTCATGGATCCGTTTTCCCCGCAGTCGGACAAGCAGAAGGCTTTTTCGCAGGCCATGCTGAACGATATCCACCAGCAGTTCATAGAGACAGTGCGCAAGGGCCGCGGCCAGCGCCTGAAAGAAACGCCGGAAACCTTTACCGGCCTGTTCTGGATCGGTTCCAAAGCGGTTGACATGGGGCTGGCCGACGGCTTTGGCACGATAGATACGGTTGCCCGCGACATCGTCAAGGCGGAAGACATTGTTGACTATACGCAAAAGGAAGGCTTGCCTGAACGGGTACTGAAGAAGTTTGGCGCCTCCATCGGCAGTGGCGCCATCTCTTCCTTATGGAAGGGTAGTGCGCCGATATTGCGCTAAAGTTCTGCGGGATCCGGTGTAAATCATTAAGCACGGATCGCATTGATGCAGGGATATTATTTATTTAATTTTTTAAATCCCTAGCGGCTGATGGATAGTTATATTTATCTTCCTGTATCGTAGGCGTTGGCCTATATTGAACCCGTAACTGGTTCAAAAGAAGGAGGTTCATATACTGGAAATTCAAGCTCGTTATGACGAATTGAGTGAGCTGGTAGCGTCTGGTGTACCGGTTATTAGTGATGTGCGAAATTAAAATTCGAGCAGGATGCTTTCCGCGACTTAAGCCCGCGGACCCGAGGTCTCTTAGATGCCTCATCATGTCGCTAACACAAGGGCAAAAAAGACGGTGGTGCAATGCCACCGTCTTTTTATGGGTAAACGCTTTTCACATGGTCGGTGCGGGTTCTGCTGCGACGTATCCGTCTTCCATTTTGCACAGCGTTTTTGCGCTCAGTAAAAAATCCTCGTTTGCGATACCTGTCTGATCTAACAGTACTGCATGAGCGGACTGGATGAAATTTTTATGGATGGAGCGCAGGTAGGCCGGATCATAGTGTTTTTCCAAAAGCTCCCTGACCAGTTCATGCACGAGACCGTTATTGGCCAGCTGTTTCCAGCCCTGGATTTTTTCCTTGCCGTGCAGCGCCTGCAGGCAGTCCAGCTGCTGATTCAGGTCTTCGGTATCCTGCACAAAGTGGGCATAGTCTTCCATCAGCAATTGCACCCTCTGCTCCGTCGGCAGGCAAAGGGCGATGCAGGGAGACTTGCGCATTGCTTCCATGATGGCATCCGGCACCCTCAGCTTGCCAACCTTTTTGCTCTCTGCTTCCACAAATACAGGCTGCATGGCATCAAAGCCGCGCAGTGTCTGCCAGATGCCGCTTTCAAATTTCTTTTGTGATGGCTGCGGCTGGCTGGGCAGGCTGCCCAGCACCGAGCCGCGATGCGCCGCCAGTTGTTCCAGGTCCAGTACCTGTGCGCCTTGTGCGGCGAGCGTCTGCAACAGCCGGCTCTTGCCGCTGCCGGTGGGGCCGCAGATCACACGCCACCGAAAGCGTGCCGCCAGTTCCGGCAGCACATCATTGACGTGCGTGCGGAAATTTTTATAACCGCCTTCGAGCTGAGCCACCGGCCAGCCTATGCGCGCGAGGATCAGCGCCATCGCGCCACTGCGATTGCCGCCGCGCCAGCAATAGATCAGCGGGGTCCAGTCCTTGGGCTTGTCCAGAAACAGCGTTTCTATGTGCTGTGCGATATTCTTGGCAATCAGCGCTGCGCCGATTTTTTTTGCCTCAAATGAATTGACCTGCTTGTAGATCGTGCCGACGCGTACGCGCTGCTCATCATCCAGCACCGGGCAATTGATGGCGCCGGGGATGTGGTCTTCGGCATATTCGGCCGGACTGCGTACATCTATGATGCTGTCGAAATTCGCAAGACGCGGCAGCAACTCTTTAAAACCAAGTATTTCAGGGTATTTCATATTTGGAGCACTTCACATAAAACTCATTTCGATTTGTTCTGCAATAAGGTCTGCAGATGGGGCCAGACATTGTCCAGTATGCGTGGATGCGCCTGCGCCAGCATGTGGATGCGGTCAGCCTGGAACAGTTCCGGCTTGTCCGCGACACCCTCCAGCAGGAAGGGCACCAGCTCGGTTTTGGTTTCCCTGGCTACCCGTGCATAGATGGAAAAAAACTTTTCGGTATAGTCGCGACCGTAGTTCGGCGGAATCTGCATGCCGACCAGCAGGACCTTTGCCTTTGCCGCCTTGGACATGGCGATCATGTCGCGAAAATTGGTTTCCGATGCGCTCAGCGCCAGGCCGCGCAATGCGTCGTTGCCGCCGAGTTCAATGATGACGATGTCCGGATGCTGCTTGCTCAGCAGTGCCGGCAGTCTGGTTTTGCCGCCGCTGGTCGTCTCGCCGCTGATGCTCGCGTTAATGACGGAGGCGGCGATATTTTTCTGCTTCAGGCGCTGCTCAAGCAAAGCGACCCAGCCGGTGCCGCGCGCAAGCCCGTATTCAGCGGACAGGCTGTCGCCTAGCACAAGCACGGTTTTTGATGCAGAATGAGCGGCCGAACCGAATAAAACGATTGTGATTGACAGTATCAGCCCGCATATGCGCCTGACCACACTTTTTTGATTAAAGACCAGCATGAACCTTCCTTTGGAATCTTCAGAATTGAAACGCATTGCAATCGGGGTACAGCATTTATCCAAACGCGTCGCCGACGCCACCGGCGAACTGACGATTCTGCACGAGATCGATTTTACCGCGCAAGCCGGTGAAACGCTTGCGATAGTTGGCGCATCGGGGTCCGGCAAATCTACCTTGCTGGGTATACTGGCCGGCCTGGATACACCGAGCCATGGCAAGGTGTTGCTGGATGGAGTAGATATTTTTGCACTGGACGAGGACGGCAGGGCCATTTTTCGGAAGGAGAAGCTGGGCTTTGTATTTCAGTCCTTCCAGCTGCTGATGCACCTGAATGCGGTGGAAAACGTGATGCTGCCGCTGGAGCTGCGCGGCGACAAACAAGCCCGCGAGAAGGCGGAAGACATGCTGGACCGTGTTGGTTTGTCCAGCCGATTGAAGCATTATCCCAAATATTTATCCGGCGGCGAGCAGCAGAGGGTGGCGCTGGCGCGCGCTTTTGTTACTGAGCCGCCGCTGCTGTTTGCCGACGAGCCTACCGGCAGCCTGGATGCCGCCACCGGCGAATCCGTTATCCAATTGATGTTTGCACTCAATCGCGAGCGCGGTTCCACGCTGGTGCTGGTAACGCATGACCTGTCGATTGCAGCACGATGCGGGCGCACGCTGACGATCACGGCGGGGCGGCTGCACCAGGATTGAGGAAGCACCATCTGGCTGCATCAATTTGCATCAATAAACATCTGCCGCGCCAGAACTATCCGCCAGCATCTCATTCAGGCAATTTCTGACGGCCTGGATCAATTCCGCTGACGTAACCCCTATCGGGCCAATTCCATGAGCAACCAGCTTGTCTGCCGCCAGGCCGTGCAGGCAGACCGCCAGGGCTGCGACCTCCGCGGCGTTGGCGTTGCGTGCCAGCAGCGATCCGCAGATGCCTGCCAGTATATCGCCGGTACCTGCAGTCGCCAGCGCCGGATTGCCGGTATGGTTGATGACGACATTGCCATTTTCGTCTGCAATCACGCTGCCTGAGCCCTTCAGCACGACGGTAGCTTTGAAACGGCTGGCCAGCGTGCGTGCCGCATGCAGGCGGTCTGCCTGGATTTCGGCGCTGGTGCTGCCCAGCAGGCGGGCAGCTTCCAGCGGGTGAGGGGTCAGGATGGTCGAATGTGCCGCATCGGCGCGCGCGACCAGCAGGTCTTGCAAGCCGCTATCTGCCGCCACAAGGTTCAGCGCATCGGCATCGACAACCAGTTTTTTCGCTTGCCTTAGCGCTTTTTCGAGTACCTGTTTCGCCTCTGGCGATTGCCCCAGTCCAGGACCAATGACGACTGCTGCGGCGGAAAAGTCCGCGTCGCCTGCGCGGCGAAACATCAATTCAGGGTTCTGGCTATCATAAGCCGGAGGTTCCGCGACAAATCCGATAAAGGTGCGGCCGGCACCGCAATGCGCCGCGGCGCGTGCCGACAGCAGTACCGCACCGGCCATTCCTTCGGCGCCGCCGACGATCAGCACGTCGCCGAAACTACCCTTGTTGGAGTTGTGCAGGCGTGGCGCTAGCATCGCCGCAAACATCATTTGGTGGCTGAGTTGCGCCTTCGGCGCTTGCCGGAACTGCTTGTCTATCGCCAGGTCGGCGACCTCCACCAGGCCGGCATAGTCGCGCCCCGAACCCGTATGCAGCCCGGGTTTGTTACCGATGAAGGTCAGTGTATGGGTCGCCGAGACCGCGATGCCTTGCTGGCCGACGATCTGGCCGGTATCTGCGTTCAGGCCACTGGGCACGTCCAGTGACAGTACCGGGAAGCGGTATAGCGCGGACAATCTGTTCAATTGCTGCACCACGTCGTGCAAGGCGCCGCTGATTGGACGCGACAGGCCTATGCCAAACAGCCCGTCAATCGCCAGCGCCCATTGCTCCGGCCTGGCCTGTCCGAGATAGTCGGCGCCGAAGAACTGTACATTGCTGGACAGTGCGCGCTGGTGGCATTTTTGCGCATCGGCTGAAAAATTTCCTATATCTGCGCAGAGCATGACAGACACTGCGTAGCCGTCATCGGCCAGCAAGTGTGCCGTTTCCAGCGCATCTCCGCCATTGTCGCCGGGACCTGCCAGCACCAGTACGCTGGCCGGCAGCCTGTGCAGCAGGCTGCGTGCAAATACTGCCGCGGCAGCGCCGGCGCGGCGCATCAGTGTTTCAGGCGGCAGGCTCGCCGCTGCTGCTTTTTCCATCGCGCGAATCTGCTGGACGGAGTACAGCGCATTTTTCGACAGGAAGGATGTAGGTGCCATGAAACACTCCAGTAGAGGTCGGCGCTAACGCGGAGGAATGACTGCGTGAGGCGGCTGCAGCGAAAGCGACTGCATCGCCTCTATGCCTTGCCTGAACATGGTTTCTATCGGCAGCATCAGGTAGGGCAGCACCAGCCCCACCATCAGGAAACCCACGCCTATCGTGATAGGGAAACCGATGCCGAACAGGTTAAGCTGGGGAGCGGCACGGGTCAATATACCCAGTGCAATATTGGTGATCAGCAGTGCGGCAACGATGGGCAGCGACAGTTGCATGCCGTAGATGAAAATCTGTTCGCCCCAGATCGCCAGCCGCTGGAAGCTGAAGCCCATCGTCAGCGATGTGGAAATAGGGATGCTGGTAAAGCTTTCCACCAGTGCCGACAGCATGGATAGGTGCACGTTCATCGTGACGAACAGCAGCGTCGCCACGAGCACCAGGAACTGGCTGATCGCATTGGTACGGCCCTGGGTTTGTGGATCAAAGAAGCTGGCAAAGCCCAGGCCCATCGTGAGGCCTATTACTTCCCCCGCCATCTCCAGGCCGCCAAAGACGACGCGTATGACAAAACCCATGGCCACGCCGATTACAAGCTGCTGCCCCAGTATCATCATGCCGGTCAGCGACAAGGGATCTCCGGCAGCCAGCGGAGGCATGCTGGGCGCCACAATCAGCGCCAGCATGACGCCCAAGATCAGCTTGACCTCGACCGGCACCGTCGTATTGCCGAACGGCGGGGCGATTGCGATGAGCCCCAGTATCCTGGTCAGGGGCCAGATAAAGGACGATACCAGCCCGATCAGTTCATTGCTGGTGATGTTGATCATGATGAGCCCGGATGCATGGAGGCGCTATTGATCCGCCGCGTCCAGGCTAGCTGGCCAGCGTTGGGATACCGGCAAACACCTGCCGCATATAGTCGAGCAGGACGGTCAGCATCCATGGGCCGGCAATGATCAGTGTGATGAAAATACCCACCAGCTTGGGAATAAAGGACAGAGTGGTTTCATTGATCTGCGTTGCTGCCTGGAAGATGCTGACGATCAGGCCGATGCCCAGCGCCACCAGCAGTAAAGGAGCAGACACCATCAGGGTTACTTCCATGGCCTGGCGGCCAAGCGTCATTACGCTGTCGGGGGTCATTTTTTGATCTTTCTAATAAAAACTTTGTGCCAGTGAACCGATCAGCAGTTGCCAGCCGTCTACCAGCACAAACAGCATCAGCTTAAAGGGCAGCGAGACGGTAGCCGGCGACACCATCATCATCCCCATCGACATCAGCACACTGGCGACCACCATGTCGATGATCAGGAAGGGAATGAAAATGGCGAAGCTGATCTGGAATGCCGTCTTCAGCTCGCTGGTGATGAAAGCGGGAATCAGGATACGCAGCGGTATGGCTTCCGGCCCCTGCAGCTGCGGCGTATTGGACAGTTTCACGTACAGCGCCAGGTCGGTCTGCCGGGTCTGCTTGATCATGAACTGTTTCAACGGCTCAACACCTTTTTCCATGGCCTCCTGCATCGTTATCTTGTTGTCTGAAAACGGTTGATAGGCATCGGCATAAATCTTGTCGAATACCGGTCCCATGACAAACAGGGTCAGGAACAAGGCCAGTCCCACCAGCACCTGGTTGGGCGGCGCAGACTGCGTGCCCAGTGCCTGCCTCAGCAAGGACAATACGATGATGATGCGCGTGAAGCTGGTCATCATCATCAGCACTGCCGGGATAAAGGACAGGGACGTCAGGAACAGCAGCGTCTGTATCGTCAGCGAATAATTCTGTCCGCCGCCGGCTGCCGGCGTGCTGGTGATGGCAGACAAGCCGCCAGTCGCCTGTGCGAAAGCATGGCCGGGGAAGGCGAGTGCGGCCAGGACGATCATGCAAGCGAGGGACGGCAGCATGCCTTTAGCAAAAATGCGCGATGTTTTCATACTTGGTTTACTGCTGTGGCCCGTTGCGTTTATCCATCGTGCGCCGCAGCCAGGTGGAGAACTGGTTCACCGGCTGGGTATCATCCTGCTGGTCAGCCAGGCTCGCTTGCCGCGGCATGGTAGACAGGGTATTGATCTGGGTCGCAGTGACGCCGACAACAATCCACTGGTCCGCAACTTCCACGACCATGATGCGTTCGCGGTTGCCGACGCTGACGCCGCCGACCACCTTGACCGGCACCTTGTTGCCGGATACTGCGGGTCCGATTTTTTTGAATGACCAGGCAGCCACTGCCATCAATGCCAGTACGGCTATCAGGCCCAGGAAAATCTGCAACAGGCCGGTGGTCGGAGAGACCGCCGCCTGCGAGGCCGCCGCCTGTTCTGCTGCAAATGCCGTGCCGGTAGAAAAAATAAATAATGCAGGAAATAAAAGTCGCGTCATTTGTTCAGTTTGCGTATGCGTTCAGCCGGCGTGACGATATCTGTCAGGCGGATACCGAATTTATCGTTGACCACGACGACTTCGCCTTGGGCGATCAGGCAGCCGTTGACGAGAACGTCCATCGGTTCGCCTGCCAGCCCGTCCAGTTCAACAACGGAACCCTGCGCCAGTTGCAGCAGGTTCTTGATGGCGATCTTGGTCCGGCCGAGTTCCACCGTCAGCTGGACAGGGATGTCCAGGATGAAGTCAATATCGTTGTGCGTCTCGGTCGTGCTGCTCTTGCCGCTGAATTCCTTGAAGATGGTCGCAGCGGCAGGAGGCGGTGCTGCGATGGCAGCTTCCGCCTTGGCCTGTTCCGCGATGGCAGCACCCCAATCATCTTCGCTGATAGGTGCGTCGCTATTGTCATCCATGATTTTCTCCTTGTGCTATGTCCTGTACGCTGGAACTGATCAGTTTTTCCACGCGCAGTGCATATTGTCCGTTGAATACGCCGTATTTGCATTCCATCACCGGCGTGCCGTCCACCTTGGCAGAAACGATTTCCGGTATCGACATGGGGATGATATCGCCTTCCTTCATGTTCAGGATATCTCCCAGCGTCACCCTGGTCGTACCAAGGTCGGCGACGATTTCCACTTCGGCGATCTGTATCTGTTGCGTCATCAGGCGCACCCAGCGCTTGTCCACTTCCAGGGTTTCTCCCTGCAGGCTGGATGTCAGCAGATCCCTGATCGGTTCTATCATCGCATACGGCATGCAGATGTGCATTTCGCCGCTGACCGGGCCCAGTTCTATCGTGAACGTTGTCGATACCACGACCTCGTTCGGCGTTGCAATATTGGCGAACTGCGTGTTCATCTCGGAGCGTATGTATTCAAACTCGACCGGGTACACAGGTTCCCAGGATTTAGAGTACGTCTCAAAGATGATTTCCAGTATGCGCTGGATGATCCTCTGTTCCGTTTGCGTGAAATCACGGCCTTCGACGCGGGTATGGAAGCGGCCGTCGCCGCCGAACAGGTTATCCACCAGCAAAAACACCAGGCCCGGATCCATGACGATCAGCGCGGTGCCGCGCAGGGGCTTCATGTGCGCCAGATTCAGGTTGGTGGGGACTACCAGGTTGCGAATGAATTCGCTGTATTTGGACACGCGTACAGTGCCTACCGATACTTCAGCGCTGCGACGCAGGAAATTGAACAGGCCTATGCGCAGCAGCCTGGCAAAGCGTTCGTTGATGATCTCCAGCGTCGGCATGCGGCCACGGACGATACGCTCTTGCGTTGCAAGATTGTAGGGGCGGACGCCGGAAGTGTCTTCCGGTCCCGCCGAGTCGTCCTGGTCTCCCGTGACACCCTTTAAAAGGGCATCGACTTCTTCCTGGGAGAGAAAATTATCAGCCATGGTTTACTGTACTACAAACGAGGTAAAGAAGACGCCGGTGATCTTTTGCGGCTCGCCCTTGGGAATGAAGGGCAGGGAAGTCTGGTCCACGATCTCGTCGATCAGTTTCGCCTTGCCTTCGCTGGTCAGTATGTCCGTCGAATCCTTGCTGGACAGCAGCATCAGCAAACGGCTGCGGACCTGCGGCATATTCAATTTGATCAGGTTCGACGTTTCTTCATCCGGCACCTGCAGCGTCATTGTGACCTGCAGGTATTTGTCCCCGCCTTCGGACTGCAGGTTGACGGTAAATGGCTCCATCGGCAGGAATACCGGCGCTTTGGCGGGTTCTGCCTTGTGTTCTTTTTCTTTATGTTCGCCGCCGCCTTTTTTAGACAGGAACATGGCGGCGCCGCCACCCGCGCCAGCCAGCAGCACAACCACGGCGGCAATGATGATGATCAGCTTCTTTTTTGAACCGCCGGCAGGTGCATCTCCGGCCGCTGCTGCTTTTGCTGGTGCTTTTGACATAATCTTCCTTATTGCTTGGCACGGAAATACCTTGCTTCATATTACCGTTGATTGCCTTATATTATCTTTACAATCGCGCGCAACATCTGTGAAAAAGAAAGGTAAATGCAGTGTTTTTCCCCTGTTGCAGACGTCAGGCACAATCGGCGGGTCCGGAATCGCAAGGATTCCGGCAAATGCTGATGCGGTGAGCGTATTTTACATGCTACTCAGCCTGGCGAGCCAGGCTGGGCGCTGCTTATGCGCAATCAGGGCAGGGAATAGCAACAGCGGCCACAAAGGGCGGCCGCAGCCATCAGGCAAAAGTGTCCACCATCCCCAGTTTGCCGGTACGGACGGTTGTGCTTGCGGTTGTGCCGGAAACCGACGAGATCGGGCCTGTATCAGGTCCCGATAGGCCGTGGCTGGAGCGGCGAGAATTGGAAGGGGTATTGCCGGAGAACTGGCCACCCTGGTTGGAGGATTGCGTACTGACCGAGAAGCCGGACAATTGCACGCCAGCATCGCTCATCATTTGCCTCAGCTTGGGCATGGCGGATTCAAGCGCGTCCCTGACTTCCGGCTGCGCCGTGACAAAGGTGGCAGTGGCCTTGTCGTTATTGACGCTCAGTACTACCTGCATGGGCCCGAGGTCGGGCGGATTCAGCGTCAATTCGGCTGTCTGCTTGCCTCCGGCCACCATCCATACGACTTTTTGGCCCACGGCCTGGTCCCAGCCGGGACTGCCTACACGCGGCGACAGGTGTTCGGCATCGGCGGCCGAGTTGGCCTGGGTGGCGGTAGCCGCCAGTTGCTGCGCAAAGTTTTGCTGTACCGGGGCCACGGCAGCGGCGCCATCCTGCATCAGTGCCTTGGAGGCTGCCAGGTCTTGTGCGGCCTGCAATTTCTGGTCTGCGCCTGCTACTGCTTCTGCCGGGGCGCGCAGTTGCGCATCCTTGGCGGCGTTCGCACTGGCATCTTTTGCTGCGGCGACATCCACCGGTTTCGTGGTGTCGGCCTTGTCTTTCACATCGCCCTTGTCGGTGGGCAATGCGTTGGCCAGTTTCTTGCCGGCCAGGTCTGCATCGGTCTTGAAGTCGGGCGTTTTTGCCTTCAGTGTCTTGGCATCGGCGGCGTCTGCAGTTACGTCCGGGCCTATCTTGGCATCCAGCTGTTTGGACTTGTCCAGCATGGCGCTGTTGATTGCGCCGGCGACTGCAGATAGATCCACTTTCTTGTCATCGCCTTTACCCGCTGCGGCGGCATTGCCGGCCGTCAGTTTTCCTAGGTTTTCCACCAGTGCAATGATCTGGCCTGCTGGCGTCTGGTCGCCGGAGCCGGCGGCCTGAGTGCTGTCGGCATCGTCGTCCTTGTCCTTGGCATCCTTGGGCTTGTCGGTTTTGCTGCCGGTCGCTTGCGCCGGCTTGTCCGGCGCCTTGCTGTCTACCTGGTTGTTTGCGCTGTTGTCGTTATTGTTGTTAACATTATTGTTGTTATTGGCGCTGTTGTTAGCGCTGCTATTGTTGTTGACATTGTTCTGGTTGGAAGCGGGGGCCGGATTGTTTTTCGGGCTTGACACTTCATTGGACAGGAACTGGTTGAACGATGGTCCCGTCACGTCGCTGGAGGATGATTTAGAGGTGGCGGCGGCAGGCAGCAGGTCTGCTTGGGGGAGTAGAGGGTTAGCGCGCATGGTGTCACCAATTCATTTCTTCAGCGTTTATAAAAAAAAGACCGCGATGCATGTTCGTCCATCGCTTTTTGATCCCGTTTTGTTTCTTTGTTCTGTAAAGAGACTTCAGCCCTGGTTTGCAGCGTGCCGTAAGACAGCCTTTTTCTTTCATGGTCCTGCCACAGCTTGCGGGCCATCTGTATCCGGTTTTCTGCATCCTTGACGACCTGTTTCTGGCCATCAATGGCGCTATCCAGCTTTCTGATAAAAGACTGGAAATTATGATATTGCGTGATGCTCAGGCCTTTGGCAGCGCCGGCCTGGAAGCGTGCATCATAGTCATCCCGGTACTGCACCAGCAAAGCCAGTTTTTTTTGTGTTTCCTCATGCGCCCGGATGGCGTTGCCAAGTCGTTTGGCGGCGTCATCAGTATTCTTTTCTTCTATCTCAATCAGGGTATTGAGAGGGGATTTTTGCGTCATGATGGGTCAATTATAGTAAGTGGTGCCGATTTTCATCCGTTGAATAGAGCGGCAAGTCCCGCCAAGCTCTCCGGAATGGCCGATTTTTCCAATATGTCTTGTTGCAGGAAAGAAACGATGTTCGGGTGTAGGCGTATCGCTTCGTCGAGCAGGGGATCCGACCCCGGCGAATAGGCGCCGACGCTGATCAGGTCACGGCTGCGTTCATAGCGAGAATATAACTGCTTCAGGCGCCGCGACAACTGCTGGTGCTCGGGCGTCGTAATGCTGTGCATTGCGCGGCTGATGGATTGCTCTATGTCGATGGCAGGATAATGCCCGCTCTCGGCCAGATTGCGGTTCAGCACGATATGGCCGTCCAGGATCGCCCTGGCAGAATCGGCAATAGGATCCTGCTGATCATCACCTTCGGTCAGCACGGTATAAAACGCGGTGATCGAACCGCCGCCTTCTTTGCCGTTGCCGGCGCGCTCTACCAGAATAGGTAATTTAGCAAACACGGAAGGCGGATAACCTTTGGTGGCGGGAGGTTCGCCGATGGCGAGTGCAATTTCCCTTTGCGCCATCGCATAGCGGGTCAGCGAATCCATGATCAACAGCACGTTCTTGCCCTGGTCGCGGAAGTATTCCGCAATCGTCGTGGCGTAGGCGGCCCCCTGCAAACGCATCAGCGGCGGCGCATCGGCCGGGGCGGCTACCACCACCGACCGCGCCAGGCCTTCCTTGCCGAGAATCTGCTCGATAAACTCTTTCACCTCGCGGCCGCGTTCGCCAATCAGGCCCACCACGATCACGTCCGCCGTGGTATACCGCGCCATCATGCCCAGCAGCACGCTCTTGCCGACGCCGGAACCCGCAAACAGCCCCAGCCGCTGGCCGCGGCCAACGGTCAGCATGCTGTTGATGGCGCGCACGCCCACATCCAGCGTGTCAACGATAGGCGCGCGTTCCAGTGGATTGTAGACGCGGGCGCCCAGAGGCGCCGATTCAGTCGCGGTGATCGGCCCCAGCGTATCAAGGGGCCGGCCGTTACCGTCCAGCACGCGGCCCAGCAGCTCGTAGCCGACCGGTAGATGGCGGGTGCGGTCGCTCGGCCTGCGTTTTGGATGCTTGGGGTTTTCCAGTTGCACTACTTCGGCCGGGAACACCGGGGTGCCGGGGGTGACGCCCTCCAGGTCGCTATGCGGCATCAGGAACAGGCGGTCGCCGTCAAAGCCAACGACTTCCGCATCGATCTTCAGGCCGCTTTGCAAATGGACCGAGCAGGCGCTGCCGACTGGCAGCTTGAGTCCTACAGCCTCCATCACCAGCCCGGTCACCTTGGTGACACGGCCCGCCACCTGCAGCGACTGCACATGCGGCACCTGCTCTATGCCGAGCTTCAGCAATGATTTCCACGGGTGGATTGGGTCGGCCAGCATGGGCAGCTCAGGCTTTCGGGGCGAGGTGTTTTTTCATCGCGTCGCTCAGCCGGTGCCAGCGGGTAGAGAAGCTGGCGTCGACCAGGTTCTGCGCTGTTTCCAGCTTGCAGCCGCCGCGTTCCATGTGGCTGTCCGTCACGATGCGCCAGCCGTCCTTGTCCAGTTCATCGGCCATGCGGTTTCGGATAATGTCGGCGTCGTCGGGATGGAGGATAAGCTGGGCGGGGCGCTGCACCGAAGGCAGGCTTTCCACCGCTTCGCGCACGACAGGCAGGATCAGTTCTGGATCAAGTTCCAGGCTGGTTCGCAGCATGGCCTCGGACAGGTCCAGGGCCAATTTGAATACGTCCTGCGCCACCAGTGCATTGACGGAAGCGACCTGTTCCGCGAACTGGTGTGCAATGCCGCGCACGGTTTCAAGTTCCGCATTGATCAATTCCGTGCCGGAAGCGAGGCCTTCCCGGTGTCCGTCTTCCTGGCCCTGTTGCAGGCCCTGTGTATACGCTTCCTTGTAGCCCGCGGCATAGCCTTCCTTGCGCGCCTGCTCGCGAGCCTTGTGAATTTCTTCATGCTGTGTCTTGGCGGCCGTGGCGACCGCCAGCGTCCTTTCCGCTACCTGGGAAGGGCGCTCGTCTCCAAAAGACGCCATCTCCCAGCGTTGAAACGCCGACATCTGGCCTTTTGGAATGGTGCTATCAGACATAGGCATCTTCGCCTTTTGCTCCCAGCATGATCTGTCCTTCGTCGGCCAGCCTGCGCACGATCAGCAGAATCTGCTTTTGCTGCGCTTCCACTTCGGACAGTCGCACCGGCCCCTTGGATTCCAGGTCTTCGCGCATCATTTCTGCGGCACGCTGCGACATGTTCTTGAATATCTTGTCGCGCATGTCCTGGTTGGCGCCTTTCAGTGCAACAATCAGCGAATCGGACTGCACTTCGCGAAGCAGCAACTGTATGCCGCGGTCGTCGATTTCCAGAATATTGTCGAAGACGAACATTTCGTCCATGATTTTTTCTGCCATATCGCCATCGTACTTGCGCAGGTTTTCCATCACGGAAGCTTCGTTTTCGCCGCTCATGAAGTTCAGGATTTCCGCTGCCGCGCGCACGCCGCCTATGGTTTTCTTTTTCAGGCTTTCATTGCCGGTCAGCAGCTTGGTCAATACGTCATTCAGTTCACGCAGCGCGGTCGGCTGTATGCCGTCCAGCGTGGCAATACGCAATATCACGTCGTTGCGCAGGCGCTCGGTAAACTGGTTCAGGATTTCACACGCCTGATCCCGTTCCAGATGGACCAGGATGGTGGCGATAATCTGCGGGTGTTCATTCTTGATCAGCTCCGCCACGGAAGGGGAGTCCATCCATTTCAGGCTTTCTATGCCGCTGGCGTCCTTGCCGCCCAGAATGCGGTTCAGCAGCGATGCCGCCTTGTCGTCGCCCAGGGCCTTGGTCAATACGTTGCGGATGTATTCGTCGGAGTCCAGGCCTACCGACGAACTGAGGTTGGCTTCGGCCTTGAACTCTTCCAGCACCTTGGCGATGTTTTCGTGCGGGATGGCGCCGATCACGGCCATGGCTGCACCGATCTTCTGCACTTCGCGCGGGCCCAGGTATTTCATTACCTCCGCTGCGCCGTCCTCGCCGAGCGCAAGCATCAGGGTCGCTGCTTTTTGTACGCCATCGTCACTCATTGCTCACCCATTTCTTGATCACATTGGCCACGATCTTAGGATCATTCTTGGCCAGGTCTATCGCCATCTGCAGGTCGGTCTCATACGGCGACATATGTTTGACCAGGTTGCCGTCGGCGTCCCTGGTCAGGTTGACGACTGCGCCTTCTTCGTCTTCCTCGCCCATGATGCCGGAAGCGGCCCGTTCTGCCTGTTCCTCTTCCAGTCTGGCTTTTTCCGCGGCCGCCGCTTCTGCTTCGGCGGCCTTCCTGTCACGTTCTTCCCTGCCGGACAGTTTATACAATAATGGCTTCAGGTAAGCAAAGAATAAATACCCCAGGACAATAGCCACCAGCAGATACTTGCCCACTTCCTTCATCAGGTCCCAGAACCACACCTGTTTCCAGAATGGTAATTCCACTATAGAATCTTTTTCCGCGCTGGCAAATGGACTGTTGACAACATTTACCGTATCGCCGCGATCTTTATTGAATCCCATTGCCTCTTTAACAAGATCGGTGATTTCAGTTTTTTCTTGCTCGGTTAAAGGTATGTTGGTGACCTTGCCGTTTTTATCGACGTCGCGCTTGTAGTTGATGACCACGCCCACTGTCAGGCGCTTGATGCCGCCCATAGGCTGTTGCGTATAGCGTATGGTCTTGTCTACCTCATAATTCACCGTAGAATCTTTTTGCACCAATGCCGTATTGGAGGCGGCGGTTGCGCTGGCTGCTCCGCTGGCCGTGATCGGTGCGATGGCGGGCACCGGCGGCTGGTTGGACAAGGAACCGGGGATGCCGGACGGATTCTGGTTCTTGTTGAAGCTTTCGCTCGACTGCTGGCTGCGGATTGCCTGCGGTTCGGGCGGAGAATTGGGGCGGTAGCTTTCCGCTGCCTGCTCGCTGCGCGAAAAATCGACATCGGCAGTTGCCTCCGCGTGCACATTGTTCGGGCCGACGATGGGCGCGACGATGGATTCCACGCGCTTGATGATGTTCTGCTGTATATCCTGCACATATTTCAGCTGGGACGGGTCCAGGATGTTGGGGCCGTTCTGCTTGGCTGGATCGGACAGCAGGTTGCCATTCTGGTCGACGATGGTGACGTTCTTCGGCGTCAGTTCCGGCACGCTGCTGGCCACCAGGTGCACGATGGCGGAAACCTGCTGCTGGTCCATGATCCTGCCGGGGAACATGTTCAGCAATACGGAAGCAGTCGGCTTTTGCTGGTCGCGGATGAATACCGAAGATTTTGGAATCGCGAGATGCACGCGGGCAGACTGCACGGAGGACACGGATTCTATCGACCGCGCCAGTTCGCCTTCCAGTGCGCGCTGGAAATTGACCTGCTCAAGAAACTGGGAAATACCCAGTTTCTGGTTTTCCATCAACTCAAAGCCGACATTGCCGCCCTTGGGCAAGCCTATTGCCGCCAGTTTCAGCCTGGCGTCATGCACCTGGTTGGCCGGCACCAGAATTGCCGTGCCGCTTTCCGAATACTTGTATGGCACATTCATCGTTTGCAATTGCGCAACAATGGCGCCGCCATCACGGTCATTGAAGTTGGAAAACAGCACTTTGTAATCCGGTTGCTGTCCCCATAGCCATACTCCCACCATGGCGGCCACGACGAGGGCAGCGCCCAGCGACATCAGCGCTGTCCTGACGGCGGGCGTTTGCGGAATGCCCAGTATCCTCGGCGGCGCGGCCGGATCTTCCAGTACGGTTTCTTCAGCGATTGCCATGATTTGCCTCGTGCTTCATAGGGAGAGTGTGCTGCATTTGTGTGTCCAGTCCGGGGTTTTTTCCTTGATACGAATTGTGAAGTTTATTTGGAAAAATCAATTGCGAGAGCAAACTCGTTTTTGCCCTTCTTATCGGGGCTAGCCCCGCGGGAGCCGGTGCTAATGTGATGGCGTGGAGTAAACCGGTCGGATGTGTTGCCTGTTTGCCCGTCCGGCAAGCAGTAAAGACCGTAAAAGATGATCAAGAGGTAAGAAAATGGGTGGAATTGATACGAGCAGGATAGACGCCATGGTGGCCCAGCTAAGGGCTGCGTCGGCAAAAATGGAGGGCGGAATTCAGAATCCGGTCTCGCCCGCCACCGACGCCCCGGCAAAGCTGGATTTTGCCGATGCGCTGAAAGCTTCGCTGGACCAGGTCAACGGCATGGATGCCGAGGCCAGCAAGATAGGGCAAAAATTTACAATGGGCGACGACAAGGTCAGCCTGTCGGACGTGATGATTTCCATGCAAAAGGCCAGCATTGCATTCCAGACCACGGTACAGGTACGTAACAAGCTGGTGTCTGCTTATCACGACATCATGAATATGCAGATATGAGTTCGCAAGCCGGCCTTAGCGTATGCCGGTCATCTTCGCATTACGCTCGCGTTCCAGCTTCATGATATAGCGCTGTATGCTCGCCAGCATGGAGTTGGACAGATCGGTGAACTGGCAGCCCAGCCTGCGGTTCGTCTTGCCGTTCAGTAGAATCAGGTCCTGGGAGTTCCTCACCTGCAAGGTTACATCGATCAGGCCGATGGTGGGTAAATCGATCTTGCAGCTCTTGTATTCGGTGCCTATTGCGCAGTCGACTATCTTGCGGTCATCCAGAATCGCCACGCCGCCGCAGCTGATATCCACCAGCGACAGTTTCACCACCTCGGTATGATGCTCATCCTCTATCGTCATCTGGCAGCGTATCGGATTGGAAAGCGGCGTGTTGATGCGATAGTATTCACGCCTTTGCAGGCGGATCAGGCTGGTCGGTATGCCAAACTGCAGCGCTGGACGGTTTTCAAAATCGGTGCGCTGCACGCCGGTGGAGGAAAACTGGATGCTGATCCTGTCCAGCAAGCCTTCAAATGATACCCGCGGCGCTTCGACGATACGCTGATTGGCCAACTGGCCGGGGGCGCTATCGATGACGACGGTGTTGTTTCCGTCGTCCAGATCCAGGATGGACGTGATGAACACTTCCGAGCCGCCGTTGATCATCATGCTGATCAGCTGGTTGGCTTCTTTCAGGCCGCGCAATAGCGATATGATTTCACGCCGGGAATCGACCTGGAATGCACTTTGGTTCTCGGTACCCAGCACTGGAGGAGCAGATTGCATATACGTTTGTCGTGACCTGAAAATGGAATAAGAAGAAGAGGTTAGGGCCCCGGATTGCCGGAAATGCCAGATTTCTCTCTCTCAATATGGTATAGCCAAGCGAGCAGTTCTGCAACCGCGCGATACAGTGCCGGCGGAATATCCTTGTCCAGCTCTACCTGCATCAGCAGCGATACCAGTTCCTTGGACTGATGGACGAATACCCCGTGTTCCCTGGCCTTGGCAATGATGGTTTCTGCAATCAGGCCGCGCCCTTTCGCGACGACCTTGGGCGTGGTGGCGCCTCCCTGGTAGGCGAGGGCGACCGCGCTCTGCATTTTCTGCCTTTGCTCTGTCTCAGACTTAGGTTTGTTCATCCTTCTTCACCGAAAAGCTGTCCAGTTGCGCGCCCGCCTGTTTCAGCGCTTCCGCTAATGTTACAGCATGTTCCTGCAATGCGGCGGCAGAGGAGTCAGAATCGGTACGGACGAAGATCTGCACGTGTTCTCCGTGCAGGTTGATCGTGGCGGCGATGGCGCCCAGATGCGGCAATTCAAACCGGACAGTGCTTTGCCAGGATTGCTCGGCTTCCGCCTGCTCGGTTTTTTTGCCGGAATAATTGCGGCTCACTTCCCACTCCATGCGCTGTCCGGGCAGCAGGTTGCCCTGCCAGACGATGCGCTGCTGTTCCAGCGTGTTCAGTTGCTGGTTCACGATTTGCGTCATCTCGGTATTCTTGGTGAGGCCCGCAGAACTCAGGTCGGCATCGTTGCCAGAGGATTTGCCGATCTGGGCCTGCGGTTCGCGCATCAGGTCGCTGAGCGGGCGCTTGCCCTCTGCCCAGTCGGCGATGTGGGATTCGTAGAACAGGCCGCTGGAAGAAATCGTCTGTTTCAGCGTATCGGCCATTTTGTCGGGCTGCGCCATGGCCTCGGCTGTCGCGGCCAATGGTGTTTTGCCCACCAGAGAATTCGGCACGTTCTGCTGCTGTGCCGCATGCAGAATCTGGTCTATCAGTTTGCCGGCTGTGCTCAGGCTGGTGGGAGTACTGGTGCCGTGCCCGTCCGTGGAATTCTGGCCGGCCTCCGCCTTTGACTCTACAAGCTGGTTGGATTTGACTGCCTCTGTGCGTCCCTGCGCCGTTTCCAGCAGATAGCCGCCTACCGCGTTTTGCTTGGCTCCCGGCAGAGGGTTTGCGGCGTTGTCGGAATCGGAGGCATGCAGTGCAGCCTCCGGCACTTCCTGGCGTGTTAGTGCGACGGTGGTGCCGGCACCGTCGCCGGAATCCAGCAAGAAAGTAGGGCGGGGATTGGTGGTAATTAGCGTCAGCGGCACGGAGGTGCCGGGTTTGCTGTCACCAGGCAGCGCCATGCGCGCGGTGGCTCCGTTGAGGCGTACGACAAAGGTGCCGTCATTGAGGCGGGAGATAATATCGCCCTGTATCTGCTTTCCCACCACTAGCTGGGAAAGCCGGGAAACGACATCCTGCCGCGTTTCCCCTACTTGTGCTGCCGCGTTCGGAGCCTCAACCGAGGCCAGAGGTCTGACAGACGTGTCAACCCGGGGCAGCATGCCGGCTAGCCGATACGGTTGCTACCGTAGGCATTCGCGAGTTTGCGCGCGGTTCCGTTGGTGTGCATCATGGCGCTCAGCTGCTCCATCCAGGGTTCTGTTATAGTGCGGATTTCCCTGTCGTCAGCCAGTATTTTCTGGATGAGCTTGATCTTTTTTTCCTTGCTCTGCGGCGGCAGCGCTTCCTGCGTATCTTTCTGCTTCAGTGTCTGGATGTGCTCAGCGCAGTTAATTTCAAGATTGCTGAATCTTTCCCAGTCCTGCGATTTTGCTGCGACCAGCATCTGGTCGGTGATCATGGAGACGACTTCGTACACGGAAATGATTTGTTCGCTATTCATCATTGTCAAACACTCACAAAAGAATTTTTATTAGGGGCAAGTGCATCGTAAGCCGATAGTTTCGGCGCAGCAGGCGCATCGGTTGCCGCCGGAGTATTCGCCTCGCTGTTTCCGGCCGGGCCGGAGCCTATCGCATCCCACGCGGTTTTCAAGTCCAGCAAAAGGGTGTGCACCTCTTCCAGCATCTTGACGTTGTTTTTCAGATTGGCTTCAAGCAGGCGCTGGCTCATGTATTCATAGAGCGCGTCCAGGCTTTCGGCGATATTGCCGCCGGCCTTCTTGTCCAGGCTGGCACGCAGGCCGCCGTCAATGATCAGGATGGCCTTGGAAATGGCCATGCCTTTTTCCGGAATATTGCCGTCCGCCATATTCTGCATTGCTGTCTTGATCGCGACCAGCGCACCTTCAAACAGCATGACTATCAGCTTGTGCGGACTGGCAGAAGCAACGCCGGTCTCCATTCCCACTTTTGCATAAGCGTTCGCACCATTACGTACCGAACCAAACATCTAAATCTCCTTGTATACCCTGATAACTTACGCGCAGCCTAGTTTGCAGCGATCTTGGCCAGTTGCTGCGTTAAAAAGTTGGACGTTGTCTGCATGCTGCTCAGTGACACGTTCAGCGCCGTATATTGCGCCGTCAGGCGTTTCTGGGTTGCCGCCAGTTGCGTATTCAGATCGTCGCTGGCTTTGTTGATGGACTTGATCGACGCATTGATGGAATCGTTGGCCGATTTGATCGCCCCATTGGTGCCGATATAAGTGTCCATCAGCGAACTGAACATCGACGCATAGCCGGAAGAGTAATTCACTGTGCCGCGGTCACCGATCACGCCGCCGGTGATATCCACCTTGATGCCGGCCGCAGGTCCGCCGTCCGCACCGGTCAGCGTGGTGCCGCTGCCGGCGGCGGGCGCGCCGCCTATCGTTCCCTGCACATCGGTGCCGGCGGTTTCTGTTGTCGTTCCAAACAGGTTGGTAGCAGCGGAACCGGAGACGCTGACCTTGGAAGCCGATCCGTATTTATTGGACGTAATGGTAAATACGCCATTGTTTTGCGATACCGACACATTGATACCGGCGCCGGAGAAGGTGCTGTTGCCGTTGATCAGTGATTGCAGTTGTGTCGCCAGGCTGCTGGCCGTATACGGCGTGCCGGACGGCGTCAGATTAATGGATGCCGTGGTGCCGTTGATGGTCAGGTTCAGCGTATTGTTGCCGCTGTTGATACTCAATCCGGCGGCGGTGCTGCCCACGACAGAGCCCTGGGTCGCCAGCGCGGTGATGTTGATGGCATTGCTGCCGACAGGCGAGGTATTGCCCGCACTGACGAATTTTACCAGGCTGTCGGTGGTGCTGCCGGAGCTGGCCAGCAATTTTTGAACGTCGCCCGGTGTGTTTTTCAGTGCAGTAGCAAGTTTGCTTGAATCCAGTGCCAGTGTGCCATCATCCTGGAAAGTGATCCCAATCTGGCTCATATTGGTCAGGCTGCCGTTCAGGCCCGGAACATTCGTCGTAAATATTTTTCGGATGGAGTTCTGGATATTCCTGGTGGTGGCATCACCGACCAGAGGGCCGCCACCGGTCGGCGCGGTACCCAGGCCGCCGCTTTGCGTGCCGGGCTGCATCAGGCCGGTGATCGTGGTGTTCAGGTCATTGTATGCCTTCACAAAGGCGTTGACGCTAGTAGTCACGCTGCTGGTATCGGCCGACAAATTCAGCGAACTGGTGCCTATTTTTGTCGCAGTTACCGTCACACCCGGAATGCCGGTTATGTCATTGGTCGGGCTGGTAACATCGATGCCGCTGAGGTTGGCCTTGGCATCCTGCCCCACTATTTTTTGCGACAGGTTTTGTGTGCCGGTAGGGTCATAAGCCAGCAAGTTCTGGATGTCGGCGTCGCCTGACACCTGAATCTTCATGCTGGAAGTCTGGCCAGTGGTGGTAGACGTCAGCACCAGGCGATTCGGAGAGGTCGAGCCGTCGGAAACAATGGAGGCGGTGACGCCCAGGCCGGCCTTGTTGATGGCGTCCTTGATGCCTTGCAGCGAATTGTTTGAACTGTCGATGGTAATCGTGCCGGCACCCTTGGTGCCGTCTTCGGTAAAGCTGGCGCCGCTATATGTGCCGTCCGTGCCTAGCGTGCCGCCGGTGATGCTGCCGAACTCAAAGGTAACGGTGGTCGCGGCGCCTGACCCTATGGTCGCGGTCGTGCTTGCCCGCCCTGCAGCAGCCAGGCTCTGCGCCTGCGCCAGCTGCGAGATGCTGATATTGTAATTGCCCGCGCTTGCACCTGCACCTGCGGACGCCGACAGAACCGTTGAGTCTGAGGCCGTCGCGGACAGGGTATTGAACTTGGAAGAATCGCCCAAGCTGGTCAGCGTGCTCTGGAAGGCGCTCAAGGCGCCGCTCAAGCTGCCGTACGCAGTTAATTTGGCTGTATAGGATGCTTCTTTGATTTGCAGCAATTGCAATGGCTGCGCCTCGACAGTCATCAACTGACTGACGATGCTGTTGACATCAATAGCACCTGTGGTTGCGGTAACGCTCACGAAAGCCTCCGACTAAAACTGTACTGTATCTGATAGCGGGCTATTCCAAAGCGACCTTAAGAGGGGAGAATTACCTGCTATTTGTAGATTCAATAAATGAAAGGAATCAAGCTTTTTGCTTGATTAAAAGACCCTGCAATTTGTCCAGCGCCTTGGATATTTCCAATGCCTCTTTGCTCGGCATCTGGCGTATGACATCCCCGGTTTTTTGGTCGACTACCTTGACTATAGCCCGATCGGCATCCGAGTCAAATGAAAATTCGAGGTCCTGCGAGAAAGACGACTGCAGCATCGTATTGATGCTCTTGACCGCTTCGTTGACTTGCGCCGTGGAAGGGACAGGGGAGGGTTGCTGGATATTGGTGTCCGCTACCGCCGGCTCTGCTGCTGCCTTGACTGATACAGCCGGCGCAGAACTGTCCGCACCGTAAAGACCGAGGTTGGCGACGCGTGCCGCGACGGAGCCTGCTCCACCAGTAGATGATATATCCATGATTTCTCCTTCTATGGCAATAAGCCCGGCAGAAATAATTTCTGCCGGGACTTATTTTCCAGATAATACTCTTATTAACGCAACAGCGCCAATACACCGTTAGGCAGCGAGTTTGCCTGCGCCAACATGGCTGTACCAGCTTGTTGCAAGATCTGACCACGTGTCAGGTTGGCTGTTTCCGCTGCAAAATCTGTATCCTGAATACGGCTGCGGGAAGCAGACAAGTTTTCAGAAGTAGTTTGCAGGTTGGTAACAGCGCTACCGAAACGTGATTGCAACGCACCGAATGTCGCACGTTGACCATCAACTGCTGCCAGCGCGGAATCGATGACTTTCAGTGCATCGGTAGCGCCTTTGGCGGAGGTAACGTCGATGTTCGATACAGTATTCAATGTTGCAGAAGCAGCAGTGAAGTCGGTGGCACCGGTGATATTGCCGATTGTAAAGCCTTTGTCCGAATTCATTACGACGTGACCCAGCGATACAGAAGTGGTGCCGCCATTTGCTACCGCAGCGTCAGCAGCACCTTGCGCATTGCCGCTCGCATCCAGATTCTGGTTGTCGAATACGGCTGTTGCAGCAGTACTGTTATTAGTCAGTGAAATATTGTTACCGCTTGAGTTAGTCAGGATCAGCGCATTGTTTGCCGCATTCAATTTTGCAGTCACGCCAGTTTTGGAGGACGCATCATTGATTGCAGAAACTGCTGTTGCCAGACCACTTGCATCGGCATTTGCGCCAACGGTGAAAGTAACGTTGGCTGCAGTTGTATTGTCTGAAGTAATCGCCAGAGAATAAGATTGCGCTGCAGTAAATGTTACTTGTGTGTCGGTTTGTGCTGTTGCGCTTACACCAGTACTGTCGGAGACGCTGTTGATGGAGGTTGCAACGGATTTTGCTGTATCTGTCGCAGAAACAGCGATTGTTTTTGTCGCAAGGCCTTGAATATCGAAGCTACCCGGAGCAAATGCTGCGGTTGCGCTAGCAGCCACGCCGTCGGTGGAATACTCGTTGTTACCATAGCTGTTAGTACGGAAGTTGGCCGTAGTAGCAGTGATAGTCTGACCTGCATTGGCGCCAACCTGAAAGGATGTGGTGCCGAAGCTGCCGTCCAGCAGGTTCAAGCCGTTAAACTGTGTTGTCTGTGCAGTACGGTCCATTTCGGAGATCAGCTGGCCAACCTCTTTCTGGATCGCAGCGCGGTCAGTTGCAGTGTTGGAGCCGTTGGCGGATTGCACGGCCAGTTCACGGATACGCTGCAAGTTGTCGCCTGTTGTTGCCAACGCGCCCTCGGCGGTTTGCATCAGCGAGATACCGTCGTTTGCATTGCGGCTAGCCTGGGACAGGCCGTTGATCTGTGCTGTAAAGCGGTCGGCGATCGCCAAGCCTGCAGCATCGTCTTTCGCACTGTTAATACGCAGACCGGAAGACAGACGCTGGATCGATGTATTCAGCGACGCTTGGGATGTCGTCAAGTTACGTTGAGCATTGAGGGACGAGATATTGGTATTAATTACTGAAGCCATGTGATTCTCCTTACCGAAGTCATTAAATTTGGCGGAACACGCCTTAAACTTTGGTCTGCCTCATGAAGCTAAGACAATCGGACCGCCGTTGCTAAGTGATATCGGACGGTCTCAGAAAATGTTTAACTAGTTTCTATAGATAAATATTTTTTTTTGGCCTTCAATTTGGAATGATTACATCGTTCTACGGCGATAAAAAAAATTACTTTAGGGTGAATTTAACTATATTTTTTTCAGATTATTTTGTCAGTTTAGAAAGAAAAAACATAAAAAATTATTTAAGTATTTATTTATATCCATCAAAAATGATGTTTTTGTTTTTTTGGGCAAGCAACGTTGTGCCAAAAAATCTTAAATTATTTGATAATCAATCAACAAAATTTCAATGAGGCAATGTTTGTTAAAGATCTGAGATAAATGTAATGGGTAAATAGGCAAGGAATAGTCGGTCTTTTTAAAGTATTGCCTTTGGGAAAATAAAATATTGTTTACAGGCAATAAATTTAAGATTGTCAGAATAAATGAAAATGTTGTATCAAATTAACTTATTCCTAAGGCCTCCTATGTTACAAAATCTATCGCGACTTTTTCTCGTTGGTGCATTCGCTGTTGCCGGAAGTAGTCAGGCAACTGTTATCGACTTTAATGTAAATAAAACTTATCACGCCAGTGGTTCGTATCAAGAAGATGGATTTCAAATTTCTGCCACTGACAATGGCGCAAATAAGGACCAAACACTTGTTTTCTGGGGCAATATCGCAGCAGGCTACAACGCAGACCATGCTGGAAATACGCTGACCAACAACTATGCTGGGGCAACACTTGTACTCAGTAAGTCCGATGGAAGCAACTTCTCGTTTGGTTCCATCGATATAACTGATGGAACCAATTCAAATGCAACCGGAAACGTTATCTTTAATTTTTTATTTGGTGATGGATCGACTAGTCAATCAACTGTGGCATTGGACAACAATATAGGCCTTCAAACTTTCGTTTTTAATCTGACAAACTTGTCCGCAGTATCGTGGACTCCTTTGACTACGATTGCAAAACGGGCCCAAGTGGATAATATAGTTTTAGATACTGTGCCCCAAAATACTGTGCCCGAGCCTGCAACCGCCGCTCTTTTTGGGCTAGGTTTGCTAGGCGTTGGTGTGGCATCTCGCAAGTCAAAATCTATAATTTCGCAATAGCCGTAGCGGTTGGTGGTTAATGATTTACGGAAAATTTAAAACCTAAGTCTTTGTAATCACTTAGGTTTTTTTTATTTCTAGATACGTATATTTATCGCAGTACATCACGCACCTTATTAAACGCGGTCAGATAGTGCTCGACATTGGGGTTGTCATTGATAGCCATTTTCAAGGCATCGCTTACCACCGCTTCATGCTCGAACTGGTTCAGGCGCGTGGAAGACCAGGCGCAGGCGAAGGTGCTGTAGGCCCATACCTTCCAGTTGCTGTTGCTCTTCAGTAGCAGCGAGGCAATGCGTTCCATCAGGAATACCTTGCGTTCTATATCTTCGTAGTTAGTTTTGTGGCAAAGCAGCTGCTTCAACTCGCTGTCCGGCCCTTCGCAGATCTGGAACATCGGTTCGTTGATCGATAGCCAGTCGCGCCAGAACGCCGGGCGGGCGACGAAAAAATTGCTGAAGACGATATGCCGGGAATCCATGATGCTGCCAGCCAGCCTGTGGGGTTTGCCGATGGCTGCCAGGAAGACTTCGCCGGCCTTGGTGAAGCCGGGGTCGAATAGCTCATTCTGCTCAAATACATTCAGAAAAAAGGCGCCCATATCTGGCTGGGGGCTGAAAGTAATGACGTCGGTGCCGGCTGGCGCCGACTGGATGAAGCTGACCGTCTGCGCGTGGCTGAGCCCGGTTTTTGCGCGGAACTTGGGTGAGAAGAAGCCGTAATAGCATTCTTCATCCAGTGCTTCGCTCAGCAGGAAGTTCCTGATTGGATAGTATTCGCGCCAGTCGGCGCGTGGATTATCGGTGATGTTCAGCACGCCATAACCGGCCTCCATGTTGGCGAGGATCTGTTCGTTATAGGCGATCTGGTAAAGCTTGACTTGGCGCATGGATATGATCTGGTGATGACAGGTTGCCGGCCAGGGTTCAGGCCGGCTGTTTTAATTCGGCGACAAACTTGGCGATGACGGTATCAAAGTCGGCGACGAACTTGGGCGTGCTGAATGCGGCGCTGTTCTGTTTTGCCGCTTTCAGGATTTCGGCGCTCTTCAATTGCTGTGCCGCGCTGTTCGCAAAGGCAACCGCTTTCGCTTCATATTCTGCGGACGTATGGGCGATCAGGTCCGGCAGGCCTACCGAGCGCAGGATGCTGCCGGCCATGCGCGAGGTATAACTGCGTCCTGACAGTGTGACCAGGGGTAAGCCCACCCATAAGGCATCGTTGGCTGTAGTACCGGCATTGTACGGAAAGGTGTCGAGGAACAGGTCGGCGGAACAGAAGCGCGACAGGTAGTCGGTCGGAGCCACGCGGCCGGCGAAATACAGGCGATCCGGATCGATGCCATGCGCCTGTGCCGCATTGCGCATATTCTGTTCCGACCACTGGTTGTCTTTCAGCAGCCACAGCACACTGTCGGGCACCTGGCGCAGAATACGCATCCAGGATTCGAATATCTCCGGAATAATCTTGTAGTTATTGTTAAAGGCGCAGAAGACGAATTTATCTTCCGGCAGGCCATAGTGTGCCTTGCGTTTCTCACTCGAATATTCACGCTGGTCGTCGCTGACCTGGTAGCAATCCGGCATGTACAGAGGTTTTTCGGTGAAGTGCTGCGCCAGTTCGGGAGGATAGATGAAATCGTCGGCAATCACGTAATCCACATAGGGGAGGGCAGAGGTGCCCGGATAGCCGAGGTAGGCAATCTGCACGGGCGCCGCGCCGCGGGCCACGATATTCGGCCTGGTGCCGGCAGTCAGCCCCTGCAGGTCGAACAGGATATCGATTTCCTGGTTGCGGATCAGCTGGGCGGCATTTTCGTCGCTGACGGCAGCGATGTCGTAGTAGCGGTCAAACGCAGAAAAAATCCTTTGCTGGAAAGGTGTGCCGTCGCGGTTGCTCCAGCCGAAGCCGACCACTTCGTACTTGTTCCTGTCCAGCAGTTCAAAGAACCTGACGGTGAGCAGGGACAGCGCGTGCAGGCAAAAGTCGCCCGACAGGAAACCTATACGCAATTTTGGGTGGTGCGGATACAGCTGGCCGAAAGGCGCCATGCGCGGCACGTTGATGACGTTTTTGGCGACATAGCCGCGTGCGGTATCCAGCAGGCGCGCAGGATCGTCAGTCAGGCCCAGCAAGGCCAGTGGCGATGCGGCCTGCGACATCTCCTCAACGGAAATACCCGGCAGACGGCGCAGGCTCGGCCACTTGCATTGCTTTTGCCGCAGGTGTATCCAGTGGTATAGCGCGGCGGGTTGTTCCTGGTTCAGTTCCAGGCTGCGCCTCAGCACATCTTCACCTTCGTCGTATTCCTTGAACTTGTCCAGCAGCCTGCCCAGACCATTGAGCAGCATGATGTGGATCTGGTTGTTCTGCGCTTCTTTCAATGCTGGCTGCTCCAGCGATGCGCGCCATTGCTTGATGGTTTCCTGGAAATGCCCCTGGCGTTCCAGATGTACGCCGATGTTGTATTGCGCCTGGAAAAAATCGGGTTTCAAATGCGCTGCCTGGCGGAATGCGGCAACTGCTTCGGAAGAGCTGCCTACTTCGCCGAGCAACACGCCCAGGTTGAAATAAGCCGCGTGCTCCAGCGCACGGTCCGGATGTTTCAGCCACGCGCGATACAGGTCTATTGCCTTGACCTGCTGTTTTTGCTGGATCAGCTGTTCGGCCACCGGAATGATTTTGATGAGATCAAGCTTGCCTTGCAGGGCCAGCTCCATCATTTCGTCGTACGCAGTTTGTTCGGGATTGGACATTTTCTATTTTTCTGGCTGTTTTACCGGTTTACTGGCGGCATTGCTCCAGCGTCGCCAGTCGGTTCGGGCGTGCTGTGATTTTGCAAAATGGAAAGCCGAAACGCAAGCAGAAATATCGCTTTGTGCGATTTATTTACCCGTCTGCGGCAAAAAGGGGCATAAAAAAAGCGGCAAGACTTTTCAGTCTTGCCGCCTCTATCTGTAGTGCCGGATTACTTGACGTGGCTTGGCACCAGGATGCCGTGGTTAGCCGTATTCAAGATACCTTGCGCTGCGCCTGTCCCGCCTGCCAACAGTGCTGGCGTGCCGGATGCATTCACCTGGTTGCCATTGGCATCGAAGTTTTTCATCACATCGACGATCGTAGCGACGTTGGCTGCTGTGGAAGCATTGCTTCCTGTGCTGCCGCTGCCCAGGGAACCAACGCCTGGCAAGTTACCCGATGCTGCGGAGTCATCGAAGGAGCCGATGGCTTGCGACAGGCTGCTGACGTTGGACTTCAAGTCCGCAGGTTTCTGGTTCTTGTCTGCAACAAACCAGACGTCGCCCATTGCATGCGTTTTGCCGTCGGCTGTTTCGTAGCTCGATACCAGACCCAGCCAGTTGCCGTTATCCTTGACCGAGGTTTTGGATGCGTCAAGATTCAGCTTGGTGATGCCCAGGTCGGACAGGGAGGAAAGTTCCCCGGCTTCGCTGACGCCATCCGAATTCTTGTCTACCCATACCTTCAGTTCGCCGAATGCGGCATCCTTGCTGGAAATCACGTTGTCGTGGTTGCTGTCCAGTTCGCTCAGTGCTGCATAACCGTCTGCCGCCTTGCCGCCGGAAGCGGTGTTGGTTGCATTACCAAACAATTCCGAACCGTCGTTGATGACGCCGTCGTTGTTGCGATCCAGTACCAGCAGGCCGTCGCTGGAAGATACCCAGCCGGTGTTGACCTTGTTACCGCTTGCAAACAGGTCAAACTCCACACCGGACGCGATACTTTGCGTTTTGATGCCGTCGCCGTTCAGGTCCAGGATGATAGGCGATGTCACTTTCAGGTGAGAGATCTGGGCTGTCGTGAATGCCGGGATCTGGTCACTTGTCAGCGCCATGGTCTGAGTCGATGTCAGGGCTTCAACCTGTGCAGTCGTCAATGCAACGATCTGGTCGGTTGTCAGGTGGCTGACTTGCGATGTCGTCATGTGGTTGATGGCGCTGGTTGTCAATGCCTTGATGTCATTGGTTTCCATCGCTTGCAGCTGATCTGTCGTCAAGGCAGCAACCTGTGCAGTCCTCATCGCGGCAACTTGCGCAGTCGTCAATGCGACGATCTGGTCGGTTGACAGCGCTTTGGACACCTGGTCGGTCGTCAGTGCGCCGATTTCAGCAGTCGTCAACGCAGCGATTTGGGCCGTAGTGAAGCCTTTGGAAATCTGGTCAGTCGTCAACGCAGCCACGGCAACCGTGCTCAGCGCAGCCACATCGCGTGTTTCCAGTGCAGCGACCTGATCCGTGGTCAGAGCAACAACCTGGGCTGTTTTCAGCGCAGCAACCTGTGCTGTCGTCAAGGCAACAATCTGGTCGGTGGTCAGCGCTTTGGAGATCTGATCAGTCGACAAGGCGCCTACTTCGGCCGTTGTCAGCGCGGCGATTTGCGATGTTGTCAGGCCTTTCGAGATCTGGTCTGTCGTCAATGCGGCAACGTTGGCAGAACCCAGAGCAGCGACATCGCGTGTTTCCAGCGCAGCGACCTGGTCAGTCGTCAACGAGGCGACCTGGGCTGTCTTCAGCGCGCCGACCTGTGCTGTCGTTAGGGCGACAACCTGGTCGGTCGTCAGACCTTTGGATACCTGGTCGGTCGTCAATGCAGCAATCGCAGCAGTCGTCATCGCAGCCAGGTCACGTGTTTCCAGTGCGGCCACTTCGTCTGTTGTCAATGCTACGACCTGGGTTGTTTTCAGTCCTGCTACCTGTGCAGTAGTCAAAGCAACGATCTGATCCGTGGTCAGACCTTTGGAGATCTGGTCCGTGGTCATGGCGTTGATCTGGCCGGTGGTCATGGCAGCAACCTGTGCAGCGCTCAGACCTTTGGAGATCTGGTCGGTGGTCAAGGCAGCAACAGCGGCAGTGCTCAAGGCGGCAACATCGCGTGTTTCCAGTGCGGCGACCTGATCTGTCGTCAGCGAGGCAACCTGTGCTGTTTTCAGAGCAGCAACCTGGGTCGTGCTCAGGGCAACAACCTGGTCGGTAGTCAGACCTTTGGAAACCTGATCCGTCGTGAACGCGGCAACTTCAGCTGTCGTGAACGCGGCAACTTGCGCTGTGGTCAGACCGGCGGAAATCTGGTCGGTCGTCAGAGCAGCAACGTTGGCGGAGCCCAGGGCAGCGACGTCACGAGTTTCCAGCGCATGTACCTGGTCGGTGCTCAATGCAGCAACTTGCGCTGTTTTCAGCGCGCCGACCTGGCCGGTCGTCAAGGCAACAACCTGATCGGTTGTCAGGCCTTTGGAAACCTGGTCTGTGGTCAACGCGGCGATGGCAGCAGTGCTCAGGGAAGCCAGATCGCGTGTTTCGAGTGCAGCGACTTGATCCGTTGTCAGTGCAACGACCTGGCTGGTTTTGATGCCGGCTACTTGTGCAGTCGTCAACGCAACGATCTGGTCGGTGGTCAGGCCTTTGGATATCTGGTCTGTGGTCAGTGCGTTGATTTCACCCGTCGTCATCGCGGCGATTTGCGCAGCGCTCAGGCCTTGGGAAATCTGGTCTGTCGTCAGCGCGGCAACGTTAGCGGTGCCCAGAGCGGCAACGTCGCGTGTTTCCAGAGCGTGCACCTGGTCAGTCGTCAAGGCAGCAACCTGTGCTGTTTTCAACGCGCCGACTTGTGCTGTGCTCAGTGCAACGACTTGATCAGTGGTCAAACCTTTGGAGATCTGGTCTGTGGTCAACGCGGCGATGGCAGCTGTGCTCAGTACGGCCAGGTCGCGGGTTTCAAGCGCTGCGATCTGGTCGGTCGACAGGGCAACAACCTGGGCTGTTTTCAGTGCGCCGACTTGTGCTGTTGTCAGAGCAACAACCTGGTCAGTTGTCAGGCCTTTGGAGATCTGGTCTGTCGTCAGGGCGCCGATTTGCGCGCTTGTCATCGCAGCCACTTGCGCAGTGCTCAGACCTTTGGAGATCTGGTCTGTGGTCAGGGCAGCGACAGCGGCAGTGCTCAGTGCGGCAACGTCGCGAGTTTCCAGCGCGGCAACCTGGTCTGTCGACAATGCAACTACCTGGGCTGTTTTCAATGCGGCCACTTGTGCTGTGCTCAGTGCAACGACTTGATCTGTCGTCAGGCCTTTGGAAATCTGGTCAGTCGTCAGGGCAGCCACTTCAGCTGTCGTGAAGGCTGCGACTTGCGCTGCTGTCAAACCTTGTGAAATCTGGTCAGTGGACAGCGCCGCAACGTTGGCGGAACCCAGAGCGGCGACATCGCGTGTTTCCAAAGCATGAACCTGGTCTGTGCTCAACGCGGCAATCTGCGCGGTTTTCAGCGCGCCGACTTGTGCAGTGGACAGGGCGACAACCTGGTCGGTCGTCAGGCCTTTGGAGATCTGGTCTGTCGTCAACGCAGCGATGGCGGCTGTGCTCAGTACGGCCAGGTCGCGTGTTTCAATTGCAGCGATCTGGTCAGTGGACAAGGCAACAACCTGTGCAGTTTTCAGTGCGCCAACTTGTGCTGTTGTCAGGGCAACGATCTGGTCAGTGGTCAGGCCTTTGGAGATCTGGTCTGTGGTCAGCGCTGCGATTTCCGCGCTCGTCAGTGCGGCGACTTGCGCGGCGCTCAGGCCTTGAGAGATCTGGTCTGTGGTCAGCGCGGCGATGTTTGCAGTACCCAAAGCAGCCACATCACGTGTTTCCAGCGCATGGATTTGGTCAGTGGACAAGGCAGCGATTTGCAAGGTTTTCAGTGCGCTGACCTGGGCTGTAGACAAGGCAACAACTTGGTCTGTCGTCAGGCCTTTGGAGATCTGGTCAGTGGTCAGTGCTGCAATTGAGGCAGAACTCAGTGCAGCGATATCGCGAGTTTCCAGCGCAGCGATTTGGTCGGTAGACAGTGCAACTACCTGAGTTGTTTTCAGGCCGGCTACCTGTGCAGTTGTCAGGGCAACGATCTGGTCCGTGGTCAGACCTTTGGAAATCTGGTCTGTCGTCATTGCATTGATCTGGCCGGTTGTCATGGCAGCAACCTGTGCAGCGCTCAGACCTTTGGAGATCTGGTCGGTGGTCAGGGCAGCAACGGCGGCAGTGCTTAGCGCGGCAACATCGCGTGTTTCCAGTGCGGCAACCTGGTCGGTCGTCAGCGAAACAACTTGCGCGGTTTTCAGTGCAGCGACCTGGGCGCTACTCAAGGCAACGACCTGGTCTGTCGTCAAACCTTTGGATATCTGGTCTGTGCTCAGCGCAGCAACTTCAGCAGTTGTGAACGCGGCAACTTGCGCTGTGGTCAGACCGGCGGAAATCTGGTCGGTCGTCAGAGCAGCAACGTTGGCGGAGCCCAGGGCAGCGACGTCACGTGTTTCCAGCGCATGTACCTGGTCGGTGCTCAATGCAGCAACCTGCGCTGTTTTCAGTGCGCCGACCTGGCCGGTCGTCAAGGCAACAACCTGGTCGGTTGTCAGGCCTTTGGAAACCTGGTCTGTGGTCAATGCGGCGATGGCAGCAGTGCTCAGGGAAGCCAGATCGCGTGTTTCGAGTGCAGCAACTTGATCCGTTGTCAGGGCAACGACCTGGCTGGTTTTGATGCCGGCTACTTGTGCAGTCGTCAACGCAACGATCTGGTCGGTGGTCAGGCCTTTGGAGATCTGGTCTGTAGTCAGTGCATTGATTTCACCCGTCGTCATCGCGGCGATTTGCGCAGCGCTCAGGCCCTGGGAAATCTGGTCTGTCGTCAGCGCGGCAACGTTGACTGTGCCCAGAGCGGCAACGTCGCGCGTTTCCAGCGCGTGCACCTGGTCAGTCGTCAAGGCGGCAACCTGTGCTGTTTTCAGTGCGCCGACCTGGCCTGTCGTCAATGCGACGACCTGGTCTGTCGTCAGGCCTTTGGAAATCTGGTCAGTAGTCAGTGCGTTGATTGCGGCCGTGGTCAACGCGGCGAGGTCACGCGTTTCCAGTGCAGCGATCTGGTCAGTTGTCAGTGCGACGACCTGGCTGGTTTTGATGCCGGCTACTTGTGCAGTCGTCAATGCAACAACCTGATCAGTTGTCAGGCCTTTGGAGATCTGGTCTGTCGTCAGCGCATTGATTTCAGCGGTAGTCATTGCGGCGACTTGCGCAGTGCTCAGGCCTTTGGAAATCTGGTCCGTCGTCAGCGCAGCAACGTTGACTGTGCCCAGGGCGGCAACATCGCGAGTTTCCAGCGCGGCTATCTGGTCTGTTGTCAGTGCAATAATTTGCGCAGTTTTCAGTGCCGCGACTTGTGCCGTGGTCAGGCCAACAACCTGGTCGGTTGTCAGTCCTTTGGAAATCTGGTCGGAAGTCAGTGCCGAAATGGCAGAGGTAGAGAATGATGCGAGGTCGCGTGTTTCGAAGGCTGGAATCTGGTCGGTAGTAAAGGCAACGATCTGGCTCGTTTTGAATGCGCCTACCTGTGCAGTAGTCAGAGCGATGATCTGGTCGCTGGACAAGGCCACGATATCATCTGTGGACGCACCTGCAATCTGAGCTGTTGTGAGCGCAGCGATTTGCGCGGTGGTCAAGCTTGAAAAAATGGAACTCATATTACAACCTCCGAAGAGCTACCTGTTTAATTAATATTTCCAGACCAAACCGGCATCAGTACATCGATGTCGGATTAATACGGAATTTGAATTTATTTGCGACAGTAAAATAAGGCGACCGAAAATCTTTTTTTCTTAAATGAAATTACAGTAGTTTTTTTCTGAGATTTTCATCAAGAAAGCCGTCAAAATTTGTACTTTGATCGGCCTCTGGACATTTAACGGCAGGAAATTTTAAATGTTTAGGGCAATTGTAAAAAAAATTTCCGTATGGAATTATTAATTTACGCAGCAATTGCCCTGTTTTGATGCGGGGGAGGGGATTTAAGGCTCGCGCAGGCCTTCATCGAGGGCCTTGGTGAGGGGCCATAGCAGATAAGACAAGACTGAACGCTTGCCCACGACAATTTCTGCCGACAAGGTCATGCCGGGAAGCAGCCTCGCTTTTTCGGACATTTTTTTCAGACCCGTTTTTTCTATGCCGAGGCGACTTAAGTAATAAGCATCAAGGCCTTGCGCTTGCGTGCCCTCGCGCTTGAAGGCGTCCTGACTGATCGTGCGAACCTGCGCCGCCAGCGTGCCATGCTGCTGGAAAGGGAAGGCATCCAGCTTCAGATGTACCTGATCACTCAGTTTGACGTAGCCCACGTCGACCGAATCTATCTGGATTTCCGCTTCCAGCTCCGTGCCCAGGGGCACCAGCGTAAACAGCGGCTCTGCTTCCCTGATGACGGAACCTAAAGACAATTTGCCAATATCGAGTACGACGGCATCGGAAGGCGCAAGCAGTGTGATCAACTTGTTACGCCGGTCCGCTTTATTGAGCTGCTCGGTAACGGAACTGCGATCTCGGGTCGTGGTCAGCAGGTCTTCCATGGCTTTTTGCCGCCAGCTTTTTTCAAATGCAGCTTTTTCGGCGGTAGCGCCCGCCAGTTCGCTCTTGATTTCATTTTCGCGATTCTTGGTGTTGAGCATATCCCGCTCCACTTCCAGGCGCTTGTCCTGCGCCGCGAGGTAGTTGGCCCTTGCGCCATATTGTTGTTCAACCAGTTTTTGCTGCATGGCTTCCATCTCGCGCAGATATTGCACGCGGGATTCCAGTAGTTGCTGGTCTTTACGGTTGGTTTCCAGCGATGCGCGCAGGCGGGCGATGGTTTCTTCCTGCCTTGTCAGTTGCGCCTGGTAATTTGCCTGACGCTCTACCAGTAGACGTCCTTGCAGCTGGGTATCCGCATTTGCTCCATCCTTGTTTATATTCTTGGCGCCGCCGAGTTCCGCTTCCAAATTCCTGGACTGGGTATCCAGGCTGCTCAGGCGGTTGCGCAGTTCCGCCTGGTCGGCCCCGGAGAATGTGGAGTCCAGCACGGCCAGCACTTGGCCTTTCTTTACCACTTGTCCCACCTGTACATTGATGCTCTGGATGGTCGATGTTTCCAGCGGCTGCACGATGATATTGGAAGAGGGCGTGGTCAGGCGACCGCGCGCAACGATGACTTTCTCCACCTTGGCAAATGTCGCAAACAGCAGAAAGCTGATCAGTGCCGTTACCAGCACCAGCAGGGTCGAGCGCGCAAAGCGCGGCAAAGGGCGCCGTTCTATTTCATCGGCGTCAGGCAGAAATTCGACAATGGTGGGGTCGGCAGCCTTTTTGCCGGACGGCCCGGCTACAGGTGGCTTGTTTGTTGGTTCCATAGATGTGCGTAAGTAGAGCTACTGAGCAGCAATTCCGAGTGGCGGCCGCTGTCGACCAGTTTGCCTTGCTGCATGACCAGGATGGCATCGGCGTTGACCAGTGTGGACAGGCGGTGCGAAATCATGATGACGGTCCTGCCCACGGCAATGCGGGACAGGTTGTTGATAAAGATCGCTTCGCTTTCAGGATCCAGCGCGCTAGCTGCCTCATCCAGGATCAGCACCGGCGGGTTGGACAGCAGCGAGCGGGCAATGGACAGCCTTTGCTTCTGGCCGCCGCTCAGGTTGGCCGCGTTTTCTTCCAGCGGCGTATCGTAACCCTGCGGCATCCTTTCGATGAACTCGTCTGCGCCCGCGGCCTGCGCCACGGCGACGATTTCTTCAAATGTGGCGTCC
Organism: Undibacterium sp. TJN25; assembly: GCF_049339885.1. Taxonomy (NCBI): domain Bacteria; kingdom Pseudomonadati; phylum Pseudomonadota; class Betaproteobacteria; order Burkholderiales; family Oxalobacteraceae; genus Undibacterium; species Undibacterium sp. TJN25. The sequence goes on along the minus strand of NZ_JBMPPM010000001.1, from coordinate 647,799 downwards.
GGCTTGGTGGCCGAAATGTTATCGCGGATTGTTCCTCGGAACAGGAAGTTTTCCTGTAATACCACGCCTACCTGCTTGCGCAGATGCGAGAGATCGATTTCACGGGAGTCGATACCGTCAAAGCGGATGATGCCTTCCTGTACAGGATACAAACCCTGGATCATCTTGGTCAGCGTGGTCTTGCCTGAGCCGCTGCGCCCCACGATACCGATCACCGTGCCGGCCTTGATGGTGAACCGGGTCCTGTCCAGTGCCGTATTGGTGGCGCCGGGATAGCGGAAGGTGACGTCGTCGAAGCTGATTTCCCCTTTGAATTGCGGCCGCAGGCCGCCGGCGCCGGCGCGTCCTTCCGGCGCGCGGTTCATCACCTCGCCCAGCATGCGTACCGACAGTGCAGTTTCCTGATATTCATTGACCACGCTGACAATCTGCACCAGCGGCGACACTACGCGGCCGGAGATCATCTGGAACGCGATCAGCGCGCCCACCGTCATCGTGCCGTCAAAGACCGCCTGCGCGCCGAGGATAATAATCAGTACCGGCAGCAGCTTGCCCAGGAAATCCGTAATGGCATTGGCGCTGATGGAAATCTGCCCTACCTTGAAGTGGCTGCTGATCGCATCCGCTGAACGCTGGTCCCAGTTACGCCTCTGGATAGGCTCGATGGCCAGCGATTTCACTGTGCGCATGCCGTGGATGGTTTCCACCAGCATGCCCTGGCGCCGGCCCTCCGCTGTATACATCTTGTTCAGGCGGCGCTGGTAGGTCGGCACCAGGATCGCCACCACGCCGCCTATCATGACGGTAAAAGCCAGCGTGATGCCGGCCAGCGGCACTGAATAGGTAAACAACAAGGGCAGGAACAGGAATAGCGCGGTTGCATCCAGCGCGATGAAGAACAGGCGACCGGTCAGGAACTGGCGGATACGCTCAAGTTGCTGCATGTGCCGGGTCACCACGCCTGCCGTGGTGGTTTCGAAATAATCAATGGGCAAGGAGAGCAGGTGGCCGAATACGCGCCGCGTCAGGTGCATATCTATCTTGTTGGTAGCGGCCAGGCTCAGATACTGCCGCAGGAAGCCGAAGGTGGCATCAAATACAAGCGCAATGATGATGCCCACGCCCAGTACCCACAGGGTGGAGTTGCTTTGGTGGACCAGCACCTTGTCCAGCACCAGCTGGAAGAAGATAGGGGAGGCCAGCGCCAGCACGTGCATGCACAGCGCGGCTATGATGATGTCCCTGAAGGCCGCTTTCTGCTTCAGGATTTCAGGAATGAACCAGCGCAGGCCGAACGGCTGCGTCGGATCCGTCAATGAATGTTGCCGCTTCATCAGCACTACTTCGCCGTTCCAGCGGCTACAGAACTGGGCTTTGTCGATCAGGATGACGGTCGCGCGGTCGGATTTGGGGTCGAGCAGAGCAACTTTACCGTCGTCTTCCTTGCGCACACCGACGATGATGACGCCTTCTCCGTTGGCCAGGCGGGCCAGAATGGGGAACACGCCCGTCTGGCCAATCAGGGTTTGCCAGCTGAATTGTTCCGTCCTGGCTTTCAGGCCGATGTCACTCGCAATGCGTTCCAGCATTGCCGCGGGCGGGTCCTCGGCCAGTGCGTAATCGTCTATTAGCCGCTCAGGGTTGATCTGCAAACCGTGATGCTGCGCAATCGCGGTCAGGCATTGGATTACCGTGTGAGGGAATTTTTCTTGCATCGATAGTGATAAAAATGGTGTAAGTAGAGATGCAGGCCCAAATGTCCGTGTTATCTATTTTGTCTATCTGGTCCGTTATGGTCGGCATTCAGGCAAATCAAGTCGAATAGTACAGCTTACGGCGCGCAATGTTATCGAAGAAAGCATGCAATATCAGGCTCTATTCGTTTTTCTCTGCGGTATCGGCAGGATTTGTTGTATTGCGTCGGGCGGGACTGTCGATTCTTATTCAAGCCTGATCATGGTTTTAGCTGGTGCAAGCATCTGCCGCTGTACGGTAGCCGCATCATAATGGCAAGTTTATTGGTATAGTTTCCTTGCGGTAATAAATTTTACCATGAGCAGTGCGTGTAACGCCACTGTGGAAGTCCAGCACATGATAACGGCATGATTCCGTGCAGCATTAATTGTTGGCGCATACGGTTGTTGCAGATGAGTCCCGGTCGTCCGCTATTCCGCCTTGACGACGCGGTTCTTGCCGGAGTTTTTGGCTTCGTACATTGCCTTGTCCGCGCGTTTGACGACAGATTCCTGGGTTTCCGATGGTTCCCGCAAGGCGACGCCTGCGCTGAAGGTAATCAGCAAGCGTTCATGGTTGACCATGAAAAAGTGCTTGGTCAGTTCGCGCTGCACCCTGGTCATGGCCTGTGCGGCCTCTTCCAGGTCGGTTTCCGGCATCACGATCAGGAACTCTTCGCCGCCGTAGCGGGCGATGACGTCGATGGAGCGCAAGGTCTGCTTGACGATGCGCACCAGATGCACAAGCGCCTCGTCCCCGGCGGTGTGGCCGTGGGTATCGTTGAGTTTCTTGAAGTTGTCCAGGTCCAGCATCGCGGCGCACAGCGGCGTGCCGCGACGGTCTGCGCGGTCGGCTTCGCGGTCGAAGACGTCATCCAGCCCACGCCGGTTCAGGCTGCCGGTCAGCTCGTCCTCGCGCACCAGCTCGCTCATGTGCGCCAGCTTGTCTTCCAGTTCCTTGATCCGGTCCTCGGCCTCTTTCACTTCTTTTTGCGCCGACAGCATCATGTCGCGCGAGCGTATTGCTTCCGACTGCACCAGCTTGGTCTCGTCCAGTATCGCTCCGACAAGCTTGCCGACTTCCGCGCCATCCCTGGCCTGGCTGATTTTTTGCGAAAGGCCATCCATCCTCGTGTGGTAATTGCCGGCGCTGTTGGCAATCACTTCCAGTCTGTCGATGAAAGTTGCCATCATGTTCTTGACGGAAGATTGTGACTCCGCAATGCTGTTTTTCAGCACACCCTGCTTGTAGATCACGTCTTTCAGGCTACGAGTGGCATCCTGCAGCGCGCGGTGGTCAATGGGGCCGGAAATCAGATTTTGCACGACCTCGATCTGTCCGCGCAGCCAGTTGTCGCGGTCCAGCAGTTCGTGCACATTGGACAGCAGCAGGCTGAACAGGCGCAGCAGCAATTCCTGCTGCTCGGCACTGTCGCCGCTTTTCAGTTCGATCTGGAAGCACAGCTGTTTCAGCCGCGATGCGACCTGGCTCATGCTGTTTTCGTTGGTCGCTTCCCTGACAGCGGTGCCCAGCGCTTCTGCATCTGCCGCCAGCTTCGGTGAACTTTGCAACAGCGACACCACTGCCAGCGATAGTGTGCGGTACAGCGAATCCTTCAGGATACGTACCAGCGGATCATCCTCGCCGAAACTGTCCACCAGCGAAATGCCGGAGCTCTGTGAAGGGGGGGGGGCCAGCGGCTCTATGTCGTCTACCAGGCTGCCTATCCTGGATACCGGTTTTGCGGAAAGTTTTTCCACCAGCTGGTTCAGCGCCTTACCATAATCTTCCCATTCCCGGGACTTGACGGCGCGGTTCAGGCGCTGGCTGAACATGGAAATTTCAGGCGGCGACTTTTGCAGGCTGGAGGCGAAGGCGCTCAGCATGGCTTCGGCTTCGGAAATCTGCAGTGCAGCGATCTGCGCTTTTTTTGCTTCTTCATCCGGTTCGCCGGAAATCTCCAGATAGAGCTTGCGGTAGGAGTCCGGCGTCGGCGCGATCCGATCAAGCGCCAGGCGACGGAAGGTTTCCCTTGCGATATCGGTAGGGCTTTTGAACTGCGGATTTGAATTATTTGACATGGTGCAGAAGGCTGATGTTAGGAGGCAGGAACTGGGGTTTGCCCATTTCATACAGGGAAGCATCCTTCCCGGCTGCGATCAGCGTGCACCCGGCGTGCCGGCACAGGATGAGGCTTGAAATCCCTGTGCCGTAACACGCCCTTACGCGCATCACGAATCAATTTTCGATTCTAGATGCTTTTCGTGGGGCAAGACAAACATTATTCGACCAATTGATTCTTTATTGCATAGTGTGTCAATTCCGCGTTGTGCCGTAGCTTCATCTTGAGCAGGACCCTAGCGCGGTACTCACTGACAGTTTTAACAGAAAGTGACAATTCCTTGGCAATATCGCTGACGGTTTTGCCGGACGCAATCATGGTCATCGTCTGAAATTCCCGGTCCGACAGGCTCTTGTGCAGCGCGCCTTCGTGGGGCTGGTTCAGGTTGTTGGCCAGTTCCTGCGCCAGCTGGGTGCTGACGTATTTGAGGCCGGCCGCCACCTGGCGTATTGCTTCCAGGATTTCCCCGGCGCTTGCCTGCTTGTTCAGATAGCCGGACGCGCCGGCCTTGTGAGAGCGTATTGCATACTGTTCTTCACTGTGGATGGAAAACATCAATACCGCGATGGCGGGGGCTTCCTTCTTGATCTGTTTCAGCACTTCAATGCCGTTGCGGTCGGGCAACGAGATGTCCAGCAATATCACGTCGCAATCGAGATGCCGTACGGCCTTGATTGCTTCCAGTCCGGTTTCCGCTTCGCCTGCCAGGATAACGTCCGTCGTGCTGCCAATGATTTGTTTGAGTCCTTCCCTCACTACCGCGTGATCGTCAACGATCAGCAGCTTGATTGCAGCGCTGTCAGTCATGCATATACCTTGAAAATAATGGGCGTTGTTGGTTGAATAGTATTTTGCCCTTGAGCCCCATATTCTATAAGGCTTTAGCACAGGAGCGGCGGGCAAAGTTGTTATTAACTGTTTAAGATGTTGCAAAACCCTACAGCGTAGCGCCGGCGGAGTATATTCCCCGCTCCAAGCATGTTTGCGACCAACAGCAACAGTTATTAAATCGCCACCCTCGTTGCAAAATATAGCCCGGCCTTAAAGTGCCGGCTCCGCTACAATACCGTGATGAATAAAGCATTTGTCAAGGAAACCGAGCAGGATGACGACGACCAGGATGCCGCCCTTCCTGAGATACCCGCCGGTGTTAAAAATTACATGACCCCCGAGGGTTACGACAGGATGAAGACCGAGCTGCTTCAACTGATCGACACCGACCGCCCTGAGGTCGTCAAGATCGTATCGTGGGCAGCCTCCAATGGCGACCGCTCCGAAAATGGCGACTATATCTACGGCAAGCGCCGCCTGCGCGAGATAGACCGGCGCATCCGCTTCCTCACCAAACGGCTGGACCTGGCTGAAGTGGTGGACCCGCGCGTACACCACGGCTCTGACCAGATTTTTTTTGGCGCCACCGTGCGCTATGAGAACCAGCAGGGTGAGGAAATGACGATCACGATTACCGGCGTGGACGAGTTCGATCCCCTCAAAGGCAAGATCAGCTGGATCTCGCCGGTGGCGCGTGCATTGACCAAGGCCAGAACGGGCGATACGGTGGTGTTGCAGACGCCTGCGGGTGAGGATGAGCTTTATATTCTTGACGTGACTTATCCGGAATAGGGCAGGCTTGACAGGCTTAAGCCGGCTTGCGTACCCAGCTTCAGGCTACAGGCAGTAGACGCTACAGGTTCAACTAAGCCGCACGCCGTGGTCGCGCACGATCTTGGATACGCCGGCCAGATGCTTGATGTTGCGCATCAACCGGGCCAGGTGCAGGCGGTCGTCTACCTGTATCGTGAAGTGGATATTGGTCATGTCGTTGGCGTCGCCGTCTTCCATGTTGACATGGCTGATATTGACATCCGATTCGCCGATCTCGGCGGCGATGCGCGCCAGCGCGCCGCGCTCATTGTTGACGGTGACGGTGATGCGGGTGTCGAAGCGGCGGTTCAGGTCCTCGCCCCAGCTGACATCGATCCAGCGGTCAGGCTCTTTGACTTGCAGGCGTTTTGCGTTTTCGCAGGTATCCACATGTACTACCAGGCCCTGGTCACGCTTCAGTTGGCCGATGATGCCGTCGCCGGGGATCGGCATGCAGCATGGCGCCAGCTGTACGGACACGCCTTCGCTGCCGTAGATAATGACCGGATCACGTTTTGCATATGCCTTGCTGTCGCCGCCGGTATGCTGGAAAGGGATGGATGGAGAATCGTCTTCCACCAGGTCCAGGATGTGGCGCGCCACCAGTGCCGCCATGCGCTTGCCTATGCCAATGTCGGTATGGATTTCCTCCAGCGATTTGGCGCTGGATTCATTGAGCAGCTTGTCCACCAGCGCTTCCGGCAATTCCGGATTCAGGTTCACGGCCACCAGCGCCTGTGCCAGCAGATGCTTGCCCAGTTCGGTGGACTCATTCAGGTTGATGGTGCGCAGGTAATGCCGTATCGCCGAGCGCGCCTTGCCGGTGCGTACATAGGTCAGCCAGTTCGGGGTAGGGCGCGAACTGGGCGACGTAATAATCTCGATGATGTCGCCGTTTTTCAACTCGGAGCGTAGCGGTACCGGCTCGTTGTTGATGCGTGTTGCAATGGCCTGGTCGCCGATATCGGTATGGATGGTATAGGCGAAATCAAGCGCCGTGGCGCCGCGCGGCAATGCAATGATTTTTGACTTGGGCGTGAACACATAGACCGAGTCCGGGAACAGGTCCACCTTCACGTGCTCCAGGAACTCAGCTGAATCGCCGGTCTGCTTTTGTATGTCCAGCAGCGATTGCAGCCATGCGTGCGTGCGCTGCTGCAGGTCGGTCAGGCTGCCTTCTTCGTTCTTGTAAAGCCAGTGCGCGGCAACGCCGGATTCGGCCACATGGTGCATGTCCTGTGTGCGGATCTGGAATTCCACCGGCGTGCCGTAAGGGCCGATCAGCGTCGTATGCAGCGACTGGTAGCCGTTGGTTTTCGGGATCGCGATATAGTCCTTGAACTTGCCCGGCATGGGCTTGTACAGCGCATGCAGCGTACCCAGCGCGTAATAGCTGTTCTGGAAGTTGTCGACCACGATACGGAAGCCGTACACGTCCAGCACCTGGGAAAAGCTCAGCTTCTTGTCGTGCATCTTGCGGTAGATGCCGTACAGCGTTTTTTCGCGGCCATAGACCTGTGCGCTCAGTCCGGCGCCTTCCAGCGCAGTCTTGACGGCATCCATGATCTTGTTGACTACTTCGCGCCGGTTGCCGCGCGCCGCTTTTACCGCCTTGGCAAGCGTACGGTAGCGCAGGGGATAGATATGCGAGAACGCCAGGTCCTGCAGTTCCCGGTAAATATTGTTCAGGCCCAGCCGGTGCGCAATGGGGACATACACTTCCATCGTTTCGCGCGAAATGCGGCGCTGCTTGTCTGGCGCCATTGCGCCCAGCGTGCGCATATTGTGCAGGCGGTCTGCCAGCTTGACGAGGATCACGCGCACGTCGCGCGCCATGGCCAGCAGCATCTTGCGGAAATTTTCCGCCTGCGCTTCGATCTGGCTCTGGAATTCGATTTTTTCCAGTTTGGAGAGGCCATCCACCAGCGTGGCGACAGGGGCGCCGAAACGCTCTATCAGCTCCTCTTTCTTCACATCCTGGTCTTCCATCACGTCATGCAGCAGCGCTGCCATGATGGCCTGGACATCCAGCTTCCATTCCGCGCAGATTTCAGCAACGGCGATTGGATGCGAGATATAGGGCTCGCCGGATTTGCGGACCTGCCCCAGATGCATTTCATCTGAGAAGCGATAGGCTTCCTTGACTAGTTTCAGGTCACCGGGGGAGAGGTACTCGGAAAGGCGGTTGGTCAGGTCAGTAATCGACGCGACGCAGGAATTGATCACGCGCGCATTGCCTGCTTCAGGGGCGGGCGGTGCTGCAGGAGGAAGTTTTTTTTTGCTTGCAGTAGGGCGCGAGGCTTGAGGCTCAGGAGCGGCTGTGAGAGAAGAATTGGTGTCTGTCATATTCATTCTGTCTGTTTCCCAGCCGCTTCACGGTAGTAAAGATACTCAGAATTAAACAGGAACTTTTTTCAGCATCTCAATACCGATTTTGCCTTCGGCGATCTCGCGCAGGGCTACTACAGTTGGTTTGTCTTTGGAATCAACCTTAGGAGTATGGCCTTGCAGCAGTTGCCGGGCGCGGTAAGTGGCGCACAAAGTGAGCTGGAAACGATTAGGGATTTGCTTCAAAGAATCTTCAATTGTAATGCGGGCCATGTGTTTTCCTTAGTACGATGCAGCGTTGCGGCTATAAAAATGCTTCAAAATGTTTGCGATGCAGTTTCCGTTCCAGCGCTGTTTCAGCGCGCTGTCGCGGCTTACTGGGGGTTGGCGTGGATGCCCAGTTGGGCAAACAGCTCGGCATTGCGGGTGGCTTGTTGCGTAAAACGGCAGCGAGTCGCCTTGACAACTGCATTCAATTCTGACAATGCAGTCGCAAACTCTTGATTAATAATAACATATTCGAACTCCGGCGCGTGCGCCATTTCACCGCCGGCCGCCAGAATGCGCCGGGTGATGACGTGCGGCTCATCCTGTCCGCGCTTTTTCAGCCTGTCTTCCAGTGCCGGGATAGACGGCGGTAAAATAAAAATGCCTACCGCGTTCGGGAACTGTTTCTTCACCTGCTGCGCGCCTTGCCAGTCTATCTCCAGCAGTATATCGGTACCGGCCTTCATCTGCTGCTCAATGATGATGCGCGAGGTGCCATAGTAGTTGCCGTGCACTTCGGCGGATTCCAGGAACTCGCCCTGCGTCTTGCGCGCCAAAAAATCGTCGACAGTCGTGAAATGGTACTCACGGCCGTTTTCCTCGCCCGGCCTTGGCGGACGGGTGGTGTAGGAAATGGACAGGCGTATCGCCGGTTCCTGCGCCAGCAGCGCGTTGACCAATGTCGATTTACCCGCACCGGATGGCGCAGCAACCATAAACAGGCTGCCGGCGGTAGGAGATGAAATCAGCATATATCCTCTAGGGTAGGGGTTGGTCGTATGTTGCGCTTGGCGCGGAGGAGATATTCTCCGCTGTCGCCGGACCTACCCTTATCGGGTATTTGTATCCGGCGATATAAAATGCAAGGGCGCGAGTATAAGGAAATGCGCGGTTTTATTCAAGATTTTGTACTTGCTCGCGCATCTGCTCTATCAGCAGCTTCAGTTCCATCGATGCGTCCGCCAGGTCTTTGGCGGCAGCCTTGGAGCCCAGCGTATTGGCCTCGCGGTTCAGTTCCTGCATCATGAAGTCCAGGCGTTTGCCTACCATGCCGCCTTTTTTCAGGATGTGGCGGGTCTCGGTCAGGTGGGCGGACAGGCGGGCCAGTTCTTCGGCCACGTCAATGCGGATGCCGTACATCGTCACTTCCTGGCGGATGCGGTCCAGCGCTTCTTCGCGCGTGATGGTCTGCGCTGCATTGCTGTTGGCGCCATTTTGCAGCGCCAGGCCCAGTGCTTCTTCCAGGCGGGAAGTGGCTTTTTGCTGAAACTGCTGTACCACCTGCGGCACCAGCGGCGTAATGCGCTGCACAATCGCTTCCATAGCGACGATGCGGCTGATCAGTGTCTGTTCCAGCGCGGCGCCTTCACGCTCGCGGCTGACGACAAAGGCATCCAGCGTGCTATTAATTGTCGAAGTGATGCTTGATTGCAACATTTCTTCATTTATTTCGGCTTCCTCGACGACACCGGGCCAGCGCAGCAGCTCATTGACCGATAATGGCGTTGCAGTCAGGAATTGCTTGGTCACATGGGCTTGCAGGTCAGCGATCTGCGCCAGCACCTCTGCATTGAGCGATTTCATGGCACCGCTATTATTTTTTTTGCCAAAACTGAAGCGGCATTCCACCTTGCCTCGGGTCAGCTTGCGTGAAATGGCCTCGCGAAACAGCGGCTCTATCGACCTGAAATCGTCATTGATGCGAAATTGCAGGTCCAGGAAGCGGGAATTGACGCTCTTGATCTCGATGGTGATCGTGCCTGCATCGGTTTCCTGGGTCGTGGCGGCATAGCCGGTCATGCTGTTAATGGTCAATTGAATTCCTTGTTGGGTCTATGTGCAAAGTGATAACCCCGAGGGTACGATAAGCTTTAAATCCGGCGCAAGTAGTTTCCGCAATTCCGGCGAATGTCGTAGGATCGCTCATCAGGGTGCGATGGGGTGGAAGAGATATCCTTTACAAACGCATCAATAATCAACACAATCCACTGTAAACGTGGATATAGGACGATATGGCTGCACAAAATAACGCTCCCTTGCCGGATGGCCTGGAAATCGCTGGATACCGCATTGTAAAGAAAATTGCATCCGGCGGGTTCAGTATTGTCTATCTTGCTTCGGATGAAGACGGCAATGCCGTCGCCATCAAGGAATATCTTCCCAGCTCCCTGGCCTTGCGCCAGCAGGGCGAGCTGGTGCCGGCAATTTCTCCCGAGAACCTGCCGGTATACCGCATCGGCCTGAAATGTTTTTTTGAAGAAGGCAGGGCGCTGGCCAGGATTTCGCATCCCAACGTCGTCAGCGTTATCAACTTCTTCCGCGCCAATGAAACGGTGTATATGGTCATGGCCTATGAATCCGGCCGTTCGCTGCAGGAGCATATCCTGCGCCGCCGCGATAAGGGCGAGAAGCCGCTGGTGTCGGAGCGCTTCATCCGCCGCATGTTTAACCAGGTGATGAACGGCCTGCGCGAAGTGCATACGAATAAACTGCTGCACCTGGACCTGAAGCCGGCCAATATCTACCTGCGCCTGGACGGCACGCCCATCCTGCTGGATTTCGGCGCGGCGCGGCAGACGTTGAAGACCGACCTGCCCAAGCTGTACCCCATGTATACCCCCGGTTTTGCCGCGCCGGAGCTATATGTGAAGAACGGCAACCTGGGCCCATGGACCGACATCTACAGCATAGGCGCCTCCATCTTTGCCTGCATGGTCGGCGCACCGCCGCAGCCTTCCGACCAGCGCAAGAATGGCGACAAGATGGACGTGCACTATCGCAAGCTGGAAGGCCTGTATTCTGAAGAGCTGATCGAAGTTGTGCGCTGGTGCCTGAAAATCGATCCGCTGGAACGCCCGCAAAGCGTATTCGCGCTGCAAAAGGCGCTGGTCACCGCGCAGCCGCAGCCGAAGAAGGAGCTGAGCCTGGTGGAAAAAGCGACACAAAAGATCAGTGCGCTGTTTGCCCGCAAGAAGGATCTCAAGGACAGCACGACCATACAAGAACATACGCTCAACTAGGCCGCTGCCTGCTGGGTTTTTCCGGAACTACTATTTTCAATGCGTTTCTCTGTCTATCAAGAAAGCCACATCGGCGGCCGCAAGGTCAACCAGGACCGCATGGGCTACAGCTTCACCCGTGACGCCATCCTGCTGTTGCTGGCCGACGGCATGGGCGGGCATATCATGGGTGAAATGGCTGCTGCGATTGCGATGCAGACCATAGGCAGCCTGTTCCAGCAGCAGGCGCAGCCGATGATAGGCCGCCCGGAACGCTTCATGGAAGACAGTTTCCTGTCCGCCCACCAGGAAATCCACCGTTACCGGCAGATGAACGGCTTGCCGGAAACGCCGCGCACCACCATCGTTGCCTGCCTGATCCAGAACGGCCATGCCTACTGGGCGCATTGCGGCGATTCGCGGCTGTATTGGATACGCAACGGCCAGATCCTGCTGCGCACCAAGGACCACTCGCGCATAGAAACCCTGATTGCGCAGGGCAAGGTGGACGCTTCCGAGCGCCATACCCATCCGGACCGCAACAAGCTGTTCAACTGCCTGGGCGCGCCGAATGCGCCTATCGTGGAGCTGTCGCGCCGCGCGACCTTGCAGCCGGGCGATGTCATCATGCTGTGTTCAGACGGACTGTGGGCCGTACTGCCCGACCACATGCTGGCACAGCGCCTGCACGACCACACAATAGTGCGCGCCGTGCCCGAACTGATACGCTCGGCGGCAGACATTGCCGGCAAGCAGAGCGACAACGTCACCGCGCTGGCGCTGATGTGGGAAGGCGATGACAATATCGACGATTCGTCGGTCATCTCCACGAACACACTGCCGATAGGCTCGGTCACCACCACCATACAGGCGCCGATGGCAGAGGGCGAAACAGCGGCCGCCGCTGCCGAAGCCGATATCTTCGACGACGCCGAAATAGAAAAAGCCATTGCGGAAATCCGCAGTGCAATCCATAAGTCATCCCGTATTACCACCACCAAGAGTTAGGCCCCATCATGTCTCACACCAACCGCCCCAGCGGGCGCGCCGCGGATGCGCTGCGCCCGGTCGTCATCAGCCGTCACTTCACCAAACACGCGGAAGGCTCGGTGCTGATAGAATTCGGCGACACGCAGGTGATCTGCACCGCCAGCATAGAAGAGAAAGTGCCCGGCTTCCTGAAGGGCAAGGGGCAGGGCTGGATGACGGCGGAATACGGCATGCTGCCGCGCTCCACGCATACCCGCATGGACAGGGAGGCGGCCAAGGGCAAGCAGTCCGGCCGCACACAGGAAATCCAGCGCCTGATAGGCCGCTCGCTGCGCGCTGCGTTTGACCTGGAAGCTTTCGGCGAACGCACGCTGCATATCGATTGCGACGTGATCCAGGCAGACGGCGGCACCCGTACGGCGTCCATTTCCGGTGCGATGGTCGCAGCCTATGACGCGTTTGCCCAGCTGGTGGCGCGCGGCGTGATCCCCGCTGTGCCGGTGCGCCATTTCGTGGCGGCGATTTCGGTCGGGGTGTATCAGGGCGAGCCTGTGCTGGATCTGGATTACCCGGAAGATTCCGCCTGCGATACCGACATGAACGTCGTGATGACCGAAGACGGCCATTTTGTCGAAGTGCAGGGCACCGCCGAAGGCGTCGCCTTCGACCGCGCGACGATGAACCGCCTGTTGGATCTGGCGCAGGAAGGCATTGCCGATATCATCGCCCTGCAGAAACAGGTGCTGGGCCTGTCGTAAGAAAAAAAGAGGAAAGTAGCCTGGATGGAGCGCAGCGCAATCCGGGATGTGTACCAATCACCCGATTGCCGCTGCAAAAACCGCAGCAGCTTCCCGGATTGCGCTGCGCTCCATCCAGGCTACGGAAACAGTAGCAGCAGTAATAACAGCCGTAAAACATCATGACCCAAAAAATAGTCCTCGCCTCCGGCAACCAGGGCAAGCTGAAAGAGTTTTTCCAGATATTGGCCCCGCTTGGTCTGGAAGTGCATTCGCAGGCCGAGTTCAATGTGCCTGAATGCCCGGAACCCCACATCACCTTTATTGAAAACGCGTTGGAAAAGGCGCGCCATGCGTCGCGGCTGACCGGCCTGCCGGCGCTCGCCGATGATTCCGGCGTCTGCGTCAATGCCTTGCAGGGCGCCCCCGGCGTATTTTCCGCGCGCTTTGCCGGCGAACCGAAGTCCGACGCCCGCAATAATGCACACATGATTGCCAGCCTGGCGACGCATAGCGACCGTTCGGCGTATTATTACTGCGTGCTGGTGTATGTGCGTTCCGCCAGCGACCCGCAGCCGGTCATCGCCGACGGCGTGTGGCGCGGTGAAATGATCGATACGCCGCGCGGTGCGGGCGGCTTCGGCTATGATCCGTATTTTTTGATACCGTCGCTGGGCAAGACCGCGGCGGAACTGACGCCGGAACAGAAGAACCAGATGTCGCACCGTGGCCAGGCGCTGCGCGCCTTAGTAGAAAAATTGAAATGATACCCATCAAACCGGTCGCCGATTTTGCGGCCAGCAGCAAATCCATCGACAGTATTGCGCAAGACGTCACCGCCAATTACCTGGGGCCGGGCAGCCTGAACCTGACGGCGCTGCCGCCGCTGTCGCTGTATATCCATTTTCCGTGGTGCGTTAAAAAATGCCCATATTGCGATTTCAATTCGCACGAAGTCAAAAGCAGTTTCGATGAAGATGCCTACTTGGCTGCCGTGCGCGCCGACCTGGAGCATGCCTTGCCGCTGGTATGGGGGCGCAAGATCTACACCATCTTTATCGGCGGCGGCACCCCCAGCCTGATGTCTGCCGCTGGCCTGGACCGGCTGCTGTCGGATGTGCGCACCTTGCTGCCCATCGATCTGGATGCAGAGATCACGATGGAAGCCAATCCCGGCACCTTCGAGACCGACAAGTTCCGCTCCTACCGCGATAGCGGCATCAACCGGCTGTCCATCGGCATACAAAGCTTCAACTCGACGCACCTGAGCGCGCTGGGCCGCATCCATAATGGCGACGAGGCGCTGAAGGCGATAGACATCGCCAAAAAATACTTTGACAACTTCAACCTGGACCTGATGTTTGCCTTGCCCGGCCAGACGCTGGAACAGGCGCAGCAGGACGTGGAGACGGCCATCTCGCTGCTGCCGCCGCACCTGTCGCTATACCACCTGACGCTGGAGCCGAATACCTACTTCGCCAAATACCCGCCGGTGATTCCCGATGACGACCTCAGCGCGGAAATGCAAGACCTGATCCAGAGCAAAATGTCCGCCGCCGGCTACGTCAACTATGAAGTGTCGGCCTACGCCAAGCCGGGCCGCGAATCGCGGCATAACCTCAATTACTGGAACTTCGGCGACTACCTCGGCATCGGCGCGGGCGCGCATTCCAAGCTGTCGTTCCCGCACCGTGTCATCCGCCAGGCGCGCTATAAACAGCCCAAGGCCTTTATCGATGCGGCAATGCTCGGCAATCCGGTGCAGGAATCGGTAGAGATCAGCCGCAGCGAAATGGGCTTTGAGTTCATGCTCAACGCGCTGCGCCTGAACGGCGGTTTCGCCGCCAACCTGTTCCATGAGCGCACCGGCCTGCTGCTTAATAATATCGAAAAAGAGCTGACGCTGGCCGAGCAGAAGGGCTTGCTCTACAGGGACTATCAGCGCATCCAGCCGACTGAACTGGGCCGCCGCTTTCTTAATGATTTACAGCAACTTTTCTTAAAAGCTGACTAGTTGGCATTAAGTGTCGCTATTTTCCCTCACAGTAAAAATTTGTTGAGTAATTCATGCAGGATTCGTTAATATAGTTCAAGTATTTCCTGAATTCATGTTGCAATTGAATAATTTTCAACATAACATCCTTGGGCGAAATCCAACTTACGCATCATATTAAAAAATGGATATCCTAGAATTGAGTAGTACAACGGTGCCGGTTGCTGCGTTATTGCCCGTAGTTAATATCAAGCAGCAGCTGGTCGCCTTATGTCCCAATCTGAACGTCAGCTCCACGGAAGAGATGCTGCAACTGCTGCAGCAATTTAAAGAGGTCGATTTTTTCGACAAGCTGTCCGACGTTTCCCTTTTGCTGTCCATCGCCGACCCGATGATTCTGCCGCCCGATCTGGACGGCCGCGTCTCCGCGTCGCGCCTGATGTTTTGCATTTCCGAACAAAGCTGCGCCAATCCCGAAGTGCAGGCCAAGCTCAAGTATTTGCTGAGCCTGGGTTACCGCATCCTGGTGGGCGACCTGGCTTCCAAGACCGAGCTGAGCTGGAACGGTTCCAAAACCGTTGCCGTCGATTGCAGCACCGGCGTGCCTTTTTACGTAAAGCCGCTGCTAAGTGGCCTCAACGGCGGCTTGCACTGGGCCAAACAGATTGCCAGCCCCGCGCAGTTGCAGGATGCGATCGGGGCAGGCTTCAAGATATTTTCCGGCGACTATGCATTTGCGCCGCCGCCCAAAGCCGCCAGCACGGATGCCGGCGCCCGCGCCAGGCTGCTGAAGCTGCTGGGCCTGGTGTCGCGCGATGCCGAGTCGCGCGAATTGGAAGAACTTTTCAAGCAGGATGCCAAACTGTCCTTCAGCCTGTTCAAGCTGGTCAGCTCCGCTGCATTTGCGCAGACCGTTAAGGTTTCCAGCTTCGGGCAGGCCATTAACCTGCTGGGCCGCCGCCAGTTGCAGCGCTGGCTGCAGCTGCTGCTGTATGCGCGCCAGAACGAGCAGGGGGTGGGGCTTAATCCGCTGATGCCGCGTGCGGCGTTTCGCGCCAGCCTGATGGAATCCATTTGCCAGAAAAATGGTTGCAGCAAAGATGAGCAGGACGCCGCCTTCATGGTCGGCATGTTCTCGCTCCTGCATGTATTGTTCGGCCTGCCTTTGCAGGAAGTGCTGCAGCCGCTGAACCTGATGGATGATGTGCTGAGTGCCTTGCTGGAACGAAGAGGCCAGCTGGGCGCCATCCTCAGCCTGGTGGAAGCTTCCGACACCGCCACGCCCAACGGCAGCATGCAGGAACGCCTGCACGATACCGGGCTGGATATTGAAGACTATTATCGCTGCGTGACCTCGGCCTACGAGTGGGTCAACCAGGTCTGCCAGGATATGTAACATGACATACCGTTCAGGAGTGTACGACCTTAGTCTGGGTGCAGAGCTTGGCGAGGCAATATTATGCCTGCAGGGCGATGCGCTGGATGCCGCCTTGAGCAGCATCGCCAGGAATGCGCTGAAAAGCCCGGAGGGCGGCTATTTCCGCCATTCCGATGAGGCACCGGGGCGGGGCGACGATAGCCAGCTGATCCGTTCAGTGCTGCCCAATACCTGCTTTGTGCTGTCCGGCAAAAAGGGCGGCTATACCGAGCAGGATCGCGCCAGGCTGGCAGTGCTGGCCGATCTTACGGTAAGATTGTTCGCCACCAAGGCAGAGCTGGGCAAGCGCCTGAACGAATCGGCGCAAACGCAACTGCAACAGCAGTCGCAGATACTGGAACAGATGCAGGATTCCGTCATCACCATGGACCTGGCTGGCTTCATCGTCAGCTGGAATCGCGGCGCCGAAAAGCTGTTTGGCTATTCGGCCGGCGAAGCCATTGGCAAGAACATTCTGTTCCTGTATGAAGACGAAGAGTTGGATGGCCTGAAGCTGTTCGACATGTTCCTGGAGCAGGGCGGGCGCGAGATGGAAGTGCGCCGCCGCAAAAAATCCGGCCAGATATTCTGGGCCAGCCTGACGTTGTCGCCGCTGTGCGATGCGCAGAAAGAACCGATAGGCATTATCGGCTATCTGCGCGACATCACCGAGCGCAAACAGGCAGAAGAACGCATCAACCACCTGGCCTACTACGACCTGCTGACTGGCCTGCCTAATCGAACGCTGTTCAAGAAGCTGGTGGACAAGGCCCTGGTGCAGTTTCAGCGCAACTCTTCGCTGGGCTCGCTGCTGTTCATCGACCTGAACCGCTTCAAGCCCATCAACGATACGCTGGGCCACCACATAGGCGACATGCTGCTCAAGCAGGTGGCAGAACGCCTGCGCAGCACGCTGCGCGAGAATGACGTGGTCGCCCGCCTGGGCAGCGACGAGTTCGCCATCGCGCTGCTGGACATTAACCAGCATTACCATGCAGGCCTGGTTGCACAGAAGCTGCTGTCCGCGCTGGATGAAGAATTCATTATCGAAGGCCACGAGCTGCGGATAGGCGCCAGCATAGGCATCAGCGTCTATCCGCAAGATGGCCAGGATGCAGACAATTTGATCCGCCGCGCCGATATCGCCATGTTCAAGGCCAAGCGCAGCGGCGAGGGCATAGGCGGCGGTTACGTTTTCTATAACCAGGAAATGAACCACACTATTGCCGGCCGCCTGCATACGGAATCTGCGCTGCGCCGCGCACTGGAACGCAAAGAATTTTCACTGGTGTACCAGCCCAAGATCGATATTGCCAGCGGCAGGATTATCGGCGCCGAAGCGCTGCTGCGCTGGCTGCATCCGGAGAAGGGCATGATTTCGCCGGCGGACTTCATCCCCATCGCCGAAGAAACCGGCCTCATCCTGCAAATAGACGCCTGGGTGCTGGAAACAGCCTGTGCGCAGGCGCGCAAGTGGCGCGATCTGGGCCAGGATGCTTTCCGCGTTGCCGTCAATGTCTCCGCCAAGGAATTCACCGCATCGCTGCCGGAGAGGGTAGGCGAGGTGCTGAGCCGCCATAACATCGGGCCGCAATGGCTGGAGCTGGAAATTACCGAAAGCATGCTGATGAACAGCGCACAGGGCGTGCTCGGCATCATGGATGAAATCACCAGCCTGGGCGTGACCCTGTCGCTGGACGACTTCGGCACCGGCTATTCCAGCCTGTCCTACCTGAAGCGCTTCCCGATAGATACGCTGAAGATAGACCGCTCTTTCATCCAGGGCATTCCCGAAGATGTCAATGATTGCGCCATCGCCAGTGCCATCATCAGCATGGCCAAGCAACTGAAACACAAGGTCATCGCCGAAGGCGTGGAAAACCCGGAACAGTTGACGTTCCTGAAAAACGCCGGCTGCGACGAAGTGCAGGGCTTCATGTTCTCGCACCCCGTCAGCGCCGCCAAGTTTGAGGAAATGCTGGTAAAAGACTACCGCTTTGCCTTGTAGGCCGTAGAGCCCAGGTAGCTATTCCCGTCGTCGTGGAATTTGCTGCGCGGAATGGATAGCAGCAAATTCCAGCCGCAAAAGTGCGCAGAAGCAGCAAATTTGCAGTATACTCATGGGCTCGGAAGCTGAAGCGATAGAAATATTGCTTCTACAACCGAAAAGGAAGTGTGGCCGAGTGGTTGAAGGCACCAGTCTTGAAAACTGGCGACGGTGTGAGCCGTTCGTGAGTTCGAATCTCACCGCTTCCGCCAAATTCCCAAATGCCCGCGTCGCGGGCATTTTCATTTCCGGAAGCAGAAAGCCACCTGCGCAGCTTTCGGGGGAGATTCGAAGGGAATCGCTTGCAAGCGATTCCGCGGCCTGCAGCATGTAGGCGAATCTCACCGCTTCCGCCATCAATTCTTAATTAAGCTATTGATATTCAAGGGCTTTTTTATTTTATGTGACGCTTTATGCGGCTGTCTTTTTTCTCGCAGGATTCGATAAAATCGTCATAGTTGCGGAGACGTCTCCGCAACTCGCCTGTTTTTCGTTAGCGAGTTGGGTTGACCTTTTCGCCAAAACGCCGGTAGACGAGCTTGGTGATTTGCTCTTTTGTGTGCCTTGGCAGCTTGCTTGCGTCGCTCAGATTGTCGATCCAGACTCCGCGATCACTTGATAGCTGACAATGTCTCATCCAGCCAGTCATATGCGCGAGCATAGGCAAGGCGGCTCGCACCCATTTGGCAATGCGCTCCCGCACCCTCGGCGTCAGTGAACTTGATCATGGCTTTAGGGCAGGTAAGATGATCATAGAGTTGTTGCGCTTGCCCCTGAAAGAACAGATCTTTCTCAGCCTGAAGCACCAGTGTCGGACACTGAATCTGCTCGGCAATCCCATCGCGCAGATGGTAATCCATGTTCGCAGCCATGAACGCACGCGGACTGTTCACGCCGAACGAGTACATGCCGTGCGTGAAGTACCATCGCGCGACACTATTGGTCTTCATTATCTGTTCCAATATTGCATCGAGCTCCGGCGCGTTCTGTGCGAAAAGCGTGGCTTGCGCAGCCTCGCGCTTCTCCGCTGGAATCAATTCAAGCATCGTGGCGCCCATATCGTAGACGCCGTCATCCGAGATGCACGCAGCCAGGCGATGCTCGAAAGCGGCCGCGCGCGGTGAGAAATAGCCGCCGAGGCTTTCGCAATGCAAGGCAATCCGCTTGGGGTCGACTTCCTTACGCGTGAGGGCATAGTCGACGACCGGCGTAACGACCGACTCCCAGTTGGGTCGAAAATGCAATCCCTGACTATGGACCGATGAATATTGCCCGGGCCCATCGACTACCAGGACGTTGAAGCCTCGCTCGACCGCTGCGCGGGCGCCGTTCCAGTGCATTTCTTCGGGAGATCCATCGAAGCCGTTAAACATCAGCAAGGTCTTGCGCGGCTTCTCCGAAGTGTCGGCGTTATGGAAATAGCCGGTCAAGGTCGTGCCCTCGAAAGGAATCTGCACGGGCTCTATCACGGGCGTGAAAAGGGCTGCTGCTTCGCGATAACAAGCGGTACTCCGCTCGAAGGCACGCTTCACACGCGGATCGTCGGCGTGGGCGTGCAGGAAGAATTCGGCGCTGCGATAGTAGCTACTGCAGCGCAGATAGTTGTCGCGGGCGCTGATCTTATGACCCTTCTTGAGTTGAGCTGCCGCTTCGTCCGCGAGGCGGTCGGCAAATGTGCTGTGCGCGTCATACCAGCTGTCGTAGTCACCCGATTTTATTTGCTTGGCGATGGCGATGACCTCCCCGAAGAGCGCGCCACCGTATTCTGCGGCGCCGAACAGTCGTTCGATCTCGAACCAGAATTGTGGATCGTCTTTGAACAGCAAAGCCTCAGTACCTGTGTTTGCGGGCGCCTCGGCTTGAGAGATTTCTTTGCGATTCATTTTGATGCTCCTTATTGAAGTTTGAACGTATGAGAAGTGGCGATGCATTGTGTATAGGCGTGCGTCAAACGCCCAACTGAACCCGATTCCATTCCTGGCGGATGATGCTGACGCTCATCGAAACGATTTGGCACACGATCTCTTGTCCTTCGTGCTGCAGATCGCGGTCGGGTGCCGCCGTGCGCAGGAGCACGAACATCCCGTCGATGATTTCGAGTAATTGCTGGTGCTGCGGCTCGGTGGGATTGGTCATGAGCCGTATCTTGTTCGCCGAATAAATGAGCTTCCCGTACACCTGCAGAAACTCTGATTCGGTCTTGATCACGATCCGGCCATCGTGAATGATCTTTTCCCGCCCTTGGCCTACGATCGCGACTTCTGAGCAGAAATGCGCGATGGCATCTCTGAACTCGTCGATCCACCGTTGCCGGTTGCCAGACCGAACCGTCGCGTTGATCTGGGAACGGGTGGCATAGATTGTCACCAATGGTCCGGCGACCGAAGCGATGAGTGCAGTTAGTGCGCTGACGAAGCTGATAAGATTGATGCCTGACATTGGTGCCTCCCTAAGTCGATGTATCCTGGGTCAGTTCTTCGCAAAATGGGCAATGTCGTTTGCAGTGTCACGCGCGATATCCGAACAAATGACCGGTAGAATTTCGATGCCGTGGCAGGCACCCATTACCTGGCGGCAGCGGGCCGACACGCCGTTATTCAAGAGCAGCCTGTAGAAAGCGATGCCTTCATCGCGGAAGGGATCGCACTCGTAGACGGTGATGATGACGGGCGGTAGCCCCTCGACATCGTCCCGCTGAGCGAAAGCAGGCCACGCGAGAGGGTTGCGCGCCTCGAAAGCTTCAATGCCGTAGGCCATAGTGGCGCGGTTGTTCTGCACTGAGATGAAGATCCCGTCATTCTCGGTCGAGGACGGATATTGCGGCAAGGGCCACGCCCCGGCGATAAAGGGACACATCGCATAGATGCCTTGGATCAGGGCAAGGTCGCCGTCGCGCTTGAGCTTCATGCCGAGAGCCAGGCCAAGATTAGCGCCTCCGCTTTCTCCAGCCACGGTAATACGGGTGGGGTCGATGCCGAGCGCCGCAGCATTGGCCTGGACCCACTTGAGACCCGAAACGCAGTCGTTCAGGCCAGCAGGAAAAGGCGCGATTTCAGGCGTGGCACCGGCATGCACCGAGTTGCGGAATTCCACCATGGCCACTGCCACGCCGCAAGCAGCGATCATGCGTCCCCAGGCCTTGTAATTACCTGTGTAGCAAGTGCTGAACGCCATGCGCCCGCCGTGAATGTAGTAGACGCAGGGCAGTGCTTCCTCACTATCCGGGCGGATAAGCTGGATTTGAACAATATTGCCGTCGGGTGTCGACGTGAAAGTCTCTGTATGCACGGTAAGACCGGAGGACGGGGCGAGTTCTTCGCTGTCCATGCTGTCGAAAAACGCGATCTGTTGGGCATAGATCGCGCGGCCCTTTTCGGAAAGTTCTTGTGCCAGCAGTTCCTCGCGGCTGCTGACATTGGGTTGCGGCATTCCGGTGGTTTGCCTGCAAAGAACGCCTTGATGCGAGGATCGAGGCGGAGGTCAGTGTCCATCTTTGAAGTCATTTGGAGCTCCAATCTTTGAATAGGGAGAAGTAGGTGATCGTTTGGTTAAGGGTACTTAGAGGGCGGGATCAACCAGCGCGCCATAGATGATTGAGCGCGAAATCCCGCGGATATCGGCGACGGGGTACGGGCGCCCCGTCATGGCGTTACCCGCACTTTCTTGTTGAACCATACCGACGACGATCATGTCGTTGACCGGATCGACCCAGAACCAGGTGCCATGGACGCCGCCCCAGTAGAAGCTGCCTTTTCCAATAGCGCCGCCGTTGAAATCCGCATGTGCCGGATCAAGCACGAGGCCTACGCCCATCCCGTAGCCGATGCCGGTGAATGGTTGGTCGAAATGCATTGATACACCCGCCGGCAGTAGATTGCTGATCATCAGCTTGACGGAGCTTGGCGAGAGAATACGGACGCCATCGAGTTGCCCGCCATTGGACAGCATCTGCGCGAAACGCATGTAGTCCTGGGCGGTGGAGTAAAGTCCGGCGATCGATAGCAGGTACTTTGGCTTAACCCCGGGGGCATTCCCGACGAGGGTAGGGAAGGCTGACTGGTCGGCGGCGAGTTTTAGGTTGAGGTTCTCGTCCAGCGTGTAGCGCGGCGCAATTCGCTCGCGCTGGCTCTCCGGGACGCCGAAGCCGGTGTCCTTCATGCCCAGCGGAATAAAGATGCGCCGCTCGAGAAACGTGTCTAGGTCTTCGCCGGCAATGCGGCGAATGATGGCACCCCATACCTCCTGTTGTAGACCGTAGCGGAATTCCGTACCTGGCTGGGACTCTAGAGGCAGCTTGGCCAACTTGGCGATCATGTCGTCGGCGGTGCCGCTCCAGAGCCCGGCGGCGGCATACAACTCATCCACCTTTATGTTGGTGCTGCCGACGGCGGGGCCAAAGGCGAATCCGGCAGAGGACGCCATCACATGACGCAAGGTCATCGGCCGATCAAGCGGTATCAGATCGTCGTTCTTCATCACCTTTAGGTCGGCGAACTCAGGAATGAACTTGGTGACCGGATCGTCGAGCTGCCACTTGCCCTCTTCATAGAGCAGCAGCATTGCCACGGCGATGATCGGCTTGGTCATTGAGGCGATGCGGAAGATCGCGTCTTCACGCAGCGGCTCCTTGCTTCCGAGCACCTGAAGGCCTGAGCGCTGGAACTTCACCAGCTTGCCATGGCGGGCGACCATGACACTGATTGCGGCATAATGGCCGGCGTCGATTTCCGCCTGCATTGCGGCGTCCAAGCGAGCCAGGCGTTCAGAGGAGAAGCCGACCGAGGTTGCAGTGGCCACCGGCAGTGGCGTCGCCATGCTGGCGCTGACGTCGGGGAAAAGCGAGCGGCCTTCCAATCCAGGTATTTCATTTGATTCGGTATTGTTCGTATTGCTCATGAGAGGCATCCTGGGGTTGATTTGCTTCATCGGCTTTCGCCGGGCAAGAGGGCCATCGACGCCCCGCTCGCGGCGAGTCCAGGATGGCTACATAAGGTGGATAATATTCGTACTACGTGGTACGATGTTATTTTGCAGTGCTAGGAAAGCGCTGTCAACAAAAATCGTACTAAGTGGTACGAATATTTTATGATAGAAAAAAAATTGCCCCCTTCCAGCCGCCGTGAGCAAAACAAAGCCGAACGGCGGGCCGCCATCGTCGAGATCGCGTCCCGCTGCTTTCGGGAGATTGGGTATGGAGGCACCACTATGTCGGCGATCGCCCAGGAGATGGGCGGCTCCAAGGGTACGCTCTGGAGCTACTTTAGTACAAAGGAGGAACTTTTGGCCGCAGTCATCGATAGTGCCACCGCCGCATTTCATTCTTTCCTGGCGACAGCATTGGACCCTGAGAAAGACATACGTGCAGTGCTGACCAGCTTTTGCGAGACCATGTTTGAAAGAATTTCCAGGCCGGAAGCTATCGGCTTGCAGCGCCTTGTCATATCTCAAGCGGAACGCTTTCCGGAGATCGGGCGCCTTTTTTACGAACGCGCGCCCGCTTTCAACCAGGCGGCGTTGACCCAGTTCTTCAGCCGCCACATGGAGAAAGGCAATATTCGACCTGACGATCCCAGTGACGCCTCGCGCATGCTGCTCGATATGTGCACCGCGGGCTATCACGACCGTGTGCTCTACGGCCTCGAGCCCCAGAATAAAGCGATAGAACAGAGAGAAGCGGCGCGCGTGGTCAAACAATTTCTGCGCTGCTACGCTTCAGAAAAGGTATAGCCTCAGAATTTTTCTGAATCAACGGACGCAATCTCAAGAACGTTTCACATGACAGGGCTGCAGAAAGACCGCGAATCTCGAGGAACTCATTGATGCGCGTTCCTGTAATTACGCACCATCTTGTCCGAGATGTCTTTTGGATAGCAGAGCGGAGAACGTTCTCTCGGCGGCCATATGCACTTCGGCCACCGAAAGAACGCCGTTCTTCATCGTGTTGTGGATTTGCGCTGAAATTTAATCCACTTACAGTCCGTGTTAGACCGAGTACTGAGCTAGTACAAGTACATATAAATGGAGAATATTTACTTGGAACGTAAGGCCACGTTAGATAGCTGGAAGACGCACGTCATTCATCGTAGCGAATTCTTTCACAATGTCAGCAATGCAACTTAAGAAAATCTCTTGAGTATCCGTTCTAATTGTTCTGGCATATTTGCCAAGTGCGTCTTTGGTTTTTGACTCCCGAAGCCACGCTAAGGTGGCACCCAATATGTCCGGCTCTTCCTGGGTTAAGGATTCAATTTCGAGTCAAGCTTTGCTTTAATCATGCGCCTTCCATGGCACCAGCCGGCGCTCCAGCCTGCGCATGAGCAGATCGAATAGATATGCGACGATGCCGATGAGGATGATGCCCATTACCACGATGTCGGTGCGCAAGAAGTTCGAGGCATTCAATACCAGTTGCCCGACGCCGGCCGTGGCCGCCACCATTTCAGCTGCGACCAAGGTGGTCCAGCCGAAGCCGATGGCAATCCTCAATCCGGTCAGGATATCTGGCAGTGCCGCCGGCAAGATCACATGGCGCAATAGTTGCCAGCGGCTGGCGCCCATTGACAGCGCCGCATGTAGCTGCTCGGATGGCACCTTGACGACGCCGGCACGGGTAGCTACTGCGATGGGCGCAAAACAGGCCAGGTAAATCAGCAAAATTTTAGCTGTCTCGTCGATGCCGAACCAGATCACGATCAAGGGCAGATAGGCTAGCGGCGGCAAGGGACGATAAAATTCGAGCAGCGGGTCGAAGATGCCTCGTACGACGCGGCTGGTGCCCATCAGCAAGCCCAGCGGCACGGCACTGATCGCGGCCAGCAGGAAAGCGCCAAACACGCGTGCCAGGCTCCAGGCGAGATGCTGGAGCAAGGGCAGGCCGCCTTGTATGTTGCCGGTCCAGGCTTGTACAGCGGCATCCCATACCGCCGCAGGAGAAGGCAAAAACAAGGGAGCCACCCAGGCTCGTGCAGTGATGGTCCACCAGCCTAGCAGCAGGATGATGATGGTAGCGACGGTGATGCCCAGGGTTTTGCCGCTGCCCGGGCGAGGATATACCCTGGCTGCCGGCAGAGGCAACTTAGGCGGCAGGGATGCGGGCGTTGCAGCTTCGGTCCAGGCGGTATCCGGGACAACAGGTAAGGATGGCGCAGAAGTCATTGTGGTGTTCAGTCAGGGTGGTGCACAAGCTGCAGCAGGCGTTCGCGCCAGGCAATGAAATCCGGAGATGACTTGACCGCGCGGGCATCGCCCGAGGTTAGATAGTCGCGTGAAAACGGCAGCTCGAACTGGTGGGCGATGCGGCCGGGACGCGGAGACATGACGATCACGCGCGAGCCCAGAAACAGCGCTTCTTCAACGCTATGGGTGATGAAGAAGATGGTTTTTTTGCTGCGTTGCCAGACGTTGACGAGGAGCTCCTGGATCGACTCGCGCGTCAGGGCATCCAGCGCACCCATCGGTTCATCCATGAGCAGCACACGCGGATCGTTGGCCAGTGCGCGGGCTATGCCGACTCGCTGCTGCATGCCGCCGGATAGCTGATATACCGGCGCGGAGGCAAATTGCTCCAGTCCGACCAGGCGCAGCTTGTCCAGGGCAATCGCGCTGCTCCGGTTGCGTGCCATACCGCGAAAGCGTAATCCCAGCGCGACATTGTCGACGACGTTCAACCACGGCAGCAGGGCATTTTTTTGAAAGACCACGCCCAGTTCAGGGCCGGGGCCGGTGATCGCCACATCGTCGAGCAAGACCTCGCCTTGCGACGCCTGTATGAAACCGGCCAGGCAATTGAGCAAGGTAGTCTTGCCGCAGCCGGATGGGCCGAGTGCGACCACGAACTCTCCCGGCACAATGCTCAAGTCAACATTGGACAAGGCTATCTCGTCATTGCTTGTGGCGCCGGCAAAACGGACAGACAGCCCGCGTATGTCGAGCCGGCCGCTGCTTTGCGCAGCCGACTCGCTTATTGTGCTGCGGCCTTGCGTACCCATGTTGCATTGACTCCTGTGCTGTAGTCCGGCAAGACCGTCTGGATGGTGCCCTGGGTTTTCAGGAAGGCTGCTGTCGCCGCCAGCGATTTGGCAGCACCACCACCCAGCCATTGCGCGGAAGCCTGCTGCTGCAGGGTTGGAAACTCATACAGTGCAAGGCTGGCGGGAACTTCGGCAGCTTCGGCGCCAGACCATTTTGCAACTGCTTTGATCTGCACTGAATCAGCCGTCCAGGCTACCTTGTGGCTGCGATAATCGTCGTCCGTGGCGGCCAGTAGCTTCACCAGTTCGGTCAGGAAGGCGTCGTTCTGGCGGGCGAAGTCCTGGCTCACGACAATGCCGTCGAAGGTTGCGGTACCGGTCTGTTTGGCGATTTCGCCGGAGGTGATCAAAACCTGTCCGCTTTTCTTCACTTTAGCCAGTACTGGATCCCAGATGAAGGTCGCATCAATGTCGCCGCGCTCCCATGCAGCGGCAATTTCGGGAGGGCGCAGATTAAGAATCTTGACGCCGCGAGGATCAACGTTGGCATGTTCCAGCGCCAGCAAAGCATGGAAATGCGAAGTCGAGACGAACGGCACGGCGATGCGTTTGCCTTTCAGGTCGGCCAGCGTTTTGATGCCGCTGCCATTGCGCACCACCAGCGCCTCGGCGTCATTGATATTGTCCAGAATCCAGAACAATTGGATGTTCAAACCTTGCGACAAGCCGGAGGCAATCGGCGCCGAACCTGCTTCACCTATCTGTACCGAACCGGATGCAAGTGCGCGAATAACGTCAGCGCCGCTGGCAAGTTTGCGGAAAGTCACCTTGTAGCCGGTCTTTTTTTCCAGGTTCTGTACCTCCTGGGCGTAGCGCCAAGGCACCACCATATCCTGATACGCGATCACGACTTCTTTGCTTGCGGCCATAGAGTTCCCCGTGAGGATAAGGCTGGCGGCGAGGGCAAGTGCATGCAGAGTTTTTTTCATATAGGTGATGACCAAGTGGATAGTCGGCCAAGTATAGAAGTCAACTTTGCATCACAAAACGAATTATTTCGACTATGCATATGCGTGTGTTGAGCGATTCGGCAAATGCGGTAGCGATTAAGAGTTTGCGGTAGGAGGGACGAGCGGCGGCGGTTGAGGGCGGCAAAGGTAAACCGCAGCGGTGTGCCATGCTGCGGACAGCAAGCATGCAGTGCTCATCGTTTTTGCAAAAAAATGCAGGGTGGCAGGAAGACACTCGCCGCCCTCTAAAAAAAACCTCAGACCGGATTTTTCGCCAGCAGTGACCAGGTATGAAGTGCAATCTGTTCATCTTCCTGCGAAGGAATGACCTGGACCGTGCAGCGAGGCAAAGAACCATTGGCGGGGCTGTTTTCCGCACCGCCGCGTGCTTCAGCCTTTTCAACCCCGGCCCAGGCCAGCGCTGCACATACAGTTTTGCGCACGGCGGCATCATGCTCGCCGATGCCGCCGGTAAAAACAAGCAACTCCACGCCGCCAAGCGCTGCCATCATGGCGGCGATCTGTTTTTGTACCGAATAGCAAAACATCTGTATCGCCAGCTGCGCATCGACGCTGGAGGTAGCGGCAAGATGCAGCTTTCGCATGTCGCTGCCGATGCCGGAAATTCCCAGCAGGCCGCTTTTGTGGTCGAGCAGGTCTTCCAGCTTCTCTGCATCGAATTTTTTCTCCCGCATCAGGTAAACCAGAATACCGGGATCGAGGTCGCCGCTGCGGGTGCCCATGATGATACCGCCTGTGGGTGTGAGCCCCATGCTGGTATCTACCGATTTTCCGTCTCTGACGGCGGTAATGCTGGCGCCGTTGCCGAGATGGGCGATGATCATGCGCTGCGGCAGTGCTTCTCCCAGCTGGCGTACGATAGATTCGCAGGAAAGGCCGTGGAACCCATAGCGCTGTATGCCTTCTTTGCCCAACTCGGCAGGGAGGGGCAGGGTTTTCGCCAGTTCCGGCATGTCTGCATGGAAGGCAGTATCGAAGCATGCTATTTGCGGTAGATCGCCGAAATAATCTTTTGCATGGCGGACGGCCGATAGCGCGGCCGGGGCGTGCAGCGGTGCAAAGGCGGCAGCGGTCTCCAGCTGCCGCAGGCTTGTTTCGTCGATGATGCAATGCTGCCGTAATGCCGGCCCGCCGTGGACGATACGGTGGCCTATAGCATCCGACGCCGGCAGGCCGGAGTCATTCATCAGTACCGCTATCCTGGCGATGGCTTCCAGCTGGCTGGCAAACGCGGCGCTTTCGGAAACGATTGCCTTGCCACGCGCATCGGTTGCGCTGAACTTGCCGTGCTGGCCGCCTATTTGTTCTGCGGTGCCGGAAATGAGCGCGGTGACGGCATGCTCTTGCACGCGGTACAGCCCGAACTTGAGCGACGATGAACCGCTATTTAGCGCCAGCACATGCAGTGCCTGGCCCGCTTGCTTTGCCGGCGTATGTCCACTCACGGCGTCCATCGCCAGTCCCGGACTTCCGGCATGTCTTCACCATGCTCACTGATATACAGCTTGTGCTGTTCCATGCTGGTCCAGTAGCGCGCTGTGGCTTTTTCTACTTCGCTGCTCAAACGCGGTATGCGCTGGATGGCGTCCAGCGCGAGCTGGTAGCGGTCCAGGTTATTCAGCACCACCATGTCGAAGGGTGTCGTGGTCGTTCCTTCCTCCTTGTAGCCGCGCACGTGGATGTTGTGATGGTTTCTTCTGCGGTAGGTCAGCTTGTGGATCATGCTGGGGTAGCCGTGGAAGGCAAAGATCACCGGTTTGTCGGTTGTGAACAGACTGTCGAAATCCTGCTCTTCCAGGCCGTGCGGATGTTCCTGCTGCGGTTGCAGCACCATCAGGTCCACGACATTGACGACGCGAATGCGGATGTCAGGCACGTAGCTGCGCAGCAGCGTCACCGCGGCCAGGGTTTCCAGCGTGGGGATGTCTCCTGCACAGGCCATCACCACGTCAGGGTCGCCGGCATCGTTGCTGGCCCAATCCCATGTACCGGCGCCTGCGGTGCAATGGCGGACGGCGGCATCCATGTCCAGCCATTGCCATTCCGGCTGCTTGCCGGCGACGATGACGTTGATGTAGTTGCGGCTGCGCAGGCAATGGTCCATGACGGACAGCAGGCAATTGGCATCCGGCGGAAGATAGATGCGTACGATTTCCGATTTTTTATTGGCGACGAGGTCGATAAAACCCGGGTCCTGGTGGGAGAAGCCGTTATGGTCCTGGCGCCAGACGTGCGACGTCAGCAGATAGTTCAATGAGGCGATGGGTTTGCGCCATGGAATGGTTTTGCTGGCCTTCAGCCATTTCGCATGCTGGTTGACCATGGAATCGACAATATGGATGAAGGCTTCGTAGCAGGAAAACAGTCCATGCCGCCCGGTCAGCAAATAACCTTCCAGCCAGCCTTCGCACAGGTGCTCGCTCAGCACTTCCATGACGCGGCCGTCGATGCTGAGGTTGACGTCTACGTCATTCACTTCGGCCATCCATTCCTTGCCGGTGACTTCAAACACTGCCTCCAGCCGGTTTGACGCAGTTTCATCCGGCCCGAACAGGCGGAAATTGTTTTTATGCAGATTGAGCTTCATCACGTCGCGCAGGAATTTGCCGGTGACGCGGGTAGCCTCTGCTTCCACAGTCCCCGGCTGCGGCACGGGAACGGCAT
The DNA here is from genome assembly GCF_049339885.1 of Undibacterium sp. TJN25. NCBI lineage: Bacteria > Pseudomonadati > Pseudomonadota > Betaproteobacteria > Burkholderiales > Oxalobacteraceae > Undibacterium > Undibacterium sp. TJN25. Next base: position 617,856 of record NZ_JBMPPM010000001.1, on the reverse strand, counting down.
AGTCGTGAAAACGCGGCATGGCCAGCGGCTGCAGCAAGGCGCCGCCGTTGGCATGCGGATTGGAGCCCATGCGGCGCTGGCCCGTGGGCGCGAGCTCTGCGAACTCTTCGCGGAACTTGCCGTGCTCGTCGAACAGTTCTTCGGGGCGGTAGCTCCTGAGCCAGTCATCCAGCAGCTGCAGATGTTCGGGTTTCTTAAAATCCGCAATCGGCACCTGGTGTGCGCGCCAGGTGCCTTCCACTGGCAAACCGTCGACAAACTTGGGGCCGGTCCATCCTTTGGGCGTCTGGAACACGATCATCGGCCAGCGCGGGCGTTCTATTGTCTCCGCGGCGCCGTGGCTGCGTGCCTGGCGCTGTATTTCGTGTATCTTTGCCAGGATGATATCGAGCGTGCCCGCGAGGGACTGATGCACGATATGGGGATCGCTGCCTTCGACAAAATGTGGCTCATAGCCGTACCCGCGCATCAGTTCCGTCAGTTCCTGGCGGCTGATACGCGCCAGCACGGTCGGGTTGGCGATCTTGAAACCGTTCAGGTGCAGGATGGGAAGCACAGCACCGTCGCGTGCCGGATTGAGAAACTTGTTTGAATGCCAGCTTGTGGCGAGTGCCCCTGTTTCTGCTTCGCCGTCGCCAATGACGCAGGCGACGATCAGGTCTGGATTGTCGAACGTGGCGCCGTATGCATGGGCGAGCGAATATCCAAGTTCGCCACCTTCATGGATGGAGCCGGGTGTCTCCGGCGCCACATGGCTGGGAATGCCGTAGGGCCAGGAAAACTGGCGGAAGAGCCTGCTCAGTCCATTGCGGCTGCGCTCTATTGCCGGGTAATGCTCGGTGTAGGAACCTTCCAGATACGTATGCGCAACGATGCCTGGGCCCCCGTGGCCCGGACCTATGACGTACATCATGTTCAGATCATTCTGTTTGATGAGCCTGTTCAGATGGACATACAAGAAGTTCAACCCCGGCGTGGTGCCCCAGTGTCCCAGCAGCCGGGTTTTGACATGCTCCAGCGTGAGCGGGCTCTCTAACAGCGGATTTGCCTGTAGGTAAATCTGGCCCACCGACAGGTAATTTGCTGCTCGCCAATAGGCGTTCATTTTTGACAGGAGGTCGGGCGACAGTGGCGTGGTCATGGGGGGGCTTTCCGGTTTTTGCAGTGCGGGGACGTTGCGGCGATTCCTGGATAATTCCTTATGATGGGTATAAGAAATTAAACAAAGCCGGCTGGGAGGGTTCAGGCGTCGAAAGTGAAATTTGCGCCGAAGTCGTGATTGATACTAACGCGGTACGTCAAATGCACTGTGCGTCAGCGCACATAGGGCGCTATATAAGTGCGTTGCATCAGCACGTTACATTTGCACGTTACATCAATGCAAGGCTTGAATGTTTAGCGAGATGCAGTCACCGGCACCGGGTTCGCCGGTTATAGAAGGATAATCTGAGTGGCCTTGTACGCCAGGGCGTACGTCACCGAACAGACCTTGGTCACATAGGAGCTCACCCTCGTCTGAAGCACACGCGATGCTTCGCACATTCCAAAACAAAGGCATGCAATGAATTCGGATCTATTACTGAAATTTCACCGGGGCCAGGAATTTACAAAGAAGGGGGCTGCCCACGTCCATTGCATCGTTCATGGATTTTTTCCTGAAGACCTTTGTTATCTGGTCGAGTACACCAACTCGGGAAACCAGAACAAGATCTCGGAGCATTTGCTGATGCAGCTTTATCATCCGTCAACTGCAGGAGAAAGGCTGAATGCCGCGGGCCACCTTTGCGAAAACATAGGCAAGAATGCCTATACAGAAGAGGATGGCGAACGTATCGTCAAGCTGGACGATCGCGGCAGGAAGGATGGCTGACTGAAAGCCAGCCCGGTTCAGCGGCTATGTTCAGTTCAGCAAGGTCTCAATCTGCGCTACCGGAATCGCGCCAGGCACGCGCTTGCCGCTTGCAAATACCAGTGTCGGCGTGCCGTTGATGCCGAGTTTTTTGCCAAGCTCCACAGTGCGGTCCACGGGAGTGGTGCAATTTGCGGCCGCCAGCTCTCCACCCTTCATGGCAGTATCCCAGGCTTTTGCGCGATTTGGCGCACACCAGATGCTGACGGAGCGCGTATAGGCATTCGGGTGCAGGGACACGATAGGGAACAGATAGGTATAGATGGTCACGTTATTGAGTGACGCCAGTTCATTTTCCAGGCGCTTGCAGTAAGGGCAGTCCGGGTCGGAAAATATCGCCAGCTTGCGCTTGCCGTTACCCTTGACAGTGACGATGGCGTCGCGCGTGGGCAGCGTGGAAAAATCGATCTTGTTCAGCTGTTCGGTACGTGCTTCGGTCAGGTTGAGTTTTTTGTCGATATCGACCAGATTGCCTTCCATCAGGTAGCGCATGGAGGAGTCCACATAGAGCACATTGCGCCCTGTGACAACTTCATAGATTTCCGACTGGTCTATCTTGGAAACGCTGTCTACTTTGATGCCTGGCGATAGTATCTGGAGCCGTGCGGTGATCTTGGCTGTTTCAGCGGGAGTGACGGCGGCTGCCCAACTATTTGTAGCCAACACCATGGATGCCAGGCTGAGGAGGATGCTTGCGGTTTTTTTTAACATGTCGTTCTTCATTTTCATTTAATGCCTGGCCGCTGTGGCTTCCGGCTTAGGTCTATTGATACTGTTTATCTTGTTTTGAATCTTGTGTCATTCTTTATCTAATCTGCGCATTCTTTTGCATCATGCCGGCAAACTTGTCCAGTGCATCGCTGAGCGACGCAATCGAGAACCCGCCTATATGCAGATCGACCATATGCTTGCCGCCGTCATAAAAGAGCGTGGTCGGCAGCGCTGACGAGCCTACTGCCCGCGGTATCTGCCCTGCCGGGTCAAGCACGACATTGTCGATGTCAAGGTGAGTATCGCTGATGAACTGCTTCGCTGCCGCGATATCCGTATCCTGATTGACGAAGATGAATACCATGTCCTTGTGCCGGCGCTGCGCTTCCGCCAGTGCGGGCATTTCGCGCCTGCACGGCGGGCACCAGCTGGCCCACAGGTTGACGATAACAGGTTTTCCGTTTGCTAGTGCGGCGAGTGTCGTGGCCTTGCCTTCCAGCGTGTTCAGGCTGAACGCCGACAGCTCCGTATCCTTGGAGACAGCGGGAATGCGCGATGCCCCTGCCATGTCCCACACTATGAAGGCAGCAAGCAGGCCAATGGCCAGCGGGGCGACGAGTTCATGGCGTTTCCAGCAACGCCAGGCGCCGAAGGCGAGGCCTGCGGCGACGCCTGCCCATGTGTGAAAGCCGCCGTCACGGATATCCAGCATTGATAGCGGAGAGGCAAGGTAGAGTGGAAACCAGATGGCAACGAACACGATACGCGCTGCTACCAGGCCGGCCAGCGTCATTTCCAGCAGCACGTCCAGGATGCCGATTTTTTTAGGCTTTCCCACAATGTGGCCGACGCCGGCTGCAAGCAGTAGTGATCCCAGCATCAGCAAATGGGTGGCAGAGACGGCGAAGAAACCTAAAGAGATGCTATGCATATTGATATCGTTGTTCCTGCTTGCCTGCATCCATCCTGTCGAGCAGGCAGGTGCGGTAACTTGGTCTTGTTTAGTTTTGCGTAATTTTATTGCAAGGCCTGGTTCACCAGGCCAGTGATTCCTTCGAGGGGTTTCGCCAGTTCATGCTGCAGGCGATGGCGCTCGATCAGATATTCCGGTGCGTTGTAGCTGACCCATACTTTTCCTTTTTCGTCTTGCCAGGCCAGCACTTTCAGAGGCAAGTCCAGTGCGGCGGTGGGCATGGCCTGCATAATAGGCGTTCCACCTTTTGGATTCCCGAACAGTAAATGCCGGGAATCCTATCCAGCCCGGCCTGCCGGGCATCGGCGGCAAAATCAATGTTTGCAAAAATCAGCATGCCTTTTGATCTCGTTGCTGCTTCCAGGCGCCGAATCGTTTCTTCCACCGAGAATCTGCTTTGAAAGCTCTCGATTCCGTTGTTTTGTGCATTTGAAAACATCGGTACTCCCAGAAGTAGCAAATCAATAAAATGCGCTTCATTTTTTGCGTCCCTCCTTTAGAGGGAGTTCAGGAGATAAGTTCCCTGAAAAAATGATCCTTAGCCTGATCTCATGCGCTGGTCACTGTCAGTTCATTGCAAAAAATGTCGAAAACCTTGCAGATCACAAAGACAAGGATACAATCGCTCACGGTATTTTTCCTGGCGGCGTCGCTACCTTGGCCCGCATGCCTTTCACCTGTAGCGCAATTTCACGGATGCGATGAAGGAGACGCAGAATGAAAAAAGTTCTTAGGCTGACGGTTTTGCTGGGCTTTGCAACTATCTGCATGGCGATATTTCCTTCCACCGCGCTGGCGACGTTTTCCATTGTCGCATGCAGCAAGGACGGCAGTTGTGGGGTGGCGGTAGCAACCAATAATCTCGCCGTTGGCGCCAGCGTCAGTTATGCCAGGGCGGGAGTCGGCGCAATGGTGACGCAGTTTGAAACCAATCCGGAATACGGGCCGAAAGGCTTGCAGTTGTTATCTGCAGGCGCATCGCCGGAGGATGCCGTCAAGACGCTGCTGGCGGGCGATGGCAATTTTGACGGGACGACGATAGCAGAGCGGCAGGTCGGCATGGCGGATGTCCGTGGGCGTTCTTTTGCATACACCGGCGAGCAAGCATCCAGGGCCCGTTGGGCCGGGGCGCGGCATGGAGACGGCTATTCCATACAGGGTAACGGCCTGACCTCTGAAAAAGTGATCTCCGCGATGGAGAAGGTATTCCTGGCTTCCGGCGGAACGCTTGCCGAGAGGCTGATGGCCAGCCTGGAAGCAGGGCAGGCTGCCGGTGGACAGACCATAGGCAAGCTGTCTGCGGCGCTGTTGCTGAAAACGCCCGACGGCGTCTGGCAGGACATCGACCTGCGCGTGGATGGCGCAGCAGAACCCATCAGGGATCTGCACCGGCTGATGGATCAGCATTACGCTTTCGACGCCATCCTCCGCGCGGAGCGACAGGTGAAAAAGGGCATGCTGCCAGAGGCCAGGCTGTCGATCGCAGAAGCACTGCACCGTAGCGGCCAATGGGACCGTATCTGGCGGCGCGCAGCGCGGCTCGCGATGGGCATGGGGGATACCGGCAGGGCCCTGGATTATCTGGGTGTGTTTACTGCCATTAACCCGGTCTGGGCAAAGGAAGAATTGCAGGACGAAATTTACAGGCCGCTTTACCAGAATGCCCTGTTTGCCTCATGGGCGGCAAAACTAGGCGCTGAAAAAGCGACTCCCACCCCCTAGACTGCATCCCGTTGTTCAAATAGCGTGGCCGGCGTTGAGGTATTTTGTTTCAAAAACAATTTTTAGTAAGATATTGTTAAAACAATAATCACGTTGTTGCACATCGACCCACATGCCATGATAATAAGACTTTCTGCATAAATTCTAAGTAAATCCTATGAGAATTGCCGTACTTGACGACGATAGCAGCATCCTGGAACTGGCTTGCAGCATCCTGAACAATGCCGGCCATACTGCGCATCCCTTCTCGCGCGGACAGGACATGCTGACTTCTTTGAAGCGGGAGAGCTACGACCTGCTGGTGCTTGATCTGCAAGTGCCGGATCTGAGCGGAGGGGAGATACTGCAATGGGTGAGGGAAAAGCTTTCCCCTACCTTGCCCATCCTGGTGCTGACCAACCGCTCCGCTGAGGAAGATGTCGTCGCCAACCTGGTGGCAGGTGCCGATGACTATATGATCAAGCCGATGCGTTCGCATGAACTTGTCGCGCGCGTGCAGGCCCTGCTGCGCCGCGCCTATCCGCGCAATACAATAGCGGAACGCACGGAATTCGGTATTTATCGTTTTGAGTCGGGTTCGGGCAAAATCAGCGTCAACGGCGTGCTAGTGGAAATGACGCAGAAGGAATACGATCTGACGCTGCTGTTCTTCCGCAACCTGGACCGTGCGCTGTCGCGTGCGTATATTCTTGAAGCAATCTGGTCACGGGAAGGTGATGTGCCCTCACGCACGCTGGATACGCATATCTCACGGATCCGCGGCAAACTGGAGCTGCGTCCGGAAAACGGCTACCGCCTGACCCCGGTCTATAGCTACGGCTATCGCCTGGAAGAAGTCAGCAAGGACTAGGTCACCGTAATAATCGCTTGTGTCTTTCGCATTGCCGCAATGCCGACGCAAGATGCGAATGCAAGTCTGGTATTGAAAAGCTTCCCAGCGACGCAGCGCGCAAGAGATCAGGTACGAATGCCAGCGTCTGTATTTGTTTCAGGAAGATGCACTACAGGACGCACAAACCTTACAAAAACTCTGATCGTGAAGATGCGGGTCTAGGCTGCTGTGGCTTACGCGGCCGGGTCAGCCAAGCCTGCTCGGGGATCATCGTCAGAGCCAGGAGGATTCTTCCACCGCACCTATCGCCCGGAAAGCGGGCTTGCAAAACAGATAGCCCTGCATCAGGCTGATGCCGGCCTGAAACAGGAAATCCCGTTCCGCTGTTGTTTCTATGCCTTCCGCCAGCACTTCCACGCCTAGTTCGCTGCAGATGGCCGCGATACCTTTGACGATGCTCTGCTTGGCTGCGTTCCGGTCTATACCGCGCACCAGTTGCATGTCCACCTTGATCACGTGAGGTCGGAATTCCGATAGCAAACTCAATCCCGCATAGCCGGCGCCAAAATCATCAATCGCCGTATGAAAACCCAGACGCTTATATTCTTGAAAAATTTCCACCAGGTGAGGCCTGTCTTCAATCTGCTCGCATTCATTGACTTCAAAGATTATTTTCTCGATGGGGAAATTCAGTTCCCTGGCGGCGTTCAGCGTGCTGCGGATACAGGTTTCCGGCCGGTATACCGCATTGGGCATGAAGTTGATCGACAGGCGTTCCTGCATCCCCAGTCTTGCAGCGCCCTGGATGGCCTTGATACGGCATGCCTGGTCAAAGCGGTAGAGATTGGCTTTTGTCAGATGCGCTAGGACGGAACTAGATGGTTCTCCATGCGGTCCGCGCACCAGCGCTTCGTGCGCATAGATACGACGGTTTTGCAGGTCCACAATGGGCTGATAGGCAAATTCAAAATCGAAGCCCAGTTCTTCACGCTGCCTGCATTGCACGCATCCTTCCGGAGTTTGCGTTTGCTCATGCTGGTTGCGCTTGATGGAATACATTCAGATTCCTTTGTCTGTTGTTGATTTATACGCCGCACGGTGCAGACCGGTTCTGCTGCGGTGCCAGGTGAATTGATGATAAGCGATTTAATTCGGGTGCCCAAGGCGCGGCTCGCGCTCTGCCTGTCCTCCTACGTTTTGCTGCAGCCCAGTCCTACGAAAATCCAACAGCGCTATCGTTTTTCAGCGATAGCATGGTGTTCCGGGCGAGAGCCAGGGTTGAGATAAATTATTTACTTCAAAGGAGAAGACCATGACCAGCCGCATAGGAAACAAGCATATAGCGCAGCACCGGGGCAAGCAGGAAAGAAAGGAAATCAGGAAAACCAATATTGCCAGCGAGGCAGTCAGAAGGGCGGCTGCTCAGCTTAAGTATCGCAACTCGGTAAAGGGGCAACCGCCCGTGTAGCGGTGACGCAAAACGATTAAGCGACGCTGACGAGGATGAACAAGCGGCATTGAACAATGCCGCGCCGTCTTTTTGTGGTGTTTCTGTATATCCACAATAGACTAAAAAAACGGGAATTTGCTCGATTTTTATCCTTATATCGGATCAGATTGAACGCACCTTCACAAAGGCGTGCGCGATGGTGTTCTAATGCGGTTTGTCCAGACAAATTCCCGCAAAATTTAAGAACCTATGCCATGAATGCCAAGCCACCCCGCGTTTCTTTCTTTCGACAACCCGGTCGTGTTATTGCGACGGTATTGCTGACGGTATTGCTTGTGCTGTCGGCGATGCTTGCATTTGCATCGATCTACAGCATGGCGTACCAGAGCGAGGACAGGCTGCAGGCTAAACCGGAGGGCGGCTCCTACGTGCCTGCCGGCGATACCCGCATATTTGTACAGAGCATGGGTGCAAGGGACGCGCCTGCCGTGGTGTTTATTCATGGCACCGGTGCGTGGAGCGAGATCTGGCGCTCATCGATGAAACTGGCCGCACAGCAGGGCTACCACGCGGTGGCCATCGACCTGCCGCCTTTCGGCTATTCGGTGCCGCCGGCTTCGGGTAAATACGACAAGGGCGCCCAGGCGCAACGCATCCTGGCGGCGCTGGACAGCATGGGTATCCAAAAAGCGGTATTCGTGTCGCATTCCATAGGCTCTGCACCGTTGATGGAGGCCTTGCTGCGCGAACCGCAGCGGGTGGACAAGCTGATCCTGGTATGCGCTGCATTGGGCCTGGACAGCCCGCAGACCGATGGTGCAGACACCGGCTTGCAGTCGGCGTTGCGCCGGCAATGGCTGGCGCAACCGCTGAGCGCGGCACTGCTGACCAATCCGGCTTTTACCAGTACGCTGATGAAATCCTTTGTGTCGGAAAAAGAAAAAGTCACGCCGGCATGGGTGGAAACTTACCAGAAGCCGCTGTCGCTATCCGGCACCTATCAGGCGGTTGCACTATGGCTGCCGGAGTTGCTGGCCGCACGCGGCACGTGGCGGAGCGACAGGCTGGAGTCTTACCTGGCCATTCGCTTCCCGGTGCAGTTGATCTGGGGGCAGGAGGATACGATCACCCCCTTGGCGCAGGCAGAGCATTTGCGCACGTTGATCCCCGGCGCCCAACTTTCAGTGATTCCCCGTTCTGGCCACGTGCCCATGGTGGAAGAGCCGGAAGCATTTCAAAAGGTGCTTGGTTTTTCGCTGGGCGAGCGCCGGTAAAATTTGCCGCAGATATTACGCACCCCCTGAGTTAGATTCTCCCCGGATATTGGCTATATCACAATATAAGAACAAGTCAGTAGAGTGTTGTATGATTTTTATGACATTCAAAAATAACAATGGTATCGTGGCTTTGCCTGTGCAACACTAGCTCAATGCTGCGCTGTAGGCCGGGCTGGACCTCGTCATTACATACAACAGGATCGCCTGCTCATCTGCGGGGCCGCAGGCAGAATCCCACAGAAATAAAACAAGACTTGTTGCACAGCGGATAGGTGCAAGTAGGGGAGAGGTCATGCAAGATAAACCAGGCGGCGGAGCCGCCGGCACGGCGCCCGGCGTGCGCGGCTGGCCGCTTAAAATTGAGCTCGCGCTATTCGGCACGCTGATTTTTGTGCTCGGCATCAGTATGCTGTCATGGTTTGTCGTTGACGGCTTGCGCAAGGATTTCGAGCATGTGGTGGCGGAGGAGCAGGGCACTGCCGCCAGCTACGTAGCGCGTACCATAGACCGCGAACTGGCCCAGAGGGTGAAGGCATTGCAAGTCATCGCCGACCACGCCGGCGGCATGCTGCGCGACAATCCACAATTGCTGTCCGCCTATCTGGATGACAAACCTGTGGCCAGGCAAATCTTCAGCCGCGATATGTATGCTATTTCCAGGGAAGGGATACGGGTAGCGGAAACGCCTGAACGCGGGTTTGTCGGCACCAGTTATGTCACCTCGGCTTATTTCAAGGAAGTGATGGCAACGGGCAAGCCGGTTGTCATGCCCATCGTCGGCCGTTTCTCCAAACGCCCTGTGCTGGTGGTGGCCGTACCGATTCTGGACCAGGACGGCGCCATCAGCGGCGTGCTGTGCGGCTCTGAATTGATCGATGCGGGCAGTCCGTTTTATTTTGCCGGTGAAGTACGCAATGGCGCAACGGGCGGCTTTCATGTGGTGTCGCTCAAGGAAGGGATCATCGTCACCAGCACGGATGCCGCCCGGGCTTTGCAGCCGGTGCCTGCCAAGGGAAAGAACCTCTTGTTCGACCGCCGCTTGCAAGGCTACATGGGACCCGGTGTCGTGGTGGACACCACGGGGCTGGAAATACTCAGCACGGCCAGCAGAACAGCGTCAGTGGACTGGCTGGTGATTGCCTACCTGCCCACGGCTGAGGCCTTCGTTCCATTGCGCGGGGTGGCCAGGCGTATCTATGGCGGGGCTGTGGCTGTGTCGCTGCTGGGCGGCCTGCTGATATGGCTGCTTGTCAGGCGCAAGCTGGCGCCGCTGGAATATGCGGCGGTACAGATGGGTATGCAGGGTGAGGAGGATGCCGCCATTCAGCCGCTGCCGGTGGCCGGCAGCAGTGAAGTCCGCTTGCTGCTCACTAATTTCAACCGCCTGCAGGCACATGTACAGTATCAACAGGACATTATCCGCCGTGAGCGCGACCAGCTGGAACAAACCATGGCGGAACGCGAAGAAGCGGTGGAGGCATTGCACCGCAGCGATTCCAGTTTTCGCAGCATGCTTGATTCCATGCTGGAAGGCTGCCAGATTGTCGGCTTCGACTGGCGCTACCGCTATATCAACGACGCGGCGCAAAAACAGAACGGCGTGCCTACCGGGCAATTGCTGGGCCGGGTTGTCATGGACTGCTGGCCGGGATTCAACGAGACCGAAATCTTTGCAATGGAAAAGAACTGCATGGACCAGCGCGTCATGCAGCGCGGGCAGTTCGAATTCACTTATCCTGATGGCCGCAAGGGCTGGTTCCGCGTCATTATCCAGCCTGTGCCTGAGGGTATCGTCATTTTTTCCGAGGACATTTCCGAGCGCATGCAGGCAGAGGATGACCTGCGCATTGCCGCTGCCGCATTTGAATCGCAGGAAGGCATGGTGGTTACTGACGCGAATAACGTGATCCTGCGGGTCAACAAAGCCTTTACCAAGATGACCGGTTATACCGCGGAAGACGTCGTCGGCAAGACGCCGGACATGTTCCAGTCTGACCGCTACAGCGACGATGCGCACTACCGCGCCAAATGGGAAATTATCCGCCGCACCGGAACCTGGCAGGGCGAAGCCTGGAACAGGCGCAAGAACGGCGAAGCCTATCCCCAGTGGCTGACGATTTCCGCGGTGAAGGACAGCCGCAACGTCGTCACCCATTATGTGCGTACGCAGTTCGACATTTCCGATAAAAAGAAAGCCGAAAACCGTATCCAGGAGCTGGCGTTTTTCGACCAGCTCACCGGCCTGCCCAACCGCACACTACTGATGGACAGGCTCAGGCAGGCAATGACAGCCGCACACCGCAACAACAGTTTCGGCGCACTGACCTTTATCGATCTGGACGATTTCAAGATGCTCAACGATACCTTCGGCCATGACATAGGCGACCTGCTGCTGAGGCAGGTGGCGCAGCGGCTGACGACGTGCGTGCGCGAGGGCGATACCGTGGCCAGGCTGGGCGGCGACGAATTCGTGGTGGTGTTGGCAGGGCTTGGAGAAAATGAAAAAGACGCTGCCGCCAGCACGGAAAAAATTATCGGCAAGATACTTGGCGTGCTACAGCAGACGTATGAACTGGGCGACGTGCTGCATCAGAATACCGCGAGCATAGGCGTAACGCTGTTCGGCGGCGAAATAGTCACGGTCGACAGCCTGATGAAACAAGCCGATCTGGCGATGTACCGGTCCAAAAATTCTGGACGCAACGCCTTCCGCTTTTTCAATCCGGGCATGCAGACTGCTGCGGTGGAGCGGTCCGCATTGGTGAGCGACCTGCGCAAGGCGATTGACGGCAAACAGTTTCTGCTGCATTACCAGGCCCAGGTGGTCAGCGGTAGCGGCATCATTGGTGCCGAGGCGCTGGTGCGCTGGATACATCCGCAGCGCGGATTGGTTCCTCCTGCTGAATTTATTCCTCTGGCCGAGGAAACCGGCCTGATACTTCCGCTGGGCCTGTGGGTGCTGGAAACAGCCTGTGTACAACTGGCTGTGTGGGGCCAGCGGGAAGACACGGCACACCTGAGCATTGCAGTGAACGTCAGTGCGCGCCAGTTCGGCAGGCCCGATTTTGTCGAGCAGGTGCTGGCGGTGCTAAGGGACACTGGCGCCAATCCGAAATGCCTGAAGCTGGAGCTGACGGAATCGCTGCTGGTGGAGAATGTTGAGGATACGATAGAGAAAATGTTTGCGCTGAAGGCCAAGGGGGTCGGTTTTTCCCTCGACGATTTCGGCACCGGCTATTCGTCGCTGTCTTATCTGAAAAAATTGCCGTTGGACCAGCTGAAAATCGACCAGTCGTTTGTGCGCGATGTGCTGATAGACCCCAACGATGCCGCCATTGCCAGGACCATCGTTGCGCTGGCCCAGAGCCTGGGACTGGGTGTCATTGCGGAAGGGGTTGAAACTGCAGCGCAGCGCGATTTCCTGGCGGCTGCAGGCTGCCATTGCTATCAGGGATACTTCTTTAGCCGACCTGTTCCGCTGGAAGAGTTTGAACAGCTGGCCCTGCTGAAAGAGCCTTACGCGGATGTGCAGGTGTAGTTCTGCTTGGCGGCTTTACTGAGCGAGGCCGCCATGCAGCGTGTGCTGCTGATCTTAAAACTCTTCCCATTGGCCGTTGTCGGCAGATGCCGCCATTGCGGCTGGCGCAGCTGCTACGCGGTGTATCGGCAACACTTTGGCAGGAGCACGCCTGACGGCGTTTTGCGGGGCTGCAACGCGTCTTGCTGCGGCTACCGGCGTAGTCCGGCCGGCTTGCCTGGCTGCTATTGGACTTGCCGCGGCCAGTCCGTCCATTTTAAACACGCTGACCAGCTCGGCCAGCTTGGCTGCCTGGTCCTGCAGCGACTCTGCCGCTGCGGCAGCTTCTTCCACCAGCGCAGCATTTTGCTGCGTGACCTGGTCCATCTGCAGGACAGCCTGATTGATTTGTTCTATGCCTGCCGTCTGCTCCTGGCCGGCGGCGGTAATCTCGGTGATGATGTCACTGACACGCTTGACGCTGTTCACGACTTCATTCATCGTGGCGCCCGCCTGGTCTACCAGCCTGGAGCCGGCATCTACTTTTTCGACGGAATCGTTGATCAGCAGCTTGATCTCTTTCGCTGCAGAAGCGGAACGCTGCGCCAAGTTGCGCACCTCGCTGGCCACGACAGCAAAGCCGCGGCCCTGTTCGCCGGCGCGGGCTGCTTCCACTGCCGCGTTCAACGCCAGGATATTGGTCTGGAAGGCGATGCCGTCAATGACGCTGATGATGTCGACGATTTTTTTGGACGATTCGTTGATGGAGCCCATGGTGTTGACCACTTCGCCGACTACCGAGCCGCCTTTGGAGGCGATGTCTGACGCATTGGATGCCAGCTGGTTGGCCTGGCGCGCATTGTCTGCGTTGTGTTTGACGGTGCTGGTCAGTTCTTCCATCGATGACGCGGTTTCTTCCAGCGAGCTCGCTTGTTCTTCCGTACGTGAAGACAGGTCGAGATTGCCGGCGGCGATTTCTTCCGAAGCGATTGCTATCGTGTCGGTGCCGGCGCGGACCTGGCTGACGATATTGACCAGGCTGGCGTTCATTTCCTTTAAAGCCTGCAATAACTGGCCAGTCTCGTCGGTCGAATCTATTTCTATCTTGCTGGTCAGGTCGCCGGATGCAACCGTTTGTGCGATCTTCACCGCACGGCCTATGGGGCGCGTAATGGAGCGGGTTGCCAGCCATGCAAGCAGGCCGCCGGCCGCAAGGGCTATCAAGGTGCATGTGGCCAGGAATTTGACAGCGAATTGGTATCCCTGGTTGACGTCATCCACGGCTGCCTGGTTTTGTTCCTCCTGCAGAGTAATCATGCCTTGTATGGTTTCAAACCACTTGTCCTGAACCGGCTGCACGGACTGGCGCAGGTATTCCGGCGCTTCTTCGGCCTTGCCGGAGTCGATAAGCTTGATCAGGTTGTCGAACAGGGGACGCACCTTTTCACGGTCTTGTTTAAGCTCTGTAAAAATTTGCCTGGCTTTGTCCGTGTGGACGAGAGCGCCGATCTTGTCAAATGATTCGTCGTAGTCTTTATTTGCCCCGGTAATCCGCCCCAGCATCTTCTGGCGCACGGCAGGGTCCTGGTAGATGATGTAATTACGCACGGACCTGGCAACCAGGTTGAGATCGCCGCGCAGATTATTGGCAAGCGCGATCTTGGTATTATTTTCTTTCGTAATGGCGTCGATATTTCTCTTTGCGTCCGCCAGTGAATGCCAGCCGGTGTAAGCAACCGCCAGCAACAGCACAAGGATTGCCCCGAAAGCCAGGCCCAGGCGCGGGCCGATCTTGATATTGTTGAGATTCATTTTTTTTCCTGGGTCTTGAATTGCGAAATCTGGATGTGCCTGGGACTAGGTCTTTGCCGCAAACTCGAATGGAGGGCATTTTTAGCGCATTCTTGCAAGGATACGCGCAAATTTCCCGATGGCAATTACTCTTTTGGGGAAATTAACTTTTCTCTACATTCCTGTGGCGTAGCGGTTGCACATACGGCAAATGCCATGTTGGAATTGCAAATTAATACGTAAAATTAAAGCACTTTTTAAGCAGCCAGACTTATGCATGCGCTTTGTCCACCAAGACCTCCCGCAATAAATTGAGGCAGCAGGGATTTAATCGGGCTGAATTTTCCAATATATTTCAATTCACTAAACAAATGCGGAGGCGTCAATGCAGATCAAATTTTCTAGCGTAACGGTTGCGGACCAAGAGCAGGCGCTGCAATTTTATACGATGGTCCTCGGTTTCCGAAAAATGGCTGACATCCCTATGGGTCCATACCGCTGGCTGACAGTAAGCTCGCCCGAGGGCGTTGACGAGGTTGAGCTGGTGCTTGAACCGATGGGATTCCCGCCTGCGCTTGACTATCAGAAGGCGCTGTTCGAGGCTGGAATTCCCGCAACGGCCTTTATCTCCAAAGATATCCACGCGGAATATCAGCGGCTCAAGAATGTGGGCGTCGTCTTTCGCGGTGAGCCTGTGAGCATGGGGCCGGTGACTGTAGTACTGTTCGAGGATACCTGCGGTAACCTGATCAGTCTGGTTCAGCCGAATGCCTAAATCTACAGGCTTTATGCTGATGCTCACATACATGAGTGCCTTCAGTTTTTCTTTGGAGGAGACTGTTGCCCGGCAGAATATTTGTTTCATTTTCTGATATCCGCAACAATTTGTTACCGCGATTTTTCAGCGCGATTTATTTGGTATAGTCGATTTCTTTTTACATGCCTATTGGATCGTGATGAACCCATTCGACAAGGCTAAAGCCAAATACGAAGAACAACAAAAGCAAAAAATTACGGAACGCCAGTCTGCTGCAAAAGCCGCCGAAGCAGCCAGCCAGGCCTTTGTGGAAAAATTTGAACCCGTGCTGGACAGACTGGAGAAGTTGTTTGAACCGTCAATGGAAGGATTGGTCAACGCGGGCTACCAGCCCGTTATAGAACGCAAGCTGAGCCCTACTACCATGGTGGAAACCGCGCTGGTATTTACATCCGGCGAGCCGGATCCGGTGTATGGTTATCCCAACCAGTACAGGATAGCGATTGCAGTGAGGGGCAATTATTCAACGCAGATTTCCTGCGAGATGGGGCGGGCAGAACCGGGAGAGCAGGATCCCCGGCTGGTAAAGCGCCATCTGGTGCGGCCGTCTGCGCTACCGCCTTTCAAACTGCCAGAGTTTGAGCCGAGCTTCATCGAAAAGCTGGAGCGAATTTTCAGCAAGATACTGCAACTGGAACCGCCGAAAAAAAAAGAGTACAGCTCAGGCTAGTGTTAAGCGCACGCGTTTCGGACAGTTAGATAATGCGGTGATGGCCGACTAATTTGGTGGGGGGCGTTTACAGGCGCCATACTTCGTAGACTTCTTTTTTGCCGGAGAGCCAGGCGCGGCGGAAGGGCCCCTGGATTGCGCTGAACCACGGCTGGATCGCGGCTAAGATGTCGTGGTCTGCGGTCTTGGTGCGGCCATTGGTATAGCAAACCAGTTCCACGGGGTAATCAGTGCGGTATTTTTTGCTGAGTTTTTTGCGGACTATCCTGATGGAAGGGTCGGAGGCGGCAGGTTCTGCGGAATCGCCGCCTGCAAGGGTATGGGCGATATTGGCGGCCAGCATGGGGTCGCATATTTCCACCAGCTCAAACGCCACCTTGCCTTCGCCGTCGAGGATGCACAGGATGTCCGGCTCGGAGTCGCCGCTGCGTTTTTCTATGCTGGCGCCGACGACGGGCAGACCGGCCCTTTGCGCAAAATCGCGGAACACCGTCAGCTCGACTACGCCCTTGTCTTGCTCTGTTCTCACATTGTCCCCTGAGTGAAATCCCAGTATATGGTGCGCCGGGGTAATACACAAAGGCTTGCTTCCCATTTATGGGGTTCAGTTCATGTGACGGGCTTTATTTGTTGGCCGGACCTAATCTCATTTTTCCTGCCGTCTGCGTACGGTGGCAATACACAAGATACCTAGGGCAAGCATGGCCAGTGATGTCGGCTCGGGAACGGTCGCGGTACTATTGCCTACGAAGACATTATCCAATATGGGAAAGCCTTGTGCGGTGGAGAAAGAAACACTTGAAAATGGAGTATCGGAAATAAAACCGTAGAAAGTCCAGTTAGCAAATGAGCCCGTGCCTAGGAGGAAAGACTGATCGTTAACGGTAACGATGATATCTTGCCCAAAATCATCGTCGGTTGGTCCCACCGTGCCAAAAAGGGCGCTGAATGCCGTAGTAGGGGCAAAAGAGAGAGTGGTATCAACGGTGGGGGAGTTGGCAAAATTCAGTACCGCCCCCGTGTTCCAGTTGTAACCGCCGCCGTCAAAATCCGGATCAACGATAAAGGTACTGGCGCCAAAGCTAAGATTGCCTAAGGTAGTATCTGATACATTGACAAAACTGGCAGGCGCTGCATAACCCTCAAATGTTTCCGTAGTTCCGGCGGGAGCCGCTGCCTGGAACTGGCCTGAGTCCTGATATAAGACAACAGAGGCATAAGACGGGTTCGTCAATATGGCTAGGCTTGTAAGTAATAGGCAGGCAAGGTGTTTCATATTGTATTCTCCCGGTAAACGCCTACAAAAAAGCAGCACTTATCGTGCCAGCATTTGCGAATCTCTGCCAAATCAAGGGCTTACAATCGCGTCGCAGCATTCTTTTATGGGCGTGTAAATTTGCTCGACATTTTTTGTTGCAAGTAGGATTTTTTACTCTGAAATTATGTCTATTTTGCAGCGTGAGCGACACCCGATCCCGTGAGGTTTCATGCTGTTAAAACAGGATATAATCTGGCGTTGCAGCAACGAATTTCGTCGTTGCGGATTGTTGGCAAGTCGTCCAGCGGAGCAGTTCTGGTTGCTCGCAATTTCACTATTGCCCTGTCTCCATACAGAATGTGTTCAAGCGTGTACTTTGGCGAATTTGCACGCGTGCGGTGTGCTCAATAAATACTGCAGATTATCAGTCAATCAAGGCGTCTATTCATGTCACCCGTTGGAAAAGCATTTCATTCCATTAAATATCTGTTTGCCTGCAGCCTGCTGCTGGCCGGCTGCAAAAGCGTGGAAACACCGCCGGTGCAAGTGGCCGCTGCGCCGCTGCCTGTGCCCGTTGTCAAGCAGGTGCGCAATGTCAGGATAGGTCTGGCGCTGGGTGGCGGTGCGGCGCGCGGGTTTGCGCATATCGGCGTGATCAAGGTGCTGGAAGCGCAGGGCATCGTACCCGATATCGTCGTCGGCACCAGTGCCGGCAGCCTGGTTGGCGCGCTCTATGCGGCCGGCAATAACGGCTTCGTGCTGCAGAAGATGGCACTGGACATGGATGAGGCAACAATCTCGGATTGGTCCGTGCCGCTGTTTTCCAAATCCAGCGGCGTGCTGAAGGGCGATGGTCTGCAGAATTACGTGAACAAGATGGTGGCAAATGCGCCGATAGAGAAATTAAAGAAACCTTTCGGCGCAGTGGCGACGGATCTGAACAGCGGCCAGCCCATCCTGTTCCGGCGCGGAAACACTGGCATTGCGGTGCGCGCTTCATCCGCGGTGCCGGGTGTATTCCAGCCGGTAAAAATAGGCGACAGGCAGTATGTGGATGGCGGCCTGGTATCGCCGGTGCCGGTGCGTTTTGCGCGCGAGATGGGGGCGGATTTTGTGATCGCCGTTAATATCTCGTCCCAGCCGGAAGGGCAGACTGCCGGCAGTTCCATGGATGTGCTGATGCAGACTTTTACCATCATGGGCCAGACGATGAACAATTTCGAACTGAAAAATGCCGACATTGTCATCAAGCCTGAACTTGCAGGTATGAAAGGCAGTGATTTTGCCGGGCGTAACCTGGCAATACTGGCAGGAGAAAAAGCGATGACAGCGGCCTTGCCCGAACTACGGCAAAAGATCAAGGCGATGCAGGAGCATTGAAGCGTTGCCGGCGCAGGCCGGCGGGAATGAGGTGGAGTATTGCCTACAGCTGAAAACGGTAGTGTGAGGAAGCCAATTCCTGCCTGACGCCTGCTTTTTACTTTTTATCCGTGTCGTTCTTGCCGTCGTCTTCGATCCGGCGGGCGCCGTTGAAGCGTTTCTTCCAGTAAGCGATATCCATGCTCTCTATGCGCACCTGGCCGCCGGCGGAAGGGGAGTGGATGAATTTATTGTCGCCGAGATAAATGCCGACATGCGAAAAGCCGCGCTTCAGCGTATTGTAAAAAACCAGGTCGCCGGGCTGCAGGTCTTTCTGTTCTATCTTCTCGCCGACCTTGCTGATCTCGGCCGAAGTCCTCGGCAATTCCGCCGCAATGACATCCTTGAATACATAACGCACGAAACCGCTGCAATCGAGGCCATTCTCAGGTGTATTACCGCCGCGCTTGTAGTTGATGCCCAGCAGGCCCATGGCTTTCGAGCTCAGTTCGGATGCGCGTTCTTTCAGTTCCTGGAGTTTGGTGTAGGCGGTGGAAGATTCGGGAAAGGGATTGTCGGCGCTCCAACTTGGGTTGCAAAAACCAATCTGCAATAGCGCAGCCAGAACAATAAGCCTGGCTTTCCGATGATGTCTGGAAACGGGTGTTAGCATCTTTGCACCTGGTTGGAAAAACTGGACCACTGTAAATGAACTTAAAATGAATGTCAAAACCTTGCTTGTAAAAAATTGTTCGTTTCATTAACGATTTTATATTTTCTCCTATGAAAAAACGGCGGCCTGATTTGATGGCAGATTTTTAATAAAAATGGATCTGCCATATCGTTATCTTTATCCGGTGAGGCCGCGCTTTTGAAAATACCGCTTTGCGATGTGCAAGAGTTGCAACGGTGGCCGGGAATGATATGCTGCGGGCTGTGATGAAATCAGGGAAATAGTGAATGGATGATTTATCTCCATGCATCGAAGCCACGGCGCTGCAAGACCAGACTGCCGAATTGATTGATGCCGGACGTTATGACGATGCGCTGCGCTCCATTGCGGTGGGCGTGGGCTCTTTTTATACCAGGCCTGATGTCATCGGCTATTCGCTATATTTGTTCGGCTACGACAAGCTGGTATTGCGGCTGGGCGAGGCAATGCGCGATACCAGTGTGTCCCCGGAGCCGGTGGCGCGTGGCGGCTACCTGGTGATCCTGAGCGAGTTCTACAATGCCGGCGGCCATTCTCGGGTGGCGGAAGACCTGGTGTCGGTGCTCGGTGGCGCAGTGGTCGTGCTGACCGACCTGTTCGGTTCTTATCAGAGCGGACGGCTGAAAGTTGCCGATGCGGCTGCGCGCATGCCCAAGGCGATGGTGCACCGGCTGGAGACCCCCAGCTTTGCCGGCAAGGTGAAAGAATTGCAAGCCGTATTCAATGCGGTGAGGCCGGAATGCGTGCTGATCCTGTCCCACCATCCGGACCCCTTGCCTTACGTGGCAGCGGCAAGCCTGCCGGAGACGGTACGCAAGGTATTCTTCCATCATTGCGACCATCAGCCCTCCGTCGGCTGTACGCTACCCGGATACGCGCATGTGGATTTTACCGAGCACCTGCAAGGGATCTGCCAAAGCAATCTGGGTCGTCCTACTGTGCACGTCCCTTTGTATGTAGCGGACCGCGGCGTCAAAACCTTCACTCGGCCCACGCTGGAAACCCTGACCGTGGTGTCCTCCGGCTCTGCCAATAAATACAAGCGGGATAGCGCTCTGGCCTACCAGCATGTCGTCGCCGAAATATTGTCGGTGACAGGTGGTAGCTACTGGCATATAGGCCATCTCGATGACGCCTGGCTGGGGCTGATCAGCCAGGCTCTGCTGGCGCGCGGCATTGCCGTCAGCAGGTTCTGCTATCTGCCGCATGTGCCTTCGCTGTGGGACAGCATGAAAGAAATAGACGGGCACGTGTTCCTGGGGTCGTTTCCGATACCGGGCGGGCGCGGTTCCATCGAAGCGCAGGGTTGCGGCTATCCGGCTATTTATTACGCCAACGACGACAGGGCGCCACTGCTGAGGCACGCGGATATTTTTGCCAACAAGGAGCTGGGCTGGAGCAATATCCCCGAGCTGGTGGCGGCATTGCGGAAGGTTGTTGACGACCATGAGGCTCAGGTAAGGCTGGCGCGCGATTATTATGAAAAGCAGTATGGCTACCCCGTATTCCTGCAAAGGCTGCATCTCGCATTGTCGGGTTCCTGATCCGTATTGCACGCCTGCCATGGCGGCGCGCGTAAATATAGTCAAAACACTTGTGATAT
The DNA here is from genome assembly GCF_049339885.1 of Undibacterium sp. TJN25. NCBI lineage: Bacteria > Pseudomonadati > Pseudomonadota > Betaproteobacteria > Burkholderiales > Oxalobacteraceae > Undibacterium > Undibacterium sp. TJN25. The sequence continues at coordinate 597,255 of NZ_JBMPPM010000001.1, read as the reverse complement.
CCAGGGCAACTGGCTTCACGTACAATTCATTCCTATTTATAACGAGGTCAAAATGCAAACAAAACCTGTCCTGACGCTGGAAGATGTCAAAAAAATCGCCGCCGCTGCGGAAGCTGAAGCCAAGGCCAATAACTGGGCAGTTGTGATTGCCGTGGTCGACGATGGCGGTCACCTGATGTGGTTGCAGCGCCTGGACGGCGTCGCGCCGATTTCCGCGCACATCGCGCCTGCCAAGGCGACGACAGCGGCGCTGGGCCGCCGTGAATCCAAGATCTATGAAGACGTCATCAATAACGGCCGTTTCTCTTTCCTGAGCGCTCCTTACCTGGAAGGCATGCTGGAAGGCGGCGTACCCATCGTCGTTGATGGCCAGTGCGTAGGCGCGGTCGGCGTTTCCGGCGTGAAATCGGCGGAAGACGCGCAGATTGCCAAAGCCGGCATCGCTGCACTGGGCCTGTAATATTTTAGTGGCTACCCTGGCAGGTATTTATCTATAAATATCTGCCGTCATACTATTAGCAGATATCTGCTGTCATAAAACCGCGCTCCTGCCCGCTATTGTTTATATTGTTTAGCAATATCGGGCATGCGCCGGAGCCGGTGTTTCTCCCCCGCTTCATCCCAGTAGGGCAGCACGGTTGTCAACGCCGCCACGCTCTCGTAAGAACTGCCTTGGAAAATGCTTTCCTCAGGCGATTGAGCGTCAATTTTCAGGCTCCAGAATTTGCCTGATGGGCCATTTTGCGCTACAATCTGAAGGTTTAACTAATTTACCTCCCGCCGTAGCGCATACACTATCCACATTGCCCCATAAAATCGTTTCTTCCTGCGCGGAGCCCGTTTGTTAAAACGCCGTGCATCAAGCACAACGATCATCTTGGTGCGACGCAGCGGCGGTAACAATACAGGAGTTACCCTTGCTGCCATTTCCGCAGTCTTTGCCCCATTCACTCCGGCTGGGGCAGGACACACCAGCCATCCTTGCTCTCGCTGACGGGACACTATTTTCCGGTTTTTCCATTGGCGCTACGGGCCATACGATAGGTGAGGTAGTTTTCAATACCTCCATGACCGGCTATCAGGAAATCCTGACCGATCCTAGTTACAGCTCCCAGATCGTCACACTGACTTATCCGCATATCGGCAATACCGGCGTCAATTCTGAAGACGTTGAATCCGACAAAATCCATGCAGCCGGCCTGATCATTAAAGACCTGCCGATGCTGGTATCGAATTTCCGCTCCGAACAATCCCTGTCCGATTACCTGATTTCGCAGAACATCGTCGCTATTGCCGGCATCGACACCCGCAAGCTGACGCGTATCCTGCGTGAAAAAGGCGCCCAGGGCGGCGCCATCCTGACAGGCGACGACGCCGACAAGGCGCTGGAACTGGCGAAATCCTTCCCCGGTTTGTCCGGCATGGATCTGGCGAAAGTGGTCTCTGCCAGCAAATCGTACGAGTGGACGGAAACGGAATGGGTATTGGGCCAGGGCTACGGCCAGCTTGGCGATCCGAAGTTCCACGTGGTGGCATTTGATTATGGCGTCAAGCGCAATATCCTGCGCATGCTGACGCAGCGCGGCTGCAAGGTAACCGTGTTGCCGGCGCAGGCCAGTGCGGCAGATGCGCTGGCGCTGAACCCGGACGGCATATTTTTGTCCAACGGCCCCGGCGATCCGGAGCCTTGCGACTACGCCATTGCCGCGACCAAAGAATTGATAGAAAAAGGCATCCCTACCTTCGGCATCTGCCTGGGTCACCAGATCATGGCGCTGGCCTCCGGCGCGAAGACCTTGAAAATGAAGTTCGGCCACCACGGCGCCAACCATCCGGTGCAAGACCTGGATACCAGGCAGGTGCTGATCACGTCGCAAAACCACGGTTTTGCGGTGGATGCCGCAACCCTGCCGGACAATTGCAGGGTGACGCATGTGTCGCTGTTCGATAATTCCCTGCAAGGCTTTGCCCGTACGGACAAGCCGGCATTCTGCTTCCAGGGTCACCCGGAAGCCTCGCCCGGTCCGCACGATATCGGTTACCTGTTTGACCGTTTCACAGGTTTGATGAATCAGGCAAAGTTGGAGAAAAATAAAAATGCCTAAGCGTAATGATATAAAAAGTATTCTGATTATTGGCGCAGGCCCGATCATCATCGGGCAGGCATGCGAATTCGACTATTCCGGCGCACAGGCCTGCAAGGCCCTGCGTGAAGAAGGTTATAAAGTCATCCTGGTCAACAGCAATCCGGCCACGATCATGACTGATCCTGAAATGGCCGATGTGACCTACATCGAACCGATTACCTGGCAAGTGGTGGAACGCATCATCGCCAAGGAAAAACCGGATGCTATTTTGCCGACGATGGGCGGCCAGACTGCGCTGAACTGCGCGCTGGACCTGCACCGCAACGGTGTGCTGGACAAGTACAAGGTGGAGCTGATCGGCGCGACGCCTGAGGCCATCGACAAGGCAGAAGACCGCTCCAAGTTCAAGGATGCGATGACCAAGATCGGCCTGGGTTCCGCGCGTTCCGGCGTAGCGCATACGCTGGACGAATCCTGGGTGGTGCAGAAAGAACTGGGCTTCCCGGTCATCATCCGTCCGTCGTTCACGATGGGTGGCACCGGCGGCGGGATTGCCTACAATGAAGAAGAGTTTGAAACCATCTGCAAACGCGGCCTGGAAGCATCGCCTACCAGCGAATTGCTGATCGAAGAATCTCTGCTGGGCTGGAAAGAGTATGAGATGGAAGTCGTGCGCGATAAGGCGGACAACTGCATCATCGTGTGCTCGATTGAGAATCTGGATCCGATGGGCGTGCACACCGGCGATTCGATCACGGTAGCGCCGGCGCAGACACTGACCGACAAGGAATACCAGATCATGCGCAACGCCTCGCTGGCGGTGCTGCGTGAAATCGGCGTGGATACGGGCGGCTCCAACGTGCAGTTCTCCGTCAATCCTGCCGATGGCCGCATGATCGTCATCGAGATGAATCCGCGTGTATCGCGTTCCTCGGCGCTGGCCTCCAAGGCGACCGGCTTCCCTATTGCCAAGATCGCGGCCAAGCTGGCAGTCGGCTTTACGCTGGACGAATTGCGCAACGAAATTACCGGCGGCGCGACACCGGCGTCGTTCGAACCTTCGATCGATTACGTCGTCACCAAGATCCCGCGTTTTGCATTTGAAAAATTCCCGCAGGCCGATAAGCACCTGACGACGCAGATGAAATCCGTCGGTGAAGTGATGGCTATCGGACGTACCTTCCAGGAATCCTTCCAGAAAGCCCTGCGCGGTCTGGAAGTGGGCGTGGACGGCATGAACCAGAAGACCACCGACCGCGAAACCATCGAAGCCGAACTCGGCGAGCCCGGACCGGACCGTATCTGGTATGTAGGCGATGCGTTCGGCCAGGGTTTCTCGCTGGAAGAAGTGCATCAGCTGACCAAGATCGATCCATGGTTCCTGGTGCAGATTAAGGACATCGTTGATATCGAACTGTGGCTGGATCACCAGAACCTGGACGCGCTGGACAAGAACCTGTTGCTGAAGCTGAAGCAAAAAGGCTTCTCCGACCGCCGCCTGGCCTATCTGCTGAAAACTACCGACAAGGCGGTGCGTGAACGTCGCCACCTGCTGAACGTCCGTCCGGTCTACAAGCGCGTGGACACCTGTGCCGGCGAGTTTGCAACCAACACTGCCTACATGTATTCGACGTATGAGGAAGAGTGCGAGTCCGCGCCGACCGACAAGAAGAAGATCATGGTTCTCGGTGGCGGCCCCAACCGTATCGGCCAGGGTATCGAGTTTGACTACTGCTGCGTGCACGCTGCGTTTGCGATGCGCGAAGACGGCTATGAAACCATCATGGTCAACTGCAATCCTGAAACCGTGTCCACCGACTACGATACGTCGGATCGCCTGTATTTTGAACCGCTGACGCTGGAAGACGTGCTGGAAATCGTTGCGCTGGAAAAACCGGTCGGCGTCATCGTCCAGTACGGCGGCCAGACACCGCTGAAACTGGCGCTGGACCTGGAAGCCAATGGCGTGCCCATCATCGGTACTTCGCCCGACATGATCGATGCAGCGGAAGACCGCGAACGCTTCCAGAAGCTGCTGCAGGACCTGGGCCTGCGCCAGCCGCCTAACCGTACTGCGCGTACCGAACAGCAGGCGCTGGAACTGGCGCAGGAGATCGGCTACCCGCTGGTGGTGCGCCCCTCTTATGTATTGGGTGGCCGCGCGATGGAAATCGTGCACGAGCAGCGCGACCTGGAGCGCTACATGCGCGAAGCGGTCAAGGTGTCACATGATTCCCCGGTGTTGCTGGACCGCTTCCTGAACGATGCGATTGAAGTGGACGTGGACTGTCTGTCCGATGGCCAGCGTACTTTCATCGGTGGTGTGATGGAGCATATTGAACAGGCCGGCGTGCACTCCGGTGATTCAGCCTGCTCATTGCCGCCGTATTCCTTGTCGCAGGAAACCATTGCCGAATTGAAGCGCCAGACCTCGCTGATGGCCAAGGGCCTGAACGTGGTTGGCCTGATGAACGTGCAGTTTGCGATCCAGCAGCAGGACGGCAAGGATGTCGTGTTCGTGCTGGAAGTGAATCCGCGTGCATCCCGTACCGTGCCTTACGTCTCCAAGGCGACCGGCTTGCAGCTGGCCAAGATTGCGGCGCGCTGCATGGCCGGCCAGTCGCTGGATTCGCAAGGTATCTTCGAAGAGGTTGTGCCGCCTTATTACAGCGTCAAGGAAGCTGTGTTCCCGTTCGTCAAGTTCCCGGGCGTGGATACCATCCTCGGGCCAGAGATGAAGTCCACCGGCGAAGTGATGGGCGTGGGCAAGACCTTCGGTGAAGCCTTCGTTAAATCGCAACTGGGTGCCAGCGTCAAACTGCCGCAGTCCGGCAAGGTATTTTTGAGCATCAAGGGCAGCGACAAGCCGCGTGCCGTCAAGGTTGCCAGGGATCTGGTAGCGCTCGGCTTCTCGGTGGTGGCTACTCGTGGCACGGCGTCAGCGATTGCGGCAGAGGGCATTCCTGTGTCGGTTGTTAACAAGGTCGTTGAAGGCCGGCCGCATATCGTGGACATGATCAAGAACCACGAAATTGCGCTGGTGATCAATACCGTGGAAGAAAAACGCAATGCGATCGTCGATTCGCGGGCAATCCGTGTTTCTTCGCTGGCAGCCCGCGTAACCACCTATACCACCATTGCCGGCGCGGAAGCGGCAGTGGAGGGGATGCGCCATCTGGACGAGTTACACGTCTATGATTTACAAGGACTGCATAAAACCTTACACTAACTGTTATAGTATGGCGTAAGCTGCCGTGGAGGTCGCCGGATTCTGTATCCGGTTCTTTGAGCGGCACTAGCCTTGCTGATATAAGTTACAGGTTTAATTCATACAGAGGTCACTGGCAACATCAGTCTTGCTGATGTCTAAAGTGGCCTCTGTATTTTTACTTTATAAGTGTTAATAATTGATATGAGTACAGTACCTCTCACCAAATTCGGCGCGGAATTGCTTAAGCAGGAATTGCATCAACTGAAGACCAAAGAGCGTCCTTCGGTCATCAATGCAATTTCAGAGGCGCGCGCACAAGGCGATTTGTCTGAAAACGCAGAGTACGATGCCGCCAAAGAGCGCCAGAGCTTTATCGAAGGCCGCATCGCGGATCTGGAGGGCAAGCTGAGCGCTGCGCAGATCATTGACCCGACCGAGCTGGAAGCGGAAGGCCGCGTGGTGTTTGGTTCCACCGTGCACCTGGAAGACCTGGAAAATGCGCAGAAGGTGACCTATCAGATCGTTGGCGAGGATGAAGCCGACATCAAGGAAAAGAAAGTCTCCATCACTTCGCCTATCGCGCGCGCGCTGATCGGCAAGTATGCCGGCGACGTGGTCGGTGTGCAGGCGCCTTCCGGCGTGCGCGAGTACGAAGTGCTGGACGTTTTGTATATCTGAAAATAAACTGCAGGCGGCAACCGGCTGGTTGCCCGCTATTTGCACGATATTGCTCTGCGCGCTGATGAATTAACTCAAGGCTCAGCCAATTGCGCGCATAATCACGAAATATTGCAGGATGTGCGGCAGACAGGATGGAGTGCCGGCAGGCAAGGGCACTGCCGCAAACACCCGGATACTACTGGCGCAGGCTTGCCTGAATGTACTCAGGCGTTGCCGAGAGCCGATTTCTTGGTACTGGACTGACGCGGTTTGGCGCGTTTGATATTGCCGCCCTGCGTTACCCGTTCATTGCCCTTGACCATCACTTTGGATACAGTAGGTTTCTTGGTGCCGCTGGGGCTTGGTTTGACGATAGTCACTTCCCGCAAACCGCCTGCTTTGCCTTTTCTCAATACCTTGGTGGTGCTTTCTTCCTGCTTGGGACGGTAGAGAACCAGCAGTTTGCCAATATGCTGGATAGGCGCCGCATCCAGGGTGCTGCAAATATTGTCATACATGGCGATGCGTGCTTCGCGGTCGTCGCCGAATACACGAACCTTGATCAGGCCGTGGGATTTAAGGCCGGCATCAATCTCTTTCATGACAGCAGGGGACAAGCCGGCTTCGCCTATCAGTACAATTGGCTTCAGGGCGTGAGCTGCGGAACGCAATTCGCTACGTTCAGCGGGCGTTAGTTTTAACATGTAAATTCCTTTAAAAGCAGTATTTTACGCGAATGGCAAAGAATAAATTCAATCAAAATTGGGTTCACGACCATATTAACGATCCTTATGTGAAACTTGCACAAAAGGAAGGCTATCGTGCCCGGGCTGTATACAAGCTCAAAGAGATTGATGAAAGTGAAAAACTGATCAAGCCCGGCCAGATTATTGTTGATCTTGGTGCAACTCCTGGCAGCTGGTCACAGTATGTGAGAAATAAGCTGGCCGGTAAAGACGGCGGCGGCATCCTGGGCGAAATCTTTGCGCTGGACCTGCTGCCCATGGATCCGATTGCCGACGTGCAATTCATTCAAGGCGATTTCCGTGAGGAAGAGGTGCTGAACCAGCTGGAAGCGCAGCTGAAAGGCCGCAAGGTAGACCTTGTGTTATCCGACATGGCGCCCAACCTGTCAGGCATACCCACCGCCGATGCGGCCAGGGTCGAATACATCATCGAGCTGGCAGTGGCCTTTGCCAATGCGCACCTGAAACCTTCCGGCGCCTTGCTGGTGAAATGTTTTCATGGCCCCAGTTATAACAGTATTGTCGATATGTTCAAGAATGAGTTTAAAACGGTGGCAAACAAGAAACCCAAGGCCAGCAAGGACAAGTCTTCCGAGATCTTTTTGCTAGGAAAAGGCCTGAAAAACCCTGGCTAAGCCTTTCTTCCCTTGATAAAAGGCGAAACTGCCCTATATGCCGTCTAGCAAGCCTAAGTTAATGGGGGTAGAATTAATGTTTGAGTGTGTGATGGCGTATGTTACGTCCAAGGAGTTCTCGTGAATAATATGTTTTCTAAAGCCGCCATCTGGGTTGTCATTGCCTTGGTGCTGTTCACTGTATTCAAGCAATTTGACGGCAAGGGCATCGCTTCCGGTGCGCAGCCAATGGCATATTCCGATTTCCTGGATGAAGTAAGGGCCAAGCACATCAAGGATGCCACGATCGATGAAGCCAGCCGCTCCATCGTCGCTACTACCGTAGACGGCAAAAAAATCAAATCGCAGGTGACCGTATTGGACAAGGGCCTCGTAGGCGACCTGGTCAACAACGGCATCAAATTCGACGTCAAGCAGCCGGAAGAACAATCCTTCCTGTCCCAGGTATTTATTTCCTGGTTCCCTATGCTGCTGCTGATCGGCGTCTGGGTATTCTTCATGCGCCAGATGCAGGGTGGCGGCAAGGGCGGTGCTTTCTCGTTTGGCAAATCCAAGGCACGCATGCTGGATGATGCCAACAACACGGTCACTTTCGCTGACGTCGCAGGCTGCGATGAAGCGAAAGAAGAAGTGACCGAGATTGTCGATTTCCTGCGCGACCCCACCAAATTCCAGAAACTCGGCGGCCGTATTCCTCGCGGCGTGCTGATGGTAGGTCCTCCAGGTACTGGTAAGACCTTGCTGGCCCGTGCGATTGCCGGTGAAGCCAAAGTACCTTTTTTCACGATTTCCGGTTCCGATTTCGTTGAAATGTTTGTCGGTGTCGGCGCATCCCGCGTGCGTGACATGTTTGAAAACGCCAAGAAACATTCCCCCTGCATTATCTTCATCGATGAGATCGATGCAGTAGGCCGCCATCGCGGCGCCGGCATGGGCGGCGGTAACGACGAACGCGAACAGACATTGAACCAGATGCTGGTGGAGATGGACGGCTTCGAAGCCAACTCCGGCGTCATCGTCATTGCGGCAACCAACCGTGCAGACGTACTGGATAAAGCGCTGCTGCGCCCAGGCCGTTTCGACCGTCAGGTGACTGTCGGCCTGCCGGATATCCGTGGCCGCGAACAAATCCTGAATGTGCACATGCGCAAGGTGCCTATCGCTCCCGACGTTCGTGCAGACATCCTGGCCCGCGGCACGCCTGGTTTCTCCGGTGCCGACCTGGCCAACCTGGTCAATGAATCCGCACTGTTTGCCGCGCGCCGCAACAAGCGCCTGGTGGAAATGCAGGATTTTGAAGATGCCAAAGACAAGATCTACATGGGCCCCGAGCGTAAATCCATGGTCATGCGTGAAGATGAACGCAGGAACACGGCCTACCATGAGTCCGGCCACGCAGTGGTCGCCAAACTGCTGCCCAAGGCAGATCCTGTGCATAAAGTCACGATCATGCCGCGCGGCTTTGCGCTGGGCCTGACATGGCAGTTGCCTGAGCATGACCAGATCAGCGGCTACAAGGACAAGATGCTGGAAGAAATTTCCATCCTGTTCGGCGGCCGTATCGCAGAAGAGATTTTTGTCGGCCAGATGTCTACCGGCGCATCGAATGATTTTTCACGCGCCACCAAACTGGCCCGTTCCATGGTGACTCGTTTCGGCATGTCTGACACGATGGGCGTGATGGTGTATGAAGATAGCCAGCAGGAAGGCTATTTCGGCATGGCTTCTAAAACCATCTCGGAAGCCACGCAGCAAAAAGTCGATGCTGAAATTCGCGTGATCCTGGATGCGCAATATGCATTGTCCCGCAAGCTGCTGGAAGAAAATCGCGACAAGGTAGAAGCAATGACCAAGGCGCTGATGGACTGGGAAACAATCGATGCCGACCAGATTGACGACATCATGAACGGCCTGGAACCGCGTCCGCCAAAACTGGGCACGACAATCCGCAAACATCCAACGGACAGCACGTCCGGCGGGGTGTCACCGAACGCGCCTGCACCGGCCGTATAAATCTACTAAACCGGCAGGCCACACGCTGCTGACGGAAATAGGGTGAGGAGTGATCCTCGCCCTTATTTTTTGCCTCCTTGCCTCCATACGCCCTATGCCGATGAACAGCTATTTTCAATGCGGAAGATACCGCTTTGCCATGCAGGGCAGGCAGTTCCGCCCGCTGGTGATGGGGGTGCTCAACGTCACACCTGATTCATTTTCCGACGGTGGCCAGTACGCCGCACTGGATAGCGCCATTACCCATGCGGAGCAGATGATAGAAGACGGCGTCGACATCATCGACATCGGCGGCGAATCCAGCCGCCCCGGCGCGCCTGCGCTGCCGCTGGAAGAAGAACTGCGCCGCGTGATGCCCATCATTTATGCACTGCGCGATTGCGGCAAGCCGCTCTCCATTGATACCTACAAGCCTGAAGTCATGCAGGAAGCGATCCTGGCCGGTGTGGACCTGGTCAATGACATCAACGGTTTCCGCGATCCGCGTGCCGTACAATTGGCAGCCAACAGCGATGTTGCTTTGTGCGTCATGCACATGCAAAATACGCCATCCGACATGCAATTGAAACCGGAATACGGGAATGTGAACGAAGAAGTCATGCGCTTCCTGCAAGATAGGGTAGAGGTGTTGACAGCCGCGGGGGTGGAGCGCGACAGGATCAGCATTGATCCGGGCTTCGGTTTTGGCAAGACGCTGCAGCACAATGTCGATATGCTCAAAAATATCGGCGATTTCCAGCAACAGCTTCAGTTGCCATTGCTGGCGGGCCTGTCGCGTAAATCCATGATAGGCGCGATCACCGGCAAGCCGGTGGAGCGCAGGATGGCAGGCAGCCTGGGCGCTGCCTTAGCGGCGGTGGCGCAGGGCGCAAAGATAGTACGCGTGCATGATGTGGCTGAGACGGTGGATGCGCTGAAAGTCTGGCAGGCAATGGCAGGCTGACATGGCTGGCGCAGCAGCAAAAGCGCGGGTAAAAGAATTAATAAAAGAATTGACAGAAAAATTAGCAAAGCAGATCTGGACAACAAAAAATAACGAGGGACGGGAAAAGATAATGACAAGGAAATATTTTGGCACCGACGGCATACGCGGCAAAGTAGGCGTTGCTCCGATTACCCCCGATTTTGTCATGCGCCTCGGCTATGCAGCCGGCAAGGTGCTTGCGCAGGCGGATGCTGCCGGCGGCAACAAGCCTGCGGTGCTGATAGGCAAGGACACCCGTATCTCCGGTTATATGCTGGAAGCCGCGCTGGAAGCAGGCTTTGCCGCTGCCGGGGTGGATGTGATGCTGGCGGGCCCTTTGCCTACGCCGGCCATCGCCTACCTGACCAGGGCCTTGCGCCTGTCCGCCGGTGTGGTTATTTCGGCGTCGCACAATCCTTATTACGACAACGGCATCAAGTTTTTTTCTGCATTGGGCAACAAGCTGCCGGATGATGTGGAGCTGGCGATTGAAGCCGAGCTGGAAAAAGAAATGTCCTGTGTATCGTCCGAAAGCCTCGGCAAGGCCCGTCGTCTGGAAGATGCTCGCGGACGCTACATCGAATTTTGCAAAAGCACCTATCCGAACGAGCTGGACCTGCGCGGCCTGAAGATCGTTGTCGATTGTGCGCATGGCGCTGCCTATCAGATTGCCCCGCATGTATTTCATGAACTCGGCGCGGAAGTGATTGCCATCGGCAACCAGCCCAACGGCCTCAACATCAACGACGGCTTTGGCGCCACGTCGCCGGATGCGCTGTCGCTGGCCGTGCGCGCCAACCATGCCGACATCGGCATCGCGCTGGATGGCGACGCCGACCGGCTGGTCATGGTGGACGCCGGCGGCAAGATCTATAACGGTGACCAGTTGCTGTACCTGATGGTGATGGACCGCATGGCCATCGGCCAGGTGCAGGGCGCGGTCGGCACGCTGATGACCAATATGGCGGTGGAGCTGGCGTTTAAAAAGATGGGCGTAGGCTTTTCCCGCGCCAAGGTCGGCGACCGCTATGTGCTGGAGCAGATGCAGGAAAAAGGCTGGCTGCTGGGCGGCGAAGGTTCCGGCCATCTGCTCTGCCTGGACAAGCACACCACGGGCGACGGCATCGTATCCGCGCTGCAAGTCTTGTCTGCGTTACGCCGTAACAAGAAGACCCTGGAGCAATGTTTTGACGACCTGACCTTGTTCCCGCAGGTGCTGATCAACGTGCGCGTCACTCCAGGCTTCGACTGGCAAAAAAATGCCGCTGCCGTGCAGGAAAAAGCGGCGGTGGAAAAAGAACTCGGCGACAAGGGCAGGGTGCTGATCCGCGCCTCCGGCACCGAACCGCTGATCCGCGTGATGGTGGAGGCCGAAGATGCCGATCTCGCCAATAAAATGGCGCGCCGCCTGGCAGACCAGATTACGCCTTGAGCCGGCAAGGCTAACTGCAGCAAAGGTTCGGGATGTGCCCTAAGGCATGATCAAGGTTGAATCCCGGGCCGATAAGAGGTACTATTCAGCCTTCTGTTTTTCCGCGTCATATAATGGTGTAACGCGTATGACGCCGGACACTCTCACGACCTGTCCATAGCTCAGTTGGATAGAGCACGAGCCTTCTAAGCTCGGGGTCGCAGGTTCGATTCCTGCTGGGCAGGCCAATACACGCTGAGACAACATCTCGCATCCATCATCCGCCATAAGCGTCATATACGGTATATAAGCCTATGAAAAATCGTTTTGCACATTGTATTTTTTGCGACGACATCTTCCAGGAAGAGGGCAACAAGTTTTCGTTCATCGGTGTATATGGACCTGACCTTTTTATTGATCAGGTGCCGACTTCCATTCCCCACCTATGTGCGATCGCGACCTTCAATACAGGTGTCGCCCATCCTGTAAAAAGCCTGAAGGTCATTGTGCGCCTGGGTGATCAGGTTTTGCAGGAGATCGAGCCCCCGGCCTCTTATCTGGAGGCGACGCACCAGACATTTGTGAACGCTGCCGATAAAGTGCAGGAAAACGATACCGTTTCCTATAGGATCCAGGCGGCTGTCTATCCAGTGAATTTTGACAAAGCCTCTGTGGTGGAGGTCGTGGCAATTGCCGATGGCGAAGAATATATTGCGGGCCGGCTGCAGGTCAAAATCGCGGTGCCACAAGGATAAATTCCGGGTTTCACCGGCTAACCCGCTTCGGCGGGTTTTTTATTGATGACCTACGATTATTATTTGGCACCGAAAAGCCGTTTCGCAGCATTACTGTAGTCCATAATCTCCGTATTTTGATTGCCATGAAGCCCGGATATTTTCGGATGCCGGTTATAGCAGTTTGCGCTTGGCGCGATCTCTGCTAAATTGTGGCGCTTCCATCACTTCCATACCGCAAACAATATGAATATTCATCTCATGCCGCTCGTCTCCCTGGCGGCAGGCATTCTTATCCTGGTCATGCCCAAGCTGCTGAACTACATCATTGCGTTTTATCTCATTGCGGTTGGCGTGATCGGCTTGTTCGGCACCGGGCATATCCACTTTTCCTGATGCCGTGACGGCTAGTTTTTCAGCGGAATCACGATAAGAACGCTGAAAAAAGAACCTGCCTGAAGCTGTCGATGGGCTCGGCGCTGTCCTGCGCCTTGGCCATCAGGATCGCGCCCTGCAACGATGACAAGATAAAGCCTGCAATCTTCCCGGAATCAAAATCCGGCGGCAGCTCGCCGGTTTTGATGGCTGCTGTAAGGCAATAGGCGATTGCCTGCTGTACTTCTGCATAGATTTGGGTCAGCCGCCGGCGTATCGGCTCGCTCTGGTCGCTGGCTTCCGCCGTCAAATTTCCAAATAGGCAGCCATTGCGCATGCCGTCGCGTATCAGGTGGGCCTTGTTGATGGCAATATAGTCGTCCAGCCTTTGCAGCGGGGGCCGTTCGTCGTTGAGCAGCGTGGCGTGCAAGACCTCCAGCGTATGGCTGAAATTGAGATCGAGCACTTCCAGTCCAAAGGCTTCTTTCGATCCAAAATGGTTGGTGAAAGAGCCCTGGGGAACACCCGCCGCCTGGACAATGTCGCGCACGCTGGCGCCGTGAAAGCCGCGCTCATGAACGACGCGCAGGCCTTCATGAAGGATCTTGTCGCGGTGGGACGGCTTTTTCATGATCTTAATTTACAGGCTAGCTTTGCGCATTCAGGCTGAATACCGCAAACTGCGGCGCATCGCTGATCCATTGGCGTTTTACCACCCAACCAGCCTGCGCAGCCAGCTCGGCGAATGACGCGACCGTGAACTTGTGCGAATTCTCGGTATGCAGGCTCTCACCGGCCATGAAGGCAAAGGTGTGACCTGCCGCATTGACGAGCTGGTCCGTACGGCTGACCAGATGCATTTCCATGCGCTTGTATTCGTCATTCCATACTGCGCGGTGGTCGAACGATTCCAGGTCAAAATTGCCGCCCAGTTCGCGGTTGATGCGCACCAGCAGGTTCTTGTTGAAACGGGCTGTGACACCTTGCGCATCGTCATAGGCGGCCACCAAGGTGGCTTCGTCCTTGACCATATCAGCGCCTATGACCAGGCTGGCGTTATTGCCCATCAGCGTACGGACAGAGCGCAAGAATTGCACTGCCTGCTCATGCGTAAAATTGCCTATCGTTGAACCGGGGAAGAAGCCGACCTTGGGCTTGCCCTGTGTAATCGGCGGCAATGTCAGTGCGGCGGTAAAGTCGCCTGCCAAAGGCACCACCGGTAGTACCGGATAATACTGTGTCAGCCTGGCGGCGGCTTTTTGCAGGGCGTCTTCACTGATGTCTATTGGCACATAGGCGGCGATCTGCGGTGCAGCGTCGATGATCAGCCTTGTCTTGTCGCTGGCGCCGCTGCCGAACTCGACCAGTACCGCGCCGGCGGGGATGTCCGCTGCGATTTCGCCGGCGATCTTGTGCAGCAAGGCAGTTTCCGTGCGGGTGGGGTAGTACTCCGGCGTCACACAGATTTCTTCAAACAGCTCAGAGCCCGCCGCATCGTAAAAATATTTGGGCGACAGGTTTTTTTTCCTGGCCGACAGTCCGGTAATCACATCGGCTGCAAATCCCGGGTCGATGCCGTCGATGGGGTTGGCTTGCGCCAGGTCGCGCGCCAGCCGCACTCCGGAAAACATCCAACGTTGGCCGGGTCGGTAAAAGTTGCGGTAGGTCGGCCGCACATGGCCAGCCGGCGTCACGCTGGCGCCTCCGCGCAGCACCATCTGGTTGACCATGAATTTACCATTGTATTCACCGACAGCGCTCGCTGCGGGCTTGAATCCCGGGTAAGCGTTATAGGCGCTCTGCGTCCATTGCCAAGCCGTATCCTGCAGCTGCTGCAGCAACCCTGTGCCCGCAGCATGCTCCCATTCCGCCTCGGTCGGCAGGCGTGCGCCCGACCATGCGGCAAACGCAGCAGCTTCGTAGTAGCTGACATGGATTACCGGCGCATCATGTACCAGCGGCTCCTTGCCGCGCAGGCTCATCTGGCTCCAGCCATCGGCTTCCTGCAGCCAGTACAGGGGGGCTTGCCAGGATTCAGCCTGCGCCAGCGCCCAGCCATCGGAAAGCCACAGTTCATGGCGGGTATAACCGCCGTCGGCGATGAATTCCAACCATTCACCGTTCGTCACCAGGCGATCGCTGATTTCGAAGGGGTGGAGCAAACTAGTATGGCGCGGGCCTTCGTTGTCGAAGAAAAATCCTGCCGGAGTGGCGCCAATATCCGCCACGGCGCCAGGGAACGGCAGATAGCGTCCCCGGCGTCCCGCTGGCAGCGACGGCCGGTTCGCGTCATAGACAGGCTTGACAGGGGACAGGCTGAACAGGTGCAAAATATCCATCAGCATCAGTTCCTGGTGCTGCTCTTCATGCGCAATTCCCAGTTCCACCAATGCCGCAGTCGCGGCGGGCAAATGAGATTGCAGCAGCACGTGCATGTGCTGCGTTACGTGGCGGCGGTAGTCCAGGATGTCTTGCAATGCAGGGCGCGTCATCATGCCCCTGCCGGCTCTGGCCTGGCGCGGGCCTACGGCTTCGTAATACGAATTGAACAGGTAGCCAAACGACGGGTGGTAAGCCTGGTAGTCCGGCACGTGCGCAGCCAGCAGAAAAGTCTCGAAGAACCAGCTGGTGTGCGCCAGATGCCATTTTGCAGGGCTGGCGTCGGGCATCGATTGCACAACCATATCTTCGGCGCTCAATGGCGCGGCCAGTGTTTCAGTATGCTCGCGTACGCGCAGGAAGCGATTCAGCAGGATAGTGCAGGTGGATGATTTCTGCATTTCATGCAGTTGCGGAGCGAGTGCGAGGGCAGGCGGGAGCGCTTCCGTCGAACGGTTTTTTACGTCTGCAGTCATTTCAGTATTCTTGGCATTGCTGGTGTTCATAGGCGATCCTGCAGACAAAAGTAATGATATTATTTATAAAAATACGGACGTACATATTGTTGGCGATTACCATTTTGCTGTCAAGTGAATTTTGTCATAAATTTATGCGCCAAATGAATAGTCGGACGAGTCTGGAAAAACTGTCTCAACGGACGAAAAAAAAGGCGCCAATGCGCCTTAGAAGGAGGGGGCTCGATGGGGCTATACAGCCCATGACTGAGGGTTCAGGCAGCGGCCAGCTGGTTTCGGGAGGCGATACGCTTGCCCACGGCAAGACTCAGCAGCAAGGCAGCTATTTCACATAATGCGCCGGCAAATCCCAGGTCGGCAACCGCGCCATAGGTCAGCGTCACCGAGCCCAGGCCTGCGCCCAGTGAGAAGCCCAGGTACATGAAAGAGGCATTCAGGGACAGCACCACAGGGGCGGCCTTGACCCCGGCAATGCCGACCAGGCCGGCTTGCTGGCCGGGGTAAAACGCCCAGTGCGCAATACCCCAGGCGACCACCGCGATAACGACAGGCACGATGGCAATGGATTGCGGCAGCAAATGCGCGCTGGCGGACAGCGTGACAAAGGCCGCAACCAATACGCCGAAGCTGGGGAGGATGACGGCGCGCGGGCCGTGCTTGTCCACAGCCCGGCCGCTGATGCGAAGGCCAATTGCTGCGGCCACGCCCCAGCTGAACAAGATGAAGCCGATCTGCGCGCCATGCAGCTGCGTGGCTTTGGAAATAAACAAGGCCAGGTAAGTGTAGATGGTGTAGCTGCCCATGGCCCATAGCGTCGTCACCAGCAGTGTCAGCAAAATCACGGGCTGACCGGCAGTGCGGATGCGTTCCTTCAGCGTCGCTGTTGACAAGCCTGTGCCTATGCTGCGGGGCAGTCCCGCTATCAGGCCGATGGTCGCAATGACGGCCAGCAGCGCCACGCCGGCGAAAGTAATACGCCATCCCAGCCGGTCGCCGATCAGTGCGCCCAGCGGCACGCCGAAAGCAATCGATACCGATAGTCCGCCGTTGACGATGGCAATCGCGGTGCCGCGCCGCTCAGGTGCTACTACGGCGCTGGCCAGTGCATTGGCGCCCGGCACGTATAATCCTGCCGCAAATGCCAGCAGGATGCGCGCACCCATCAGCGACCAGTAGCCTTGTGCTGCCCAGGCGACGACATTAGCCAGCGCAAATGCCGCCATTGCCCCTATCAGTAAAGTACGGCGGTTGAAATTGCCTGTCAGCGCCGTTAGCACCGGGGAACTCAGCGCATAGGCAAACGCGAATACGGTCACCAGCTGGCCCGCCGTAGCCACGCTGACGGAAAGGTCTGCCGCCATGCCCGGCAGCAGGCCGGCAATCATGAAGCTTTCTGTGCCAACGGCAAAAGCGCCTAGGGCAAGCCAGTACAGCGGTACGTTGCTGGTGATGAGGGAAGACGTTTGCGGTTTCATGGAAATTTCCTGTTAATGGCGAGTGCTGCCCCGGTAATTCCGGCCCTGTCAAAGCCGGTGGGCGACAGCGGGTTGTGCTCAGTGCAGTCACTTAGTGCAGTCACTCAGTGCAGTCAATATACGGCCACTCCGGTTTGGGATAAACGTGCTACATTTCCAAACATATGGGACACCAGTGTCCGCTATGGCCGGTGAGCAAGAGCAGGAGCAATAATGGATAATTTGGGCGCTTTGAATGTATTTGTCCGCGCGGCAGAGACACGCAGCTTCACGGAAGCAGGGCGTCAGCTGGGCGTGTCGTCGTCTGCTGTAGGCAAGGCCATTGCCCGGCTGGAAGAGCGGCTTGGCGTGCGCCTGTTCCACCGTAGCACGCGCAGCATTACCTTGACGCACGAAGGGACGGTATTCCTGGAAAGTTGCCGCCGCATATTTTCCGAAATCGAAGTGGCGGAGATGGAGCTGGCGCAGATCAAACGCGCCCCTAGCGGCCGTCTGCGCGTCAGCCTGCCACTGGTCGGCATGCTGCTGATGCCGGTGATGGGCCGCTTCATGGCGGCGTATCCCGATATTGAACTCGACCTGGATTTTACCGACCGCATGGTGAATGTGATCGACGACGGCTTTGATGTTGTCGTGCGTACCGGCGAAGTCAGCGACTCGCGCCTGATTGCGCATATCCTCGGTACGTTTTCGCTGCGACTGATAGGTTCGCGTGACTACTTTGCCCGCGCAGGCATTCCTGCAGTGCCGGCGGACCTGAAGAACCATGCATGCCTGCACCATAAATTTCCCAATACCGGCAAGCTGGAGCGCTGGCCACTGATACCGGACGCGGAGGGCAACGATGTAGAGCTGCCGACAACGATGGTTGCCAGCACAATGGAGCCGCTGATCCACCTGGCAGAGCAGGGGATGGGCATCGTCTGCGTACCGGATTTTTTTGTGCGCCAGCAACTGGCAGACGGATCGCTGCTCAGCGTGCTGGAAGAGCATATTGAGCATAAGGGCTGGTTTCGTGCAGTGTGGCCGTCCAGCCGCTACCTGTCGCCGAAGGTAAGGGTGTTCGTCGATTTTTTGGTGGAACACGTGTTTCCCAAGGATGCTGTTCTCTAGCTAGGCACAGCGGCTTTAGCGGGAAAAAGCACCCGGATGAAGCCGGTTGCGCAGCGATAGATCCATTTATACCAGGGATTTTATTCATGATATATAGTCTCTTATTCCTAACTTATCGGACATAAATGTCGGGCATTTTTGCTTGACCCGAAACTTGCTCCTGCCCAGAATACGACCGTACATCTTTTGGTGCGGTCGTAATTTTGAAAATGGAGCGTTAAATGGAAAATAGTCAGGCAACAATGGACGCCGATAGCGGCTTCAGTGGCCGGGCCGGGCTTGCCGGATCTGCCGATAAGGTCGATAGTGCCGCAACTTCTGGGCGCGGCTGGATGTCGGTAGCGTCAGTAGCAACAGGGGCTTTCGCCTTTGTCACCACGGAATTTCTGCCGGTAGGCCTGCTGCCGCAGATCGCCCATGACCTCGGGGTGTCCGTGGGGACGGCAGGGCTGATGGTCACCACGCCCGGCCTTATTTCCGCCATTTCCGCACCGGCAATGCTGCTGGCTGCCGGGCGCATCAACCGCCGCCTTATCCTGCTGATTCTGTCGGTGCTGCTGCTGGCATCCAACCTGGTTTCTGCCTTTGCGCCCAGTTTCGGAGTCATGCTGCTGGGCCGGGCTTTGCTGGGCACCTGCCTGGGAGGTTTCTGGACGGTTGCCCTCGCCGCATCCGGCCGGCTGGTGCAACAGCAACATGCCGCCAGGGCAACCGCGATGATCTTCGCCGGCATCACTTTTGCAACCGTTATCGGCGTACCGCTGGGAACATTCATCAGCAACCTGTTTTCATGGCGCGCTTCCTTCATGGTAACTGGCGTGCTGGTGGCCATTGCGCTGCTGGCGCAAACACTGTTGCTGCCTTCGCTGCCATCCGGCGCTGCCGTCCGGACCAGTGATTTTGCAGCCTTGCTACGCCGCGCCAATCCGCGCAAGAGCCTGCTGATGGTGGGGCTGCTGTTTGCAGCGCATCTGGCCGGCTATACGTATATTGCGCCGTTCATGGTGCAGGGCGGTACCTTTAGCCTGACTACCGTCTCCTCGGTATTATTGGGCTTCGGACTGGTAGGCTTCGTTTCCAATTTCCTCATGTCGGCCATCGCGGCGCGCCGTTTGCAGGCTTCGCTGTTTGCGATGGCGCTGATCATGATGGTGTGCCTGTTTGCACTGCCGCTGGTGCATGCATCGCAGGCCGGCGTGGTGGCTCTGGTGTTGGTGTGGGGTTTTGCTTACGGCGCCATTCCCTTGTGTCTCAGCATCTGGATGCAGCTGTCATCGCCGGACTTTCCCGAAGCGGGCTCTGCTCTATTCGTCAGCATGGTACAGCTGTCAATCGCGATAGGTTCGTTCACGGGGGGCATTGCTGTGAATACGCTGGGCATACCGGCCAATATGCTCCTGGGCGGAATACTGAGCTTGATTGGCCTGGGGCTGATTCTCAGTTTTAAATTCGGCTTTAGCGCTGATAATGGAAAATTGAGCGAGGGCCTGAGCAAAAAATAATGGCTTGCTGGATAAGTCAGAAGCCGCCGCTTGCACAGCCGGCGGCTTTTTTACGAGCAGGATGAGGCAGATTATTTGAAAGAGGGACGGTGGAATATCTGCGAAAACAATACGCGCTTGAAACGGTCCACCGGCTCGGCATCGCGATGCCCTTTGGCCATCAAATTTGCTCCCTGCAAGGACGACAAGATGAAACCTGCAATTTCTTCGCAATCGAAATCGGTCGGAAGCTCACCGGCCTTCACCGCCGCTTGCAGGCAGTAAGTCAGCGCGCTTCGGACCTCGGCAAAAATCTCTATCAGCCGCTTGCGGATAGGTTCGCTGTGGTCGCTTGCTTCCGCGGTGAAATTGCCGTATAGACAGCCGTTGCGCATATTGTCCCGGCTCAGGTGAGCTCTGTTCCTGTCCATGTAGTCGCTGAGCCTCTGTAGTGGAGGCAGCGCATCGTTGAGCAAAGTTTCGCTCATTACCTGCTGGCTGTTAGAGAAATAGAGGTCAATGATTTCCAGTCCAAAGGATTCCTTGGAGCCGAAATGATTGGTGAAAGAACCTTGCGGCACGCCGGCTGCCTGCACAATGTCGCGCACGCTGGCGCCGCCGAAGCCGTGTTGATGCACAACACGCAGTCCTTCGGTAAGTATCTTTTCTCTGTGGGATGGTTTAGCCATAGCCCCATAATATGATCATCCATATTGGATTGTCAAGGAAGAGCCTGAATACTTAATCGATTTTCATGATAGTTTAGCGAAGATGAGCGATGATGGCGCAAGCTCTTTCTTTATTTTAACTCTCCAAGATTTCCTTAAGCGATTCACAGACAAACTTGACTTCAAAATCTCAATCGAATTAATATGTACATGCGTATTATTTAAATTGTTGCTGCTATTCTTCCCAGGACGCTGACACTGTCAGCAAGGCGGCAAATCATATTGCAGGGCGATACTCTGTTAATCACCAAGAAGGAGTTCCATGATGGACGCGAAATCAGTCAAAATCCCCGGACCTGATCATCCGATTACGATTACTCCAAACCCCGCACGGATTACCGTGTCCCTGGGAGGCCGTGTAATCGCCGATACCCGCGCGGCGCTGAGCTTGCAGGAGGCATCGTATCCCGCGGTACATTACATTCCTCGCAAGGATGTGGATATGTCCTTGCTGGAGAGGACGGCGCATGCGACTTATTGTCCGTATAAAGGAAATTGTTCTTACTACAGCATTCCTGCGGGCGGTGAACGCTCCGTGAATGCCGTATGGACCTATGAGGAGCCCTACGATGCGGTGTCGGTAATCAAGGATTACGTTGCCTTTTATCCGGATCGCGTTGATTCCATTACGGTGCAGCCAGCAAGCTGAGACTGCCGGAGGCAGATGTGATTCGCCGTGCTGACTACTTCTTCATTGCTTGTAGTGATCTGTGGCGGCTACTGTTTATGTTGTAGCCATAACGAGCTGCCCGAAGGCGATTTGCTGATCAGTCACGGCGGTGAGGATTTTTCTGCTTGGGCCTGTGAAGACAACTAATTGCGAGTAACTGAGACAGGCGGCGCGCCGGTTTGCCGTAAAAGTCGGCGGCGAACCGGCGCGCGTGGCACAGACCCTTCCCTACGCTCTTCTGGGGAGGGAGCTCAGGCCCGGGATTTACCTTCTTTGTCCAGCGCCTGAAACTCCTCATCGGATAGCACAATGTCGGCTGCAGCCATATTTTCTTCCAGATGCGATACCTTGGAAGTGCCGGGTATCGGCAACACCACCGGGCTGCGCTTCAGCAGCCATGCCAGCGCTATCTGTCCCGGCGTGGCTTTATGCTGTTTGGCAATGGTGTCGAACAAGGATCCCGGTTGCGTCAGGTCGCCGGCGGCCAGCGGGAACCAGGGGATAAAGCCTATGCCATGTTCAGTGCAATAGTTGAGCACGTCTTCACTGCTGCGATCTACCAGGTTATACCGGTTCTGCACCGTGGCCACTTTAAAGTATTTGGATGCGGCCTTGATCTCTTCCACTGACACCTCGCTCAGACCCGCGTGGCGGATAAGGCCGGCGCCCAGCAATTGCTTCACCGCGCCGAACTGTTCTTCGCGCGGCGTTTTGGGATCAATGCGGTGCAGCTGCCACAGTGCTATTTGCTTGACGCCGAGGCGATGGCAACTGGCATGCGCCTGCTGGATCAGGTATTCGGCACGGCCCAGCGGCGTCCACTGATCGGGTCCGGTACGGGCCAGGCCAGCCTTGGTGGCAACGACCATGTTGCTACCGTAAGGTGCCAGTGCTTCGCGGATCAGTTCTTCGGAAATATTCGGGCCGTAGGAATCTGCGGTGTCGATGAAATTTACGCCCAGTTCCGGCAGGCGTTTCAATGTGCGGATTGACTCCGCGCGGTCGGAAGGTTCGCCCCAGATACCTTGGCCGGTGATACGCATTGCACCATAGCCAAGGCGGTTCACTTCTAAGTCGCCGCCTATCTTGAAGGTTTTCGGGTTTGCTGCAGATGCGTTCGCCATATATTTCTCCAATAGAATGGTTTCGTGAAAGATGAAAGCCCACGTCGCTAGATGAAAAAGAAAAACAAGCGGCAGGCCTTAGTTGGATGGACACGCGTGCCCGTATCCGTGCTGCGCGGTAATGGGTGGTATGTCGCCCGTACTTCTTCTTTACCTTAACCGATTTCCATTTTGCGTGCTGGAGGCAGGAAGGATGACAGCGCCTGTGATGAGTGCGGGAGTCCGCGGAGACAGTAGCGGAGCTTAGACAGTTTTTTTGGATGCGGCGGGAATGCGCTTGGCGGATCTGGTGGACGTGGGGGGATTGCTTGGCTCCGTTGCTGCACACTGGCGGAACGCCAGCCTCATGAAGGTATCGAGCGAATCGGCTGTCTTGTCGATCTTTGCGCGCATTACTGCGCCTTCCCAGGAGTTCAGCAAAAAAGCGGCCAGTTCGATAGCGCTGAATTCCTGCGACATTTCACCCGCTGCCTGCGCCTCTTCCACGACGGCTGCCACGTCCGCGGTCCAGCGTTCAAATGCTGCGACGGTATGTTCGCGGATCATCTCGCTCTGGTCCGCCAGTTCAACACCGAAATTGCCCAGCAGGCAACCGCGCACAAACCTGCCTTTGGAAAAACGCTGGTTAATAGTGGAAAAATAGTCGCGCAGCCTCTGCGTCGGTGGGCGGCTTTGGTCGGCAAGTATTTTGCCTGTTTCGCTATTGTCGCGGTAACGGTCGACAATCTCGGCCGCCAGCACTTCCTTGCTGGGGAAGTGGTTGTAGAAAGAACCCTTGGGAACCCCGGCAACTTCGGTGATGTCTTGCACCGAGCACGCATTGAATCCTTTTTTGTGGAAGGACTTCATGCCTGATTCAAAAATTAAATCATGGACGTTTGGCTTTTTCATCAGCGGATAATAGGACCGCCTGCAGTGCAGGTCAAGAAATATTCAGGTTGGGTGTGAGGAGCCTGCAAAGTCAAATTTTGCGGCGGCTTGCATACTGTTTCTCGGGCTTGTTCTTGCTGTTCTTATTGTGTCCGGCGGTTGCTGGCGACTACAGCAACTTGCACGAGGCTTGACGGTGGCGCCCCGTTTGGCGGATACTAAGATGACCGGTCATATTAAGGGCGCCATCTTTGGAAAAGCTCTGTCACGCCGGCCCGGCAACACTTCAGCTATGAACCATAGTTCCCAGAGGATGGAGCGCGCAAGCTCGTTCATCCGTCTATTGCAAGGTATGACATGAATTCCAGTTCCAACTTCGCCAGCGCGGCTGTTGCCGGTGCAACGGTGAATCTTGCCGAATCCGTTGAATCCGCTGGCACAGATGAGCCGCTTGTGATGATTCACACGGACGCCACCATATTGGCGCCTGAATCTGCCGCGGACAGGCACAAGATGGCGGCGCGGGCCGCCATGCTGAATGGACCGATTTTTCCTACGCTGCTGAAGCTTGCCATTCCCACCATGTCGGTATTGATTGCGCAGACTGCGGTCAATGTCGCAGAAGCCGCCTACGTCGGGCATCTGGGTTCTGCTCCGCTGGCCGGCGTGGCGCTGGTGTTTCCTGTTTTTATGCTGATGACGACGATGTCCAATGGCGGCATCGGCAGCGGCGTAGGTTCTGCGGTGTCGCGCGCGATAGGCGCCGGCCGCAAGCATGATGCCGATGCGCTGGTATTCCATGCGCTGGCGCTGGCCGTCATATTCGGGCTGGCGTTTACTGCCGGCGCATTGCTGCTGGGACCTTCGCTGTACCACGCAATGGGTGGTGAAAATGAAGCGCTGGAAGCGGCCGTGCATTATTCCGCATGGCTGTTTTCCGGCGCGATTCCCGCATGGATCGTCAACCTTATTGCATCTGCGCTGCGCGGTTCCGGCAACGTCAGGGTGCCTGCCATCGTCACCTTGGCGGGTGCAGTCATCCTGATTCCTACATCGCCGGCGCTGATCTTCGGGTTTGGGCCGATTCCTCGCCTGGGCATCGCGGGCGCCGGCATTGCATTCACGACCTACTACACCATTGCCGCGCTGTTGCTGTTGCGCTACATGATGTCGGGACGCGCAGGGCTGATCCTTAAGTTCGGCAGCCTGCATTCTTCCTATTTCAAGGACATCCTCAAGGTAGGCATTCCCTCGGCCATCGGCACGGTGATGACCAATTTCACCGTAATTGCGGTAACCGGAGCGGTGGGCCTTTTCGGCATCAATGCCATCGCCGGTTATGGTACGGCGGCGCGGCTGGATTACGTCATGATCCCGCTGTTGTTCGGCCTGGCGACAGCCGTGCTGACGATGGTGGGCGTCAATGTCGGCGCCGGTGACGTCGCTCGTGCCAAGCGTGTAGCCTGGATAGGCGGTTTCACCGGCGCTGCACTGACCGAGGTCATCGGGCTGGTGGTGGCGCTGTTTCCCGGCTTGTGGCTGCACATGTTCACTCGCGATCCGCTGGTGCTGCCGGTGGCAGAGACCTACCTGCATATCGTCGCGCCGTTTTATGGCGTATTCGGCCTGGGCCTGGTGCTGGGGTTTGCTGCGCAGGGAGCAGGGCAGGGCATCTGGCCGCTACTGGGCGCTACGGCGCGCATGCTCATAGCTGCCGGCATAGGATGGCTGGCGGTGGCCAAGTTCGGCGCCGGCATGCCGGTGCTGGCAGCCATTGTCGCTACGTCTTTCCTGGCCACTGCGGCGGTATCGGCCGGTGCGATGTTTTACAAGCCGTTATGGAAAGCGGCAGCCCGTCAGTAGCGCCACACCCTTATTGCAGTTCACCGCGCCAGCGTTGGCAAGGGCTGGCATCACAGGCTTGCCAATGCAGGGTAGAGTTCTTCATTCTCCCTTTGCGTTCTTTCAAACAGTGCTTTGAACGTTGTATTGGCTTCTTCCCGAAATTCCTCGGGTGCACCGGCAATTTTCAGCGGCGTATTCCACCTGCCCGCAAAGTTCATGTAACGTGCGGAGAGCTCGCCCATTTCCGCCTGGAATCGGGCGCCTTTTTCTGCCAGTGCCGGGTCTTTTGACGCTGCAAAGGCAGGATAGACGACCCTGTCTTCCACAGCCAGATGCAGCTTGATCGACGAACTGATGGTGACAATCATCCTGGCGATGGCCGTCGCATTCCCTGCAATGCCGAGTTTGACCAGCATCCTGAGCGCATGGATGTGCGCCAGGATGTCGCCATGGTCGTGCTTGAACTTCTTGGTATCCATTCATTTCCTCCTCATTTTGTAGTGCGGTGCGCTCGCCGGCAACGCCGGACAGAGGGCAATAAAAAAGCCGCAATCAGAGCGGCTTTCGATGCAGATAGTCCGGGTTTTACTTGCTCAGCGGCAGCTTCAGTTGCTCGCCATCGCCTACCAGCAGCCATACCAGAAGTTTGGCCGGCTTGGTTGCGCTGGCGTTCCTGGAGACGATATGCCCGATTTTCGGCGTTTCGTACCAATAGTCGCCTTGCTTGTAGGTCACCGGGGCTTGTCCCTCCAGCTGGGATATCACTTCACCTTCCAGTACGTACGCGAAAACAGAACCCGGATGTATGTGCGGATCGGATGCCTGTCCTGGTTCGTAGTTAACGGTTGCCATGATGACGTTTTTCCCCGGTATATCGGGAAGAGCCTGTTTCGTCAGCGGAATGACCTTTTCCTGGCCGGTACCGGTATCATGGGCAAATGCCATTGGCGCCAGCAGTGCAGCACCTGCGAGCAGGCTTGCAGTCAGTTGTCTCAGCATCATCGCGGCCTCACTTGGTGGGTGATTTGCGGAAACCAATTGCCAGGCGGTTCCAGCTATTGATGGTGGCGATGGCAACTGTCAGGTTGACCTGTTCGGCTTCGCTGAACTGGGCGCGCAGCGCTTCATAGTCGGCGTCCGGCGCGCGGGTTTCAGAAACCAGTGTAATGGTTTCTGTCCATGCCAGCGCAGCGCGTTCACGTTCTGTAAAGAACGGGGCTTCACGCCAGACGGCAACGGCATATACTCTGCGTTCGCTTTCACCGGCTTTGCGCAGGTCGGTGCTGTGCAGGTCCACGCAGAATGCACAGCCATTGATTTGCGAAGCGCGCAGTTTGATCAGGTCCAGCAACACAGGTTCCAGGCCGAGCTTATTGACGGCGCCTTCCAGCGCAATCATGGCCTTCAGTGCGTCGGGGGATGCTTTATAGAAGTCGGTACGTTGGTTCATGAAATTCTCCAGGATAGATAAATTAAAATATTGCTTTGGGCAGTATTGCCTTCCGGCTACCGCTACTGTTTCAGTAATTGCGCAACCGTGAATAAATGATATAGGCGCCGCTTGTTCCGTTGGGAGACCAATCCAGAGGAAAATGAGGAGTCCAAGAGACCACTGCTTTTTAGGCGCGTAGTACAAGACAGGACAATTCAGGACAATTATGGAAATGCACATCGTCATCGAGGGCGGCAAGGATCTGGCCGGCCAGTTGTACCAGCAGATGAGGGATGCGATTCAATCCGGGCGGCTGGCGGCAGGGACGCAGATTCCTCCATCGCGCCTGTTGGCAGAGCAGCTGGGGATATCGCGCAAGACCGTATCGACGGTGTATGCAAAATTGACGGATGAGCAGTTGCTGACGGGCCAGGTCGGCGTTGGCACCTTTGTCAACGTGCAGGCCGCGCCGCGGCTGCAGAATGCGGCGCGGCGCGAGCTTGCGGGCGCCGCCGTTGTCAGGCGCTGGAACGATATTTCCACACCGTTGCGCCATCCTGCGCCTGCCGGCGCGTCGCGTTATGAATACATAGGAGGAGGTTCTACCAAGAGCCAGTTCCCTGTGGATGAATGGCGCCGCTGTGTGCTGTTCGCGTTGCGGCAGGATATCGACGTGCGTGGCCTGTATCAGCAGGCGGAAGGTGCGGGCATGCTGCGCGATGCCATATCCCACCACATAGGTTTTTCGCGCGGCGTTAAATGTACGGCTTCCGATATTGTCGTGACCAATGGCGCCCAGCAGGCGCTGGACCTGATTGCCAGAGTCCTGGTCGAGCCAGGCAGCGTGGTGGCCGTGGAAGATCCGGGATACCCGCCAGCGCGCCTGCTGTTTGCCACCCAGGGTGCGAGCTTGTGCGGCGTGCCTGTTGATAGCGAGGGGATCATCGTGGAACGCATTCCGGCTGATGCCCGGCTGATCTATGTCACGCCTTCGCACCAGTTCCCACTGGGCATGCCGATGAGCATGCCGCGCCGGCAGGCCTTGCTGGACAAGGCCAGGGAGATTGGCGCCATCATCATCGAAGACGATTACGACAGCGAGTTCCGCTACGAAGGCCGCCCTGCTGATTCACTGCAGGGCATGGACGAACATGGCATCGTCGCGTATGTCGGCACCTTCTCCAAGATCATGCTGCCGGAACTGCGGTTGGGCTATGTGGTCGCGCCGGCGGGCATCTTGAATGCGATCGCCGTGGCAAAGCACCTGACCGACTGGCACACAGCCAGCATGCTGCAATATGCGGTTGCCAAATTCATTGATGACGGCTACCTGCAAAAGCATGTACGGCAGTGCCACGGCATCTATTCCAGGCGTCGCGAAAAAATCCTTGCGCGCTTTCAGGGCGATCTTGCCGAATGGTTTGAGATAGTGCCGTCGGTAGCGGGTTTCCACCTCGCAGCGCTATGCAGGAAGGAGGTTGATATTGACATGCTGATCAAGCTCGCCAGGCGCGTTGGCGTCGGCCTCTATCCACTGGGCGGCTTCTATCATTTCAGCCCGGTCCAGCAGGGCCTGATACTGGGCTTCGGGGGTATAGAAACGCTGGACATCGACTTCTCGCTGGATCTGGTGA
Source organism: Undibacterium sp. TJN25 (assembly GCF_049339885.1). NCBI lineage: Bacteria > Pseudomonadati > Pseudomonadota > Betaproteobacteria > Burkholderiales > Oxalobacteraceae > Undibacterium > Undibacterium sp. TJN25. The sequence goes on along the minus strand of NZ_JBMPPM010000001.1, from coordinate 569,192 downwards.
GGGACATACTGCAGCAGATGGAGCAGTAAGCCTGCGTACCGGCCGAGGCCGGATTTGCCCGCGCGCTGTCTGCATATGAATTGAGGGATCGCATTGCAGGGGCAATGCTGAAATCTGCGTAATAACAAACCGTCTATAAAATTTCCATCGGGAAATTTTATGCGTAAAAATGGAGCAGAGGGAGACTAGCAAATTTTACAGGACTAACTGATGAAGTTCGGTAAATTTGGAGTATATCCGTATATTGTTGTGGTTTCTGTGCCATGCACCATGCCATACTGCAATTCTTTCTATATGTTACGTTGGTAGAGATAATAAAATCAGGCTTGAAATTCAAAATTAGCAGCCGAGGTGATACCATAGAGAAACTTTTTGATATAAAAATAGTTTTCTATACTCCAAGGCAAGAAGTTGTGGCGTGTGTGCGTTGATAGGTCTCGAGAAAAGTCTCGATAAAGACTATATATCGGCAGCACATCGCTGTTAAAGTCAGCGTTGCAAAGGGTCGTTCAACAAGAGCCCAATTCATTTCGCTACAATTTCCACGTTAATTATTGATGGGAAAGGAGGACGCTATGTCCACATCCACACAAACAGAAACAAACGACAATAAAATCGGTGATATCGCAGGGAACGAATTCCTGGCGTTTACCCTAGGCCAAGAAGAATACGGCATTGACATCCTGAAGGTGCAGGAGATCCGCGGTTACGAAGCGGTGACCCGCATTGCGAATGCGCCGGACTTCCTGAAAGGGGTGATCAACCTGCGCGGGATCATCGTGCCGGTGGTGGACATGCGCATCAAGTTCAACCTGGGTGAGCCGACGTACGACCAGTTCACGGTAGTGATTATTTTGAATATCGGCGGCAGGATAGTCGGAATGGTGGTGGACAGCGTATCGGACGTCACGACGCTGCTGCCGGAGCAGGTGAGGGCGGCGCCGGAAATGGGCACGACCTTCAGCACCGATTTTCTGATTGGGTTGGGCACGCTCGAAGAGCGCATGCTGATCCTGGTCGATATCGATAAATTGATGTCCAGCCCCGAAATGGGGCTCGTGGACCAGGCGGCTGCCTGATCCTATAATTTTACAGGAAGCCTATGAACCAGTTATCCAATATCAAAATCGGTACCCGCCTCGCTCTGGGGTTTGGTTTGGTACTTTTGTTTGCTACAGGTTTGCTGGTAATGGGCTTGTTCAGGATGAGCCAGCTGCAAGGCTCAACCGACTATATTTTCAATAACAAGGTTGCTGCACTGAATGCCGCAACCGACATGCGGGAGCAGGGCCGCGCGCTGGCGCTGGTGCTGCGCAAGATGACCTCACCCACCGATGTGGCCGAAGCAGAGCGTGAAACCAAGCGCCTGGTGGTGACGATGGACAGCTATTCCAAATCGGAGGCGCTGGCCAAAAGCCTGATCCAGGGTGACAAGGGCAAGTCCACGCTGAGCAATGCGCTGTCGCAAAAAGATGCGGTGATGGCTGTCGTGACCAAGATCAAGAGTTTTGTCGGAGAGGGCAATTATTTCGACGCGGCCTCGCTGCTGCAAACCGAATTCAATGCGCCGCATGAAAAATGGATGGTTGCGCTGACCGAACTGGCGCAGCAGCAGCACGAAGCGATGAAAGCCACTTTCGACGAATCGCAATCCAACTACAAAATCGCGATGACAGGCATGGTTGTCATCGGCATCGTTATTTTGGTGCTGGGGGCCGCGGCGGCATGGATCATTACCCGTACCATCTCCATCCCCATCAAGAGCGCCGGCCTGGCGGCCGACTATATCGCCAGCGGCGACCTGTCGCACGACATAGAAATCCATAGTTCGGACGAAGTAGGCGCCTTGCTGCAATCGTTGAAACTGATGCAGAGCAATCTGGTGAATACCGTTTCGCAAATCAAGCAGGGCACGGAAACCATTACCGTAGCCTCGCAGGAAATCGCCTCCGGCAATGCCGACCTGTCCGCTCGCACCGAATCGCAAGCCAGCTCGCTGGAAGAAACCGCAAGCTCGATGGAAGAGCTGACTTCCACCGTCAAGCAGAATGCCGACAATGCGCGCCAGGCCAACCAGCTGGTGGTATCGGCCAGCAGCGTGGCCGTCAAGGGCGGCGCCGTCGTCGGCCAGGTCGTGGAGACCATGGGCTCGATCAAGGACAGCTCGCGCAAGATCGTGGACATCATCGGCGTCATCGACGGCATCGCCTTCCAGACCAATATCCTGGCGCTGAATGCGGCAGTAGAAGCAGCGCGTGCCGGCGAGCAGGGCCGCGGCTTTGCGGTGGTTGCATCCGAAGTGCGCAACCTGGCGCAGCGCAGCGCCGGTGCGGCGAAAGAAATCAAGACGCTGATCAGCGACTCCGTTGACAAGGTGGACCAGGGCAGCAAGCTCGTGGATGAGGCCGGCAAGACCATGCATGAAATCGTCACCAGCGTACAGCACGTGGCCGACATCATGAGCGAGATCACTGCGGCCAGCCAAGAGCAGAGTTCCGGCATTGAACAGGTCAACCTGGCGATCACGCAGATGGATGAAATGACGCAGCAGAATGCCGCGCTGGTAGAGCAAGCGGCTGCGGCGGCGGAAAGCATGGAAGAGCAGGCCGTGGCCCTGGCGCAGACAGTGAGCGTCTTTAAAATGGCGGCACATGCAGGTGCCACCCTCCGGTCCGCTGCCGTGCCTGCTCCAAGGTTAGAACCCAAAGTCATGCCGCTTGCACCTCGTAAGGCAGCACCGGTAAAACTGGCGGCAAGCGGTATTTCGCAAAAAGCTTCTGCGGCTTCGGCTGCCGGCGCCAGGCAGGATGAGTGGGAAGAATTCTGATCTGATAGTTGAATCTGATAGTTAAGCTTCGAAAAAAATGGCCCCGCACTCCGGGGCCATTTTTTTTGCTGCACCTTGTCGCCGACTTAGTCGCATACACGTTGATTTGGTGAATTGAGGTGTTTATTGCCCTTTGTTCTGCGATTTGATTTTTTGCCTTGGAGCAGGCTTCAGAGTTAGCATTATGTACTTTCCTTGCGGACAATTTTTATGTGGGGAAGCGATTCTACGCAGCAGGTCTGTGTGCGATGTCTGTGTCATTACACAGAAAATGCTGCGTTACTTGATACTCCCCTGACCTACAAGGATTCACAATGAGCTCAATAACGCCTTTGCCACCATCCTATAATTCGCCTATTGCCAATGCGCTAGGCACTGCACGGCAAAAACGTGCCGCAGGCGCTGCCGATGCATCTTCTGACAGCTCTGCCACTACGGTTGCGCAAGCGCAGGCGCAATCCGCGGCGCAGGACCAGGAAGACGCAGCAGTCGCGGCAATGAATGCCGCTTCATTCCAGCAACTGGAGGACAAGGGCATCACCGTCAAGACGGTTTCTTTCGCCGGGATTTATAAAGACAAGCTGATGTCTGCGGTCGATACGGATGGCAACAAGAGCATTTCGCAATCCGAGCTGTATCAGCAAGTCCAGGCTGGCGGCGGCACACAGGCGCAGTCCGATGCCTTGTACAAGGCGATGGACATGAACGGTGACGGTACCGTGTCGGCAAAGGAGTTTGAAGACAGCATCCCCAATCCGTATGCCACTCCTGAATTTGAAAATAAACTGGACAACCTGATGTCGCAGATCCAGGCAGGAAACGCAGATCCTCATTCGTTGTTTCAAATGTATATGCAGCCCGATGTTGATGCCAGCGGCACGCTGGGTGGTCTCGCCAAGCAATTTCCCGCCTGAGAACGGGAAGCTGTACACCGTGTACGCGGGATAAACCGCATCTGTAAAAAAATAGCCCCGGATTTCCGGGGCTATTTCGTTGATGCGTGAGTTCATGCGATAGCACCATGAATCTGACACTGCTTTATGCACACACGCACACATGCAAGCCACGCGTACTTGCGTGGCTTGCATCGGCTTAGTTCTGCTTCTTGCCCAGTAGCAGCTGATACACCACTGCCACTACGATGTTCAGCGCCAGCGCCAGCAGGCCGGTATAAACGGTATAGCTGTCGCCGCCTACCACCATCGTATGCACGGGTTTGATGCCGTCGGCGAAGGCCAGCCAGCTGCCACCGACAATGCCGGCTGCCCAGCCTGCCAGCAAGGCAGCGGAACCAAACCAGCCGAAGAACAGGCCGAACACCACGGCGGGGAAGGTTTGCAGTATCCACACGCCGCCCAGCAGTTGCAGGTCAAGCGCAAACTTGGTCGGCAAGAACAGGATAAATATCAGCGCGCCTACCTTTACTACCAGCGATACGATCTTGGCCACCTTTGCTTCACCGGCTGGCGTTACCGACGGATTGACATAGGCTTTCCAGAAGTTACGCGTGAACAGGTTGGCGGCGCCGATCGACATTACCGCCGCCGGCACCAGCGCGCCGATCGCGATCGCCGCAAAAGCGAAGCCGCTGAACCAGGCCGGGAACAGTGCGTTGAACAGTGCAGGCACTACGTCGTTGTTCGTGGGGACGGTGATCTTGGCCGCATAGGCCATGAAGCCCAGCAGTGCAATCAATCCCAGCAGCACGGTGTAGGCAGGCAGGAAGATTGCATTCTTGCGTATCGTGTCAGCACTCTTCGCAGCAAAAATGCCGGTCAGCGTGTGCGGATACATGAAGGCTGCCAGCGCCGATCCCAGTGCCAGCGATGCAAACGGCAGCATCTGCTGCGGTTTCAGCGTAAGGCCGGTTGCGCCTCCCTTGGCGGCAAATGCATCCCTGGCGGAGGAAAACACAGCGCCGTAGCCGCCCAGTTTCATCGGTACCAGCACCACGGCCACCAGCACCACGATGTAGATCATGAGGTCTTTGACAAACGCAATCAGCGCCGGTGCGCGCAAGCCGGCCGAGTAGGTGTACAGCGCCAGGATCACGAAGGCAGCCGCCAGCGGCAGTTCTCCGGTCAGGCCGAGTGCCTTGATGACGACTTCCATGCCGATCAGCTGCAATGCAATATAGGGCATCGTGGCAACAACGCCGGTCAGCGAGATCGCCAGTTCCAGCGGCCGCGATTTATAGCGGCCGAATACGACGTCGCCTGCAGTAACATGGCCTGCCTTGGCGGCAGCATGCCACAGCTTGGGCATGATGACAAAGACGATGGGGTAAACCAGGATAGTGTATGGCAGCGCGAAGAAGCCATAGGCGCCGACTGCATATACCAGCGCAGGTACAGCGATAACGGTGTACGCGGTATAAAAATCGCCGCCGACCAGGAACCAGGTGATCCACGTGCCGAAGTTACGTCCGCCCAGGCCCCATTCATCCAGGTGCGCGCCCTTGTTGGATTTGCCGCTTTGCCAGCGCGATGCAGCAAAACCCATGACCGTCACCAAGACGAAGAAAAAAATAAAGACGGCCAGTGCCGTCCAGTTGATTTGGCTTTCCATTATTCGACTCCCTTTTTCAGTCCGTCGCGATAGACGATCCAGATGATCAAGGCTGTGAGGGGAACCCACGCAAACTGATACCAGTAAAAGAAGGGGAAACCAAACAGGGTGGGGAGTTCCTGATTATAAAAAGGAATCCACAATAGCCCGATGAAGGGTAGAGCTAGCAATAACTGCATGACATATCACCTAATGTTCTCATTATCTAATTAAACAGGACTGGAGCGTCCCGGCCGAATTATAAAAGCAATGCAGTATTCGTGCAGTCAGGTGTCATTTGGTGCGATGCAGCAAAAAGGTGCAGGCATTGCTTGATTCAGCCTAGCACGCATTTCGCAGAAGGGAAGGAGCAGCTTACAGCAGCTTGCCGGGATTCATCAGTTGCTGTGGGTCCAGCGCTACTTTGATGGAGCGCATCAATGTCATTTCCACCGGGGATTTATAGCGCAGGAGTTCTTCGCGCTTCAATGCGCCGAGGCCATGCTCGGCCGATATCGAACCGCCGAAGCGGTGCACGCTGTCATGCACGACGAGGTTCACTGCTTCTTGCTGCTCAATGAATTCAGTGTCCGGCATGTGCGCCGGAGGCGATACGTTATAGTGTAGATTGCCATCGCCCAAGTGGCCAAACGTCACCATGCGGCAGCCGGGGAAGCCCTGTTGCAGCAGCAGGTCGGTAGCGCTGATGAAATGGCCAATGTCGGAAATCGGGATGGAGATGTCATGCTTGATATTTTTACCCTCCGCTGCCTGCGCCATCGAGATATGCTCGCGCAGGTTCCATAGTGCCCTGGACTGTGCCAGCGAAGTCGCCACGACGGCATCCTGTATCAAATCCTTGTCCAGCGCTTCCGCCACCAGGCTTTCCAGCATGGCGCTTGCATGCTGTTCGGATTCGCTGTCTGACAATTCCAGCAGCACATACTGCGGATGGCGCGATGCAAAAGGCAGCTGCATCTGAGGGAAGTGGGTGCCGACCAGCTGGAGCGAAAAATCCGACATCAGTTCAAACGCCGTAAGCGAAGCGCCGCAATGCGCCTGCGCCAGCGACAGCATCTGCAGGGCGGCATCCGGCGTCTGCAGCGCAGCCAGCGCCGTCAACTGTGCTTTCGGCTGTGGAAACAGCTTGAGCACGGTAGCGGTAATGATGCCCAGCGTACCTTCTGCGCCGATGAACAGGTCGCGCAGGTCGTAGCCGGTATTGTCTTTGCGGAGGCCGCGCAGGCCGTCCCAGGTTTCGGCGCCGGCGGTAACGACTTCCAGGCCCAGGCACAATTCACGCGCATTGCCGTAACGCAGTACGGCTGTGCCGCCTGCATTGGTGGACAGGTTGCCGCCTACCGTGCAGCTGCCTTCCGATGCCAGCGACAGCGGATATAGCCGCTGCGCCTGCGCCGCCGCCGCCTGGACGTCGGCCAGGATGCAGCCTGCTTCTACCGTCATCGTATTATTGACGGGATCGACGTGACGTATCCTGTTCAGCCGCTTCAGCGATAGCACAACGGCCTTACCGCTGCTGTCCGGCACACTGCCCAGCACCAGGCCGGTGTTGCCTCCCTGCGGGACGATGGCAACATTGAATTGCATGCACAGTCGCACGAGTGCGGCGACTTCCTCGGTTGAGCCGGGCTTCAGTACAGCAAGCGCCTTGCCCTGGAATCGTTGTCGCCAGTCCACGACAAAGCCCAGCACGTCGGCATCCTGTGTCAGCACATAATCAGCGCCTATGGTTTCGCGGCAGGCATTCAGAAAGGCATCCATTGGCTTATCCGGCTAGTTGCCCGGCTGCTGCAGTTCAGCAGCCTTCTTGGCCGCCTTCGCTGCTTTTTTCAGCGGCCACAGGTACATTAACGCACCCAGGAAAAACAATATGGTCAGCGCCACTTCCGCCCAGCCGAGCATGGCAGACAGCCATAGCCTGTCGCTGGTGGCGCGGATAATGCCTTCGGCAAAATACAGCAGGATCAGCATTGACGACCATTGCATCGTAAAATTGTCGCGCTTAATCACGCCGCGCGAGATCCATAGCAAGGGCAGCACCTTCAGTACCATCCATGAGCCGCCGGGTCGCAATGGCGCGAGCACCATTTCCCACAGCACGTCCAGCAGGATTAGCGCGATCAGGCTGGCGCAGGCGAGCAGGTGGTATTTTTTTTGTGTATTGCCCGGGATAGTTTCCATGCTTGAATTCATTTTCCACCCTGAAGCTTGACGGCGGTTTCCGCCAGCCGTTTTCCGAGCGCAATCGCCAATGTGCGCGTGTCTCCGCTAAGGGGCTGCTTACCGTCCATGCCGGACCAGTGGGTGGCGCCATATGGGCTGCCGCCGCTGCTGGTAGTCATCAGCTCAGCATGCGTATAAGGCAGGCCCAGGAACAGCATGCCATGGTGGATCAGCGGCAGCATCATTGATAAAAGGGTGGATTCCTGGCCGCCGTGCAGGCTGCCGGTGGACGTGAATACGCAGGAGGGCTTGCCCGCAAGGCTGCCGGACAGCCAGTCTGCCGCGGTGCCGTCCCAAAAATATTTCATCGCCGATGACATATTGCCGAAGCGTGTGGGGGAGCCCAGTGCCAGGCCGGCGCATTGCTGCAGATCGGATAATTCCACGTAGGGGGCGCCATCTGCCGGTACTTCAGCCTCGGTCGCTTCTGTCACGGTGGAAACGGCCGGCACCGTGCGCAGGCGTGCATCGCAGCCGGGCACGCTTTCTATGCCTTGGGCAATCAGTTCTGCCATTTTGCGGGTTGCGCCGTGGCGCGAATAATATAAAACGAGTAGGGTGATCGGTTTGCTGTTCATGCTTGCTATTATATGGGCCTTTTGGGCCTTTTGGGCCTTATTGCGGTATCCGGGCACTTCGCCCGTTTGTGTGTGTTTATGCCCATCTGTGCCCGTGCTTTCAGTTTTTGATGCGCCGGTAGTTGAATTAGGTAGAATCAAGTATTGAAATTTGAATGTCTGAATGTCTTTATTAGAAAAATTTTTTATGCGCGGCCTGTCCTGGTCCCAGATCAGCGATCTTTTTGTGTTTGCCTACAAGCGCCTGCGCGAAGGACGGCTGCCGCAGGTAGCCGGCAGCCTGACTTTTACCACGGTGCTGGCGCTGGTGCCGGTACTGACGATTGCGCTGGCAATCTTTACCGCTTTTCCGCTGTTTAATACCTTCCGTACGTCGCTGGAGGCGTATTTTATCCAAAGCCTGATGCCGCAGGCGATTGCCAATAACATTCTCGGCTACCTGACCCAGTTCGCGACCAAGGCCACGCGCTTGTCCGCAGTCGGCGGCGTAGCGCTGATGATCACGGCGGTGACCACGCTGGGCATGATAGACCGGGCCTTCAATGAAATCTGGCATGTCAAGCGCGCGCGCCCCTGGACCCAGAGCATCCTGGTGTATTGGGCCATCATCACGCTGGGACCTTTGCTGATCGGCGTATCGATCACGGCCACGTCTTACCTGTTCACAGCCACCAGCGGCGTGGTCGGCAGCGTGCCTTTCATCGGCGGCGTATTTTATACGCTGGTGTCGGTGTTTTTTACCACCGGCGCATTTACGCTGCTGTACCTGGCGGTGCCCAACCGCAGCGTGGACTGGCGCGACGCCGCCTGGGGCGGATTGTTCGCGGCGATTGCATTTGAGATTGCCAAGCGTTTCTTCGCCATTTTCGTCATTCGCTTTCCGACGTACACGATCGTTTATGGCGCACTGGCGGCGGTGCCTATTTTTCTGATCTGGATATACCTGTCCTGGCTGATCACACTGATAGGCGCGGTTATCGCCGCAGCCTTGCCGGTAGTGAAGTTCGAGCGCTGGTGGCATGTATCCGCACCTGGCAGCAGCTTTGTCGATGCGCTGGCGGTGCTGAAAGTGCTGTTGTTTGCACGCGATGCCAGCGACGGTGCCGCTGTTGATGTGGCGGCAATACGGCTGCAAACGCATTTCGGCCTGGATGAGATAGACGGTTTGCTGGAACAGATGCTGGAAGCCGGCTGGGTTGCCCGCGTCAAGGATGACCTGCCGGTGAATGCCAAGTCCCGGCTGTGGAAAAAAATCGACCTCGGTTCTGAGCGCTGGGTCTTGCTGGCCAACCCTGACCAGCTGAAGCTGGCTGACATCTACCGGCTGTTTGTGTTCGACATGGCCGCGGACCCCGGTCTTGCCGCCAAAGTCGGCACCGCGATAGAACAATGCCTGCAAGAGTGCCTGAGCGCCTATTTCTCCAGGGAGCGGGCTGCTGAAATCGCCAAGGTGCAGGCAGCTGCCTGACAAGAGGGCATGTAAGAGCGCAGGCAGGGGAATGCAGGGCGGCGGGCTGCTTTCAAATTGCTCTGGACACTCGCTTTGACTGGGACCTGGGTAGCTTTCGGCAGGTCATGCCGTCTACTCATGGATGGAGACATTGGCCGGTGCCGGATAACAACAATCATCCTGATCCGTTCAGCTCATGCCCCAAAATAGGCCTGCTCCGGCAGCATCCTTCCTTTCGTGAAATTTTATAAAACAAAATTTTATATTTTGTGATGCTTTATATTCCAAATTTTGTGATGTGAAAACCTCATTTCATAATGTGAAAAATAAAACAGTCCATGCACAAATTATTTTTCTCATTCTGAGAAATTTCATTTCGTATCGCAAAATTACAAAATTAAGTCTTTGAATTTAAAGGTTTAAATATTTGTTATATGTCTTATATAAGACCTTGTTGCTTCGCAAAAAATGACCTAATATTTCTCTCAACGGACAACGCTTTTCAATTAATTTTTAGCCCACTGGAGAAATGACATGGCAACTCGCGAACAACAGGTAGCAGCAATCCAAAAAGACTGGGATACCAATCCTCGCTGGATCGGCATCAAGCGCAATTACACAGCGGAAGATGTGGTCCGCCTGCGCGGCTCTATTGCTGTCGAACATACACTGGCAAAAAACGGCGCCGAGAAATTGTGGAATCTGGTCAATAACGAGCCGTTCGTCAACGCACTGGGCGCTTTGACCGGTAACCAGGCCATGCAGCAAGTCAAGGCCGGCCTGAAAGCAATCTATCTGTCCGGCTGGCAAGTCGCAGGCGACGCCAACGTTGCCGGCGAAATGTATCCGGACCAATCGCTGTATCCAGCCAACTCGGTGCCGCTGGTTGTCAAGCGTATCAACAATACGCTGACTCGCGCCGACCAGATCCAATGGTCTGAAGGAAAAGACGATATCGATTATTTTGCGCCTATCGTGGCCGATGCAGAAGCCGGTTTCGGCGGCGTATTGAACGCATTTGAGCTGATGAAATCCATGATCGAAGCCGGCGCATCGGGCGTCCACTTTGAAGATCAGCTGGCTTCTGTTAAAAAATGCGGCCATATGGGCGGCAAGGTACTGGTTCCTACCCGTGAAGCGGTAGAGAAACTCAATGCAGCCCGTCTGGCCGCCGACGTCATGGGTGTACCTACCGTATTGCTGGCGCGTACTGACGCGGAAGCAGCCGATCTGCTGACTTCCGACGTGGATGCCAATGACCAGCCTTTCTGCACTGGCGAACGTACGGTAGAAGGTTTCTACAAAACTCGCCCCGGTATCGAGCAAGCCATTTCGCGTGGTCTGGCTTATGCAGAATATGCGGACATGATCTGGTGTGAAACAGGCAAGCCCGATCTGGAATTTGCACGTAAATTTGCAGAAGCGATCCATGCTAAATTCCCGGGTAAATTGCTGTCCTATAACTGCTCGCCCTCTTTCAACTGGAAGAAAAACCTGGACGATTCCACGATCGCCAAATTCCAGAAGGAACTGGGCGCGATGGGTTACAAGTTCCAATTCATCACACTGGCCGGTTTCCATGCATTAAACTATGGCATGTTCAACCTGGCGCACGGCTATGCCCGCCGCCAGATGTCCGCTTTCGTGGAACTGCAGGAAGCCGAATTCGCCGCAGCGGAAAAAGGTTTTACCGCAGTCAAGCATCAGCGTGAAGTCGGTACAGGTTACTTTGATGCGGTAACGCAGACTATCCAGCAAGGCAAGTCATCGACGACAGCCCTGCACGGTTCTACAGAGGATGAGCAATTCTTCGAAAAGAAAGTCGCGTAAGCCTGGTGGTTTTGGTGGGGTGAGGAGACAACGGGGCTCTAAAGTTCCGTGTTAAAAAAAAAGGAAAACCGCACGGTTGGCGCCGTGCGGTTTTTTATTGCGCGCGTGCAAACGATTCCGGCAAGGTGGTATCCTTGACAGTGCGTGCCTGTAACGACGCACTCCGGCGGATGACAATAAGGTTTGAACTGAAAAATGCTGCACAGAACCAGGATAAAGATATGTGGCCTGACACGGGCTGAGGACGTACAGGCTGTCGTTGCCTATGGCGCCGACGCGATGGGCTTCGTTTTTTATCCGCAAAGCCCGCGTTATGTGACGCCGCAACAGGCGGGCGCCTTGCTGGCCCATGTGCCGCCGTTCATTACGACCACCGGCCTGTTTGTGAATGCAAATATAGACGATGTTGTGAATACCCTTGCAGCGGCGCCGGTGGCCTTGCTGCAGTTCCACGGGGATGAGACGGCGGAGCAGTGTCACCAGCTGGCGAGCGCGGCTAACCGGCCTTTTATCCGGGCATTTCGTGTAAAAGCGGATACGTCCGCGACCGATTTGCTAGAATGTGAGAAAATATACCGTGCAGCGAGCCCGTACTTCAGCGGTTTGCTGCTGGATACTTTCGTGGAAAGTTTCGGTGGTAGCGGAAAGGTTTTTGATTGGTCTCTCATTCCAAAAGAACTCGCGCCTCGGGCCGTTTTAAGTGGTGGCTTGAGCGTACAAAACGCGACTGACGCGGTCAGCCGTGTGAGGCCTTTTGCCGTCGACATCAGTAGCGGTGTCGAACTGAGCAAAGGCATAAAGGATAATGCCAAGCTGCGCGCTTTCATACAAGCCGTACGCCTGGCCGACAGTCAAGGCTAGCCATCATGTACGGTCGTGCAGCTCTATTCTGCACATACATGCCGCGTGATGGCCTGCGATACGCCATAAGGAAACACCATGAAAGAATTCAACCCTCTGGACGAGCAATTCGAACGCCAGTCCATTCCCACTCAGGCGCTATACCAGTCGGCGCACTACAACCTGCCTGACGCGCGCGGCCATTTCGGCCAGTATGGCGGCACGTTCGTCTCTGAAACGCTGACGCACGCGCTCACCGAGCTCAAAGAGGCGTACGCCCGTTATCGTACCGATCCTGCTTTCCTGGCCGAGTTCAGGGATGAGCTGACCCACTTTGTCGGCCGTCCTTCACCGGTCTACCATGCCAAACGCTGGTCGGAAATGATGGGCGGCGCGCAAATCTATTTCAAGCGCGAAGACCTGAACCATACCGGCGCGCACAAGATCAACAACGTCATTGGCCAGGCCCTGCTGGCCAAGCGCATGGGCAAGCCCCGTGTGATCGCTGAAACCGGCGCTGGCCAGCATGGCGTGGCGACGGCGACCATTTGCGCCCGCTTCGGGCTGGAATGCGTGGTGTACATGGGCTCGGAAGATGTCAAGCGCCAGGCGCAGAACGTCTACCGCATGAAGCTGCTAGGCGCGACCGTCGTACCCGTGGAATCCGGCTCCAAGACGCTAAAGGATGCGTTGAACGAAGCGATGCGTGACTGGGTCACCAATGTGGAAAATACTTTCTACATCATCGGCACCGTTGCGGGCCCGCATCCTTATCCGATGATGGTGCGCGATTTCCAGTCCGTGATCGGCGAGGAATGCCTGTGGCAGATGCCCGCGATGACAGGCCGCCAGCCCGATGCGGTGGTTGCCTGCGTCGGTGGCGGTTCCAATGCAATGGGAATCTTTTACCCTTATATCGACCATAAGGATGTGGCCTTGCTCGGCGTGGAGGCGGCAGGCGAGGGCATGGAGTCCGGCAAGCATTCGGCTTCGCTGACAGCCGGCTCTCCAGGTGTGCTGCACGGCAACCGCACCTATCTGCTGCAGGATGCCAACGGCCAGGTCATAGAGACGCATTCAGTGTCGGCCGGGCTGGATTATCCCGGCGTGGGGCCGGAACATGCATGGCTGAAGGATTCCGGCCGCGCACAGTATGTCACCATCACCGACGATGAAGCGCTGCAGGCTTTTCATGACTGCTGCCGTATCGAAGGCATCATCCCGGCGCTGGAATCCAGCCATGCTCTGGCCTATGCAGCAAAGTTTGCCGCAACCTTGCCAAAAGATAAAATCGTATTGGCTAATTTGTCCGGCCGCGGTGATAAGGACATGCATACCGTCGCAGAAAAGGCCGGCTTGAAGTTTTATTAAGCCGAAAGAGGGCGGTCAAGGTGACTGCCCTAGCTGTTCTGCCAATGTTTGCCCAGATGCATGTCCTTTACTTCGATCTCATAAAATTATGTCAAAAATACAAGCAACAATGTCGGCACTGGCTGCCGCCAATAGAAAAGGCCTGATTCCTTTCATTACCGCCGGCGATCCCGCCGCCGATTTGACCGTGCCGCTAATGCACGCACTGGTAGAGGGGGGGGCGGATATTATCGAGCTGGGCGTGCCGTTTTCCGACCCTATGGCAGATGGCCCTGTCATACAGCGCGCATCCGAAAGGGCGCTGCTCAATGGTGTTGGCCTGCGCGATGTATTACAATTCGTCCGCGAATTCCGTTCCAGCAACCAAAGTACGCCGGTTGTGCTGATGGGCTATGCCAATCCGATAGAGCGCATGGGGGTGGACTTGTTCATAAAGCAAGCCGCTGGGGCGGGAGTAGATGGGGTGCTGGTAGTAGACTATCCGCCGGAGGAATGCGAGGAGTTTGCTGCGAAGCTGAAACAGCACGGCATGGACACCATATTCCTGCTGGCGCCGACTTCTACCGACGAGCGTATGGAGCTGGTTGGCAAAATTGCCAGTGGATACGTGTATTATGTGTCCTTAAAGGGCGTCACCGGATCCGGCAGCCTGGATCTGGATGCTGTGGCGGCGATGATGCCACGGATCAAAAAGCATGTGAAAGTCCCGGTAGGAGTCGGTTTCGGCATCCGGGACGGGGCTACCGCCAAGGCGATTTCCAGCGTATCGGACGCGGTTGTCATCGGTAGCCGGATTATCCAGGAACTTGAAAATACGCCGCGTGAAAACGCGGCGGCGGCAGTAAAAAGCTTTATTTCTGGTGTCAGGGAAGCGCTGGACGGGTAAAATACCGGCCAAAGCCCGCAGACCTGCACGATGGGACAGGGCAACGATGTGAAAATGGCTACCGTCATAAGCTGCCGGTGGCCAGAATTCAGGAGAATCAAATGAGTTGGCTAGAAAAATTACTTCCACCGCGCATACAACGCGCGGATTCCGCAAACCGTAAATCCATTCCGGAAGGCCTGTGGGTTAAATGCCCATCCTGCGAAGCGGTCCTGTACCGTTCCGACCTGGAAGCAAATATCCATGTATGCCCCAAGTGCAGCCACCATTTGCGCATAGGCGCCCGTGAGCGCCTGGATGCGTTCCTGGATGCCGGCGGACGTTATGAAATAGGCCAGGAAGTATTGCCGGTTGATACACTGAAATTCAAGGACAGCAAAAAATACCCGGACCGCCTGAAAGATGCACTGGAAACCACCGGTGAAACTGATGCGCTGGTTGTCATGGGCGGCTCCATCATGACCGTTCCTGTCGTTGCCGCCGCATTCGAATTCCAATTCATGGGCGGCTCCATGGGTTCCGTCGTCGGCGAGCGTTTTGTACGCGGCGTGCAAAATGCGCTGGAACAGAAAGTGCCTTTCGTCTGCTTTACCGCTACTGGCGGTGCGCGTATGCAAGAGGGCTTGCTGTCATTGATGCAGATGGCAAAAACAACCTCCATGCTGACCAAGCTGGCGGAAAAGAAACTGCCTTTCATCTCCGTGCTGACAGACCCGACCATGGGCGGCGTATCCGCTTCCTTCGCTTTCATGGGCGACGTGGTCGTGGCTGAACCGAAAGCCCTGATCGGCTTTGCGGGCCAGCGCGTGATTGAGAACACCGTGCGCGAGAAATTGCCGGAAGGTTTCCAGCGCGCCGAGTTCCTGATGCAAAAGGGGGCGATAGACATGATCGTCGATCGCCGCAAGATGCGTGAAGAAGTCGCCCGACTGCTGGCCTTGCTGCAAAATCAGCCAGCCGAAGCGGTTTCCTGATAGAAACGTATAGACAGAAATTAAAAAATAAAGCCCGAACAGTTTCGGGCTTTTTTATCTTATGCAAAAGTTACCTGAAACACTGGATGCCTGGCTCTCCTTGCTGGAGACGCGGCATTCCAGGGAAATCGACATGGGTCTGGACCGTGTCGCGGCTGTCAAAGAACGTCTTGCGATTCAGTACGACTGCCCGCTGATCGTCGTCGGCGGCACCAATGGCAAGGGCTCCACCTGCGCAATGATGGAGTCCATCCTGCTGCAGGCCGGCTACAAGGTGGGCCTGTATAGCAAGCCGCATTTCCTGGACTTTAACGAGCGTGCACGCATCAATGGCGAATCAGTCAAGGACCAGGTGTTCATTGACGTATTTGCCGAAGTGGAAGCAAAGCGCGGCGATATCTCGCTGACCTATTTTGAATTTACCACGCTGGCCATCGCCAAGCTGCTGGCGGATGCCAAACTCGACGCGGTAATCCTGGAGGTGGGCCTGGGCGGGCGCCTGGACGCCGTCAACGTCTTCGATGCTGATGTGGCGATCGTCACCAGCGTGGATATTGACCACGTCGATTATCTGGGCGACACGCGCGAAGCGATAGGGTTTGAAAAGGCCGGCATTTTCCGCAGCGGCCGCACGGCAATCTGCGGCGATCCGGTGCCGCCGAAATCGCTGGTGGAACATGCGGAAAAAATCGGCGCCGACCTGTGGCTGTTTGGTAAGGACTTCAATTATTCGGGCGACAAGCAGCAGTGGAACTTCGGCGGCCGCGTACAACGCCGCAATTCCTTGGGCTACCCCAGCCTGCGCGGCGCCAATCAGTTGCTGAATGCCTCCGCTGTGCTGGCGGCACTGGAAGCGCTGAGGGACCGTCTGCCGGTTGGCGCACAGGAAGTGCGCAGCGGCCTGGTCATGGTGGATCTGCCGGGCCGCTTCCAGGTGATGCCGGGCCGTCCTACCGTCGTGCTGGATGTGGCGCACAATCCGCACGCTGCCGCCACGCTGAGCCAGAACCTGGACAATATGGGCTTCCATGCCTATACCTACGCGGTGTTTGGTTCCATGCTGGACAAGGATATTGATGGCGTAATCGCCCAGCTGAAAGACAAGATAGACCACTGGTGTGTTACCGATTTGCCATTGCCGCGCGCCGCGACGGCGGAGCAGTTGACAGACAAATTGCTGGAGGCCGGCGTGTTGCGCGATGCCGATCACAGCATCCAGGCCTTTAAATCTCCGGAGCTTGCCTATACATACGCTATAAGCCAGGCTGCTGAAAATGATAGAATAGTGGTCTTCGGATCATTTCTTACGGTTGCAGGGGTCATGCGAGCCCGAAAACCTCAAATCCACTGAAAGGGCTTCCATGCTGTTGAATCACGGAACTCTCGCTAACCAAGATATTTGCACATGAGTTTGTTCTCGATGTTCAAAAACAAGCAGGAAACCTCTCCCGACGTTGATAGTGGCGAATTTCGCTCACGCGCAGAGACGGACACCAAGGCAACGCGCAGCCGCGGCAAGCGCAACGAGGGCACCAAGAAAAACCAGGCGGAAGATCCGCTATTGCCGGAAAAGAAACGCGCCCGGCGCCGCCTGATCGGTGCGGTTGCGCTGGTACTGGCGGCTGTCATCGGCCTGCCGATGATACTGGATTCAGAGCCCAAGCCTTTGGCTGACGACATCAGCATCCAGATACCGTCCAAAGACAAGCCGCTAAGCGGCGCCGCTGCCAGCAAGGAAAATAGCGATGCCCTGGCTGCGGCCAGTGCAGAACAGCAGGCGCCCCGTGCCGATGGCAAGGCTGTTGCCAATGCGACCAACGCCACCAGCGCCATGAATGCCGGATCAGGCAAATCCTCCAGGGCCGTGCAGCCGATCGATGCGCAGGAAGAAATCATTGATCCGGCCACCTTGGGCGGCAATAAGGCCAAGTCGACAGCGCCTGCGGTAGTAAAAGCACCTGCCGACAAGCCTGCAGTCCGCACCGACAAGGAAGCCAAGCCTGAACACAAGCCGGATGTCAAATCCGATATCAAGGCCGACACGAAGCCGACGGCTGCAAGCGAGCAGAAACCTGCGCCAGCCAAACCTGCGCTGAAGCCGGATTCCGGCGATGATGCGGCAAGGGCGCTGGCGATATTGGAAGGTAAAAATCCCGGCAAGCCTGCTGATGCGGCGAAAAGCGATAAGCCTGGTCATTTCGTCGTGCAAGTAGCCGCGCTGGCGTCGCAGGACAAGGTAGATGATTTGCAGGGCAAGCTGAAATCCTCTGGCATCAAGTCCTATACGCAAAAAGTGGCGACGTCTTCAGGCGATAAAATCCGCGTTCTGGTTGGTCCTTTTGACTCGAAAGACGATGCAGACAAGATGCATTCCCGCCTGGCGAAGCTGGGCCTGAACGGCACGGTGCGCAATTGAGGAAAACCGCGGCTGCGCGGTCTTGCTTATTGGGCTTGTGCGTGAGCGGGTGCCATGACGCTGTTTGACTATATTGTGCTGTTCATCCTGGTTTGTTCGGTGGTGATCAGTACGATGCGCGGCCTGGTGAAGGAAATATTGTCGCTGGCCGGCTGGGTCATTGCTTTTGTCGTGGCCAATGCCTTCAGCGCTACGCTGGCGGCATGGATGCCTGATGTATTGCCGGGCCAGATGGCACGGCTGATAGTTGCGTTTATCGCCTTGTTTATTGGCGTACGCTTGCTCATGTCCTTATTATCGATGGCGATCGATGCGATGATCAAAGCGGCCGGCCTGAGTCTGGCGGACCGTGGGCTGGGCGGCTTGTTCGGTCTGGCAAGGGGATGTGTGATTGTGATGGCGGCGGTGCTGTTGTGTGGCATGACTTCCATCCCAAGGCAGGATTTTTGGAAGCACGCGCTGCTGAGCCCGATTGCAGAGACTGCAGCACAGACCATCATGCCGTTTTTGCCGGATTCGATTTCCCGGCACGTAGAGTTTTAGGAAGCAGCCGGCTCAACAAGCAACAGGAACCGGCGTTCCACGCAAGTTTTCATTTGTTTTTTAGGAGTCCACCATGTGTGGCATCGTAGGCGTAGTCTCAAATAGTCCCGTCAACCAGCTTTTGTATGATGCCTTGTTGTTGTTGCAGCACCGTGGCCAGGATGCCGCAGGTATAGCAACCGGGCACGGCAACAAGTTTGCAATGCATAAGGCAAATGGTTTGGTGCGCGACGTATTCCGTACCCGCAATATGCGTTCACTGCCAGGCAACATCGGCATAGGCCAGGTACGCTATCCCACAGCAGGCTCCACCAGTGAAGAAGAGGCCCAGCCTTTTTACGTCAATGCGCCGTTCGGCATTGTGCTGGCTCACAACGGCAACCTGACTAATGCCGATGAGCTGAAAACAGAACTGTTTAAAAACGACCGCCGCCACCTGAACACCGATTCGGATTCGGAAGTGCTGCTGAACATCCTGGCCCACCAGATCCAGGAAGTCACGTCCGGCTATTCGCTTGACCCTGCTGCGCTGTTCCGCTCGGTAGCAATGCTGCACCGGCGCGTACGCGGTTCCTATGCAGTGATCGCACAGATCGCCGGCTACGGCTTGCTGGCTTTCCGCGATCCTTTCGGCATCCGTCCGCTGTGCATAGGCGTATCGCGCACCGACAAAGGCGTTGAATACATGATCGCCAGCGAGAATGTCGCGCTGGAAGGCCTGGGTTTCAGGTTTTTGCGCGACGTAGAACCCGGCGAGGCGATTTTCATCGACCTGGACGGCCAGATGTACAACGAGCAGTGCGCCGAAAATCCTTCGCTGAATCCCTGCGCATTCGAATTCGTTTACCTTGCCCGGCCCGACTCCATCCTGGACGGTGCATCGGTTTATCTGACCCGCCTGAAAATGGGTGAATACCTGGCGGAGAAAGTACGCAGCCAGTTCACTTCCGGGGATATCGACGTTGTGATGCCTATTCCCGATTCCTCCCGTCCTTCGGCGATGGAACTGGCGATGAAGCTGAACCTCGATTACCGCGAAGGCTTTATCAAGAACCGCTATATCGGCCGTACTTTCATGATGCCGGGCCAGGCGATACGCCGCAAGTCGGTGCGCCAGAAGCTGAATGCGATTTCCTCCGAGTTCAAAGGCAAGAGCGTGCTACTGGTGGATGATTCCATCGTGCGCGGCACGACCAGCCGCGAGATCGTGCAGATGGCGCGCGAATCCGGCGCCAAGCGCGTGATCTTCGCTTCCGCAGCGCCTCCGGTCAAATTCCCCAACGTATACGGCATCGATATGCCGACCCGCAGCGAATTGATCGCCTATGGCCGTTCGGAAGACGAAGTCTGCCGCGAAATCACGGCGGATGCGCTGGTGTACCAGGAAGTGGATGCCATGAAGCGTTCGATTTCCGACGTTAACCCGGTATTGCGCAGCATAGAAGCTTCGTGCTTCGACGGTAACTACATTACCGGCGACGTCAGCCGTGAATACCTGGACAGGCTGGAGTTTGCAAGAAACAGCCCGCGTCCGGATACGGAAGATATCCTGCGTTCACAACTGAACCTGAACCTGGCCGCACGCGCCGACTAGGTTTGCGCCGTAGCCGAAAGCCCGGACATGAAAGTGTCCGGGCTTTTTTTATGTCCGTCGTTCTGGCCCGATTGTTGATTACCCTTGCTGCAGTTAAAAGCGGATGCGCAAACAACAATTGTAAAGATTGCCCTTAACAATTAAAAAGCGGCTAGATAAGCGGCTTTCATTTTATTAAAGTTGTTAAAAATCAATGTGTTATGAATGTTTGCACTCGCTGTCATGTACTCGCGCCATGCAAGAAGCTCCGCTTAGGGTCACTCCGGCACTTGTGACTGTTTCAATTAAATACAAAAGGCGTGTGTTTAAGCTGGCAAGTCCCGGCGTTTAAAAATAGAATATCAGGCTGTCCCAAATGATTTTGATTCTCAATTACATTGGGTTTGCCAAACTATTATTATTTATGGAAATCGGCTTTACAACATGAGTAAGTTTCTTCCTGTCGCAACACTCGCATTTGTCGGCGCAACTTCTCTAGCTCATGCAGATGAGCCCGTGATAGCGCCCAGCGATCCCGCCAGCCAGAAAGCCAGCAAACCCGCCGATAAATCTACGCCTACGCCCGTGCCGGCCAAGGCACTTGCGCAAGCACGCAAGGATGGCCAACCCGCCAACGATAAAGCCCAGGACGTCGTCATCGACGGCAGCCGCCAGTCCGACATGGACCAGCGCCGCATGTCCACTGCCGCCAAGATGATCTATGGCCGCGAAGAACTGGATCGGAACGGCGACAGCACGATAGGCGAGATACTGAAACGGCTCCCCGGCGTGACGGTGGGCGGCCGCCCCGGCCGTGGCGGCGACATCCGCATGCGCGGCATGGGCAACGGCTACACGCAGATACTGCTGAACGGCGAACGCGCGCCGCGCGGCTTCTCAATGGATTCCCTGTCGCCCGACCAGGTCGAGCGCATCGAGATCATCCGAGGCCCGGTTGCGGAGTACAGCACACAGGCAATCGCCGGCACGATCAACATCGTGCTGCGCGAAGATTACCGCCAAAAAACCACCGACATCCGCGTCTCTGAAAGCATGGAGCAGGGGCGCAGTGCGCCTAACCTGTCGATTACCTATCCGGGCCAGCTCGGCGACCTGTCGTATGCACTGACTGCATCCGTGTCAAAAAACCGCCAGCACGATGACGTAACCACCGACACCGATGAAACCAATGCGCAGGGTGAAATGGTGCAGCACCAGCATGACCTCACCAGCCGCGAATCGAGAGGCTTGCAGCTGACGCCCCGCTTCAACTACCGGTTTGAAAACGGCGATACGCTGGCATTCCAGCCGTTGGTGACCAATTCCCGCAGCGATTCAAGAGGCAGCAGCAAGCTGGACCAGATAGGCGAGATACAGGAATATGCGCTGGCGACCTCGGTCGGCCACTCGGAAACGACCTTCCTACGCGGCTTCGGCACCTGGCAGCACAAGTTCGACGACAACGGCAAGCTGAACATCAAGTTCGGCGGCGGTTCCGGCAAGATAGACACCAATTCGCTGCGCAGCGAATATGGCACTGACGGCGGCTTCCTGAAAAGCATCACCGACACCGCGACCACCAAGGACACCACGCTCAATACCGGCGGCAAGTACACCAAGCCAATGGGCGATGGCCATACGCTGGCTGCGGGCGTGGATATAGAAACCGGCAAGCGCAATGAAACCAAGGTGACGGTCGATGACAAGGGGGTGCCGCAATTTGCCGACTCCGGCGACAACCTGACCGCCAGCACCCGTCGCTTCGCCGCGTTCGTTCAGGATGAGTTCGACATCAATGCGGAATTTTCTGCCTATGCCGGCCTGCGCTGGGAGGGCATACGCACCAAAAGCACGATTTCCACCGGTCCCATCGACAACACCAGCAGTGTGTGGAGCCCGGTATTGCACGGAGTATGGCGCATCCCCGGCGAGAAGAAAGACCAGATACGCCTGAGCGTAACCCATGCCTATCGCGCGCCCGCATTGAACGACCTGATCGCGGTGCCGTCGATTTCTCTGCTGAACGGCCCGACCAAGCCCGACCGCACCGGCAACCCTTTCCTGAAGCCCGAGCTGTCTAAAGGGCTGGATCTGGCGTACGAACATTACCTGACCAATGCCGGCATCATGAGCGCGAACTTTTTTGTGCGCGACATCAACGACCTGATACGCCGCAATACGGTGCTGACAGACACGGTGACCGGCCCGCGCTGGGTGTCCTCACCGGTCAACATCGGGCATGCCATTACCAAGGGCGTGGAACTGGAAGCCAAATTCCAGCTGCAGGAATTCCTGCCTGAAGGCCCGGCGATTGACCTGCGCAGCAACTACAGCCGCTTCTGGTCCAGCGTGGACGGCATACAGGGGCCGAACAACCGCCTGGACCAGCAACCCAAGGAAACCGCCAATTTCGGGCTTGATTACCGTCTCGCGCAATTACCGCTGACCTTGGGCGGCAATTACAACTGGACGCCGGCCTACGCGGTGCAGACCACTGAAACGCAGCTGAACAGCATCGGCATCAAGCGTCAGATCGACCTGTACGGTTTGTGGAAATTCAGCCCGACGACGCAACTCCGCATCGCCGCCAACAACCTTCAGGCAAACGACTACCTCACCGGCAGCTTTGTGACCACCGGCGGCATCAACCACGTGGACAACACGGTCGCCAAGACCTATACCACGTGGACCGTCAGGCTGGAAATGAAGATATAAGGCTGCATGTCCGGGCATCCATGCCTTGTGCGTGGATGCCCGGCATTGCCTGCCATTACCTGCCAATGATCGGCGACTTTGCGAGTAATGATGCTGCCGGCGTTAACGATGCATCAAGTGTTTGTAATTTTGTCTTTTCCTCTCTGCAAAAAACAGCGCTTTTAGTGCATTAAACTTGCCCGATATCATGTGCGGCGCAACACAAACACGTGAGGCGGAGTACAATAGTTCTTTCACTTCCTGAACCCGTACCATGTTTGCCCGACCATTGAACGTAGACCTGCATTGCCATTCCACCATTTCCGATGGTGTGCTGGCGCCTGCCGAAGTGGCGGCGAGGGCGAAGAAAAATGGGGTGGATGTATGGGCGCTGACAGATCACGATGAAATACGCGGCATCCCTGAAGCCAGGGCCGCTGCGAATGCGCTCGGCATGCGCTATATCACCGGCGTTGAAATTTCGGTGACCTGGGCCGGGCGGACCATCCACATCGTCGGCTTGAATTTCGATGAAACCTATCCCGAACTGGTACAGGGCCTGGAGGCAACACGCTCCGGCCGTGAATTGCGCGCGCGCGACATGGCGGCGGAACTGGCCAAGGTTGGCATAGAAGGCGCCTATGAAGGCGCGTTGAAATATGTCGGCAATCCCGACCTGATTTCCCGCTCCCATTTCGCCCGCTACATCGTCGAGACCGGCGAATGCGCGGACATCAATGAAGTTTTCAAACGTTACCTTGGTGACGGCAAGCCGGGTTTTGTGCCGCATCGCTGGGCGACGCTGGCCGAAGCCGTAGGCTGGATAAGCAGGGCAGGC
This sequence comes from Undibacterium sp. TJN25, assembly GCF_049339885.1. Classification (NCBI taxonomy): domain Bacteria; kingdom Pseudomonadati; phylum Pseudomonadota; class Betaproteobacteria; order Burkholderiales; family Oxalobacteraceae; genus Undibacterium; species Undibacterium sp. TJN25. The sequence continues at coordinate 545,581 of NZ_JBMPPM010000001.1, read as the reverse complement.
GGCACCGCCGTGATTGCGCATCCGGGTCGCTATGAGTTCAGCCCTGTGGCATTCGATGCGCTGTTCCGCGAATTCAAGGCGCTGGGCGGGGCTGGCATAGAAGTGGTGACGGGCAGCCATACGGTAGACCAGTATTCCGAATATTCCAGGGTTGCCACGCGCTACGGCTTCCTGTCTTCCCGCGGTTCGGATTTCCACGGCCCGCACGATTCCGTCGTGGACCTGGGTAAGCTGCCGGCATTGGCGCCTATGCTGAAACCGGTATGGGAAGCCTGGCCTGAGCTGGCGCAGGTCTGATGCAAGTCCGACTGCGGTCGGAGGCTGGGTCGGTCGTGGGCACGTGATTTCGCTGACGCGTTTCAATATCTCAAGCGCGGCGTCTTGTTTTTTTCTACAATATCCCCAAATTCAGTAAGGTTTTACTCAACTTTGATGCTGGGACTGGGGATATATCTATGAAGCGTATTTTTCTCTTTGTTGCAACCAACCTTGCCGTCATGCTGGTCATGTCGGTGGTATTGTCATTGCTGGGCGTCAACCGCTACCTGAATGCCAATGGCCTGCAACTGGGTTCGCTGATGGTTTTTTCACTGGTAGTGGGCTTCACCGGTGCGATCTTTTCATTGCTGATCAGCAAGCCGATGGCGAAATGGTCGACAGGTGCGCAGGTGATCGATGCGCCTGCCTCTTCAACCGAACTATGGCTGGTCAATACCGTCAGGATGCTGGCGGAGCGGGCAAAGATAGGCATGCCGGAAGTTGCGGTCTATAACGGTGAACCGAATGCATTTGCCACCGGTGCCTTCCGCAATTCGGCACTGGTTGCGGTCTCCACCGGCCTGCTGGAAAGCATGACGAAAGAAGAAGTGGAAGCGGTATTGGGTCATGAGATTGCGCATATCGCCAACGGCGACATGGTGACGATGACCTTGATCCAGGGTGTGCTGAATACGTTTGTCGTCTTCCTGGCGCGCGTGGTCGGGTATGCGATCGACAAGGCTGTTTTTCGCAATAACAGCAATGACAACCGCCCGGGCATAGGCTATATGGTGACGGTATTCGTCTGCGAAATCATTTTTGGCCTGCTGGCTTCGCTGATCGTCGCATGGTTTTCGCGCCAGCGAGAATTCCGCGCCGACGCTGGCTCTGCTGTGCTGCTGGGCAGCGGCAGGCCGATGATCAATGCGCTGGCGCGTCTGGGTGGCATGGAGCCGGGCGAGCTGCCCAAATCCATGGCTGCGGCGGGCATCAACGACAAGCCTGGCTTCAGCGAACTGTTTTCCAGCCACCCTCCGATGCAGCAGCGTATCGCCGCATTGCAAAACATGAAGTAAAAACTGAACTTACCGGACTGATTGCGGCAGCGAGCCTGCCGCCCCTTATTTTGATGCGACAATGACGCAATATTTCCAGATCCATCCCGATAATCCGCAGCTGCGCCTGATCAAGCAGGCGGTGCAGATCATCAAGAGCGGCGGCATCGTAGCGGTGCCGACGGATTCTTGCTATGCGCTGGTATGCCAGCTGGATGACAAGGATGCCGTTACCCGCTTGCGCCGTATCCGCGGCGTGGACGACAAACATCACCTGACCCTGCTATGCCGTGATTTGTCCGAGATCGCGCTGTATGCGAAGGTGGACAACCGCCAGTACCGCATGCTGAAGGCTGCAACCCCGGGTCCCTACACGGTAATACTGGAGGCGACCAAGGAAGTGCCGCGCCGCCTCAGCCATCCTTCGCGCAAGACCATCGGCCTGCGTGTGCCCGAAAACTGCATCACCCATGCCTTGCTGGACGAACTGGGCCAGCCTCTGCTTGGCACCACACTGATCTTGCCGGACGACGAGGAGATTCAGACCGATCCGGAGGCTATCCGCGAAAAGCTGGAAAAGACAGTCGAGCTGGTCATCGACGGCGGCGCCTGCAGCCTGGTGCCCACGACCGTCATCGACATGACCGACGACATGCCGCAGCTGATACGGCAAGGGCGGGGCGATGCCTCGCTGTTTGGTTTATGATTCTTGCCCGGTGATTTCTGTTTGCCATTTTCCTTTAACAAAACTCTGCTGCGCGCCACTGCTTCCAGGCCGTTCAGGCCCCATTGTCTCCTCTGATAAAAACTTCGCATGAATGAACTCATACAAACGGTGGCCGTATACGCGCTGCCTGTCATCTTCGCCATTACCTTGCATGAAGCGGCGCATGCTTTTGCGGCCAAATATTTTGGCGATTTGACGGCCTATCAGCAAGGCCGCATGACACTTAATCCCATCAACCACATCGATCCGATGGGAACCATCGTGATCCCGGCTGTGCTTTATCTGGCCACCGGGGGTAATTTCCTGTTCGGTTATGCCAAGCCGGTTCCTGTTAATTTCGGCAACCTGCGCAAGCCTAAAAGAGACATGGCCTGGGTGGCGTTGGCGGGCCCGGGCGCCAATTTCATCATGGCGTTTTTATGGATAGTGTTTGGAATGTTGCTGCGTGTGTCCGGCCTGAGTGAAGATTTTTTCATGCGCATGGCGCAAGCAGGGGTGCTGACCAATCTGGTGATGCTGGCGTTTAACTTGTTCCCGATTCCGCCACTCGATGGTGGACGAATCCTGATCAGCCTGTTACCTTATAAATACGCCTACAAATTTGCCCAGATTGAACCCTACGGCTTTTTCATCGTGATGGGGCTGGTAATGATCCACGCATTGCAGTTCTGGATGTATCCAGTCATGGGAATTGCAAATGTGTTATTGAATTTGATGGCTTATCCTCTGACTCTTATTCTGAGCTGATTTCCTACTATGTATCCTGACCGTGTTGTTTCTGGTATGCGCCCCACGGGGGCGATGCATCTCGGCCACTATCACGGCGCCCTGAAAAACTGGGTGACGATGCAATCGGAACTGCCTTGCCTGTTCTTCGTAGCCGACTGGCACGCGCTGACCACGCATTACGACGACCCCAGCATTATCGAAACCAGTACCTGGGATATGCTGGTGGACTGGCTGGCCGCAGGCGTGGATCCATCGCAGGCCACATTGTTCATCCAGTCCAAGGTTCCTGAACATGCAGAGCTGCACCTGCTGATGTCAATGGCGACGCCATTGGGCTGGCTGGAGAGGGTGCCTACCTATAAGGATCAGCAGGAAAAACTGGCTGACCGGGACCTGTCCACCTACGGTTTCCTCGGCTATCCCTTGCTGCAGGCAGCGGACGTGCTGATCTACCGCGCCAGCATGGTGCCGGTAGGCGACGACCAGGTGCCGCACATAGAAATGATGCGGGAGCTGGCGCGCCGCTTCAACCACCTGTACGGCAAGGAAAAGGGCTTCGAGCAGAAGGCCCAGGCCGCGGTAAAGAAGCTCGGCAGCAAGCGCGCCAAGCTGTATGCGGAGTTGCGCAGCGAATACCAGGAGCAGGGCAAGGCAGAGGCGCTGGAGCAGGCCAAGGCCATGCTGGACGATATCCAGAACCTGAGCATGATAGACCGCGAGCGCCTGTTCGGCTACCTGGAGGGTAGCCGCAAGCTGATCCTGGTGGAGCCGCAGGTGCGTCTGACAGAGTCCTCCCGTCTGACGGGGCTGGACGGGCAGAAGATGTCCAAGAGTTATGGCAATTCAATTGCCCTGCGCGAAGAAAAGGATGTTCTGGTCAAGAAGATTCGCACTATGCCCACCGACCCCGCTCGGGTGCGCCGCACCGACGCTGGCGATCCCGGCAGGTGCCCGGTATGGCAGCTTCACCAGGTGTATTCGGATGACGCAACACGCGAGTGGGTAGCCAATGGCTGCCGTTCTGCCGGCATAGGCTGCCTGGAATGCAAACAGCCCGTCATCGACGGTATCCTGAAAGAGCAGGAACCCATGCGCGAGCGCGCGCAGCAATATCTGGACGACCCTTCGCTGGTGCGGGCGATCATTGCAGACGGCTGCGAAAAAGCCCGCAAGCTCGCGCAGGAAACCATGCGTGACGTGCGCGAGGCGATGGGGCTGAGCTACAGTTGAGCTCATCGATGAACGAACACATGATCAACTCTGTCGCGGATAGTCCGGCATCTGCGTGGGTGCGGCGTTTTGCCGGCCTCATCCCTGCCGGCGGCCGGGTGCTGGACCTTGCGTGCGGCGCCGGACGGCATAGCCGCCTGCTGCATGCGGCAGGCCTGGATGTTCTGGCCGTGGACCGCGATACAGACTCGTTGGCGGCACTCGCCGCACAGGGCATTGCTACCCTTCACCTGGACCTGGAAAGCGGCCCGCAAGGCTTTGACTGGCCTTTTGAGGCACAAAGTCTGGCTGCGGTCGTGGTGACCAATTATCTGCACCGTCCCTTGTTTCCTTCGATGCTGAACAGCCTGCAAGCGGGCGGCGTGCTGATCTACGAAACTTTTGCCGTCGGCAATGCAGCTTTCGGGCGGCCGGCAAACCCGGATTTTCTGCTGGCGGACGCAGAGTTGCTGCGGCAGATGCAGTCCAATCCCGGCGTCGGCATGCATATCGTGTCGTATGAGCAGGGCTATGCCGCGCATCCCAAGCCGGCGATGGTGCAGCGCATTTGCGCCCGCAGGGCAGCATCAGGCAGCGCTGATGACCGGCTATAGGCTGCCTGCCCGCATTTTGGCAGCTGATTCCAAGGTAATAACTCCCAAGCGGGCTTGCTATCCGCTACAATCAAGGTTTTACTTTTTTCCGCACTAACATGACTATGATCCAGGGAAGTCTGGTTGCTATTGTGACCCCCATGCACGCCGACGGCAGCCTTGATTTGCCTTGCCTGCGCAAACTGATAGATTGGCACATCGCGGAGGGTACGGATGGTATTGTCATCGTCGGCACCACCGGCGAATCGCCTACCGTGTCGGTAGAAGAACACCGCGAACTGATACGTGTTGCCGTAGAGCATACAAACAAGCGTATTCCCATCATCGCCGGTTCCGGCGGCAATTCCACTGCTGAAGCGATTGCGCTGACCACCTACGCGAAGGAAATCGGCGCCGATGCTTCGCTGCAGGTGGTTCCTTACTACAATCGCCCTACGCAAGAGGGCATGTACCAGCACTTCAAGAAGATTGCAGAGTCGGTCGACCTGCCGGTCATCCTGTATAACGTTCCCGGCCGCACCGTGGCCGATATGGCGAATGAAACCGTGCTGCGCCTGGCGCAGGTTCCCGGCATCATCGGCATCAAGGAAGCGACCGGCAATATCGGCCGCAATACCGACCTGATCCGCCAGGCGCCGTCTTCCTTCGCCGTCTATTCCGGCGACGATCCGACTGCGATGGCGCTGATGTTCTGCGGCGGCAAGGGCAATATCTCGGTAACCGCCAACGTCGCGCCGCGCGCCATGCACGAACTGTGCGTAGCGGCAATGCGCGGCGATACCGCTACTGCGATCGCGATCAACAACCGCATGCTTCCATTGCATAACAAGCTGTTTGTTGAGCCTAATCCCCTGCCTGTCAAATGGGCAATGGAAGAGATGGGCCTGATTCCGTCAGGCATCCGCCTGCCGCTGGTGCCGCTGGCGGCGCCTTATCATGAAACAGTGCGCGCAGCATTGCGCGAGTCGGGTGTATTACAATAGCGGCTTTGAAACGGTGCTATAGGGTAACTCGACACCCTGTGATATCCGTGGCGGCGCCCGGCCTGGCATGAGATGCCTGGCCATTTTGCAAACCATTATCAGTCGTTTTGATTTATAACAATTCGTAGGGACTTTCACATGGCAAAAAGCTTTGTTGCTAAAAATGGAATTATTGGGGTATTGGCTCTGGCCGGCCTGACTGGCTGTAGTTCCATCAGCAATCTTCTCGATCCAGACCGTATCGACTATAAAAGTGCTAGCAAGGCGCCAACCACTTCCCTGGAGGTCCCCCCTGATTTGACGCAAATTCGCCGCGACAGCCGCTTTGCGCTTCCGGAAAACCAGGGTAGTGCAACAGCATCCACATTCAACCTGCAGCAGGCCGCCAGCAAGAAGCCCGGCGCAGTGCCAGCCGGCGCCGCTGCCGTTGCGCCTACGCAGGTGCAGGACATGCATATCGAACGCGAAGGCACCCAGCGCTGGCTGGTCGTCAAGCAGTCGCCGGAAGTGCTGTGGCCGCAGATCAAGGATTTCTGGCAGGAGCTGGGTTTCCTGATCAGCAGCGAATCGCAGGAAACCGGCGTTATGGAAACCGACTGGGCGGAAGATCGCGCCAAGATCCCTCAGGACATCATCCGCAATACGCTGGGCAAGGTGCTGGATTCCCTTTATTCGACCGGGACCCGGGATAAATTCCGCACCCGTATCGAACGCGCTCCTAACGGCGATGTGGATATCTACATCAGCCACCGTGGCGCCGAGGAAGTCCTGACCGGTTCGCAGAAGGACCAGACAGTGTGGACGCCTCGTCCTAACGATCCTGGTCTGGAAGCTGAATTCCTGTCGCGCCTGATGGTGCGCCTGGGTTCCGACACAGAGCGTGCAAAAGCGGCCGTCAACTCGCCGACCGTCGTCAAGGCGCGCGCCAAGCTGGTGAAGGATGCCGCCGGCAACTATGTGGAAGTGGATGAAGGCTTTGACCGCTCATGGCGCCGTGTGGGCCTGGCGCTGGATCGCGTAGGCTTCACAGTGGAAGACAGGGATCGTTCCAAAGGCCTGTATTTTGTGCGTTATATCGACCAGGATATCGATGCCAAGACCAAGGGCGCAAGCGAAGGCTTCTTCTCCAAGCTGACCTCGTGGTGGGGTTCCGGCGACAAGAACAATACTACGCTGAAATACCGCGTATTCATCAAGGATGCAGCCGGCGATACCAGCCGGGTTACTGTGCAGAACAACGACGGCAAACCTGACTCTTCAGCCACTGCAGAGAAAATCCTGCAACTGATCAGCGAGCAATTGAAGTAAACTAGTCCTCCGGCGCGGACCGTTCTGGTCCGCGCCAGTTTCTCCGTTTTTCAGTCTTATCTTTTCAGTTTTTATTCTAGCGGTCCATCCTTTGAAATTTGCAAGTCTCGGCAGCGGCAGCGAAGGCAATTCGCTACTGGTTTCACCCGCAGCGGCAGAGCAGCAGCGCCGCATCGTCATGCTTGATTGCGGCTTTAGCGTGAAAGAAGCCGAGAGGCGGCTTGCCCGTCTGGAAGTGCTGCCGGGAGAGGTGGCCGGCATTATCGTGACGCACGAACATGGCGACCATATCCGAGGTGTTTTCAAATTTGCCCGCCGCTACGACACGCCGGTCTGGCTGAGCTATGGCACCTACCAGGCTGCCCGCGCCGACAGCGATGGCGTGGATGTCCGCTTCTGCCGTGATGACGAACCTTTCCAGATTGCCGGCCTGACGGTGCATCCTTATACGGTGCCGCACGATGCGCGTGAACCCCTGCAATATTGCATCAGCAGCGAACGTTGCAAGCTTGGCGTGCTGACCGATGTGGGCCATAAAACCGAACGGATATTATCCGCGCTGGCCGCCTGTGACGCGCTGGTACTGGAGTGGAACCACGACAGCGACATGCTGGCCAACTCCAGCTATCCTTATTCTCTGAAGCAGCGTATCGCCGGGCCGCATGGGCATTTGTCAAACGCGGTTGCTGAAGAAATATTGAGGGAAGTGGACAGGTCCAGGCTGAAGCTGGTCATTGCCGCGCATTTGAGCCAGCAGAATAACCGTGCCGAACTAGTGGAGCAGCGGATGGCCCACGTGCTGCAAGGGGAGTTGATTGCTGCCGAGATTGCCTGCCAGCACCAGGGATTCGGCTGGAAGATGCTGTAGGAAAAGAAGTGGGTGCGGTGTCAGGAATGTGTTGCCGCGCAAAGCTTTGCGCACATAAAAAAAGCCGACCCAAGAGTCGGCTTTTTCAAGCAATAAAAAAATTACTTGGAAGCAGAAGCTGCCGCTGCGTCAGCTGCTGGGGATGCAGGTGTTGCTGCTGCATCGGAAGCTGGAGCTGCTGCATCAGAAGCTGGAGCAGCTGCTGGTGCTGGTGTAGGAGCTACTGCGGAAGCTGCTGGTGCTGGTGCTGGAGCTTCTTCTTTTTTGCCGCAAGCAGCCAAAGCGATTGCCAACAGGGAAACGAGCAAGAGTGATTTTTTCATGTTTATACTTTCAATAAATAGATCAAAAAATAAGATCAAAATTTTGCGATGAATAATTACCGGTAATTATCGCTCTATAGGTTTATTCGAGGGCCTGATTCCAAAAAGGAATGTCGGCCCCTACGAAAGTTTCCTAACCCAGAATTATAATGATTTTTCTACTGGTGGAATAGATAAAGATGCACTTTTGTGCTTAATTTGTGCATTTTTTGCCAAGGAAAATAGTTTTTGGATGGAAATAAATCAATCTTTGATGCGTTGCACAAATATTTCCTCGAAAAAACGATTCTCCCGCCGCCATTTCAGCCTTTTGCCGGGTTTTATTTCGCTTTCAGTTGCACCCAGCCATCTTCGTACCAGGTGCACAAGGCTTCCTGTACATCCTCGGATGCTTCAGCCACGCCGTTCCCGTCCAGCTCGCGGTCATTGGCTAACTTCAAAATGGCAACTTTATCTTCCTTGCCGATGGCGAAGGATTCGCCATTGATAAAGACGTGTTTTCCTTTGTACAGCATCTGGGTTGCCAGCGACAGGCTGACGCCGTTCTTGATTGCCGCCTGCGTAAAACGTTTCGGCGTCAATGGCTTGTCGGGGCCGCTGAAAACGACATTGCGTTTCGGCTCGGAAAGATATTCGCCGAGGAAAATCGTCATGTCTTCTTCGCTGAAACGGATCTTCTCCAGTTGTTCGGCGATATTGGACAGCATTGCCGAGCTGATCTCCGCTGGGTTGGCCGCAGGCTTCAGCTCCGGATCGGCATAGCGGCCAGGCAGTTCTATCGTGTCGGACATAAAGTGCAGGAAGGCCTCACCCAATTCCTGATAGGAGGGGGCGCGGAAACCTATTGAATAGGTCATACATTCGCCTACAGCCTCGCCATCATGCGCGTAGTGAGGCGGCAGGTACAGCATGTCGCCCGGTTCCAGCAAAAACTCCTGTACGGCCTTGAAATTGCGCAATATCTTCAGCGGCATGCCTTCCACCAGCGACAGATCTTTTTGCGCGCTGATCTTCCAGCGGCGCTGGCCGTGCGCCTGCAGCAGAAACACATCATACGAATCAAAATGCGGCCCCACGCCGCCGCCGTCGGCTGCATAGCTGATCATCAGGTCATCCAGCCGCGCATCGGGAATGAAGCGGAACTGCCGCAGCAGCGCATCGGCTTCTTCGCGATGCAGGTTGACGCCTTGCACCAGCAGCGTCCAGTCTTTCTTTTCCTTGACCGGCAATTGCTCGAACGGGCCGTTCTGCATTTCCCAGTGCTTGCCGAAAAAGCTGATCAGCCTGGATTCCGCCTCTTCCTGCGCTGCAAGCTCGAAAAGTTCGTCTTTGTCCAGCAAGGGCGTAAAGCCTGGAATGGCCTGCCGTATCAGCAGGGGTTTCTTGTGCCAGTATTCACTGAGGAATTGTTCCGGCGTGATGCCGCCCAGCAGCGGCAATGCTTGAGATATTTTTTTCATGCACGCATTATAAGCACCCCGTCTGCATGTGGCTATATGCTGTCCTGCTGAGTGTTATGAATCTTGAATCCTGCACTGCGAGCGCGGGTATAATCTCGGTGCATATTATTTTTAAGGAATTATGATGAAGATTGTCAAAAATACAGTCGTGACCGTGGACTATAAACTGTCGGATGCCCAAGACAATCTGATCGAAGAAAGCCGCGAACCCATGGTGTACCTGCATGGCGGCTATGAAAACACCCTGCCGAAGATAGAAGAAGCGCTGGACGGCAAGGAAGTCGGTTTCAAGACAACCATCCAGGTTGAGCCGGAAGATGCCTTCGGTGAATATGACGCTGAACTGGTCAAGGTAGAGCCGCGCAACCGTCTGCCGAATCCGCTGGAAGTCGGCATGCAGTTTGAAGGCATGCCCGATGGCGACGAGCAAGATGACTCCATCATCTTTACCGTGACCGATATCGCGGACGACAAAGTCGTTTTGGACGGCAATCATCCGCTGGCGGGCATGGCGCTGCGCTTTACCCTGGCAGTGACCGAAGTGCGGGAAGCAACAGCCGAAGAAATTGCGCATGAGCACGTCCATGGCGCACACGGCCACGGACATGACGATGAGGATGATGACGGCTCTGCTGACGAATACCGCAGCCATCCGCTGCACTGATAGAATCCGGCGCTGCTTTAGTATAGATAGCGCAGGTAGTACAGGTAGCGCAAACAAAAACCGCAGAGGGCAGCCTCTGCGGTTTTTGTTTTATGGCGCCGCACAGTGGCCTTCGGTAGCTACTGCGCTTTTGCCAGATCCTTCAGGCGGTACAGGGCTTCCAGCGCCTCGCGCGGGGTCATCGCATCGGGATCGATGGCGTCGATGGCATCCAGCACAGGGGATTCCGCCGGCGCTGCGTCAAGGGCTTCCGGCTCAGGCGCCGGCGCTACAGCGTTGGCTGAAAACAGGTCAAATTGCGGCGTGGTTTGCAGCGAGTGGGCTTCCAGGTCGGCCAGGTGTTTTCTGGCCGAGCGTATCACTACCTGAGGGATGCCGGCCAGTTGCGCCACCTGCAAGCCGTAGCTTTGCGAAGCAGGCCCCGGCTGCACCGCATGCAGGAACACAATATTTTCCTTATGCTCGATTGCCGACAAATGTACGTTTTCTGCCGTCGGATGCACGTCCGGCAACTGCGTCAGTTCAAAGTAATGGGTGGCAAACAGCGTATAGCTTTTCGATACCTGGATCAGGTGGCGCGCAATGGCCCAGGCCAGCGCCAGGCCATCGAAGGTAGAAGTGCCGCGGCCTACTTCATCCATCAGCACCAGCGAATGCTCGGTGGCGCCGTTCAGGATGGCGGCCGATTCCGTCATTTCCACCATGAAGGTCGAGCGTCCGCCCGCAAGGTCGTCTGCTGCGCCGATACGGGTGAAGATGCGGTCTATAGGCCCGATACAGGCTTGCGTGGCCGGCACATAGCTGCCGACGTAGGCCAGCAGCGTGATCAGCGCCACCTGCCGCATGAAGGTCGATTTACCGCCCATGTTGGGGCCGGTGATCAGCAGCAGCTTGCGGTCGGCAGAGAAGTTGCAGTCATTGGCGATGAAGCGTTCTATCTGGTTTTCTACTACCGGGTGGCGGCCTTGCTGGATTTGCAGCATAGGCTCAGTGACCAGTTGCGGCGCGCACCAGCTGTTGCGGGTGGCGTGGTCCGCCAGGCTGACCAGCGTATCCAGCTGCGCGATGGCATGTGCAATTGCCTGCAGCGTGCTGATATGCGGCAGCAGGTCTTGCAGTATTTTCTCGTACAGCATCTTCTCACGTACCAGCGCGCGTTCCTGCGCCGACAGGGCCTTGTCTTCAAAGGCCTTCAGTTCGGGCGTGATGTAGCGTTCCGCGTTTTTCAGCGTCTGGCGGCGACGATAGTTGTCCGGCACCTTATCGGTCTGGCCGTTGGTGACTTCGATATAGAAGCCATGCACCTTATTGTATTCCACCCGCAGGTTGGCGATGCCGGTGCGGGCGCGCTCGGAGGTTTCCAGGTCGATCAGGAACTGGCCGGCGTTTTCGGACAGCGCGCGCAGTTCATCGAGTTCCGCATCGAAGCCCAGCGCGATCACGCCGCCGTCGCGTATCATCGTCGCCGGCTGCAGCATCAGGCCGCGCTCCAGCAGGTCCAGGCACTCTGCCGGCGTAGCCAGGTCGCCCAGGATACCGGTCAGCAGGCTGGTCTGGTTGTCGGCGATGCACATCTCCACGTAAGAGCGTACCGTGGGCAGGTGCTGCAAGCCGTCGCGCAGGCCGGACAGGTCGCGCGGACGCGCCGATTGCAGCGCAATACGGGTCGTGATCCTTTCTATGTCCGGTACCGACGTCAGCGTGGTTGACAGGCCTGCGGTGGAATCCGCCTGGATCAGCGCCTTGATCGCATCATGCCGCGCGCGCGCGATGGACTGGTCGCGTTTGGCGTGATGCAGCCAGTGGCGCAGCAGGCGTGAACCCATTGCGGTGCGGCAGTGGTCCAGCAGCGAGAACAGGGTCGGCGACTCCTGGCCGCGTATGGTTTCGGTCAGTTCCAGGTTGCGGCGGGTCGCGGTGTCCAGGCCGATGAACTCATTCTCGGTTTCCACCGTCAGCGTATTGATATGCTTCAAGCCACGGCCTTGCGTAGATTCCGCGTAGCGCAGCAATGCACCGGAGGCCCCCAGCGAAGCGCTCATGTTCTCGGCGCCAAAGCCGGTCAGCGACGATGTTGCCAGCTGGTCCTGCAGCAATTTCTGGCCTTGCTTTACGTCGAAATGCCAGTCCGGCACTTCAGAAAATTTACCTGGCAGCAGCGCATAGTGTTCATCCAGCAGGCGGGTGCCGGCCGACAGCAATATCTCTGCGGGGGAGATGCGTTCCAGCTCCTGCTGCAGCCGGTTGGCGACGGATTTTTCGTCGGTCGCAAACTCCATCAGTTTTAATGCGCCACTGGCCAGCGACAGCCATGCCAGGCCGACGGTAACCGTTTTGCGCTGCTGCAGCATGCACAGCGACAGCAGCGGACGTTCGGACTTTGCCGGCAGCAGGTCGGTATCGGTCAGCGTTCCGGGGGTGATCACGCGCATTACCTTGCGCTCCACCGGCCCCTTGCTGGTAGCCGGGTCGCCTATCTGTTCGCAGATGACGGCGGATTCGCCGAGCTTGACGAGCTTGGCCAGATAAGGCTCCAGCGAATGAAAGGGCACGCCCGCCATCTTGATCGGCACGCCGGCCGAGCTGCCGCGTTGGGTCAGCGTGATGCCGAGGATGCGCGATACCTTTTCAGCGTCTTCATAAAACAGTTCATAGAAATCCCCCATGCGGTAGAACACCAGAGTTTCAGGATGATCCGCCTTGATGCTTAAATATTGCGTCATCATTGGAGTATGTTTCTGAGCTTCAGACATATTTCTATTTTCTTTAATGATCAATTACCTGCGCTGCGCCCTTCGTTTTAAGGGCGCAAAACAAAGACGCTATTGTATGCGAAGGCCTTCGCTGATGAGAAATACATTCGCGGCAAGCGGCTGGTGGCGTACGACAGCAGCAGATTTACCATGATCGCGGCGGCTTCGCGAAAACAACAAAGAAAAGCGCTTTTGCCGTCATCAACGCTGATTTTTTTGGTTTTTGCTCACCCAACCCAAAAGAACAATGATATTGTTAAAAAATAAATATAAAAAATCACATTTTTATAAATCAGGCTTGGCCTCGAGCGCTTTTCATTCAGAGCTGATGGCGCACGCGATGCCAGGCACCCGTCAGGATGGGGAGGCAGAATGCAAGAACATCGGGAGCAGGGCGCTATCGCGCGCAGGAAAATTGCCGTCATCGGCATCCACGGTGTGGGCGAGCATCAATGCGGGGAGACTGTGGAGCTGATTTCTTGCCAGTTGCAAGCCATCAATCCTGCCGAATACCTGTCCTTTTCCCATGTGAACCTGAATATCGCGGTCGATACCAAAGGTCTGGTCCCGGGCAAGCCGGACGAGCAGGTGTCTGCGGATAAGCCCGAGGCCGGCATGCGTGCGCTGGTTGCCGGTTCCGGTTCCCGTTTCAAGAAGCAGGCGAGCAGATCCCAGGGGACGGCCGACCTGAATGTCGCCTTCACAGAGTCGTTGCTTGGCGAAGGCGGCGACTATCAATCCGAATACTCCACCGTCAGGCTGGATGCCCATTTCGAGCGCAGCGGCATCGCGCATACCGTGCATGTGCATGAAATGTTCTGGTCCGACCTGTCGCATGGTGGCGTGGGCAACAGCCTCAAGGTGTTTGGTCAGCTGATGCAGTTGCTGCTTCACGTTGCAAGCTTTGGGCGCACGACCATGTCAGCCGTGCTGAATGAAATTGGTATCAACGGCGCCAATTTCCGCGAATGGAGCCACTTATACAAGTTGAATGCGGCGCACTACTGGCTGCTGTCCATGCCCATCTTGCTGGGGAATGCCTTGTTCGTACTGCTGGCGTGTCTGCTGGTTCCGCTGATGCTTCCTGCTACGTATGTCCTGTATGCCGGGATAGGGGCGTGCCTGGTATTTGGCGTCGGCTGCGCCGTCGGATCGGCCTATTTTTTACTGGGTACCTTGCAAAACAAAGCGGAGCCGCATACGCCCGTGCTGGCGAACATCGTGACGCCGGTCGTCATTCTTGTTATTACCGCGGGCCTGCCGCTGTATTTTGTGCAAACCGGAGCGTGGGTGCCGGATACCACTTTCCTGATCTGGGCAGAACTTGCCTGCCTGGGTGCGATTGGTGTTGAATTGATGAGAAGGTATGCGCGTAGCAGGCCAGGGGCGCTGGCCTTGTGGCTGATCATGTGCGGTTTGCTCGCGGCTCTGGGGATCGGCACTTATCTGTTCTGTGCTGCGAGCCATCAGTGGAGCTCGCTGCAATGGATAGGCTATTTCGTCGAAAGCCTGTTTCTTGGGCTGCTCGCGATATGGGCACTACTGTATCTGAACAATATCGTGCTATTCATTTATAGCTTGCGCATGAACCTCGATAAAAGCATTAGTCCGACAAAAAAACAGGCCGTCAATACCGGCCTGGTTTCCGCCTCCATTCCAGCACCCTTATTACTCTCCGTCATACTCTTTTTATGGCTGGCTGTGTCGGCCGCTATCGGCAAGACCGAGTTCAGCCTGGAAAATTACGTTCCGCACTTTTCCAGCGTGTTCGGCGGGGCAAGCATGGTGGATGACTTTATTACCCGGCTGGTGGAATTTAGCGGTGGTTTCTGGCTATTGTTTTATTTCGGCACAATGATACTTGTCGGGCTGCTCATGGTTTGCGGATTCGGCCCTTCGATATTCAAAGAGCTGTTTCCACCCAAGGATGCACGCGATGCCGGGAAATCGAAGGCGCTGGGGGCATGGCTGGACGGCGGTTTTGTCGGCGCGGCGCTGGGCGCTTTTTTTGCCATTGTCGGCTTTGTCATTCTGCTGCCGGGCGGCACGCTGATGCAATATATATGCGGCTCCAGTTCCCGCGGATACGGATTGGGTTTGCTGATCCAGTACGCCGGCGCCATCATTGGCGGCTCTACACTCAGCTTTGTCGCCGCGACCAAATGGTTCTCCGATGTGTTTTCAGGATTTTTTCAAAAAATCCGCGTTGTGGTGGACACGGCAATCGATGTCGACAACTGGCTACGCGAGAGGCCCGTAGGCCTGACGCCGAGGCTGAAAATCATGGCGCGCTACCATTCGCTGCTCAAATACCTGGAGACGCAGGAGTATGATGAAATCATCATCATTGCCCATAGCCAGGGCACAGTCGTGACAGCCGACCTGTTTCGCTATTACCAGCGTAAATTCCCTGCATTTATAGGGCGGTTGAAGCATCCGAAGTTCTTCTCGATGGGATGCCCGTTGCGCCAGCTTTACGCGCTGCGCTTTCCTTCATTGTATGGATGGGCGGTGAGGCCGGACCTGCATGCGTCCGGATTCTCAGAGTGGGTCAACGCCTATGGCAGCGGCGATTACGTCGGACGTTTTCTGTGGACAGATGACAGCGATGAAAACCGCTGGAATCCGGGAAGGGCGGCCGGCCACAGCGAATTCTGCACAGGCCCGCACGCGCACACGCATTATTTCGATCCGTCGAACCGGCTGGTCGGCGATGAAATTAACCGTTTTATCCGCTAATGCCTGTCGGCGGTTCATTTTACCATCGGCGGCGATGGCAGGCGCTCCGCCAGCATTGCCTGGAGTGCCTTTTCGCAATGCCGCACGAATTCCCTATTTTCAAACAGCACGCCGCATGATGCCGCGATACGGGCCTGGCAGAGGCTACGAAACGCGGCATTGTTTGCCACGCGCAAGGCCAGTTCCACATAGTCTTTTTCCGTCCCGGCGACCAGATCGGTAAAATTCATTGCTTTGTACATGCCGTAGGTATGCCGCTCGCGCTGCATGCGACCGGGCAGTGTTATGACGGGAATGCCCATTGCAAAGGATTCTAGGCTGGTGTTCTGGCCGTTGAAATGCAGGGTATCCAGGATCACGTCGGCGCACTTCAGCAGGCCCAGATAATCCTCATAAGGCAGTGCGGGGATAAAACTCACCCTGTCCAGCAGGCCGGCTAGCGACGTGGAGAAGCGTTGTTCCAGTGCCGGGCGCAGGTCTTCATCGCCGGGAGCAATCAACACGATCCTGGCGGAAGCATCTTTTTCCAGGATGGAGCGGAAGATGCCGTCCATGTCGGGCTGTATCTTGAACAGGCTTTGCGGGCATAGGTAAATTCGTTCTTCTGTGCTGAGTCCGAAACTTTCCCGCGTGCGCGCAGAAGCCTGGGGAGGGCGGTAGTAGTAGGCCAGCGTGCCCGCATCGGGAAGCCGCACCAGGCGTTCCGAATAATGCTCGTCGGCGTCGTCCATTTCATAGTGTGCACTGGAAATGAAATAGTCCATGTTCGGTATGCCCGTTGTATCCGGGTGGCCGAATGAAGTGCACTGGACCGGGGCCAGCCTGCTGAAGGCCAGTAGATAACTCATGGGCTCCATGCCGATGTCCTGGTAAAACAAGATGTCCAGCGACAATGCCGATATAGCATTGCGCGCAGCCTGCAGATTGTCGTAGGGGACGGTGATGACGCTGTCCGCGCTTTTTTCGATCAGCTCGCTCGTGGCGTCCGGTTTGGAAGAGCCCAGCTTGACCAGCACCACTTCAAACAGTTTTCTATCCAGGTGCTGCACCAGGCCGCGCGACGTCTGGCCTATGCTGTGCGCGCGGAAAAAATGGGATGCGATGCCTATCTTGATGCGCTTGGCAGGGCCCTGCCAGGAAGCGATGTGCGGCGCCGTCCAGGCCAGCTTGGGCGCGGCTTTCAGGTGTAGGGAGGCAATGCGTTTTAACAGGTCCCGGTTGTTGATGCCGTGGTAGGACAAAGGAAAATAAGTGGACGAGAAGCGTAGCGGCGCATTCATGCGCGCATTGCCTGTTTCCAGGGCTGCCAGCTTTTCAATGATGCTTTCCCTGATTTGCACGGGATACTCGCTGTCGGGCACTACTTTATGGATCAGCAGCGCCTCGCGCAGCAGATAGGCTGCGGCGTTTGCCGGCACCAGTGCGGCGAGCTTGCGCAAGCTGGCAGAAGCATCTGTCAGCTTGCCGGCATGCTGCTGTGTTTTTGCCAGGTTTTCCAGCACGGGCACATTGGAAGGCTCTATTTTCAAGGCCCTGCGGTAGAGTGCAATGGCTTCTTCAGCCAGGTTCTCAAACTGCAGGCAGGCCCCCAGGCTGTTGAGTGCGTTCACGTGGTTGGGGTTGACGGCGAGCGCCGCGTTGAAATGAAATTTGGCGTCTTCCAGCCGCCCGCCGTACAGGCCTTGCATCGTCCCGAGATCGCACAGGCAGTTCGCCAGTATTTTCTTGGCAAGCGCGACATCCTTGCCGCGCTTGATTGCTTTCCTGCACAGATCGGCCGCATCTGCAAAACTACCGTTCCTGGCCAGGGACTGTGCCTCAATCAGGTATTTGTCCATCGTACTACTCGTTCTAGCGAAGCCGAGATGATACGCCGACGCGTAATATCTTGCTTACGACGAGCTTAAAGCGCCGTTCCTGCTAGCAGTGAAGTGCAGCGAAGGAACGGCGCCGTCAATCCAGCGGCGTGGATTTATGCGCCACCGCGTCCGCCGGAGCGGCGTGGCGTGGATTGCTTGACCGCCGGTTTTACCGATGTGCGGTGCGGGCTGCTGCCTTCGCGCGGTTGCCGTTGGCCACCGCCGCCGCCTGCACCCTGGCCCGAGCGTGGAGGACGGTTGCTGTTGCCGCCGCCGTTGCCGCCGCGTGGGTTGCCCTGGAAGCTACGCAGCTGTATAGGCTGGGCCTTGGCATTCGGATCCGGTTCAAAGCCTTCGATGAACTCTTTTGGCAACTGGCGTTTGATCAGTTTTTCAATATCCGCCAGCAGTTTGAATTCATCCACGCAGACCAGCGATACGGCTTCGCCGGTAGCGCCGGCGCGGCCTGTCCGGCCGATACGGTGCACATAGTCTTCGGGCACGTTGGGCAGGTCGTAGTTGACGACGTGTGGCAACTGGTCGATATCGATGCCGCGCGCAGCGATGTCGGTGGCGATCAGCACCTGCAGGCTGCCGTCCTTGAACTCGGCCAGTGCCTTGGTACGGGCAGACTGGCTCTTGTTGCCGTGGATCGCCATGCTGGTGATTTCGTCCTTGGCCAGCTGTTCTACCAGCTTGTTCGCGCCATGCTTGGTGCGTGTGAACACCAGTACCTGTTTCCAGTTATTGGCCTTGATCAAATGAGCCAGCAGCGGATGCTTTTTATCGCGGTCTACCGGATGTACTTTTTGCGCGATGACTTCGACGGTGGAGTTGCGGCGCGCCACTTCTATCATCGCAGGATTGTTCAGCAGCTTGTCAGCCAGCGTCTTGATTTCATCCGAGAAAGTAGCCGAGAACAGCAGGTTCTGGCGCTTCGGCGGCAACTTTGCCAGCACTTTCTTGATGTCGTGGATAAAGCCCATGTCCAGCATGCGGTCGGCTTCGTCCAGCACCAGGATTTCTATCTTGTCCAGGCTGACGGTGCCTTGCTGCATGTGGTCCAGCAGGCGGCCGGGTGTCGCCACCAGGATGTCCACGCCGTGCTTCAGCAGCTTGATTTGCGGGTTGATGCCCACGCCGCCAAAGATGACGCCCGAGGTCAGGTTCAGGTATTTGCCGTAGGTGCGGACGCTTTCTTCCACCTGGGCCGCGAGCTCGCGCGTCGGTGTCAGGATCAGCGTACGGATAGAACGGCGCGTCAGGTTGCTTTGCGGCGCGTTGGGGCCGGTGGACAGTCGCTGCAGGATAGGCAGCGTAAAACCTGCGGTCTTGCCGGTGCCGGTTTGCGCGCCGGCGAGCAGGTCGCCGCCGCTGAGGACTGCCGGTATCGCCTGTTTCTGGATAGGGGTAGGGGTGGTGTAGCCTTGTTCGGTGACTGCGCGAACGATAGGATCGGACAGGCCGAGTTCTGTGAATGACATAATCTATTTCTAATTTAATCCGAACGCGCAGCGGTGCATGTTTGCGTTGCTGCACATTTTTCTACTTTGCCGAATATCCGCGGCGTTGCCGTCGATATTCCAGGATGCTTCAAGTGGGAGAGTGTGCCAGGCGAACCGGGCTGCTCCCTTTTCTTATAGCTGGGAGGGTTTTGCTGCAAAAGGCTGTAAAGCCGCAACCATTTGGGCGAACACTTTTGGTGTGCCTGCCAGTACGTCGCCTTTATAAAGGTAATCGGAATCGCCGGAGAAATTGCCTACGATGCCGCCGGCTTCGGTAATCAGCAGCGAACCTGCTGCGATATCCCAGGGCTTCAGGCCTTTTTCAAAGTAGCCGTCCAGGCGGCCCATGGCCACGTAGGCGAGGTCCAGTGCGGCAGCGCCCGGGCGGCGCAGGCCCTGGCATTTGCCGGTCATGATCTTGAACATTTCCATGTATTCATCCAGTCCCGACAGGTCGCGGGAAGGAAAGCCGGTACCGATCAGCGCGTCGGCAATACGGTCTATCTTGGTGACGCGGATGCGTTTGTCGTTCAGGAAAGCGCCTGCACCCTTGCTGGCGGTGAACATTTCATTACGGGTCGGGTCATAGACAACGGATTGCGTGATGATGCCGCGTTGCTGTAATGCTATCGACACGCAATATTGAGGGAAACCGTGGATGAAATTGGTAGTGCCGTCCAGCGGGTCGATAACCCAGACGTTTTCATTGTCGTCATGCAGGTTGGCGGAGGCGCCGGATTCTTCGGCCAGAACAGCGTGGTCGGGGTAGGCGGAGGTCAGAACCTCTATGATCGCTGCTTCTGCGGCTTGATCAACTTCAGTGACAAAATCATTAAATTGTTTTTCGCTGACTTTGACACGATCCAGGTCGAACGACGCGCGATTGATGATGGTCGCGCCACGGCGAGCGGCCTTGATAGCCGTATTGAGCATTGGGTGCATAGAGGTTTCCGTTAAAATGGCGGCATTCCTGCTTCCAGGGATATCAATGAGACATCGCCTGGAGGCAATCGGTACCGCACAAAAATGAATTAAAGAGCGTCGCGCTAATTTGCTGCGGCTAAAATACTTATACAAATCAACGCGTAATAGCGCTATTTTAAATGATCTTGCCCCAAACCGACACTTCTCTTTTTAAACGCCTGCGTTTCGTGCTAGTAGAAACCAGTCATCCCGGCAATATCGGAGCGGTCGCGAGGGCGATGAAAACGATGGGTTTTGCCGAGCTGGTGCTGGTCAATCCGCGTTTTGGCGATGCGCTGACTAACCCTGAGGCGGTGGCTTTTGCCAGCGGCGCGCAGGACATTCTGGAGTCCGCCCGCATTGTCGGCTCCATTGATGAAGCGCTGGCCGGCTGCCATTTCGTTGCTGCCGTCAGCGCCCGGCTGCGCGAATTTTCGCCGCCGGTATTTACCCCCAGGGACATCGCCTACAACCTGGCAAAAGAGCAGGGCCAGCCGGTGGCGCTGGTATTCGGCAACGAGCGCTATGGGCTGCCGAATGAAATCGTGGTCAATTGCAATGCGCTTATCAATATTCCAGCCAATCCCGATTATTCGTCGCTGAACCTGGCGCAGGCAGTACAACTGCTCGCCTATGAGTGCCGTGTCGCCGAACTGGGCGAACAGCGGCCGGCGACCGATATCGGTTTTCACGGGGTCGCAGCATCGCTGAGCGATATTGATGGCATGTATGCGCATCTGGAGAAAGCCCTGGTCGCAATCCATTTCCTGGATCCGGACAATCCGAAAAAGCTGATGCCGCGTTTAAAGCGCCTGTTTTCACGCACGCAGCTGGAGCAGGAAGAAGTCAATATTTTGCGTGGTATTGCAAAAAAAATACTGGATGCGGATCCCAAAAAATAGCCGTGTATTGCACCGTCCTGCAGGCCGCAAAACAAGTGTGGGGAACATAAAATTTGCTTCATCGTGCAGTTAATTTCCATGTGGAAATTTATTGCCTGCCCGAATTGATAAATATGTTGAAATTCACACAGATAAATTTGTTTTTTAGGGGTATTGTCTTTTGTGTTTGTTATAAAGCAAGTAAGATTGCTGTAATACAGACATGTTCAGAAATTGTGGATCTGATCAACCACTGACAAGGACATCATTATTTTTTTTCGAATCAGCCGCCCATATCTTAATTCGGTTTTTGTTGCCATCCTTGCATTGTGTTCAGCATCATCGGCGCAGGCACTTGGATTGGGGGAGCTTCGCGTTCAATCTGCGCTCGGCCAACAGCTGAAAGCTAGTCTCACTCTGCTGGGTGTCCAGAACGATATAGCGCAATCCTGCATCAAGGCCAGGGTCGAAACGACTGATGGCGGCATGTTGGCGAATGTAATTGTCGCGCTGGCCCCAAGCGGTACTTCCAGGCTTATTTCATTGGCAACCAGGCAGAGCGTGCAGGAGCCTGCCGTCAAGCTGGTTGTGGATGTTGCCTGCGACGCCCAGATTCATCGCGAGTTCATGATCCTGCTGGATCCGCCGCTGTTTGCCGGCGCGCCTTCCCGGGCTGAATTGCCCCTTGCCCAGCCGGACACGGACAACAGCGGCCTCGCGGCTACGGCGGCGGCTCCCGATGTGCCGCGCGCTGCCGGCAGACGCCCAGCCCGTGCACCGGCTTCCGCTTCCATTGTTCCCCGGCTAAACCCGGATGAGTTACCGCCCAAACCCCAGCCCCAGCTTGCAAAAGCCCCGAAAGCGCTTGCCCCCGCAAAGCCGGGCAAGGCGCCGAAAGACGTGCTGAAGCTGTCGGACGATGCTGAAGTCATACCTCAGCACGGGCTGCGCCTGAGCGATACGCTGTCTGAACGTGCCGCCGGCGCCGACCAGCAGCAGAATATGGCCGAACTGCGGCTTGCCCAAGCCGAATTGGCAGCGTTGCTGCGCGGCGAAAATCCGGAAAAAACAAACAGCGACCAGTTGAAGGCAGGCCAGCAGAAGTTGCAGTCGCTACAGGCGGAGGCGAACCAGTTAAAACGCCAGGAACAGGCCGATAAGGCAGAACTGGAAGCTCTGCGGGAGAGCAGTTTCTCGCGTAACTGGATTGTCGCGCTGGCCGGCTTGCTGCTGCTGGGCCTGATCGCCATCGTGGTACTGGCGCTTCATCTGCGCCGCCTGACGAAAAGGAGTGAGTTTGCGTGGATGGCGCAGCATGCAGACAAACCTGACACCGACCGCAAGATGAGCGTCGAAGAGATCGTCAATAGCGTGCAGGCTTCCTATCAGAATCCCGCGACGGTGCCGGGCAAGACGGTGGAAGCGGCGATTCCCGCCTTCCTGCAAGACAAGGGCGGTATCGCGATGGCCGAGAATACCGCACCGGCTTCTTTGGGGAAAAACACATCTCCGGCGACAAAGCCGGCATCGGCCGCAGCACCCGCAGCATTGTCAAGGACGAGCCTGCCGTCGCTGGAGGACACCAATAGCAGCACCTTCAATTTCTTTGCCGCCAAAGGCAATTCCATGAAGGTGGAAGAAATATCCGATGTAACGCAGGAAGCAGAATTCTGGATGTCGGTCAACGATCCGCAAAGAGCGATCGAGATACTGGAGCCGCAAGGCGCCATCGAAGCGCCGGATTCGCCGGTGCCTTGGCTATATTTGCTGGATTTGTACCGGGTCACCAAGAACAAGGAAAAGTACGATGCACTGCGCGACAGGTTCGTGCTGATCTTCAATGCAAATATTCCTGACTTTGAGGTGGATCCGGCCGACTCCGTCAGCCGCCAGCTGGAAGATTTTGAACACCTGATGGCCAAGATCTGCGGCATGTGGGATACCAACGACATCCTTCCTTTCCTGCAAAGCTTGTTGGTGGATGACAGAGACGGCAAGCGCATGGGCTTTGAATTGCCAGTCTATCGTGACATCCTGCTGCTGATCGCGATTGCCAATGAACTGGAACGGGCGAAATCCCAAGGCGGCTTCGGCGGCAAATGGGTTGCTGAGGACGATGCGGTCACGATTCCGGATGTGGCAACGCTGAATAAGCCGGAAGAAGAAAAGGCTGATTTCAATGCCATCGATTTTGAAGTGATCGATTTCCCCAAGAGCGGGCCGTTTAATAAATGACAGTCTGCAGGCCGGCGAGATCATGAGACGGTCTTGAGCCAGCCTGTCTACTGGGCATCAGGAGCACCGCCGAACCGGGCGCAGCAGCGAGGCAGGCTGCACATATTCAGATTCCTATAAAAACAGTCGCAGGAGACAGCAATGATCAGATTATGCGGTTTTTCATCCAGCAATTACTACAACAAGGTCAAGCTGGCGATGCTGGAAAAAGGGCTGGCGTTTGACGAAGAGCTGGTCTGGACCGATCGCTCGCCGGCCTTGCTGGAAAAATCTCCGCTGGGCAAGATACCCTATCTGGAAACCGCGGATGGCGTGCTGATCGAATCCCAGGTGATTGTCGATTACATCGAATCCTCTTTCCCGGAACATCCGCTGTTTCCCGCCGACCCCGTCGCTGCCGCAAAAATCCGCGAACTGATTACCTTCATGGAGTTGCACCTGGAGCTGGTCGCGCGTGAACTGTATCCGCAGGCATTTTTCGGCGGCACCGTATCTGACGAGG
Organism: Undibacterium sp. TJN25; assembly: GCF_049339885.1. Lineage (NCBI taxonomy): Bacteria > Pseudomonadati > Pseudomonadota > Betaproteobacteria > Burkholderiales > Oxalobacteraceae > Undibacterium > Undibacterium sp. TJN25. The sequence continues at coordinate 521,946 of NZ_JBMPPM010000001.1, read as the reverse complement.
TGAAGGCCAGGGCGGAAAAGCTTTTGCGGAGAAATACCAAGGCATTTGCCCGCTTCGTCAAATTTTCGCCGTATATAGGCGGTAGCGAATTCACGATGGCCGACTGCGTAGCGCTGGCGCATCTGCCGCTGGTGGGAATGGCAACCAAGATCATTTATGGCGAAGACCTGCTGGCGGATTTGCCGGTCAAGGAATACACGAAGATGCTGGCCGAACGGCCTGCGGTGCAAAAGGTGAATGCCGACCGCAAGGCCAACCAGGAGTTGATGATGAGCCGCAGCAAATAAAAACGGGGCTGGAAAGAGCACAGGCTGGGAAGCGCACGAGAGTAATACAGGGGAGGGCTTGCCTCCCCTTGACGTTTTAGTACGCTATACGGCCCTGCGCATTTTTTCGACGACGTAATTCTTTACTTCGGCCGGCGGCGTTACCAGTTTGACGATCGCAAAAGTACAATTGTCGCCGTGGTCCGTTCCGCGTTCACGTGCCTTGCGGATCAGCAGTTCCGATGCCTGCCGCGGTGTATTGGCTGCGATGGCGACGGACAGCTCCACATCGGTAAAGTAGTGCCACAGACCGTCAGAGCATAACAGGAAGGAATCTCCGGCCTTCAGGTCGTCGTGCTGGCCAAAGGTGATGTAGGGCGGCGTCGTGCTGGAGCCGAGCACGTTGACCAGGATGTTGGACATGCGGTGGGTCTTGGCTTCATCAGACGTGATTTTCCCTTCGCTGACGAGTTTTTCCACGTACGAGTGGTCGATAGTCCTGTCGGCAAAATTGGGGCCGCTGAAACGGTACAGGCGAGAGTCGCCGGCATGTGCCCAGATCGCCTGCTTTTGCGGCGTGATCACCAGGGCGACAAAGGTGCTGTGCGGTTCTTTTTCCGCGGAGACGCCAGTCAGTTTGATGACGGTGTGTGCTTCGGTAACAATGTTTTCCAGCAGTGCTTTGACATCGTTATCAGGAGAGAACTCGTCAAACAAATGCTTGGCCGTGCGAATGACTTGTTCGGCAGCCATCGCTCCGCCGCTTTTGCCGCCCATGCCGTCCGCCAGCACGGCCATCATGTAGCCGGGCGCGTGCGGTGCTGCAAACAGTCCCACGCGGTCTTGTTGTTCTTTCCTGTCACCGATATGTTGTCCGGTGCCTGCTTCGATCTTATATTGGCTCATACGTCTTGGTAGATTAAACTATAGGATGCATTTGTTTTACGTGAATCAACATATGAATATATGAAATGATGGTTAATTGCTATTTAAATAAAAACTTTTGCAATTAAGCAGCACTTTAATTCAATTAATGCAGTCGCTCTAATTAAATTTCATTTTACTGTAACCTGATGACTATGAGCCACCCTGAAGAAATACAGCAACGCATTATTGAATTGGAAGTTGAACATCGCGATCTTGATGTCGTTATTGAGACATTAGTGAAAGATCAGCATCACGATGAGTTGCAATTACGCAGGCTCAAGAAACGCAAGCTGCAGTTGAAAGATCACATCACCTTGCTAAAAATGCAAATGATGCCGGATGTTCCCGCCTGACCGGCCGTTGCGCATCCCGTCTCTATTTTGTTTTATTGTCGTCTTATTTTATTAGCAGCATATTTTGAGTGAATCCACACCAGAGTCGAACGCCGTCGGCAAGCATGACGACGAAGTCGAACAGATTTTCGGGCCGACAGGCGTACTAAGCGCATCGATCAAGGGCTACAAGTCTCGCCAGGCCCAGACAGAAATGGCCAAGGCCATTGCCGGCGCTATTGCCGGACAGACGACCTTGCTGGCCGAGGCCGGTACCGGCACAGGGAAAACATACGCCTACCTCACGCCTGCGCTGCTGTGGGGTGGCAAGGTCATCGTTTCCACCGGTACGAAGAACTTGCAGGACCAGCTGTTTCTGCGCGATATCCCGACCATCAAGAAAGTGCTGAATGCGCCGGTATCGGTGGCGCTGCTGAAAGGACGCGCAAACTATCTGTGCCATTTTCATCTGGAGCGCACGTTGCAGAACGGCCGCCTCAGCTCGCCGCAGGACGTCGGTTATTTGCGCGACATTTCACGTTTCATGAAAACCACCAGCAGCGGCGACAAAGCCGAACTGGCGCGCGTGCCGGAAACGGCGCCGGTGTGGAACCTGGTGACGTCGACGCGCGACAACTGCATGGGTGCAGAGTGCCAGTACTACCAGGATTGTTTTGTGATGAAGGCCCGCAAGGAGGCGCAGCAGGCCGATGTCGTTGTCGTCAACCACCATCTGTTCTTTGCCGACGTCGCGCTGAAGGATACCGGCGTGGCGGAACTGCTGCCGTCGGCGAATACCGTCATCTTCGATGAAGCGCACCAGTTGCCCGATACAGCGACCTTGTTTTTCGGCGATACCATTTCCACTTCGCAGGTGCTGGAACTGTGCCGCGACGTGCAGGCAGAGGGCTTGTCGCACGCCAGGGACGGCGCCGAATGGGCCAAGATCGTGGCGCCGGTGGAGCGCGCCACGCGCGACTTGCGCCTGACTTTCCCTCAGGATTCGGTGCGCCTGTCGCTACCGCAGATCGCACCTTCCAGCCCGTTTTTTTCGGCGCTGGAAACCCTGAAAGACAGCTTCGAAGGCATGATCGCCGTACTGGAAACGCAGGCCGAAAGGGCGGAAACGCTGGAGCAGTGCCGGGTACGGGCAATAGAGTTGCGCGACCGGCTGCATGACTGGAATAATGAGCCGCCGGCTAAAAATGCCGCCGACAAGGCTGACTATGTGTTGTGGGTAGAGGCATTTTCTACCTCGCTGCAACTGCATAAGACACCCTTGTCCATTGCGCCCATTTTCAACAAGCAGCGCGAAGGCACGCCGCGCACCTGGATTTTTACATCGGCGACGATGGCGGTGAAGAATGACTTCAGCCATTACGTGTCGCAGATGGGTTTGTGGAACGAGCCGGCCAAGACCTGGCCCAGTCCCTTTGATTACCAGAACCAGGGTTTGCTGTACGTGCCGGAAGGCATGCCGCAGCCCAACTCTTACGAATATATGGACGCGGTCGTCGATACCGCACTGCCGGTGATAGAAGCGGCTGGCGGCCGTACTTTCTTGCTGTGCACGACGATCAAGGCCGTCAAGCACAGTGCTGAACGCTTGCGCGACGAATTCCAGAAACGCAAACTACCTTTCCCGCTGTTCGTACAGGGCGATGCCGGCCGTACCGAGTTGCTGGATCGCTTCCGCGCATCCGGCAATGGCGTGCTGATCGGCAGCCAGAGCTTCTGGGAAGGAGTGGACGTACGCGGCGAAGCCTTGTCGCTGGTGATCATCGACAAGCTGCCGTTTTCGCCGCCGGACGATCCCGTATTGGCCGCGCGGATAGAGGCAATGGAAAAGAAGGGACTGAACGGTTTTGTCCACCATCAGTTGCCGGAAGCGATCATCAACCTGAAGCAGGGCGCCGGCCGCCTGATCCGGGACGAAACGGATCGTGGCGTGCTGATGATCTGCGATCCGCGTCTGATCTCCAAGCCTTATGGCAAACGCATCTGGCAAAGCCTGCCGGCATTTACCCGCACCCGCAAGGCGGAAGACGTAATTAATTTTTTTACAGGGGTTACGGTGGTTGAGCCGGACGCAGCCTGAAGAAAATAGGGACTGCAAAAAAAAAGGACCGCGATAAAAATCGCGGTCCTTTTTTTTGCAGCCTCATCCTGCCTCGCCATGCTTAAGTATGGCGAGGCAGGACAGCCGGATCAGCTTACCAGATCGATACGCGGTCGGAAGGCGCCAGGTACATCTTGTCGCCTTCCTTGACACCGAAAGAGCTGTAGAAGCCGGGCATATTGCGCAGCGTGCCGTTGGCGCGGAACTCAGGCGGGGAGTGCGGGTCTGTCTTGATGCGGACGATGGCTGCCTGGTCGCGCATCTTGCCGCGCCATACCTGCGCAAAGCCGGTAAAGAAACGCTGGTCGCCGGTCAGGCCGCCCAGTACCGGCGCCGGTTTGCCGTTCAGGGAGATCTTGTAGGCTTTATAGGCAATGGCCAGGCCGGAATTGTCGGCAATGTTTTCGCCCAGTGTCAATTCACCGTTGACGTTGTAGCCGGCCACAGGGCTGAAGGCGCTGTATTGCTTGATCAGCATGGCAGTCTTGGCCGCAAACTTCTCATGGTCTTCCTTGGTCCACCAGTCGCGCAAGTTGCCGGCGCCGTCATACTGTGCTCCCTGGTCATCGAAACCGTGGCTGATTTCATGGCCTATCACAGCGCCGATGCCGCCGTAGTTGACCGCATCGTCTGCCTTCGGATCAAAGAAAGGCGGTTGCAGTATTGCAGCCGGGAAAACGACTTCGTTCAGCTCCGGATTGTAGTAAGCATTCACGGTTTGCGGCGTCATGCCCCATTCGTCGCGGTCAATCGGCTTGCCCAGTTTATTCAACTCAACCTGCGAAGCGAAGATGGCGGAACGGCGTGCATTACCGACGGTGTCGCCCTTGGAAATCTGCAGGGCGGAGTAGTCGCGCCATTTTTTCGGATAGCCGATCTTCGGTGTAAATGCCGCCAGCTTGGCTTGCGCTTCCTTCTTCGTTTCAGGGCTCATCCAGTCCAGCGTGTCTATGCTTTGGCGATAGGCTGCCAGCAGGTTGGCAACCAGTTTTTCCATCCTGGCTTTGCTCGCTGCGGGAAAGTGTTTTTCCACATACAGCTTGCCCAGGCTTTCACCCATGCTGCCGTCCACCAGGTGTACGCCGCGCTTCCAGCGTTCTTCCTGCTTTGGAATGCCGTTCAATACCGTGGAATAGAAGGCGAAGTTTTCGTCAGCGAATTCCTTCGGCAACTGGCTCGCAGCCGAGCTCAGCATGCGCCATTTGAAATAGGTCTTCCATGTTTCCAGCGGCATGTCCTGCACCACTTTGCTGAAACCGGTCAGGTAGCTTGGCTGGCTTACGACGACATAGCTGACTTTGTCCTTGATGCCCAGTGAGGTCAGGTAGGCATTCATGTCGTAGCCTGGCGTCAGCGTGTCCAGCTTGCTGAGTTCGACCTTGTTGTAGGTCTTTACAGGATCACGGTTTTCCACCTTGGTCCATTGCACTTTTGCCAGCGCGGTTTCCAGCGCCAGGATATCTGCGGCGCTCTTGGCTGCATCCTTGTCGCCGGCCATGCCCAGCATCTTCTCGATGTGCGCGACATATTTGGCGCGGGCGTCCTTCAGCCTGGCGTCGTCATCCTTCAGGTAGTAGTCGCGGTCGGGCATGCCCAGGCCGCTCTGGACCAGGTCGGCAACGTAGATGGTGGAATCCTTGGCGTCCTGATGGATTGCGATTTCATAAGGCGCAGTGCCGCTGATCATGTTCAGGTAGGCAATCAGCGCAGGAAACTGTTTTTTGTCCGTAATTGCGGCGACTTGCGCAAAATCGGCTTGCAGCGGTTTCAGGCCCAGGGACTCGATATTTGCGGTGTCCATATAGCTCGCGTACATGTCGGCGATCTTGGCGGCTTCGGAACCGGGTTTTGTATTCTTGTCTTTTGTCAGGGATTCGATGATGGCGTGCAACTGGGGAACAGTCGCTTCGCGCAGGTCAAGGAAGGCGCCTGATCCGGACTTGTCAGATGGAATTTCGGAATTTTTCAGCCATTTGCCGTTCACGTGGCGGAAGAAATCGTCTTGCGCCTTGACGCTGGGGTCATTGTATTTGGTGTAGATGCCGGACAGCAAGACCGCTGGTGCGGATGCCGTTGCCGCTTTTGCCGGCTCGGCAGTTTGAGCGTGGACGCTGGTAGCGCCCGCGAACATGAGCGCGATAGCGCCTAAAACCTTGGAATTCACTAATATTCTCCCTAAAGTTGGAAATTTTGTTTTAAGAACTGGCCTGAAATCGATGTTTCCAGGCCGTCCACGATAGACTCGCGCCGTGCAAAATAGTTCTGCGCGGCTAGGCTATTTTTTGCGCAAATGCCGGGTTTTCTCGCAATGGATCGCAAGACTTGCATTCGCCTTATGCTTCAGCTTATTTCTTCTACCCTGTGACAGGCCAAGAGCCGGCCTTCAAACGGACGTAAAGGCGGTATCTGCAGGCGACAATGCTCGTTGGCGTGCGGACAACGGTTGTTAAAGGCGCAGCCGGGCGGTGGTGCCAGCGGTGATGGAAGTTCGCCGGGCAGCATCATTTTTTGTTGGCGCTGAGCAGGATCTATGCGGGGTGTACTGGCCAGTAATGCCCGGGTGTAGGGATGTAGCGGCCGGCTGAAAATATCCTTCTTCGGCGCCTGTTCCACGCATTTTCCCAGGTACATCACCAATACCTCGTCGGCAATATGTTCGACCACCGACAAATTGTGCGAAATAAACAGATAGGCAACGCCGCTGCTTTCCTGTAAATCCATCAGCAGGTTCAGCACCTGCGCCTGGATGGACACGTCCAGCGCCGATACCGGTTCATCGGCGACGATCACTTTCGGATCCAGCATCAGCGCGCGCGCAATGGCAATGCGCTGGCGCTGGCCGCCGGAAAACATGTGCGGAAAGCGGCTGTAATGTTCCGGCCGCAAACCGACCCTGGCCATCATCGCCTTCGCCTGCTCGGACCTTTCCGCCTTGTTGAGTTCAGTGTGGATGGCCAGCGGTTCTTCCAGCATCGCGCTGACCTTCTTGCGCGGGTTCAGGCTGGCGTAGGGGTTTTGGAACACCATTTGCACCAGAGGACGGACTTGCTTGAGCGTCGCGCGGCTGGCGTCGGCAATATTGATGCCGTCCATCCACAGTTCGCCCGAGGTCGGCGTTTCTATCATCGTGACCTGGCGCGCCAGCGTTGATTTTCCGCAGCCGGATTCACCGACCACGGCCAGGGTTTTCCCCGGAGTCAGCGTAAAGGAAACACCGTCCAGCGCACGCGCCATAGCCCTGGGTTTGAACCAGCCCTGGGATACCGGGTAATGCTTGGCGAGATTCCTGGCCTCGAGCAAGATGGGGGAGGGTATTGTCGTGTTCTGCGTCATGCCGGTGCCTGTGAAAATGTGACAGGCTGCCAGCCATTGCCGGGCTTGCCTTGCTGGTCTAGCGGAAAATGACAGCGCACTTGCGAGTCTGCGGGGCCGCTGAGCGCCGGCCGGACTTCGCGGCACTTGTCCAATGCGTAGCGGCAGCGCGGGCTCAGCAGACAGCCTGCCGGCCTGTCGTGCAGGCCGGGCACCACTCCCGGTATGGTCTGCAGCCGCGCGCGGCCCAGGTTGTGCTCGGGTAGTGCAGCCAGTAGCGCCTGCGTGTACGGATGTCGCGGTGCATCGAAAATATCCGGCACCGGCCCGGTTTCCATCACCTGGCCGGCGTACATGACTACCACCCTTTGCGCAGTTTGCGCGACGACACTCAGGTCGTGCGTAATCAGCATCAGCGCCATGCCGCGCTCGCGCTGCAACTGTAGCAGCAGGTCCAGCATCTGCGCCTGCACCGTCACGTCCAGCGCGGTGGTCGGCTCATCGGCGATCAGCAGCCGCGGATTGCAGGCGACGGCCATCGCCACCATCACACGCTGGCTCATACCGCCGGACAGCTGGTGCGGATAGGCGTCCAGGCGGCGCTCAGCGTCGGGAATATCCACCTGCTTCAGCAGCGCCAGCGCCTGTGCCCGCAAGGTCTTGCGGGAGCCGCCCTGGTGCAGCCGCAAGGTTTCCATCAACTGAAAGGCCACGGTGTAGCAGGGATTGAGACTGGTCATCGGGTCCTGGAATATCATCGCGATATCCTTGCCCAGCAGGCTGCGGCGCTCCCTGTCTTTCATCGCCAGCAGGTCGCGGCCGTCAAAGGCCATGCGAACGGCGCTGACCCGGCCCGGATAGTCGATCAGGCCCATCAGCGCCAGCGAAGTGACGCTTTTACCGGAACCCGATTCACCGACGATGCCTACCACTTCGCCCTGCCGTATCGTCAGGTCGAGGCCGTCCACGGCGATAAACGGAGATTTGTCGGAGCCGAAACGGACTTGCAAGTCCTGTATATCCAGCAGCGTGCTGGCGTCATCCCTTACTGGAAGATCCTTGTTCATCGGAGCCTACCTTTTCAGCTTGGGGTCGAGCGCATCGCGCAAACCGTCGCCCATCAGGTTGAACGCCAGCACGGAAACGACAATCGCCAGGCCAGGGAAGGTCACTACCCACCACGCGCTCTGGATGAATTCGGTGGCGCTGGCCAGCATCGATCCCCATTCCGGCGTCGGCGGCTGTGCTCCCAGACCCAGGAAACCCAGTGCGGCGGCGTCCAGTATTGCGGTCGATATGCCAAGCGTGGCCTGTACAATCAGCGGTGCGGTACAGTTAGGCAGTACGCAGTTGAACATCAGCCGTAGTGTACCCGCGCCGGCGATACGGGAAGCATTCACGTAGTCCTTGTTCAGCTCGCCGTTGACGGCAGCGCGGGTCAGTCGCGCGTAGGAGGGCATCAGCACGATGGCAATCGCATACATCGCATTGATGAGTCCGGGCCCGAGTATGGCCACCACCGCAATCGCCAGCAGCAGGCTGGGCAGCGATTGCAATATGTCCATTAGGCGCATGATCACGGTTTCCACAGCCCGCAGTGCAGGGTTGCTCCAGCTGCGGGCAAAACCTGCGACCAGGCCGAGGCAGACGCCGGCTGTCATTGACAGCACGACCGATACGATGCCGATGACCAGCGACAGGCGCGAACCATGGATCAGACGGGACAGTATGTCGCGCCCTACAGGATCGGTGCCCAGCAGGAACCGGCTGCTGCCGCCTGCCTGCCACGCCGGCGGCGTCAAGGTATTCTCCCGGAACTGCTCTATGGCTGAATGCGGGGCAACCATGTCGGCAAACAATGCACAGAATATCAGCACCAGCACGACTGCCAGGCCGATGACAGCGCCTCGGTTCTGGCGGAAATATCCCCAGAATTCAATCAGGCCGTGCGGCGGCACAGCGGCTTCAGGCGCCGTGCCGGATACCGTATGTTCAGTTGCGATAGAAGTCTCGTTCATGGATCAGTGACGAATGCGGGGATTGATGACGCCGTACAGCAGGTCCACCAGCAAATTGACGCTGATGACGATGGTGGCAATCAACAGGATGCCACCCTGTACGGTGGGATAGTCGCGCCGGTTGATCGCTTCTATCAGCCACTTGCCTATGCCCGGCCAGGAAAAGATGGTTTCAGTCAGGATGGCGCCGGCCAGCAGCGTGCCGACCTGCAGGCCGATGACGGTGACTACCGGTATCAGCGCGTTGCGCAATGCATGCACCCAGATCACGCGCATCCACGACATGCCCTTGGCGCGCGCGGTGCGCACATAGTCTTCTCGCAGCACCTCCAGCATGGCGGAGCGGGTCATGCGAGCGATAACTGCCAGCGGAATGGTGGCGAGCGCCACGGTCGGTAAAATCAGGTGCATGACGGCGGACTTGAATGCGCCGGGTTCGCCGGACAGCAGGCTGTCCACCAGCATCAGCCCGGTCACTGGCGGCAGGTCAAACAGGATGTCAATGCGGCCCGACACCGGCGTCCATCCCAGCGTGACGGAAAACAGCAGGATCAGCAGCAGCGCCCACCAGAAGATAGGCATGGAGTAGCCGGTCAGCGATACGCCCATCACTGAATAATCGAGAAAGGTATTGCGTCTGATGGCAGCCAGGATGCCGGCGGGCACGCCGATCAGGATAGCCAGCAGGATCGCACATAGCGACAGTTCCAGTGTGGCGGGGAATAGCGTGAAAAATTCCTTGCTGACCGATTCCTGGGTGACGATGGAGTGCCCCAGATCGCCACTTGCGAGCTTGCCCAGATAATCGAAATACTGGACATATAAAGGGCGGTCCAGCCCAAACTGGTGCATCAGCCTGGCATAACGCTCCGGCTCCATGCCGCGTTCGCCGGACATTGCTTCCACCACGTTGCCGGGGATCAGGTGGATCAGGGAAAAGACCAAGACTGTAATGCCCAGGAAGGTCGGAACGACCATGCCCAGGCGGCGCAAGACAAAACCAAACATCGGATACCCCGGTGCGACAGATTCACAGCTGCCCGCGCCCTTGTGAAGGCTGGCGCGGGCTGACTGTTTGATGCTGATCGTACTGTTAAAAAAAGAAGATGAAAAAATGCGTGCTGCGCAAACTGCATCATCCGGCTGACGCAGTTATTTGGGCCGCACACATACGCTAAGCAATTACTTTGCCAGATCTACTTTCTTGAAGTAATGGTGGGCAGTGGAATCCATCTTGAAGCCGATGACTTCCTTGCGCACCGGCGTCACGCGGATGGAGTGTGCAATGTCTATCCATGGCGCTTCTTCATGCAGGATTTCCTGTGCCTTTTCATACAGCTTGGCGCGGTCTTCCTGTTTCGACACTACTTTGGCTTTCTGGATCAGCTCTTCATACTCCTTATTGCACCAGCGCGCGGTATTGCCGCCGCCCTTGACGGCTTCGCAGCCCAGCAGTGCAGCAAAGAAGTTGTCCGGATCGCCGTTGTCACCGGACCAGCCAAACATGAACGCGCTTTGCTCGCCTGTCTTGCTGCGTTTTTTATATTCAGTCCATTCAAAGGTCACCAGTTTGGCCCGCACGCCGACCTTGGCCCAGTCTGCCTGTATGAGCTCGGCCATGCGCTTGCCGTCCGGGTTGTAAGGGCGGCTGACCGGCAGGTACCACAGGTCGATGTCGAAGCCGTTCGGGTAGCCTGCCTTTACCAGCAATTCCTTGGCCTTGGCCGGGTCATACGCATAGTCCTTGATCTTGTCGTTGTACGACCACAGAGTAGGCGGGATAATGTTTTTTGCGGCCTGGCCCGAGCCCTGGAACACCGATTTCAAAATCGATGCCTTGTCCACCGCCATGTTCAGCGCCTGCCTTACCTGCTTGCTGTCGAAGGGCTTTTTCTCCACATTGAACGATACGTAGCCGATGTTCAGGCCCGGCTGCTCCAGCAATTTGATGTTGGGGTCATTCCGCATCATTGCCACGTCGGCCGGTTTCGGCAACGCCATGACGTGACATTCACCGGCCTTCAGCTTGGCAAAGCGCACCGATGCGTCGGGCGTGATTGAATAGATCAGGTTGTCGATCTTGGGGCGTCCGTCCCAGTACTGGTCGAAAGCCTTATAGCGGATGATGGCATCCTTCTGGTAAGACACGAACTGGAAGGCGCCTGTGCCGATGACTTCACGGTCGATCACATCCACGGTGCCGGCGGCTTTCATCTTCTCCGCATACTCGGCGGACTGGATGGACATGAAATCCATGGTCAGCGTCGCAATGAACGGCGCTTCGGGATGCTTCAGCTTGAAACGCACCGTCATGTCATCGACCTTTTCTATCTTGTCGACTATGCCAGCCATGCCGGTGTCTTCAAAATAGGCAAAAGTCTGGTTGGGACTGGTCTTGTGGAAAGGATGGTTGGGGTCCGCCATGCGGTTATAGCTGTAGATCACGTCGTCAGCATTCAGGTCGCGGCTGGGTTTGAAGCGGGCGTTGCTATGGAATTTGACGCCTTTGCGCAGCTTGAAGGTGTAGACCAGGCCGTCAGGGGAGATGTCCCAGGATTCGGCGAGCGCAGGAGTGACCTTGGTCGTGCCGGTTTCCATTTCCACCAAACGGTTATACATGGGGACCGAGCCGGCATCTGCGGTGGTACCGGTGGTGAAAAACTGGGGATTGAAACCTTCGGGGCTGCCTTCCGAGCAGAACACCAGAGTCTTGGCTGCCATGGCCATGCCGGCGCTGGCGCCCAGCAAGGCAAGCAATCCGGCTTTCACTATCCATCGACCATTTTTCATGCGTGAATCTCCAATGAGCAACAATAAATAATACGCAATAAGGGGGAGTTTTCCGGCTTGGCTGTCCCCGAAAGCGGCTGTAAAGCCCGCCTTCAGTGTGTCACAGCTTTCTTATATTTATCGCATTATTGTGAGGCAAAAACCTCCAAATTGTGTTGCTCTTTGGCTCGCTTTGTTACATAACCGAATAAAATTGAGTAAATATTATTAATACCGTTGTTCGCATCAAAGTATTGAGATTTCTTTAATGAAAATTCAGTTTTTGTGGGGAAGTTGCGGAAAATTATATTCCCGCCAGCGTCGCCAGCATTGATGCATGCGCCCCTGGCGTTGCTGCCAGCAGGCTTGCCGATTGCGGGGAATAAGGCTGCCCGCCGGCGTCGCTGGCAGTGCCGCCGGCCTCGCGCACCAGCAGCGCCGCGCCTGCACAATTGAAACCGTCTTCACCGAACTCCCAGAAAGCATCCAGCCGTCCACAGGCAACGTAGGCCAGTTGCAGCGATGTTGGCCCCAGATTACGCACCGCCATTACTTCGGGCAATACCCTGGCCAGCGAGTTTGCCGCCTGCAGTATTTCAGCCGGCATGCGGCTGATGAATGGCGGCTGGCTGGTGGCCACCATGCCTTCGTAATGGCTGAGGCGCTGATTTACGCGAATGGGCTTGGCATTGAGGAAGGCGCCCCCGCCTTCGGTTGCGTGAAAAATTTCCCCGTTCATTGCATCGATAATGACGGCAAATACAGGCCGGCCCTTGCTCAGCAGCGTCAGCGTGGTGCACCAGCTGGGAATGCCCCTTACGTATTGGATTGCACCATCCAGCGCATCGCAGATCCAGTAATCGTCCTGGCTGATTTGCGCCCAGGCATCGGCGTTTTCCAGTTCGCCATCCAGCCAGCCTATGTGCGGATAGGCTTTTGCCAGTGCAGCCTGCAGTGTGGCCGCTGCCTGGCCGTCGATCTTTTTGAACACCTGGAACATCTGGTCCAGCGAAATGGCGGGCTCTATCTGGGCAAAGGTTTCTTTCAGTTGCGCGGCAATCTGATTCAACTGGTGAATGACGAAATCGATATCTATCGTAAGCATGGCGGTTCCTTGAGTGTATTGAGAAGGCTTCAGCTTGACATCGGTACAAATGTCCTGCTAACTGTCAAAAGACAATGAATAGTGCGATCGGGCCAATGACTGAACTGTTGAATGAGCCGTTGACTGCAACCTTGAGTGGGCCGTCAAAAAACATACCGCTGGAACGCAGGCTGGATGGAGACATACCTTTGCTGGTTCTGGAGCAGAGGGCCGCTCTCGGAGCCGGCAAGTTGGTCCATTCGCATCCTGAAGGGCAGATTTATGTCGCCATCCAGGGCCTGATTGTGGTGGACGCCGCCGGTACCCGCTGGATCATGCCGCCCGGCCGCATGGGCTGGATACCGCCGGGGATTGCGCATGGCGCCAGTATCTATGGAGCGCATTCCAATCCGATGATGGGCGGATTGACGATCTACCTGGAACCCGGGCTATGCAGCGCCTTGCCGGCTTCGCCCCTAGTGCTGCGGGTGACGGATCTGATGCGCGAGCTGCTGAAGCGCCTGCAGCAGTGGCCGGCGATGACTACGCTGGACCAGGCGCAGCGGCGCATGCTTGCGGTATTCATCGACGAACTGCGTTCCGCGCCGGCGGAACCGCTCAGCCTGACGATGCCGCGCGAACCGCGGCTATTGAAAATGGCTGCCGCCATTGCCGATGATCCCGCCGACGAGACACCGTTGGACGAATGGGCGGATAGGATAGGCCTGTCGCGGCGCAGTATCACCCGCCATTTCCGCAGAGAGACCGGCATGTCCATCATCGAATGGCGTCAGGTAGCCAGGCTGAGCCTGGGACTGCAGATGCTGGCTGAGGGCTTGCCGGTTACCACCGTATCGATCAACCTGGGTTACGATAGCGTCAGCAGCTTCATCAGCCTGTTCCGCAAGATGCTGGGGACCACGCCGGCCAGATTTGCAGAAGAATCGCGCTCACAAAAATAACCGGCCTGCCATGCCGCCATAAAAAGGATCGTTTTGCTTACACTTCGCCGCCTGTCTGTTTTTACCTCGCTGCTGTTTGCGTTCGGCATTCTTACCCCGGCCCGGCATGTGATGGCGGACGAGACGCTGCATGTGGGCTCCAAGCGTTTTACTGAATCCTATATCCTCGGCGAGATATTGACCCAGGTCGCGGCGCCGCATGCGCCGGTCGAACATCGCCAGGGACTGGGCAATACCGCCATCGTGTTTGAGGCGCTGAAGGCCGGCGCGATCGACCTGTACCCTGAATACATGGGAACGATAGAGCAGGAGATATTGAAGCATACGAGGCCCGCCACGCTGGAAACGACGCAGCGCGAGCTGGCGGCAATGGGCTTGGGCGTGGCGATAAAGTTCGGCTTCAACAATACCTATGCGCTGGCCATGCGAGACGCGGACAGCAAGCGGCTGGGCGTGCGGCGCATTGCGGATCTGCCGGTACACCGCGAACTGAAATTCGGCCTGTCTCATGAATTTCTGGGGCGCGCGGACGGCTGGCCAGGACTTGCTCAGCGTTACAGCCTGCCGCAGCAGGCGCAAGGGCTGGACCACGGCATTGCCTACGAGGCGCTGCGAAAATCGCAGATCGATGTAATCGACATCTACTCTACCGATGCCAAAATCAAACAGCTGGGTTTGCAGGTGCTGGACGATAATGCAGGATATTTCCCGCGCTATGATGCCGTGGTCCTGTACCGGCTTGACGCTGTGCAGCGTTTCCCCGCTGCTTGGCGCGCTCTACAGGGTTTGCAGGGGCGCATCAACGAAAACAGCATGATTGCGATGAATGCCGCGGCAGAACTGGACGGCAAGGGTTTCAGCGAGGTTGCTCACGATTACCTGAAGCAGCAGGGCAGCAGCGTGGCAACGGAGCCTGCGCGCAAGAATTTCTGGGACATCTTGTTCGGCAAGGACCTGGGGCGGCTTACCCGGCAGCATATTCTGCTGGTAGCAAGCTCCGTCATACTGGCGATACTGGCCGGCATTCCGCTGGGCGTGGCTGCCGCCTATTTCCGGCACTTGCGCTATCCGGTCATGGCCTTCGTCAGCATCACGCAAACTATTCCCTCATTGGCCTTGCTGGCAATACTGATTCCGGTGCTGGGCCGCATAGGTACCGTGCCGGCGCTGGTGGCGCTGTTCCTGTATGCCTTGCTGCCTATCGTATCGAATGCCTGCATAGGCATGGAGCAAGTGCCGCAGGGCTTGCGCATGGCGGCTACCGCGCTGGGCATGGAAACGAGGGACAGGATATTGCAGATAGAATTGCCGCTGGCGCTACCGGTCATACTGGCCGGCATCCGCACCGCAGCGGTCATTAGCGTAGGAACCGCGACGATAGCCGCATTTATAGGCGCTGGTGGCTATGGCGAGAGAATTGCTGTAGGCTTGGCGCTGAATGACTATAACATGCTGCTGGCGGGCGCCATTCCGTCTGCAGCACTTGCCTTACTGACCCAGGCTTTGTTTGAAGGCCTTGAATATCTGTTTTTTGCCAGGTTGCCTGGAAATAAGATGTCGAGATAGTTTTACGGTCCAAGCCGATTATCTGCTGAGCAAGCACTGCCCCTGATTGCGGGTCAATTCAAACTCTTCTGCCAAATATTTCTTCAGCCGAACTCCCCGCTATAGCGAGTGTTCGGTAACGCACGTTAATTTGTCAGCAACTTGGTTAGCATGAAAACGAAAGCATGTTGCTATTCATGCCCCTCATCAACCCTAATATCTATCCCGGCTGCTGAAAATTTACGGATTTTCTGCCTGGCCGCTGCTCAGGAATCTTGCTGCGCGCTAGCTCGGGAAGAAAGAGAAGTTTTCTTTGAAAACGCCAAGCAAAAAAATTGGACAGAGTATTGACGCCATTCTGGGCGCGATGAACGCGAATCACGTGAACGGATCGCCCCGGTTAAACGCCGAGGAAGAGTTGCCTTTGCGCGCGGAACTCTTCGGTGCGATACAGATGGAGCAGCACGGCAAATCGCTGGCCGGTTCGCACCAGCTCAGCACCGGGCGCACACGCGACCAGTTGCTGACGCGGCTCGCTGAAAACGACATCATCATCACCGAGACCTGTAATCTGCTGGCGGCTGCCGTCAAGGATGACAGGCAGATTACCCCGGCAGCAGAATGGTTGCTCGACAATTTTTATCTGATCGAAGAACAGATCCGCACTGCCAAAAAGCATTTGCCCAAAGGCTATAGCAAGGAGTTGCCGCGCCTGCAAAAAGGCGCATCGGCCGGATTACCCAGGGTATACGACATCGCGCTGGAAACCATCTCTCACGGCGATGGCCGCGTAGATCCGGAAAGCCTGAGCCGCTTCGTGGCAGCCTACCAGCAGGTTACTGCGCTGAAGCTGGGCGAGTTGTGGGCGATTCCCATCATGCTGCGGCTGGCGCTGATAGAAAATCTGCGCCGGGTCGCGGTGCGGGTGGCTATTGACAGGTATAACCGCGACCTGGCCAATTCCTGGGCCGACCAGATGATCGATACGGCGGACAAGGAGCCTAGCCGGCTGATCCTGCTGGTTGCCGACATGGCGCGCTCCGAGCCGCCGATGGTTGGTTCCTTCGTGGCGGAGATCGTGCGCAGGCTGCAAGGACAGACCCCGGGCTTAAGCCTGCCGCTGACCTGGATCGCGCAGCATCTGTCCGAATCCGGCATGACGGTAGAGCAGTTGATCCAGCTGGAAGCCCAGCAACAGGCCGCCGACCAGGTTTCCATCAGCAACAGCATAGGCAGCCTGCGTTTTCTCGGCAGCATGGACTGGCGCGAATTTGTCGAGACCATGAGCGCGGTGGAAAACGCGCTGTGGAACGACAGTGCCGACGTATATAACAGAATGGATTTTGCAACGCGTGACCGGTATCGCCACGTGGTGGAGCGGCTGGCCAAATACAGCTTGCTTTCGGAAGTGGAAATCGCCGAAAAAGCGATCCAGCTGGCCAGCCAGTCCGCGAACCGGCATGGACTGCATGACCGCAAGGCGCACGTCGGCTATTACCTGGTGGGACATGGTTTGCCGGAACTTGAACAGTCGATAGGCTTGCGCATGCCTTTGCTGGACCGGATCAGGATTTCCACCAAGCGTGCTCCGCTCTTGCTATATCTCGGCCCCGTCTTCGCATTGACCGCGATATTCAGCTATAGCCTGGCGGCCAGGGCTTATGACGACGGTGTGCAGGACTGGCTGCTGGCGCTGGTGATACTGGCGTCCGTGATTGCCACCAGCCAGCTTGCGGTGGCGGTGATCAACTGGGCCGCCACTTTGCTGGCAACGCCGCATTTGCTGCCGCGCATGGATTTTTCCAAAGGTATACCTGCCGCATACCGGACCATGGTGGTGGTGCCGACGATGATATCCAGCGAGGAGGGCGTAGATAGCCTGTGCGACGACCTGGAGGTGCGCTATCTCGCCAATGCGGATGAGCATCTGCACTTTTGCCTGCTGACCGACTTCAACGATGCCGCCACGGAAACCACGCCGCAGGATGAAGTTTTGCTGGACCGGCTGCAAAAAAACATCATCGAACTGAACCAGAAATATGCGGATGGCGGACACGAGGCGGAGGATTGCCGTGTTAGTAAATTTCTGGCATTCCACAGGCCGCGCCGTTGGAATGCGCGCGAGCATGCGTGGATGGGATACGAGCGCAAGCGCGGCAAGCTGGCCGATCTGAACGCCTTCTTGCGCGGCGCGGCGCTGAACCCGTTCTCGATGATCGTCGGCCAGACTGCGGAGCTGGTCAACGTCAAATACGTGATCACGCTGGATACCGATACCCAGCTCGCCCGGGATACGGCCAGGCAGTTCGTGGCTACCATGGCGCATCCGCTGAACCAGGGTAGCTATGACGAGGTAAAACAAAGGGTTACCGAAGGCTACGGCATATTGCAGCCTCGCGTGGCGATTAACCTGCCGCGTGCACATGCTTCCCGCTATGAGCGGCTGTGCAGCGGCGAATCGGGGATCGATCCCTATACCCGCACGGTATCCGACGTGTACCAGGACATGTTCCAGGAAGGCTCGTTCATCGGCAAGGGCATCTATGATGTAGACCTGTTTGAGCGGGCCATGTATAACCGTTTCCCGGAAAACCAGATCCTCAGCCACGATCTGCTGGAAGGCTGCTATATACGCTCAGGCCTGCTGTCCGATGTGCAGCTGCATGAAGACTATCCTTCACGCTACAGCGTGGATGTGAAGCGCCGGCATCGCTGGATACGCGGCGATTGGCAGATATTTTCCTGGCTGTTGCCCAAGGTACCCCTGCCGCGCGCTTCCAGCGGCACGCTGGCCGGCGCGCGCAGCCAGAAAAATCCGCTGTCGGCGCTGTCCCGCTGGAAATTGTTCGATAACCTGCGGCGCAGTATGGTGCCTGAAAGCCTGATGCTATTGCTGATTATCGGCTGGAGTGTGCTGCCGACGCCGTGGTTCTGGACCCGCGCGGTGCTCGGTGTACTGCTGATTCCTTCCATCATCAGCTCGGTGATGGATCTGCTGAACAAATCCAAGGACGTGCTGCTGAGCCAGCATCTGACGGCTTTCCTGCGTTCCAGCGGCCGCCATTTTTCACAGGCGCTGCTGAATATCATTTTCCTTCCGTATGAAGCATGGTTCACGCTGGATGCGATCAGCCGCACGGTATGGCGCATGCTGGTGACGCGTAAGAAAATGCTGGAATGGAGTCCTCACAGTGAAGTCAGCCGCAGCAACAATAACGGCCTGGCGGCGTCCTTCCGCACAATGTGGATTGGGCCTGTGTTCGCGCTGGCTGCAGGTGCGGGCATGCTCTACCTGAATCCGTCTGCGCTCTTTGAGGCAATCCCGTTGCTGTTTTTGTGGCTGGTGTCGCCGGCGGTCTCCTGGTGGATCAGCATACCCGCCAGCAAGACAGAAACCCAGTTGCAGCCGGAGCAGACTGTTTTTCTGCGCAAGCTGGCGCGCAAGACCTGGTCCTTTTTTGAAACTTATGTCGGTGCGGAAGATAACTGGCTTCCTCCCGATAATATGCAGGAGCAGCCGGTATATGCGCTGGCAAGGCGGACCTCGCCGACGAATATAGGCCTGGCGCTGCTGGCCAACCTGACCGCTTACGACTTCGGTTTCATCAGCGCCGGCCAATTGCTGGAGCGTACCGAAAATACCTTGCTGACGATGGGCAAGCTGGAACGCTATCAGGGGCACTTCTATAACTGGTACAACACTGAAACCTTGCAGCCCCTGCATCCTGTCTATATTTCCACTGTCGACAGCGGCAACCTGGCGGGGCATCTGCTGGTGCTGAGCCCCGGTTTGCTGCAGCTGGCGGACGCACCCATTGTGAATCCACGGCTGTTTTCAGGCATGTCGGATACCTGCAAGGTGCTGAAGGATTATGTGGATGCCGCGGAGCAGCCATCGCTATTGGAAGCGCTCGGCCAGTTCCAGGCGCTGCTGGAATCTTATGTCCAGCAAGCGCCGGATACGCTTGCTGCCGCCTGCGAATCGTTGGACCTGCTGGCGGCCCGTTCGGCAGAGTTTGTCGCCTTGCTGGATTCAGTGGCGGACGAACAGATCAACTGGTGGGCGCGTGCGTTGGCACGGCAGTGCCGCGATGCCTATGACGACCTGATCACGCTGGCGCCATGGTGCCGGCTGTCCACGTTCCGCTACTGGAACAACCATATTGTCGACATCAATGCGATACCAACGCTGGGCGCCCTGGCGGCGCTGGGGGACCGCCTGCAACTGGTGATTGACAACACCCCTGAAAACTCCATCCCGCCTGAAGAAGCGGAGCATTTCAATGCACTGCTGAGGCTGGTGCAGCAAGGTAGCCTCAATGCATCGAAACGCATTGCCGATACACGCCGGATGGCGCAGCAGGCCAGCGACTATGCGCAGAAAGAATATGACTTCCTGTATGACAAGGCGACCCATCTGCTGGCGATAGGCTATAACCTGACCGACCACAGGCGCGACAACAGCTACTACGATCTGCTGGCTTCCGAAGCCAGGCTGTGCACCTTCGTGGCCATTGCCCAAGGCAAGCTGCCACAGGAAAGCTGGTTTGCAATGGGACGGCAGATGACGCTGGCAGGCGGCGAACCGGTGCTGGTGTCGTGGAGCGGTTCCATGTTCGAATACCTGATGCCGCTGCTGGTGATGCCGAATTACGACAATACGCTGCTTGGGCAGACCTATGAATCGGTAGTGCAAAGGCAGATCGAATACGGCAAGCAGCGCAATGTGTGCTGGGGCATTTCGGAATCGGCGTATTACACCTTCGACTCCAGCCTCAACTACCAGTACCGCGCGTTCGGCGTACCTGGGCTGGGACTCAAGCGGGGCCTGGGCGACGATCTGGTTGTCGCGCCTTATGCATCGATGATGGGGCTGATGGTAGCGCCGGAAGACTCCTGCGCCAATCTGCAGAATTTGTCGTCTCAGGGCTTCGAAGGGCGTTTCGGCCTGTATGAAGCGATCGACCACACGCCTTCCAGGATGGTGCGCGGCCAGAATCACGTCGTGATCAAATCCTTCATGTCGCATCACCAGGGTATGGGTTTCCTGTCGCTGGCTTACCTGCTGCTGGACAAGCCCATGCAGAAACGCTTCGAATCCTATCCCTTGTTCCAGGCGACGATGCTGTTGCTGCAAGAAAAAATACCGAAAGCAACCGCCTATTATGCCAACACCACTGAACTGGCCGATATCCGCACCGCCACTGATGGACTTGATATGCCGGTACGCATCATGACGCGCAGCGATACCCGGGTGCCGGAGATCCAGTTGCTGTCCAATGGCCGTTACCACCTGATGCTGACCAATTCCGGCGGCGGCTACAGCCGCTGGAAAGACCTGGCGATCACTCGCTGGCGCGAAGACAGCACTCGCGATCACTGGGGTAGTTTCTGCTACGTGCGCGATCTGGCGGATGGCAGTTTCTGGTCCACCGCCTACCAGCCAACGCTGAAGCAGCCGGACAGCTATGAAGTTAATTTCTCCGAAGGCCGCGCTGAGTACCGCCGGCGTGATGGCGGCATAGAACTGCATACCGAGATCGTGGTGTCGCCGGAAGACGACATAGAACTGCGCCGCACCCACGTCACCAACCGTTCGCGCATGCGCAAGATCGTGGATGTGACCAGCTATTCGGAAGTGGTGCTGGCGCCGCCTACCGCTGATTCCGCGCATACAACGTTCAGCAACCTGTTCATACAGACTGAAATACTGCCGGATAAAAAAGCCATTTTGTGCACCAGGCGGCCGCGTTCCCTGGGGCAGCAGATGCCCTGGATGCTGAGCGTAATGTCCGTGCACGGGCTGGCAGATGGCGAAGTGGCGCCGGTTTCGTTTGAAACGGACCGCGCACGCTTTATCGGCAGGGGCAATACTGTCGCCGCGCCGCTGGCGATGCAGGAAGTGACCGCGCTGTCCGGCGGCCAGGGCTCGGTACTGGACCCTGTGGCGGCGATCCGCTGCCAGATTGCACTCGAACCGGGCCAGACCATCATTGTCGACATGGTGACCGGCGCCAGCGATACACGCGCCGACGCCTTGCATCTGGTGGATAAATACCGCGACAGGCATCTGGCGGACCGCGTCTTTGAACTGGCCTGGACACATAGCCACGTTGTGCTGCGCCAGCTAAATGCCAGCGAGGCGGATGCGCAATTGTTCGGCAGGCTGGCCAATTATGTAATCTATGCCAATGCGCTGTTGCGCGCGGATGCAAGCATCCTGATGAAGAACCGCCGCGGCCAGTCCGGCCTGTGGAGCTATGCGATCTCGGGTGACTTGCCTATCGTGCTGGTGCAGATCAAGAGTGCTGAAAACATCGACCTGGTGCGCCAGCTGGTGCAAGCGCACGCCTATTGGCGGTTGAAAGGCCTGGCCGTCGATCTGGTGATCTGGAACGAAGACCATGCGAGCTACCGCCAGATACTGCAGGATCAGATCATGGGAATGATCGCTTCTGGTACGGAGGCGCAATCCATAGACCGGCCGGGCGGCATCTTCGTGCGCTTTTCGGAGCAGATGTCGAACGAGGACAGGATATTGATGCAGTCGGTAGCCCGCGTGATACTCAGCGACAGCGGCGGCTCGCTGGCCGAACAGGTCAACCGCCGGCATGCGCCTGAAAGCAAGATACCGCTGCTGGTTGCGCAGCGCAAAGGCGATGACCGTACCCTTGAATATAAAGGCGCTGACGTCGCGCTGGCGCAGGACGCTACCAAAGAATTGATCCTGTTCAACGGCTTGGGCGGCTTTACGCCGGATGGACGCGAATATGTGATCGGCACTCAGCCGGGCAATGTGCACGCGGAAAACAAGGTAACGCCTGCGCCCTGGGTCAATGTGCTGGCCAATCCGCAGTTCGGTACCGTAGTGTCCGAAAGCGGGCAGTCTTATACCTGGGGCCAGAATGCGCATGAGTTCAGGCTGACGCCGTGGAATAACGACCCGGTATCGGACCCTAGCGGCGAGGTCTATTTTCTGCGGGATGAGGAAAGCGGCCACTTCTGGTCGCCCACGTCGCTGCCGTGCAAAGGGCAGGGCAGTTATATCACCCGCCACGGTTTCGGCTACAGCGTATTCGAGCACGTCGAAAACGGTATCCATTCCGAGCTGCTGATGTATGTGGCGCTGGATGCCTCGATCAAATATTCGGTGCTGAAAATACGCAATGTTTCCGAAGGTACGCGTAAATTGTCGGCGACCGGCTATGTGGAATGGGTGCTGGGCGACCTGCGGCCTAAATCCTTGATGCATGTTGTCACGGAAGTAGACGCCTCCACTGGTGCTTTGTTTGCCCGCAATTCCTATAATACCGAGTTTGCCGACCGCATTGCGTTTTTCGATGTCGATGCCGCTACCCGCAGCTTCACCTGCGACCGTACCGAATTCATCGGCCGCAACAACTCGCTGCAAAATCCGGCTGCAATGAGCCGGGTGCGCCTGTCTGGAAAAGCAGGAGCGGGGCTGGATCCCTGTTCTGCGCTACAGGTGCCTTTTGAACTGGCGCCGCAGCAGGAGCGCGAGATCGTGTTCATGCTGGGCGTCACCGGGCGCCGCAGCGAAGACGTCAGCAGTCTGGTGCACCGTTATCGCGGCGCAGCCGCCGCCCACGATGCGCTCGACAAGGTCAATACCCACTGGAAGCATGTGCTGGGCGCGGTACAGGTGCGCACTCCCGATCCGGCGCTGAACGTGCTGGCCAACGGCTGGCTGATGTATCAGACCATTGCCTGTCGCCTGTGGGCACGCAGCGGCTTCTACCAGTCTGGCGGCGCTTTCGGTTTCCGCGACCAGCTGCAGGACACCATGGCGCTTGTGCATTCGGAGCCGCATCTGATGCGCGACCACCTGCTACTGTGCGCCGCCCACCAGTTTGTCGATGGCGACGTGCAGCACTGGTGGCATCCGCCGATGGACCGCGGCGTGCGTACGCATTGTTCCGACGATTACCTGTGGCTGCCTCTGGCGACCCACCGTTACATCATCAGCACCGGCGACATTGGCGTACTCAAGGAGAATGCGCACTTCCTGGATGGCCGGCAGGTCAACCCGGATGAGGATTCCTACTACGACCTGCCGCTGCGTTCGTCCGAGACGGCCGATCTGTACCAGCATTGTGTGCGCGCCATCCAGCGCGGACTGCGCTTTGGTATTCACGGCTTGCCGCTAATTGGCTCCTGCGACTGGAACGACGGCATGGACAAGGTCGGTGAGCATGGCAAGGGCGAGAGCGTGTGGCTGGGCTTCTTCCTGTACGAGGTGCTGACGCTGTTTGCAGAAGTGGCCGACATGCGCCAGGATGCCGCGTTTGCGCAGCAATGCCGCAGCGAAGCCGAGACTTTGCGTCATAACCTGGAACAGCAGGCCTGGGATGGAGATTGGTACCGCCGTGCGTATTTTGATGACGGCACGCCGCTGGGATCATCGGAAAACCCGGAATGCCAGATAGATTCGATCTCGCAAAGCTGGGCTGTGCTGTCAGGCGCCGGCGAAGACAAACGGGTCAGGCATGCGATGGAAGCCGTCAACCAGAGGCTGGTGAAACGCGAACACGGGCTGGTGCAGCTGCTTGATCCGCCTTTCGACAAGTCCGACCTGAATCCGGGTTATATCCGCGGATACGTGCCCGGCGTGCGGGAAAACGGCGGCCAGTATACGCATGCGGCGGTATGGACGGCGATGGCCTTTGCCAAGCTGGGCGACCACGAGCGGGCCTGGGAACTGCTGAACATGATCAACCCTGTCAACCATGCGAAGACGGCAGCAGACGTAGTGCTGTACAAGGTGGAGCCGTATGTCGTGGCTGCCGATGTGTATGCGGTGGCGCCGCATATAGGCCGTGGCGGCTGGACCTGGTATACCGGTTCTTCCGGCTGGATGTACCGGCTGATCGTGGAATCGCTGCTGGGGCTGACGCTGAAGATCGACAGGCTGAGCATCAATCCCTGCCTGCCTGCCGACTGGACTTCGTTCAAGCTGGCTTACCGCTATCAGGATACGACCTACCAGATTGTGGTAGTTCAACTGGAGGCGGTTGATCCCGCGTCAGGCGAAGAGGCCGCGCTGGCGGGAGTCATCGTGGACGGTGTGATGCAGCCTACGTCGGAAATCACACTGGTGAACGACAGGGAAGAGCATCAGGTCGCCATCAGGATACCCGCTGCGCCTGCCACCCCGCCGGATGAACTGGCGAATGCAACGCCGGCAGCTGAAATGTCGGCCGCTCAAACGCCCGCGCCGGGCTGACAGGGCTGACAGTGGACTGAAGTGCCCATTTCGGGCGCCTGTACTTTTTTAGGCGCCCGGAACGGGGATTTCGGTTACTGCAGACAGCTTTCTTAACAATATGAAGGGGAAGTTTACATTCGTTTATTCAGGAGTTACTAGTCGTTACTAGCTGTTACGCAGTACACTTCACTTGCTGTCATAATTCTTGCCAGAACTCAATTTTCTGCTTTTTCAGCTATGCGGGTCCTTATATAAATAATAAAATTGGCAGCCATAGCATCGTCTGCTAGGATTCGCCAGCAGCCTTCCCCAGCGGGATCCGGAAATTTGGACCCGCCAGACCCCGGAAGCAGTATTTGCTGGACCGCTGTTTGCAAAGCTCTTGAGTAAACCGGGGCCGCAGGCCGGCTCCTGGCATGAAAATCTGACCCCTATTGCCCAAAATCTCGCCGGCATGATCCGGCATACAAGGATAACGATGGATTCGCATGATAACGCGCAAGGAGTATCACGTCCGGCAACCAACTCGCCGGCGGACTCCGCACCTTTGGCCAAAAAACGCGGCCGATCCTATAAAGGGATAGTGCTGGCCCTGGTCGGGCTGATCGCGCTGGGCGGTTTGACCTGGTATCTGACTCACCGCGACCAGACAGGCGGCGGTGCCGGACGTCCGGGTGCAGGCGGTCCGGGAGGGGCAGGCGGCAGGGGCGCTCCGCCGACCACGGTAGGCGTGGCCACGGCGGAACGCGCGGATATCCCAGTGGTGCTGGAGGCGCTCGGCACTGTCACCGCGGCCGCGACCGTTACCGTGACGCCGCAGGTCAGTGGCGTGCTACAGCAGGTGCTGTACCGCGAAGGCCAGATGGTCAAGGCGGGCCAGGTGCTGGCCGTCATCGATCCGCGCCAGTTTGAATTGTCGCTGATGCAGGCTACCGGCCAGCGCCAGCGCGACGAAGCCCAGCTGGAAAATGCCCGGCTGACACTGAAGCGTTACCGTACATTGCTGGAGCAGGACTCCATTGCGCGCCAGGATGTGGATACGCAGGATTCCCTGGTCAAGCAGCTGGAAGGCACGGTACTGACCGACAAGGCGGCGGAAGGCACGGCCCGCCTGAACCTTGGCTACACGAAGGTGATTGCACCGGTCAGCGGCAGGGTAGGCCTGCGTGTTGTGGACGTCGGCAACGTGGTCAGCAGCGGCGACGCCAACGGCGTGGCGGTAATTACCCAGATTTCTCCGATAGACGTGGAGTTTGCGATACCGCAGGACCAGGTGCCGGAAGTGCAGATGCGCAGCATGGGTGCGCATAACGATAGCGCGGATCAGCAGACAGCTCAGGTTGCGCAGACCTCCCGTGATCAGGGTAGCGGTGACAAAGCGTCCGGAAAACGTCGCGGCGGCGATGGCGGCAAGTTTGCAAAAGATGGCAAAGACGGTAAAGACGGTAAAGACAGCAAAGAAGGCAAGGACGGCAAGGACGGCAAGGACGGCAAGGACGGCAAGGACGGCGCCAGGGTAGCGCCGCTGCAAGTCACCGCACTGGACCGCAGCCGCATCAATCCGCTGGGGGACGGCCGTTTCCTGGCGATGGATAATCAGGTGGATACACAGACCGGCACTGTCAAGGCCAAGGCCCGTTTCCCGAATGAGAATTTCAAGCTGTTCCCTAGCCAGTTCGTGAATGTCAGGCTGCTGTTGCGCACGATCAAGGACACAATCGTTGTGCCTGTAACGGCGCTGCGTCATAGCGCCAAGGGTGATTTTGTGTATGTGCTGAATACGGAAGACCGCACAGTGGAATTGCGCACGGTGACGCGCGGCCAGGGCACGGTAGAAAAAATTGAAATCACATCCGGCCTGAAACTGGGTGAAAAAGTCATTACCGAGGGTGCGGACCGCCTGAAAGACGGCGCAAAAGTCACCCTGCCAGGCGATAGGCCGGCGGGCAAAGGCGGCGCAGCCGGTGCCGTTGAAAAAGGCAAGGGCAGGCATGGCAAGCCGGGCGCCGATGCTGCTTCCGCTTCTGCCCCTGCTGCGACACCTGCGGCAACCGCGGAGGCTGCAGGTGGTTCTTCGACCGCCGCTTCCAATGCAGATGCCACGGCAGCTTCGGGTGCGGCAAGCGGCGAGCATCGCCATCGCCGCCGCCAGGAGGCCAGTGCACAATGATCAGGCGTACGGATAAGCCAGTGGGCAGTACAGGGGACGCAAAGGGCCATTCATCATGAATCCATCACGTCCGTTTATCATGCGCCCGGTGGCGACGTCGCTGCTGATGGTGGCGATTGTGCTGGCCGGCTTCATGGGTTTCAAATTCATGCCGCTGTCGGCACTACCGCAGGTGGATTTCCCCACCATACAAGTACAAACTCTGTACCCGGGCGGTAGTCCGGAAGTCATGAGCCAGACGGTGACTGCGCCGCTGGAGCGCCAGTTCGGCCAGATGGCCGGCCTCGCCCGCATGAGTTCGACCAGTGCTGCCGGCGTATCCATTATTACCTTGCAATTCGGTCTGGGCCAGACGCTGGACGTGGCGGAGCAGGAAGTGCAGGCTGCGATCAATGCCGGTGGCTCGCTGCTGCCGGCCGATCTGCCGGCGCCGCCGGTGTATGCGAAGGTCAATCCGGCCGATGCGCCGGTAATGACGCTGGCCATCACTTCCGACACCTTGCCGCTGACTGAAGTACAGAATATCGTCAATACCCGGCTGGCGCTGAAAATGAGCCAGGTCAGCGGCGTTGGTCTGGTCAGCCTGAGCGGCGGCCAGAGACCGGCGGTGCGGATACAGGCGGATACCAGGGCGCTGGCTTCCTATGGGCTTGGGCTTGATACCTTGCGCACGGCAATTTCTTCAGCGAATGCCAATAGCGCCAAGGGCAGCTTCGATGGTCCCACGCGGCTCTACACCATCAATTCCAATGACCAGTTACTGGCCGCGGAGGAATACAAAAAACTGATCGTTGCTTACCGCAACGGCGCCCCCGTGCGTATGAAGGACGTGGCGCAGGTAGTGGACAGTGCCGAAAACGTCAAGCTCGGCGCGTGGTCCGGCCTTACACCCGCGATTATCCTGAACGTGCAGCGCCAGCCCGGCGCCAACGTGATTGCCACTGTGGACGCGATCAAGGCGCGCCTGCCGGAACTGACGTCCTCGCTGCCGGCAGGACTGAAGGTCGATATATTGAGCGACCGCACGACCGGCATACGCGCGTCGGTGGAACACGTGGAAATCGAATTGATACTGGCCGTGGTGCTGGTGGTGCTGGTGATTTTTGCCTTCCTGCATAGCGTGCGCGCTACGGTCATTGCCAGCCTGGCGGTGCCGATCTCGCTGATCGGTACTTGCGGTGTGATGTACCTGCTGGGGTATAGCCTGAACAATCTGAGCCTGATGGCGCTGACGATTGCAACCGGTTTCGTCGTCGATGATGCGATTGTGATGATAGAAAACATTGCGCGTTACGTGGAAGAGGGCGAATCGCCGATGGAGGCCGCCCTGAAAGGCGCTTCGCAGATCGGCTTCACCATCATATCGCTGACGGTATCGCTGATTGCGGTGTTGATACCGCTGCTGTTCATGGGCGACGTAGTGGGCCGGCTGTTCCGCGAATTTGCGATTACCTTGTCGATTACCATCCTGATTTCCGCTGTCGTTTCGCTGACGCTGGTGCCGATGATGTCCGGCCGCTGGCTGGAGAAACATGAAGGCCCGACAGAGAAAAAGCCTGCCAGCGACAAGAGCTTCGGCGCGCGCATGCAACGCTTTTTCGATGGCGTGATGGTCAAATACGACCACGCGCTGAACTGGGTGTTGGAACGGCAGGCACTGACACTGATGGTAGCGCTGGCGACATTGGTGCTGACGGCATTGCTCTATATGTGGATACCAAAAGGCCTGTTTCCGGTGCAGGACACCGGCCAGCTTCAGGCGCGCATAGAGACCGAGCAGTCGGTATCGTATGCACGCATGACCGAGTTGCAGCAGGCGGCGGCCAAGGAAATCCTGGGCGATCCCGATGTGGAGTCTCTGAGTTCCCTGGTCGGTGTGGATGCGGCCAATAATACGATGCTGCATACCGGCAGCATGCTGATCAACCTGAAGCGTAAACGCAGCGACAGCCAGGAAGAAACCATGGCGCGGCTGCGCGACCGCGTGCGCCAGGTCGCTGGTGTCACGCTGTATTTGCAGCCGACACAGGATCTGACCATCGATGCGGAAACCGGGCCTACGCAATACCGCGTATCGCTGACCGGCGCCGATACCGCCACCGTGACGGAATGGGCAACCAAGCTCAGCCAGCACCTGCAGAAGAATGTAAAGCAGGTGAGGAACGTGGTATCGGATGCGGGCGCTACCGGCGCTGCGGCATACATTAATATCGACCGGGATACCGCATCACGGCTGTCCATCACTGCATCGACGATTGACGACGCACTGTACAGCGCCTTTGGCCAGCGTATCGTTTCGACGATTTTTACCGAGACTGACCAGTACCGGGTCATTCTGGAGGCCAAGCCCGACCAGCTGACCACGCCGGAAAACCTGGGCACGCTGCAGTTGCGCACCGGCTCTGGCAAGGCAACGCCGCTGTCGGCGATTGCCACCATCACCGAACGTGCTTCGCCTTTGCAGATCACCCACGTCGCGCAATATCCTGCAACGACGATGGGCTTCGACACGGCATCGGGAGTATCTCTGGGCAATGCGGTGGATGCGATCAAGCAGGCTGCCTTGGATATCAACCTGCCGCCTAGCGTGACGCTGACTTTCCTCGGCGCCGCCGGCGCCTACCAGGCTTCGCTGACCAACCAGCTATGGCTGATCCTGGCGGCGGTGGTGTGCGTGTACATCGTGCTGGGCGTACTGTATGAAAGCTATATCCATCCGCTGACGATCCTGTCCACGCTGCCGTCCGCCGGTGTCGGCGCCTTGCTGGCGCTGATGATCAGTGGGCAGGACCTGGGCGTGATCGGTATTATCGGTATCATTTTGCTGATTGGCATCGTCAAGAAAAACGCGATCATGATGATTGACTTTGCCATCGATGCAGAGCGCAACGAGAAAAAATCTCCGCGCGAGGCGATCCACCAGGCGGCATTGCTGCGTTTCCGTCCTATCCTGATGACGACGCTGGCGGCGCTGTTCGCTGCTTTGCCGTTGATGTTCGGCTGGGGCGAGGGTGCTGAACTGCGCCGTCCGCTTGGCCTGGCGATTTTCGGCGGCCTGATCGTCAGCCAGATGCTGACGTTGTTTACGACGCCGGTTATCTACCTCGGCTTCGATAGCCTGGCGCAGCGCTGGTCCCGTTGGCGCGGCCAGGAGGCGCCGGCAGCACCGCAAAAGGCAGTACTGCTGTCCAGCCCGCCAGCCAATAGCGGGCTGAAGGGCAGGGACGCAGAGTGAACCTGTCCGGACCTTTTGTAAGGCGGCCGGTCGGCACGATATTGCTGACGATAGGGATAGCACTGGCAGGCATAGGCGGATTTTTCGTGCTGCCGGTGTCGCCCTTGCCGCAAGTGGATTTCCCGGTTGTTTCGGTCAGCGCCACCTTGCCCGGCGCCAGCCCCGATACGATGGCGACCAGCGTCGCCACGCCGCTGGAAAGGCGCCTGGGCGTAATCGCCGGCGTGAATGAGATGACTTCGTCCAGCGGTAACGGCTCGACGCGGATCAGCCTGCAGTTCGACCTGAATCGTCAGATTGATTCCGCCGCGCGCGAAGTGCAGGCGGCGATCAATGCCTCCCGGGTCGACCTGCCGGCGACGTTGCGCAGCAACCCTACCTACCGCAAGGCCAACCCGTCGGATGCGCCCGTCATCATCCTGGCGCTGACGTCGAAGACCCGCACACCGGGCCAGATCTATGAAGCCGTCTCCAACCTGGTGCAGCAGAAGCTGGCCCAGGTGCAGGGGGTAGGCGACGTGGAACTTGGCGGCGGCTCTTTGCCCGCAGTCAGGGTTGAACTGATTCCTTATGCGTTGAACCGCTATGGCCTCAGCATGGAAGACGTGCGCACAGCGATCCAGGCCAGCGCCGCCAACCGGCCCAAGGGGGCCATTGAGGGCGAGGGCCGCAGGCTGCAGCTGTATTCCCAAGCCAGCGATACTACCGGCGGCCGCAGTGCCGCGGATTACCGCGGTCTGGTCGTCGCCTGGCGGAATGGCTCGGCAATACGCCTGGACGACGTTGCACAGGTGATAGACGGTGTGGAGGATACGCATACGCTGGGTCTGTTCAATGGCGAGCCGGCAGTGATCGTATTGATTACCCGCCAGCCGGGCGCCAATGTCATCGAAACGGTGGACGGCGTGCGCGCCTTGCTGCCTAGCCTGCGCGCGCAGCTGCCGCAGGATATCGACATGCAGGTCGCCTCCGACAGCACCAATTCCATCCGCGCTTCGCTGAAAGAGATTGAGATCACACTGCTGATCTCGATAGCGCTGGTCGTCGTCGTCGTCAGCGCCTTTTTGCGCAGTGCGCGCGCCACGATCATCCCGGCGGTTGCCACCATCGTCTCACTGCTGGGCACATTCGGTGTGATGTACCTGCTGGGCTTCAGCCTGAACAACCTGAGTCTGATGGCGCTGACGGTCGCTACCGGTTTTGTCGTGGATGATGCCATCGTTGTATTGGAAAATACCAGCCGCCACATAGAGCAGGGCATGGACCGCATGGAGGCGGCATTGCTGGGCGCGCGCGAAGTCGGTTTCACGGTCTTGTCCATCAGCCTGTCGCTGGTGGCGGTATTCATCCCGCTGCTGTTCATGGGCGGCCAGGTAGGCCGGCTGTTCCGTGAGTTTGCGGTGACGCTGTCGGTATCGGTGATGATTTCACTGCTGATTTCATTGACCACGACGCCAATGATGTGCGCCTGGTTCCTGAAGTCGGAAAAGGACAGCCACAGCAAGCCGCCGGGACGGGTGGCGCGCTGGTTTGAATCGGGTTTCCAGCGCATTCACAATTCCTACCATACCAGCCTCGATTGGGCGCTGGACCATAAATGGCTGATGATGCTGATTCTGGCGGCGGTGGTCGGCATGAACGTCTACCTGTTTGCTGCGGCTCCCAAGGGGTTTTTCCCTCAGCAGGATACCGGCCAGCTGAACGGCGGCATGCGCGCGGACCAGAGCATTTCCTTCCAGGCGATGCAGGGCAAGCTGCGCCAGCTGGTTGATATCATCAAGAAAGATCCTGCGGTAGATACCGTGGTCGGATTTACCGGCGGCAGCCGTGCCGGCGGCGGCTTCATGTTCATCAACCTGAAGCCGGTATCCCAGCGCAAGGATGGCGGCCAGGCGGTGATTGCGCGTCTGCGGCCGCAACTGGCAAAGGTGACGGGTGTCAGCCTGTTCCTGAATCCTGTGCAGGATCTGCGCATGGGCGGCAGGCAAAGCAATTCGACCTACCAGTACACGCTGAAGAGCGACAATATTGCCGACCTGCGTAAATGGTCCGCCAGGCTGGCAGATTCGATGAAAGCGCAGCCGGCCTTGACCGATGTCGATACCGACCAGCAGGAAAACGGCGTGGAGACTTTCGTCACCGTGGACAAG
Source organism: Undibacterium sp. TJN25 (assembly GCF_049339885.1). Classification (NCBI taxonomy): domain Bacteria; kingdom Pseudomonadati; phylum Pseudomonadota; class Betaproteobacteria; order Burkholderiales; family Oxalobacteraceae; genus Undibacterium; species Undibacterium sp. TJN25. The sequence continues at coordinate 489,831 of NZ_JBMPPM010000001.1, read as the reverse complement.
GACAGTGCAGCCAAGCTGGGCCTGACCTCCAAGGACGTGGACAATGCGCTGTATGACGGCTTCGGCCAGCGCCAGGTGGCGACCGTGTATGACGAGCTGAACCAGTATCACGTCATCATGGAAGTCGACCCGCGCATGACCCGCAGCCCGGAATCGCTGAAAGACGTGTATGTGCCGGCCAGGGGCATCACCCCAGTCACCGTCACTACCTCCACCGGCGCCACCATTGCGCCGACGTCGGCCAACAGCACGTCGACTTCGGCGACATCTGGCGCATTGGGTACTTCGTCCACCTCTGCGGCGACGGGAACGACGGGTGCCTCCACTGCAAATTCGGCGGCAAATGCGACGATCTCCACCGCTGTCGCACCTTCCGTCAATCCCGGTCTGAAGGACCAGGGGACCGGGCAGGCCCTCAGCACGTCGCCAACGACAATGGTGCCGCTGTCGGCATTTGCCAAATTTGCGGAAAGCGCGACGGCGACTTCGGTCAACCACCAAGATGCCGAGCTGGCGACCACGGTATCGTTCAACCTTGCCGACGGCTACAAGCTGAGCGACGGGCAGGATGCGGTCAAGCAGGCGGAAGCCGATATCGGCATGCCGGTCAATGTGCGCGGCAGTTTCCAGGGCACGGCACGCAGCGCGCAGGATTCGCAGAATCAGCAGCCCTTGCTGATTTTGGCGGCGCTGGTGGTCATCTATATCGTGCTGGGCGTGCTGTATGAAAGCCTGGTGCATCCGATCACGGTGCTATCCACCTTGCCTTCGGCGGGTGTGGGCGCAGTGCTGGCCTTGCTGATGTTCAAGATGGAGTTTTCCATCATCGCGCTGATCGGCGTTTTCCTGCTGATCGGCATCGTGAAGAAGAATGCCATCCTGATCATCGACTTTGCGCTGGAAGCGGAACGTTCGCGCGGCCTGAACGCTACCGACGCGGTGCGCGAAGCCTGCCTGCTGCGTTTCCGTCCTATCCTGATGACCACGCTGGCGGCGATACTGGGCGCTTTGCCGCTGGCAATCGGCTTTGGCGAAGGCTCGGAATTGAGGCAGCCGCTGGGCATCGCCATCATAGGCGGGTTGATTGCCAGCCAGATACTGACACTGCTGACCACGCCGGTGGTGTATGTGCTGATGGATAAACTGCGCCGCCCCAGCCCCTCGGAACAGCATTTGAGCCGGACCGGCGGCGACGCCCCTCAGCAACTGCAAACGCAGCCTTAGCCAAAATTATTATGAGTCCTAGCATGCATAAAACGACCACAATCTCTTCGCTGTCCGGCTTGCCGTTGGCGTCCCGCACGACCAATGCAGCGCTGCTGGCGGCAATCGCGCTGATGCTGAGCGCCTGCGCGGTAGGACCCGACTACAAAAAGCCGGAGGCACCCGCGCCGGCAGCCTACAAAGAAAACCAGGACTGGGTGCCTGCAGCGCCCGCCGATGCACTGGACCGCGGAACATGGTGGACATTGTTCGACGACCCTGTCCTGAACCAGCTCGAAGCCTCGGTCGAGGTGTCCAACCAGAACGTTGCTGCAGCCGTTGCGGCGTACGAGCAGGCTCGCGCACTGGTGCGCGAACAGCGCGCGTCGCTGTTCCCTGTGGTCACGCTGGATGGCAGCGGCACCCGTTCAGGCAGCGGCGGCGGCAATGCTAGCGTCAATCCGACGACCGGCGCAGTTGTCAACAGCGGCTCCCGTGCCAGCAATAATTACCAGGTCAGCATAGGCGGCAGCTGGGAGCCAGACGTCTGGGGCAACCTGGGACGTACAGTAAGCGGCGCCAGCGCCAGCGCCCAGGCCAGCGCGGCAGACCTGGCCTCGGCCAAATTGTCGGCCCAGGGCGAACTGGCCACCAACTATATTTCGCTGCGCCAGACGGACGCACAGAAAGCGCTGCTGGCAGACACGATCGTCGCTTACCAGCGTTCTTTGCAGATCACCCAGAACCGTTACAACGCCGGGATCGCCACCAAGAGCGATGTATTGCAGGCGCAGACGCAGCTGGCCAATACCCAGGCGGATGAAGTCGGCCTGGTGCGCCAGCGCGCCCAGCTGGAACATGCGATTGCGGTACTGGTAGGCAAGGCGCCGGGCGACTTCACATTGACGCCGGCAGAGTGGAAGGCGACGATACCTGAAGTACCGGTCGGCATCCCTTCCGTGCTGCTGCAAAGACGTCCCGACATCGCCGCGGCGGAACGGCGGGTCGCCGCATCCAACGAACAGATCGGCATTGCGCAGTCTGCGTATTATCCCAATCTGAAGCTGGACGCTTCTTACGGCTACGGCGCCAGCCGCGTGGCCGACCTGTTCAGCACTGCATCGAATGTCTGGTCGCTGGGCCTGTCGGCAGCGCAGACCTTGTTCAATGCCGGCGCTACCCGCGCCCGGGTCGAAGGCGCGCAGGCCGCTTATCAACAGACGGTGGCGAATTACAGGCAGACCGTGCTGACCGCGTTCCAGGGCGTGGAAGACCAACTGGCCGCGACGCATGTACTGGCACAGCAGCAGGAATTGCGCCGCCAGGCATCTACCGCGGCAGACCAGGTGGAGCAGCAGGCGCTGAACCGCTACCGCCAGGGACAGATCAGCTATACCGATGTGGTCACCGCACAGGCTACCGCACTGAACGCGCGAAGCGCGCTGATACAAAGCCAGGCAGACCGGCAGACAACCGCGATCAGCCTGATACAGGCTTTAGGCGGCGGCTGGCATATTGAACCGCAGAACTGAGTCGGACTTGCACGGGCCGGCTATAGATGGCTAGTGGCCGTTCAGTGAGCCGCTGACGGCGTTGGTGAAGGTGTCCAGCGTATTGATGCCGCGGATCAGGTTCAGGCTGTTGGTGGTAGCGTTGATGACCGTGGTGCTCTTGATGTTTTGATTATTCAGCGTATTCTGGATCACGGTGCCGGGCAGCCCGGAATTGCCGGTCGTCAGCTGGAAGCTGTTGCCCGGGCCGTTCTGCACCAGCCCCATTGCAGCAGCCTGGGCGCTTAGTGTCTTCATCTGGTCGGTGCTGATCTTGCCGACATCGGACACATTGAAGGAGGTAGTGGTGACCAAGTTGCCGTTGATGTAGACGGCACGTTCTATACCGAAAGACATAACCAGGCCGCCCGCATCGAAACCGCCGCGCGATTCATCCAGCCGTTCTTCTCCAACTGCCGCCCAGGGCTTGTCCAGTAATGCCACCAGCCTTGGCGCTGCGGCCAGCTTCTGCTCAAAACGCGGCAGCAGGGCGATAAAGCTGAATCCGAAACTGGCATCCCGATACGAAATGCGCGCCCGCCGGTAGCTGTCATCCTGCTGTTTTGGATTGTCTGCCGGTTCAACCGCCTGCAGGGAAGAGGGCAGGTCGATGTCGCTGCCGTTGACGGCTGCCAAACCTGCGAGCTTGTCCTGCGCGTACACCAGGCTTGCCGGGCTTGCAAGCACCAGGGCAAGGCCCGCCGCCGCCAGAGCGCCCGCTACGCCGGTTCGCGCGCAAATACCTGCCGGCATGCCTCTGCAGCCGGTGGCAAGGATATTTACGGACAAGTGCCTATTCATTAAAAGTCTCCAGGGCCGAACTTCGGCAGCGCAATATTACGCAACTGGTCAACGATACCCATCAGCGGCGCCGGCGGCGCGCTCTTCCAGTCGGACGCTTCGTTGAACCTGGCGACTCCGGGTTTGTTGTGGATGACAAACAGCAGCCGGCTGCTCCACATCGCGTCGAACACAGCGCGAGGAATTGCCCGCGTGCCCCTGGCGGGATCGCCGATCAGAACACGATCGTCGCGGATGCCCTTGATCACGACGAAATGGTTATAGCCCTTGTCCTTGATCAGTACGATGGCCGGCAGCTTCGCCTCTTTCAGCGTGTCGAGCGGCTGTTCAAAGCCGTCCGCCTGGAAGCCGTGACGCTGCAGGAATAATTTCATGTCCAGTAGTGAAAACCCTTCCTTCCTGATTTTCTGCTGTTCGCCGTTGGCGTACATTTCTTCAAAGACCACCTGCTCGGAAACCTGGAAGCCGTACTGGTGCGACAACAGCGTCGCAATTGCGGCAGAACCGCAGCTGAAATCCGTCTGCTGGATGATGGTGGTCTTGTTCCTGACTTCCTTGATGCTGGCAACAGGAACGGTATAAGAACCGCCTATGCCCGCGATTTCCACCGCATGCGCCTGCAGCGCGGACGACAGCAGCGCAGGACCTGCAATGGCAAAAATTAGTTGTTTCATCATGTTGTCTACTGCCGGTGACATCTGATTCCGCGGAATGTCCGCCATGGAGCGGTATTGCCTCCATGGCGGTTCCCGTATTGCTTTTTACTGCATTTGCTACATTGCCTTACCTGGCGAGCGCCGACGAAGTAACTGCCGGCATGTTGCCCAGGCTCATATTGGACTGCACGTTGACGTTTTGCTGCACGAGGCTGGAAATGCCGCTTTGCTGTGCCGCTACCAGCACACCTGCCGCCGATTGTGCGGCGCTGTTCATGGTATTGGACATATTGAAGCTACCAGCATCGACACTGTTGCTGCCACCTGCCGCACCTGCGCCACCTGTGCCCGCGCCGCCGTTACCTGCTGCACCGGTATTGTTGCCGCCGGCTCCACCTGTGCCGCCAGTACCCGCTCCGCCTGTGCCTGCGCCAGATGTGGATGATGAGCTTCCTGCTGCTCCACTGGAGGTGCCGGATGCGCCTGCACCGCCGCTGCCTCCGGCGCCGCTGGTGGCGCTGCCGTTGCTTGCCGCACCACTGGTTGCCGTACCGCCTGTACCGCCTGCACCTGCGTTATTCTGCGCATCACCGCTACTGCCGCCTGCACCTCCTGTTGCACCGGTTGCTCCTGAACCGCCTGTGCTGTTGCCGGTGGCGCCTACCGCACCTGCACCGCCGGCTCCGCTGGAGGCCGCAGCACCTGCACCGCCTGTGCCGCCTGCGGCCGCTGCCGCGCCGCCGCTAGCTGCGGCACCCGCGCCGCCTGTACCACTGGTGGCACTGCCGCCTGCTGCACCGTTACCCGCAGTGTTGGTGCCTGCCGCTCCGCCTGCCCCTTCAGCGCCTGCAGCTCCGGCAGCGCCGGAACCTCCTGCGCCTGAACTGCCTGCCCCACCTGTGCTGCTGTTGGTTCCCGAGTTTCCTGCGCCGCCTGTGCTGCCGCCGCCAGCAGTGGTATTGATGCTGGCGTCACCACCGGATCCGGCATCGCCGATGGCGAATGTGCTGATCTGGGCAGGGGGCGTTGTTGTGCCGCCGGAGCCCGTGCCGCCCCTGGCGTTGCCCGAACTGGCCATTGCTCCACCGCCAGTGCTCCCGCCGCCGGTTGCGCCGTTGTTAGCGGTAGAGCCACCGCCTATGGCTTTGCCGCTGCTGCCGCCGTCACCGCCATAGCCGCCTGAACCTCCCGATCCGCCCGCGCCGCCGACGGCATTGCCGTTGCCGCCGCCATAACCGCCGCTGCCGCCAGATGCATTGCCTGTATTGCCGCCGGAGCCGCCATACGAACTACCGCCATTGCCGCCTTTTGAACCGCTGGCATTGCCACCTGCGCCACCATAGGTGGATCCGCTATTGCCGCCTGCGCCGCCTGCACCGCCAGTAGCAGTGCCGCCGTCTCCGCCTGCGCCGCCGGCTCCACCCGCACCGCCAGAGCCGCCACGGCCAGTTGATGCGTCGCTGGCATTGCCGCCACGGCCGCCGGAAGCGCCGTATGCGTCGCCGGAACTGGCATTGCCAACCTTGGCGCTGCCGCCGGAAGCGCCGTCACCGCCGCCGCCTGCTTTGGCTGAGCCGGTGCTGCCGCCAATGGAGACAGATTTGCCGCCATTGCCATCGCCGCCATATCCGGTGGCGCCGTCGCCGCCGTTACCGTTGGCGGTGCCGCCTATCCCTTTACCACCTATGCCCCGGGCGCCGGCAGCTCCGTTCGCATTGCCTGAGTTTGTGGGGTTATTGCCGACGTCGCGTACGCGATTGCCGCTGACTTCGCCGTTCAGGGTAGCAGTGGCAGTTGCATGCGCCGCATTGAATGCGTTGCTGAAATCGCCTGTCGAGCCGTTGTTGAGTGCGGAAGAACGTACAGCATCTGCTGTAGCGTCACCGCTGGTTGTGGCTGTTTGCGCAAATGCGGATGCGCTCAAGCCGAAGGCGGCAGCAACTGCCGTGGCCAATAAGGTCCTGTTCATAACCTCTCCTTGATGACATGTAGGTGGTGAGCCGGCAAGCAGCGCCTGCTCTCTTTTCAATCTGCTCAATTTTGCTACAGCCCTATGCATTTACAATTGCATGAGGCATTGCTTCAATATGTAAAAAGCGCTCCTGATACCCGCTTACAAGTGCAAGCACATGCAGGCAGGCATCAGCAGCGTGCTTCCTGACAGGACGGAAAATAGGCGTTCATCATTAATGCAGCTGCAGATTGATGATCGTCGAATTTTGTATCAATACATTGGTTCCCGAATTTTGGACGACGATCGGAATCCCGCTTACGTTCGCAAATGCTCCCGACGTAATGTTGTTGGAACCAGTTGCGACATTCGTAGCGCTGTTGTCTGCTACCGTGCCTTTCAACTTCTGGTCGTTGCTGATCACTACTTCAGCGCCGCCGCGCAGTTTGCCCAGGTCCTGGACATCAGCTGCCTTGCCGAATTTTTTGGCGAAAGCATTCTGCGTGTCCGGTTGTTGCGCAAGTTCCGCGCCGCTGTCTGCCGTGTCTGTCTTTGCTGCCGGCATTGCTGCTGCAGTTTCAACAGACTGCGCCTGGGAGAATGCCAGTGGCGGAGCCAGGGCGATCAGCAAAACTATCGTTTTTCCATACGTACAGTGTTGTAGAAACATGTTCGTTTCTCCTTACTGTCCAGCACAAATTTATTGAACCGGTGTGCAGGGTTTCAGCGGCCTGACGCATGCCACAGAAGCCCCGCGCCTTGCCAATTACCTGCCCAGACTCATGTTGGACTGCACGTTGACGCTTTGTTGCACCAGGCTGGAAATGCCGCTTTGCTGTGTCAGCACCATGATGCCGGCAGCAGATTGGGCTGCGCCTGTCATGTTGTTGGACATATCAAAGGTGCCTGCATTGACTGTGTTGGTGCCGCCCATGCCGCCTGCGCCGCCTGTGCCTGCTCCGCCATTGCCTACGCCGCCGGTATTGGTGCCGCCTGTGCCGCCTGCGCCGCCAGTACCTGCACCGCCTGAACCTGCGCCGGATGTGGAGGTCGAAGTACCGCCTGCACCGGTGGTGGTGCCGGTAGCGCCTGCGCCGCCGCTGCCGCCTGCACCGGAGGTGGAGCTGCCATTGGTTGCTGCGCCGCTGGTTGCTGTACCGCCTGCGCCGCCTGCACCGGCATTGTTTTGAGCGCTGCCGCTATTGCCGCCAGAGCCGCCGGTTGCACCGACAGCGCCAGTGCCGCCTGTGCTATTGCCCGACGCACCAACTGCGCCCGAGCCGCCGGTGCCGCTGGATGCTGCCGCACCTGCGCCGCCCGTGCCGCCTGCCGCTGCGCCTGCGCCGCCGCCTGCTGCCGCTCCTGCGCCGCCTGCACCGCTGGAGCCGGTTGCGCCTGCTGCACCGCTGCCTGCGGTATTAGTGCCTGCTGCGCCCGCTGCGCCCGCTGCGCCCGCCGCGCCTGTTGCACCCGAGCCGCCTGCACCCGATGCGCCTGCGCCGCCTGCGCCTGTATTGGATCCGGAAGTTGCTCCGCCGCCTGTGCTGCCGCCGCCGGAAGTTCCGGTGATGCTGGAGTTGCCGCCTGCGCCGCCTGGATTGCTGTCAGTGCCTGCGCCGCCCCTGGCATTGCCGGAAGTGGCTGTTGCGCCGCCGCCTGTACTGCCGCCGCCGGTTGCGCCGTTGTTGGCGGTAGATCCGCCACCTATGCCCCTACCGCTGCTGGCGCCGTCGCCGCCGCTACCGCCGCGGCCGCCTGCACCGCCCAGGCCGCCGATCGCATCGCCGTTGCTGCCGCCCGATCCACCGGAACCGCCCGATGCAGATCCTGTGCTGCCGCCGGAGCCGCCCGAGGAGCTGCCGCCACTGCCGCCGCGCGATCCGCTTGCGTTGCCGCCGGAGCCACCTGAGGTGTCGCCGCTATTACCGCCCATGCCGCCTGCTCCGCCGGTCGCAGTGCCGCCTGCGCCGCCTGCACCACCTGCACCACCTGCACCGCCTGAGCCGCCACGGCCGGTGGAAGCGTCACTGGCGTTGCCGCCTCTGCCGCCGGAAGCGCCGGTGGAGTCGCCTGTGCTGGCGTTGCCAACTCTGGCGCTGCCGCCGGAAGCGCCGTCGCCGCCGCCGCCTGCTTTGGCAGAGCCGCTATCGCCGCCGACTGCGACGGATTTGCCGCCATTGCCGTCGCCGCCTGATCCGCGGGCACCATCGCCGCCGTTGCCGTTGGCTGTGCCGCCTATGCCTTTACCGCCTATGCCGCTGGCTCCTGCTGCGCCGTTGGCGTTGCCTGAGTTACTCGGGTTGTTGCCGATGTCACGTACTCTGTTGCCGCTGACTGTGCCGTTCAATGTGCTTGTTGCTGTTGCTGTGTCCACATTGAAAGCGTTGGTGAAAGTCGCGGTAGAACCATTGTTCGTTGCTGCTGTCCGTGCTGCATCTGCTGTAGCGTCACCGCTGCTCGATGTTGGCGTTTCTTGCGCCATCGCCGGAACGCTCAGGCTGAAAGCGGCAGCAAGGGCCGAAGCCAATAAGGTCCTGTTCATAATCTCTCCTCGGTAATCACGTTGGGTAAGTGTGGAGTTGGCAACAAGAGCCAACTCCTTCGGTAACAGCAAGCTTGATGCCAGCGCTTTTTTTGTGGCCGGCGCATGGCCGGCTGCAGAGTGAAAACGCGTGGATGCAAGCCTCGCGCAAACGAATGCTTGTGGCGCGGCAAGCAAAAACAGCGGAGTTATTTGCAGCAATCTGTCACTTGCATGAGACAGCGATGCGGACATGATCTTTTTTAATTGAAACTGCTGCGAGCGATTAAGCTTGTTAATCAAGCCCTTAGCAATAATCAATCACTTATTAATGCTTGTGCTCCATGTATCGCTGAAGTGACAGCTGTAACAAAGCATTGCGCAAGTGTCACAATGTAACCGCGCGAGCATGGGCTGCAATAAAGAAATTGGGAAAGAACATGGAACGGAAACCGGGAACAAAAAATGAAAACGGGCCCATGCAGAACGATCTGCATGGGCCCGTGGAATAGGCGGTTAGCCGAGTTTTGGCGTTTTAACAGCGGCGCTATAGCGTATCTCGGTAGAGTGCGGATGAGAGATATCGTTATTTGCAGCAGGGGAGGTGCTGATGAGGTCGAGGTCGCTGCTGATGCCGTGTTTCTCCATCAGCCGGTACAAGGTCATGCGCGACACGCCAAGATCTTGCGCGGCGCGTGTCTTGTTTCTGCCGGTTCGTATCAGGCAATTGAAGATAGCCTCGCGCTCCGCGCTGATGCGCGCGTTTGCCAGATCGTCGTTCTTCAGCAGTATCTGCAGTTCCAGGTTGAGATCCTGCGCGGAAATCAGGCGTCCATCCGTTGTAACGATTGCGCGCCGTATGCGGTTGATCAATTCACGGACATTGCCCGGCCATGCATGCGACAGCATGGCCTGCACTGCATCCGCAGAGAAGCCGTTGAGCCTGGTCTTCCTTTCCTTACCGAATACTTCCAGGAAGTGATTGGACAGCAATTCTATGTCTTCCTTGCGCTCGCGCAACGGCGGAACAACAATGGGCAGCACGTTAAGCCGGTAGAAAAGATCCTGTCGAAATTTTCCGGCATCCACTGCTTGCTGCAGGTTGACATTCGAAGCCGCAATCACGCGCGTGTTCACCGGCACACTGGCCGCAGAACCCACACGGGTAATCGTCTTCTCCTGCAAAAAGCGCAGCAGGTTGGTTTGCAGATCCAGCGGCAGATCGGCGATCTCATCGAGAAAAATGGTTCCGCGGTCCGCACTTTCTATAAAGCCCGCCTTCTGCGCGGCCGCGCCGGTAAAGGCGCCACGCTCATAGCCGAACAATTCGGACTGTATCAGTTGCGAGGGGATGGATCCGCAGCTGACCGGAACAAACGGTCCGTTGCGCCTGGAGGAGCAGCGGTGGATGGCGAGCGCCGTCAATTCCTTGCCACTGCCGTTTTCACCGCCGATCAGCACGGTTGCCTCCGAATCGGCAATCTGCTTGATGTGCTTGAACAAAGATTTCATTGCCGGGCTTTCACCCACCATCGCCATATCCTTATTGTTGGCAAAGCGTCGCTTCGATTGCATGCGCATGATCGCGCGCCCATACGCATGGCCCACCGTCTGCGACAGGCGCTGCAAGTCTGCGGGCTGTGTATAGTAGTCGAACAGGTAGCCCAGTATCAGTTCGTGGCATTTCCATGACAGCAGCGAGTCTGCATGGAACACGCCTATCCATTCGCATTCGGGATGCGATTTCAATAGCTGGATCAATACCTCGTACTGAATCAGTTCAATATTATCGATGACGAGCAGGCAGACCATATAAGGGTCTTCCCGCATCATGCGCTCTGCTGCAAATATTTCTGCTGCGTAGTGTATTTCCCATTCTTCTTCCGGCAGATGGTATTCAAGGGATGCTGTGTTTTTTTGTAGCCTCAGGCAAAGGATTTTACGTTTTTTCATTTTTAATTTCCTGCTCTAGTATGTGCACGATTATCAAGTCCGGCGGCATTTTGCGCGAACTAGGACAAGCCGCATGCGCCACTTTGGCAGGCACGCGAGCGCCTGTCTCTTCGGGCAATACAGATTGATTTGAAACAAATGCCTTGAAGTACAAAAGCATTTTTAATCGTGAACATGTGCAACGATATTTCTCGGCAATGAAGACGATAGTGCAAACGACGTGTTTTTGTTTCGTATTACTTATGAGGAGGGAATCGCGACAAATAAATATCCTGTCTGCGTTATCCGCTGCCTGTCGTTTTGCAAATCGGGGACAATGCCGATTCTTTAGTTTCCTCCTTAAAATTGAATTGCATTTCAACAGTGTCGATAAAATTTACAAACACTTGCAATAACTATTGCGGACATGAAAGCTTCCGAAGTAAGCCTTTGATTGCAAGGGAATTTGATTTCTACGGCACGATTTGTGCTCTCCAATTTTTTACTATCTCAACCCCTTGAGAATAAAAAACAAGACAGCATTCCTTTTTCAAATCGACTTGTAAGACCCCGTTATATTTAACAGATATTTTGAGTTTTACAAGTCAATTCTGACAAGCGAAAAAAGACTGTCCTGCGTAAATGCAGAAATTGCAGGGAGCCAGTAGCGGCAGGGCTTCCTGTATTTTTTTGTTGCACAGGTCTTTAACAATATTTAAAACAAATTGACGAAAAATTTCTCTTAAAAAAACTGGAAAAGAAGTGGTCGAGTAAATCAAGAAACATAAAGCCGCTCCGCAACAGTTCAGGGCGGCACTAATTTCAATAAGGAGAAATTGATGAAACCGCAGCCCTTTTGCCATGTTGCCGTAGCCGCCTGCTGTTCAGCGCTATGTTTCACCAACACTGCAGTGCATGCCCAGGCAGTTCGCAGCGGCAATGTCGTCGATGATGTTTCGGTCGATACGCTGAAGCGGGATGTCACCGACCTTGCGCGGCAGCTGGATACCCTGAAGCGAGAACTGGAAGAAGAAAAAAGCAAACTCCGGGATCTCCGCAGGTCGGTAAGAAATGAATATCTTGCCAGCCAGCGCGGGGGCACTGCGCAGCCTTCAAGTACTTCACAGCAAGGGCCGCAGGGACAAGGCGGAACACAGGTGGCGATGGTGTCAAATCCCACTGCGCAGGACGGCACGCCGGCAACGGAACCGGTAGGCGTTGCACCGGAGCGCAACAGCAGGCAAAGGGAGGTAGCGCCTATTTTTGAACAGCCCGGCATCCTGACGCCAAAAGGGAAGTTCGCGCTGGAGCCTTCGATCCAGTACAGCTATTCGTCCAATAACCGCGTTGCGCTGGTCGGTTACACAGTGATCCCGGCGTTGCTCATCGGTCTGGTAGATGTCCGGCAAGTGAAGAGCAACACTGTCACCGGCGCATTGACCGGACGTTACGGCCTGACCAACAGGACGGAACTGGAACTACGCGTGCCTTACGTCTATCGCAGCGACTCCACTGTCAGCCGTGAGATATTCACCGGCAGCGCAACAGACAACGTGTTCCAGACCAGCGGCAAGGCTATCGGCGATGTCGAGGCATCGCTCCGTTATCAATTCAATGACGGTGGCGCGGACCGTCCTTATTTTATCGGCACAATGCGCGTGAAGTCGCGTACCGGCAAAGATCCGTTTGAAGTGGTCACCGATTGCGTGACGCGGTGCGTCGGTAACACTACCGGGACAGGCTTGCCGATGGAGTTGCCGACAGGCTCCGGGGCCTATTCCCTGCAGCCAGGCCTGACATGGCTGTTCCCCAGCGATCCTGCAGTATTCTTCGGCAGCTTCAGCTACCAGTACAACTTCAAGCGCAATAACGTGAGCCGGCGCGTGCTGAACGGGGAAAGCGAATTCCTGGGCGACATCAAGGCAGGCGACATACTGGGCGCCAATTTCGGCATGGGCCTTGCGTTGAACGACAAATCTTCTTTCAGCGTTGGCTTTGACCTGAACTCTGTCGGACGAACCAAACAGAACGATGTGACGGTACCGGGTTCCGTGCGGACAGTGCTTGCCAGTTTGCTATTGGGCTATTCGTACCGCTATTCCGACAAGACTTCATTCAGCATGTCCATCGGCGCCGGGCTGACGCGTGATACGCCAGATCTGACGCTGACGATGCGGGTGCCGATGTCATTCTGATGTTTTCCTATGTAAACCAAATGCGGGGTGGCTGCGTTAGATGCTTATGGAAAGCCCGCCATTTTCGGCGGGCTCTATGAGAAACCAGGGGTTTTGTATCAGTTGTAAGAGTCTGTGTCCGGATATCGTTTTTTGAGAGACAGACCCTATATTACTGTTATGCAATTGAAATTCCGCACTTGTTTTGCGGGTATCCCGGTTTGAAAGGACTACATCATGTTAAGCCACAAATTAAGCGCCGCTGCCGCAGTCTTGCTGATCGCTGCTGGTTCGTCTTCATTCGCGCAGGCCAGCGACCAGGGTGCTAACACCTTGCTGGGTGCTGCGGTCGGTGCCGCTATCGGCCATGGCGTCAATGGACGTGACGGTGCGATTGTCGGCGGTGTACTCGGTGCCGCTATCGGCGCAAGCGCAAATACCTACGACAGGCCACGTTACTATGGCCCTCCGCCTGCAACGACCTATTATGGCCCGCCGCCGGCCACTACTTATTACAGTGAGCCGACAACAACTTACTATTCGGCTCCCAGCACCGTATATTATTCACAGCCGCAAGTATATGTAGCTCCCGCGCCTGTCTATTACGGCCCCGGCCCGGTAGTAGTTGGTGGATATTATCGCGGTGGCGACCGTTATTATGGTCACGGAGGCTACTATGGCCGCCCCGGTCACTGGCATAGGTAATATCAAATAATCTGTGAGAGAGGGCGGGGCGGCTGCATGGCTGCGCCGCCCTGATTATTTGTACCGATAGGATGTAGATTTAGTGCGGTATCAGATTGCCATCTATCAGTAGCCTGATGGCGGCTTTTTGCAGACGGGTAAATTCCGGCATGCTTGCCGCCAGTTCGCGAAACTCCCTGATTTCGCCGCCGTCCGGATGCACGCCGCTGGGCGCCAGGTCATCGTTGAACAATTCCCCGTTGAATCCTTCCCGGCTGACCATAAAGCCGAGCATGAATGCCTCCGTAATCAGCGCTTCCTTTAAATCTTCTTGCGTCATGGCTTGCCTGTAAGTTGCCTGTGTATTTGCATAGTAGGATATTTACAGGCAGGGCACTGTTAAATAGCGAACTGACGAGGTGCTTGCAGGCACAATTTCTCACAAGATCATATTGGTAAGGGAAATCCTATAGCCCAGCAATTGCCTTGAATTGCCTTGATTTTAAGCAATCCTGGTTTTTCCTTAAAAATCATGGTCTTAGTTAGAGATTTTTGCGGTTATCCACAGGATTGTTAACATAAGGTGTGGGTAAGCTTGTAATTGACATTATCACGCTGTTTTGTTCTTTGGCCCGTTCTTCTGCCTGTTTTTCGGCTTACTCTTCGGCCGACAAAGCAGTCTTGATCGCCTGGTCGTAATCGCACTGCACGCGCAGCCAGAAACCGTGTTCCACACCGAAATGCCGGTCCAGCACCGCGCCTATATCGGCAGTGATTTCCACCTTGCCATCCAGGATGCCATCTATTATTTCCATTCCCAAGCCGGTCGCTTGCGCTACCTGTTCCTTTGGCCGCGTCAGTGGGATAAGAAAATCGTCCAGCAGAATCTTGCCCGGTCGTATGTCAGGGGGGATCAGGCCGGCACTGTCAAAATCATCATCGGTCTTGCTTGACTCCATATCGTCTTCCTTGACTCCTTCTTCTGGGAGGAATTGTCGCTGTAGTATGCCGTAACAAAGTGTACCAGCACCTTTATTTGCTTCTCTATTTATAACGCTCGCTGTTGCGCCGAAACCATTGCCGAATGGAAATCAAATAAATGGATTGCACTTTAGCTGCACCAATGGCGCTTGCAGCTTTTTAAGCGATGCATACCATGTAGCCAGTTCACACAAGACTGCTGTCATTAAAGACGCTAATTTCCGGATTGCGTTTCAGGGTGCCAAGCCTGCAAAATAAGCGGGCGTACCAGGAAAGCAGGCTAAGCCGGGCCGCGGAGGTGCTTGCCGCGGCTGACAGGTTTTGCCTCCTAAAAAATGAGGAGACCCATTTTGGATAAAAACGCAGTCAAGCCGGGCGCGAACGCCCTGCGGCGCATAGCACTTGGCGATACGCTTTACCGTACCGCGCGGCGGCGCGGAGACAAGCTCGCCGCGGTAGATCAGGGTGTGGAAACCAGCTACGCACAACTCGATGCAGACTCCAGCCGCTTTGCGCACTATCTGCTGTCGCGCGGGCTGAACAGCGGCGACAAGATCGCAATGATTTGCGCCAACTCCACGCAATTTCTCGTGGCCGCCTACGGCATCCTGAAAGCAGGCATGGTGTGGGTGCCCATCAATACGATGCTGGCCGTAAATGACATGCGCTACATCCTGGAGCATGCAGAGGCCAGGCTGATCGTGATGGATGACCTGTTCTTTGCCAACCCTGTGACGCGCGATCTGTGCGACAGTTTGAACCTGCCTGTAGTCCTGTCGGAGCTGGGACCAAAGCAGCCGCAGCCGCACGTGACATTATCTGCCGCGCTGGAGGCCATGCCGGCCACGCTGCCGGATGTCAATATCGACGACCAGGATCTGGCGCTGATCATGTACACCAGCGGCACCACCGGCCGTCAGAAGGGCGTGATGCATACACACTTGTCGGTGTATTCCGCGCTGATGTCCAATGTAGCTGAACTGGCCTACGACTATACCGATACGATCACCTGCATCCTGCCGCTATTCCATTGCGGCCAGTTCGCGCTGTCGGGCGCCGGCGTGCTCGCCGGGGCAACGCAGGTGATACACCGCGGCTTCGATCCGCTGGCGGTGCTGGACTCGATAGAGCAGAGGAAGATCACGACGGTATTGTGCCTGCCGCTGATGTATGCGGCAATCCTGAACCATCCGCAACGCGCCGTGCATGACCTGTCCAGCATCCGCGTCTGTACGTATGCGATGGCGCCTATGCCGCTAGTGCTGCTGGAACGGTTGACCAAGGAAATCTGTCCCAACTTCGGGCTCAACAGCGGGCAGACAGAAATTTTTCCTGCTACAACTTATTTCCGGCCGGAAGAACAGTTCAAGCGCTTCGGCTGCTACTGGGGCAACCCCACGCTGGTCAACGAAGTGGCGATCATGGATGACGACGGAACCCTGCTGGAGAACGGCAAGGTTGGGGAAATCGTGCACCGCGGCCCGAATGTGATGCTGGGTTATTACAAAGACCCGGAAGCCACGGCGGAGTCGCGCCGCTTCGGCTGGCACCATACCGGTGATCTTGGTTTATTGGATCAGGATGGCCAACTATTGTTTATCGACCGCAAGAAAGACATGATCAAGACCGGCGGCGAGAACGTGCCATCCATCAAGGTGGAGGAAGTGATATTGCGCCATCCTTCAGTTGCCAACGTGGCGGTGGTCGGGCTGCCGCATCCGCACTGGTCGGAAGCGGTCGCGGCGTTTGTCATCCTGAAGCCGGGCGCATCCTGCGACGAGGCCTTGCTGGCGGAGCACAGCCGGCAGCACCTGGCAGGTTTTGAAGTACCCAAGCATATCCATTTCGTCGATGCCTTCTCGATGACGCCAACCGGAAAAATCCAGAAGAACGTATTGCGCAGGGAATACGAAGGACTGTTCGCCAGCGCCGCGCCCTGATGTCACCTGCCCGGTGCGGGCAGCAGGCTAGTATTTATGCTGCTTCGAACGCGGGCAGGATGCTTCCATCCGCCGATTTCTCAAACACCAGCCTTACCGGCAGTCCTATATGCAATACGGCATGCGGCACCTGCCGCAAGGGTGCCGCCATGCGCACGCCTTCCGGCAGGTCCACCGTTGCAAATACATAGGGTACTTGCCCGGCAAAGCCGGGGATGGCGGTCTGGTGGGTGATGGTCCAGCTATGCACGGCGCCGCTGCCGGCAACTGTACGCCATTCCACCGCAGTGGAGTGGCAGTGGGCGCACATGGGCTGCGGGTAATGGCGGCAGATGCCGCAGTCGGCACACTGCTGGATGACCAGCTTTTGCTGCTGCAGTGCTTCCCAATAGGGCCGGGTGTCGATTGAATATTTATCCATGTCATTTCCCCTTGCGCATGATGGCGATGGAGCCATCGCCCATGTCGCCGTAACCGGTGACCAGGCCGGTCTCTGCTCCCGGAACCTGGTTGGCGCCGCCGTCGCCGCGCAATTGCCTTACCAGTTCCACCACATGGTTCATGCCGACCATGTGCGCCTGCGACAACAGGCCGCCATGGGTATTGACCGGCAGCCTGCCGCCGAGTGCGATGCCGCCGTCGCGCACGAACTGGCCGCCTTCGCCTTTTTTGCAAAACCCCAGGTCTTCCAGCTGGCACAGCACGATATAGGTAAAACAGTCGTATATTTCGGCAACGTCGATGTCTGCATGGGTGACGCCCGCAGCCTCAAAGGCGCGTGCAGCCGCCTTGGCAATGCCCAGTCGTGTCAACTCCGGTCTTTGCGTAATCGCCAGCGGCGAATCCGGATGCCCCTCGGCAGTGGCCAGGATGGTAATGGGTATGTGCCGCAGGTCACCCGCCGGGCCGGCCGCGCTGACAACGACCGCTGCGGCGCCATGGCTTTCCAGGCTGCAGTCCAGCAGACGGAAAGGGTCGGAGATCATACGCGACGCCTGATGCTCTTCAATGCTGAAAGGCTTGCGCATGATGGCATTGGCATTGTTCGCCGCATGGGCGCGGATGGCGACGGCAATCTCGGCAAAGTCACGGCTGGTAGTGCCGTACAGTTCCATGTGCCGACGCGCCATGGCGGCGTATAGCTGCACCGGCGCGAAGGCGCCCAGCGGCATTTCAAACTCGGCAACGGTGCGGAATTGCGGCGCCTGCTGCAACCGGTCGCTGGCCCGGCCGCCACGGCCGTCGCGGCCCACCGTCACAAGTACATGGCGGCAAATGCCGGCGGAAATAACGGCCTGCGCCATCTGCAATGATGAGACGGCGCTGGCGCCGCCCATGGGCACGGTACCGGAAAAGCGCAGGTCGCGTATGCCGAAATTGCTGATGAAATCTTCCGCGATGGCCGAACCGTTGGACATGGGGATAATGCCGTCGATATCGCCGGGCACAAGGCCGGCGTCGCGAATGGCCGCCAGGGAGGCTTCGAGTTGCAGCGACAGGCTGCTACGTTCAGAAATGCCTTTGCCGTACAGGGTTTCGGCAACGCCGGTGACGGCGGCGCAGGGCTTGATGCTGGAGGTAGTGCTGGTCATGTAGTTCCGTTTTTTGGAGGGGCAGTCGGCAGGGGATCAGGCGTCCGCCTTCAGTTTGGTTTCAAGCTCGTGCCGCTTTACCTTGCCTGTCGCGCTGCGCGGCACATCGTCTGCGCTGATGAAGACAACTTCCTTGGGCAGCTTGTAAGAGGCAATCTTGCCGCGGCATTGTGCAAGCACCTCTTCCGTGGTCAATGTCTGGTCGGCTTTGACGACAAAGGCGACCGGCACCTCACCCCAGCGGCTGTCCGGCTTGCGCACGACCACGGCATCCAGCACGCGCTCACAGGCCAGCAGCACGCGCTCGATTTCGGCGGGATAGATGTTCTCGCCGCCGGATTTGATCAGGTACTTGCGGCGGTCCACGAAATCCAGCGAGCCGTCCGGGTTGCGTACGAAGACGTCGCCCATGTGGAAGGCGCCATTCCTGAAATCCCTGGCATTGGCTTCCGGGTTGCCCCAGTAACCGCTGAACAGGCTGGGGCCACGAAAGGCGAGTTCACCCGGCATGCCGTCAGGCACTTCGTTGTCGTCTTCATCCACCAGGCGGACGGAGCAATAGGAATTCTGTAGTTTGGACAGGCGTTCCGGTATCACGCCTATGGCGATGGAGCCGCGGCTGGCAGGCGCGCTGCCGGTTTCAGTGGAACCAAAGGAATTGCGATAGGGCGCCTGGTAGAAACCGGTGATTTTCGCAATCTGGTCCAGCGGCACCAGGTCGGCCATGCAGCCGATCACGCGTGCGCCTTTCGGCTTCAGGCCGCTGCGGTTCAGTTCGTCGATCACGCGGTCTATCATGCCCGGCATCAGCGTCAGGTGGCCGACCTGCTCGCGCGCGGTAATTTCCACCAGGCGCTTGACGTCCAGGCCGTCCATCACAATCACCTTGCCGCCATGCGTCAGGGTGCCAAATACCGGGTCGGTAGAGACCATGTGGAATAGCGGCGCCCAGGCAATGAAGGTATCGCCGGGCTGCACCGGGCTGTCTATGCGCGAAATCATGCCGCGCGCCACCATGGCCCGTTGGCTGATCAGCGCGCCTTTCGGCATGCCGGTTGTGCCGCTGGTGTACAGAATGATCAGCCCGTCTTCCGGATCAAGCCCGCTGCTATCCGGCGCGGACGCTGCCGCATCGGCCAGCATGGTTTCGTATGCCGGGCCGAAATGCAGGCTGGCAGGAACGCCATGGCCTATGCGTGCGGCTACCTCAATGAAACGTTCAGAGGTAAACAGCAGCCTGGGCGAAACGAGCTGTATGCAATACCTCAGTTCCTCATCCGATTGCCGCCAATTCTGGCAGGCCAGGATGACGCCCAGCTTGGCTGCCGCCAGTTCCAGTTCGACGTATTCGGTGCGATTTTCCGATAGCACCGCAATGCGGTCGCCGCGCTCCATACCCAGTGCAAGCAGCGCGTTACTCAGCCTGTTTACCCTGTCGTCCAGCTGCGCATAGCTGATCTGCTTATGCTGGTCTTCCAGTGCTACCTGATCCTTGCTTTGGCGGACCTGTTGGGCGAACAAGTCGGCAATCGTCAGCCGGCCGGCGCTTGCGGTCAGCGATGCATGTGATTGCTGGTGTGGCATATTCTTCTCGCTTTCTGATTCGTCGTGCATCAGCTGCGGGCCGGGCGCACCATCTGGCAAGTGGTGGGCAGCGTCACTGCGGCTGCTTCTATCTTGCGATCTGTCCTCCAGCCGTAGCCGGTGGACTCTTCGTCATATTTGACATCCTTGCCGTTGACCTTGACCCAGGTCACCATATACAGCGGTTGCTGCAGCTGGTGGTCTGCCTTGCGCATTTCCACTTCACCGTTCAGGCTGTTGACCTTCATGCCTTCCATTGCAAATGCGACCTTTATCGGATCAGTCGACTTACTCTCTTTCATCGCCTTGGCCAGCAGTGCTATGCCGGTATAGGTCGCCGATGAAAAATAGTCGTCGTTGTATTTTTTCTTGAACGACTCCACGATTTCCTTGCCGGAAAAGGTTTCATTGTTCGGATGCCAGTAGGGGATAGACTTCACGCGGTCTTCGCCGGCAGAGCCTATCGCGCCTGCAATACCGGGGCTGCTGGCAAAGAAGGTGTAGAAAGTGCTGCGCAGATTGGCTTCCTTCGACGACTTGATCAGCATTGATAGATCGGATCCTGCATTGCCGGTAATGACTGTGTCCGCACCGGACGCTGCGATCTTGGCAATGTAGGGGGAATAGTCTTTTACCTGGCCAAAAGGCGGCAGGTCGTCGCCGACGATCTGTATGTCGGGGCGTTTGGCCTTCAGGCTTTCTTTAGCGGAGCGGCTTACCTGTTGCCCAAACGCGTAGTTGGGATTAATCAGATAAAGTTTTTTGATGCTTTTGTCTTTTTCGATGAAGGAGGTCAACGCCTCTATCCGCATGTCCACATTCGCATCCAGCCGGAAATGGTAGAAGCTGCATTTGCTGTTGGTCATGTCCGGATCGCCGGCAGACGTGTTCATGTAGATCACTTCCTTGCCCGGATTGCGCTGGTTATGCTTGTTGATGGCGTCGATCAGCGCCAGGCCCGCACCGGAGCCGAAGCCTTGCGCAATATAGCGGAAACCCTGGTCAGTCACGGTTTTCAAGGCCGTCAGCGTTTCCTGCGGGCTGCCCTTGTTGTCAAAACCGACGATCTCGAAGGTATTGTCGCCAGCCCATTTTTCCTTGTTGGCCAACTCGGCAATCGCCTGCCAGCTTTTCAGCACATTGTTACCGGTCACCGCAAACGGGCCGCTGAGCGGATCGATATAGGCAATGCGGATTTTTTCAGCAGAAGCAGCACCGGAATAAAAAAGGCCGGCGACAGTCAGGGCAAGCAGGGCGGGGCGCAAATGATAATTCATGTCTACATCCTTTTGAATTTTTAAAAATGGGCAATAAAGGCAAACTGGGCGTGCTGCTGTTGCTAGGCGTGTCCGGCTATCTCCGGACGCTGCTCCAGTTCATGCCGTTTGATTTTTCCGGTGGTGCTGCGCGGCAGCTCTTCATCCGGGACGAAGACCACCTGTTTCGGCAATTTATAATCCGCGATCTTGCCTTTGCATTCACGCATGACATCCTCCTGCGTCAGGGTCTGATCTGCCTTGACGACAAACACCACCGGTACCTCACCCCAGCGGCTGTCCTTGCGGCGCACCACGACGGCATCGGCGATACGGTCGCAGGCCAGCAGCACGCGCTCGATTTCCGCCGGATAAATGTTTTCACCGCCGGACTTGATCAGGTATTTGCGCCTGTCCACATAATCCAGCGTGCCGTCCGCATTGCGCACGAACATGTCGCCCATGTGGAACCAGCCGTTGCGGAAATCTTTTGCCGTCGCTTCCGGCGCCCCCCAGTAGCCGCTAAACAGGCTGGGGCCGCGCATGGCCAGTTCGCCGGGCAGGCCGTCTTCCACTTCATCGTCGTTTTCATCCACCAGGCGGATTTCGCAAAAGGAACTCTGTACCTTGGAGAGTTTGGGCGGCACGATGCCTATAGGTATCTGTCCCAGCGTGGCCGGCGGCGAACCGGTTTCAGTGGAGCCGAAAGAGTTGCGGAAGGGCGCCTGCAATAATTGCGTCACCTGGGCGATCTGGTCGCGCGGCACCAGGTCGGCCATGCAACCCAGGCCGCGTATACCCTTGGCCTTGGTGCCGGTACGCCGCACTTCTTCAATGATGCGGTCGACCATGCCGGGAATCAGCGTCAAATGGCCGATTTCTTCACGGGCGACGATGGCGACCAGCTTGGGCACGTCCAGGCCATCCATGACGATGACCTTGCCGCCGCTGGTCAATGTACCGTAGGCCTGGTCAGTTGAGACCATGTGGCACAGCGGCGCCCACGCGATGAAAGTATCACCTGCATCCAGCATGCCGTCCATGTGGCCGATGACGGCGCGCGCGACCATCGCCCTCTGGCTGATCAGCGCGCCCTTGGGCAGCCCTGTCGTGCCGCTGGTGTACAGGATAATCAGGCCTTCTTCCGGATCGAGATCGATGCCGCTGCCTGCTTCGTCGCTGCTGGAAGCTTTCAGCATTTCTTCATATTCAGATTCGATATGGATGACGGTATCCACGCCATGTGCGATGCGGGCCAATACATCCGCATAGCGTGCCGACACGAAGACCGCGCGCGGCGACACCAGCCGTATGCAGTGTTCCAGCTCACCGTCCGATTGCCGCCAGTTCTGGCAGGCCAGGATTACGCCCAGCTTGGCAACCGCCAGCTCCAACTCTATGTATTCAAGCCGGTTTTCCGCCAGAATGGTGATCCGGTCGCCGCGCTGGATACCGCGTGCGCTCAGCGCATTCGCCAGCCGGTTGACGCGTTCATCCAGTTCGCCGTAGCTGAAGCGGCGGACTTCATCTTCCAGTGCGGTCTTGTGCCTGGTCCGTTTTACCTGCTGGCGGAATAGGCCGGCAACGGTCAGGCGGGCAGCGTGTTGCGTCAGCTGCATCGCGGCGTCGGCCGTGTCAGCAGAGGCTTTGTTTGTCTCCATATCTACCTTTTCTTATCTGTGTACGCCAACGCGCATGCCTGAGACTGCACGGGCGGTGCAGCAAAGAAATCAGCAAATAGGGTGCGGATCGGCCTGGCTCCGTTTATCGTCCAGTGGCCGTACGTTAACAGCTTGCGGCTGCTGAAACTTGCGTCAAGTAGCTATGGTTTGCGCGCACCTTATTTGCCGGGTTGTGCGTCCAGTCGTTAATATTTTTTACAACCAATCACTTGCTTTGTCGTAAATGCCATGGCATGCTGTTCTGCACATAATTCAAATTCTGGCAGCCCTGCTCGCCGAATCCCATGGAGACAAACGCATCGCTGCTGCGCCTGCACATTCTGCAAATGCGCTGCACTGCGTCATAGGAGATGTGTGATGGAATGGAAGGACGGAGTATCCGCCAGGGCTTTGGTTGCGGCGGAAGGGCGGGATGGCAAAGTCATGCTGATCACACCCGACAGGGTTGCCTACGCCGGCCTGCTGGGCCGGCCGCAGACTCGCGAATTCGGTTCGCTCACTGTGTATGTGTCATTGGGCAGCCCGTTCCAGCTGCAGGTGGGGAACGGTGAATGGGAAAGCGCTGAGATCCGCGTCGTTGCGGCTGATACGCCGCACCAGATCAGGACGACGGACCGCCTCATAGGGTCGATCATGATAGAGACGGAAAGTGTCTGCATGGACAAGCTGCCCAGCTTTTTGCAGGCATCGTCTGCTCCAGACAATTTAGCCCTCATTGCTGCCACGCTGCGCGATGCATTTGCCGGCCTGATGGATGGTAGTGCGCCGGTGGAATTGATACGCGCAAACTTTGACCGGTTTTTCTTTGGCGAAACCCTGGAGCCACGCAGCATGGAGCCGCGCATGGCAAAGGTTGTCAACGCCATCAAGAGCCAGCCTTGCGACACGCAGGGGGCGGAAGAGTTTGCATCGCTGGTGGATTTGTCTTTTTCCCGCTTCCTGCACCTGTTCAAGAACGAGGTCGGTACGACCTTCCGCCGTTTTCGCGCATGGAAGAGGGCTCGCAGCTTCCTGTCCTATGTCAATACCGAATTGAACCTGACCGATATAGCACTGGAGACAGGCTACCCGGATTCCTCGCATTTCAGCCATTCCATCCGCCGTGTCTGGGGGCTGACGCCGAAGAATATCGTTGCCGGCTCGCGCCGGCTTGCGGTCATCCTGGATGGTGATAGTTTTGTGCCCGCAAAATACTGGCGGCATCAGCTCCCGCTTTCCTGATTGTTACGGTTTTACGGCCGATGCAGCTACTTAACGCAAGCTGCTCCGAGGCGTACCTGTTAGCCTGAGGCTTTACAGTCCGCAATATGGGAGCGCAATCAATGAGCAGTCTCGTCACACTGGAGCGGCACGGCAACGTCGGCGTGCTCCGCATCAATAATCCGCCGGTCAATGCGCTGGGCCCCGAGCTGGTTGCCGGCCTGATTGAGCTGGTGGGCCAGTTTGAGGCGGATCAAAGCTACAGGGCGCTAGTGGTCTGTGCAGAAGGCCGCACTTTTGTCGCCGGCGGTGATATTGCCCAGTTCTCCATGCCCGGATTCAGTACTGCCCCCTTCAACCGTATGCTTGCCCGTCTGGAAAAATTGGACAGGCCGGTGCTTGCCGTTCTGCACGGCACGGTGCTGGGTGGCGGCCTTGAACTTGCAATGGCCTGCCATTACCGCGTGGCGGCGGCAACGACAAGGCTTGGCCTGCCGGAAGTTTTGCTCGGTATTCTGCCAGGCTCACTCGGCACGCAGCGGCTGCCGCGGCTGGTGGGCGTCAGTCTGGCGCTTGACATGATACTGAGCGGCCGCCCCATAGATGCTGCAAAGGCGCTGCAGGCGGGGCTGGTAGACCGACTCATCGACGGCGATCTCACTGCGGCGGGCATCGCCTATGCTGAAGAATTGCTTGCCCAGCGCACAGGCCCGCGCCGCACCAGCGACCGCACTGCATCGGTGGAAGGTCTTGCAGCGGATTTTTTTGAGAAAGCGCTTGCGGAAGCGGTGAGTAAAAAAGCTGCTTATCCGGCGCCGCAGCGCATCGTGCGCTGCGTGGAAGCGGCGGCCACGCTGGATTTTAATGCCGGCGAAGAAGTCGAGGCAAGACTGTTCGAAGAATGCCGCATATCGCCTCAGTCTGCCGCGATGCGCAAGCTGTTCTTCGCAGAGCGTCAGGCGACCAAGATTCCCGGCTTGCCGGGCGGCCTGAAGGAGCGCGCGATTGCCAGCGTCGGCATACTCGGCGCCGGCACCATGGGCGGCGGCATCGCAATGAATTTCGCCAATGCCGGCATCCCGGTCGTGATCGTAGAAAGTTCACAGGAAGCGCTGGACCGCGGCCTTGCCCTGGTACGCAAAAATTATGACGCCAGCGCCGCCAAAGGAAAAATGAAGGCAGAAGAGCCACCCCGCCGCATGGCGCTGCTGACCCCATCGCTGCGCTATGAAGACCTGGCCGGCTGCGACCTCGTGATAGAAGCCGTTTTTGAAAACCTGGATATCAAAAAAGAAGTCGCCGCCCGCCTGGGCAAGGTATGCAAGCCGGGTGCCATCATTGCCAGCAATACTTCCACGCTGGATGTGGATGTACTGGCGCAGGCCAGCGGACGGCCGCAAGATTTCCTGGGCATGCATTTTTTCAGCCCGGCCAATGTGATGCGCCTGCTGGAAATTGTGCGTGGCGCGCAGACCGCGCCGGACGTGCTGGCGACCGTCGTAAAATTAGCGAAAACCATAGGCAAGGTACCTGTTGTTTCCGGCGTGTGCTATGGGTTTATCGGCAACCGCATGCTGGAGCCTTACCTGCGTGAGTCGGAATTTTTACTGATGGAGGGCGCGACACCGACGCAGATCGACAACGCGATCCAGTCGCTGGGTCTGCCCATGGGGCCATGTCGCATGCTGGACATGGCCGGGCTGGACGTTGCCGCCAAAGTAGTAGTGGAGCGCGGCAAGGCCGGTGGCTTGCCAACTGATGCGGGCTATCGCGCAGTCGTGCAAAAAATGCTGGTCTTGGGCCGTTTCGGGCAAAAGACCGGTGCCGGCTATTACCGTTATGAAGGACGCAATGCGGTTGCCGATCCGGAGGTCGGCAAGATATGCGCGGCACTGGCTACGCAGTTCGGCATCCGCCGCCGAGACGACATCAGCGATCAAGAAATCATAGAGCGCTGCCTGTTCCCGTTGATGAATGAAGGTGCAAAGATACTGGAAGAGGGCATTTCCTATCGTCCCGGTGATATCGACCTGGTCTGGGTCAATGGCTACGGCTTTCCGGATTATAGGGGCGGGCCTATGCACATGGCGGATGAAACAGGGCTGGACAAGATAGCGCAAAGGCTGGATCACTACGCGCAGCTTCGCGGCAATGCATACGGCTACTGGGACAAGGCAAAGCTGCTGGCCGACATGTCTGCGAAAGGACAACAATTCGCAGACTGGCCGCTGAAATGAGTTCATACGGCGCTGCATAGCTGCACCGCAGCAGGAAACGCAGGACAGAAATAGATAAAAGGCCGTCAAGGCCGGCCATGTTGATCCAAATAACACCACTACACTTAAAAAATATGGCAACCATTGAAACCAGTATTTTGACCGGTAATGACACCTACAAGGCCAATCACGCCGGCATGACGGCGCTGCTGCAGCGCGTTCGCATGCTGGAAGAGCGTACACGCCTGGCCTCTGCTGCCTCCAAGGCCCGCTTTGAGAAACGCGACCAGTTGTTGCCGCGCGAACGGATTTCGCTATTGCTGGACCACGGCACGCCGTTCCTGGAAATATCCACGCTGACAGGCTATTGCATGGACGTGGCCGATCCCGACCGCAGCGTGCCCGGCGGCGGCATCATTGCAGGAATCGGCTACGTGTCCGGCGTGCGTTGCATGATCAGTGCATCCGATTCCGGCATAGATGCCGGTGCAATGCAGCCGCGCGGCCTGGACAAGCAGCTGCGGGTGCAGGAACTGGCACTGGAAAACAAGCTGCCCTATATCCAGCTGGTGGAAAGCGCGGGCGCCAACCTGATGACCTATCGCGTGGAGGAATTCGTCAAGGGCGGCAACCTGTTCCGTAACCTGGCGCTGATGTCGGCGGCGGGCCTGCCGGTCGTCACGATTACACATGGCTCTTCCACTGCGGGCGGCGCCTACCAGACCGGTTTGTCGGACTACATCATCATGGTGCGCGGACGCTCGCGCGCTTTCCTCGCAGGCCCGCCTTTACTCAAGGCAGCCACCGGCGAGATCGCCACCGAGGAAGAACTCGGTGGTGCAGAAATGCACACCGGTATTTCCGGCTTGGGTGATTACCTGGCCGAAGACGACCGCGACGCGTTGCGCATCGCGCGCGACGTGCTGGCCAAGCTGGAATGGAACCGTGGCATTGCCGTACCGGCACAGCCGCGTGCCATCAGGCCGCCGCGCTATGATGCGGAAGAACTGATGGGCATCATGCCGATGGACCATAAACGGCCGGTAGACATGAAAGAAGTCATCGCCCGCATCGTCGATGATTCCGATTTCCTGGAGTTCGGCGCACTGTATGGTTCGGCAACCGTATGTGGCCATGCGATGCTGGATGGTTTTCCCATCGGTATCGTTACCAATAACGGCCCGATAGATCCGGCCGGCGCGACCAAGGCCACGCACTTCATCCAGTCCTGTTGCCAGGCGCAGATACCTATCCTGTATCTCAACAACACCACGGGTTTCATGGTAGGCCGCCTGTACGAGGAGGCTGGCATCATCAAGCATGGCTCAAAGATGATACAGGCGGTGACCAACGCCACCGTGCCTCAGATTACGATTTATTGCGGAGCCTCATTCGGCGCCGGCAACTACGGCATGTGCGGGCGCGGCTTCCATCCGCGATTCTGCTTTTCCTGGCCGAATGCCAAGACTGCCGTCATGGGGGGCGAGCAGGCAGCCAAGACGATGGCTATCGTTACTGAAGCGGCAATGAAGCGCAAAGGAAGCGAAGTGGACCAGGCCAAGCTGGATGAACTGCAACGCAAGATCGTCGACAACTTCGACCGCCAGATGGACGTGTTCACCACCAGCGCGCTGGTACTGGACGACGGCGTCATCGATCCGCGTGACACGCGCTCAGTGCTGTCTTATGTGCTGTCGGTCTGCCGCGAAGCGGAAGAGCGCAAGCCGAACAAGATGCAGTTTTCCGTTGCCCGGCCTTAGCAGACTCCATTATGACGATATCCACTCCATTCCATAAAATACTGATAGCCAACCGCGGCGAGATCGCGCTGCGCGTCATGCGCACCGCGCGCGCGCTCGGCTTCCGCACGGTAGCCGTTTTTTCCAGCGCGGACCGCGATGCACTGCACGTACGCGAAGCTGACCAGGCCGTGCACATCGGCGAGGCTTTGCCGGCACAGTCTTACCTGAACATTCCCGCCATCATCCATGCCGCACGGCTTAGCGGCGCGGATGCAGTGCATCCCGGTTACGGCTTCCTTGCCGAGAACGCCGCGTTTGCGCAGGCTTGCCGCGATGCGGGGCTGGTATTCATCGGCCCTTCACCGGAAGCAATTATCGCAATGGGCAACAAGGCCGGCGCCAAGCGTCTGATGATGGACGCTGGCGTGCCGTGCATTCCCGGCTATCAGGGAGAAGACCAGGACGAAGCGCGCCTGCACGAAGAAGCCGGCAAGATAGGCTATCCGGTCATGATCAAGGCCACGGCCGGCGGCGGAGGGCGCGGCATGCGCCTGGTCAGCTCTTCGGAACAGTTTCCAGATGCGTTGCGCAGCGCGAAGTCGGAAGCGCAAAGCGCATTCGGCAACCCCGAGGTGATCCTGGAGCGGGCCATCATGGAGCCGCGGCATATAGAGATCCAGGTATTTGCCGACCGTTACGGCAACGCCATCCATCTGGGGGAGCGCGATTGTTCCGTGCAGCGCCGCCACCAGAAAGTGGTGGAAGAAGCGCCGTCTCCAGCCGTCGATGAGGATCTGCGGCAACGCATGGGCGCTACTGCAGTGGCTGCAGTCAAGGCCATCCGCTATGAGGGTGCCGGCACGCTGGAATTTCTGCTGGACTCTGAAGGTCGCTACTATTTCATGGAAATGAACACACGGCTGCAGGTTGAGCATCCGGTGACCGAAGCCATTACCGGGCTGGACCTGGTGGAGTTGCAATTGCGGGTCGCCGGCGGCGAAGTTCTGCCGCTCGCGCAGCAGGACGTGCGTTTTCATGGACATGCAATCGAAGTGCGCCTGTGCGCGGAAGACGCAGAGGCCTCCTTCATGCCGCAAAGCGGCACGATGGCACTGTGGCAGATGCCGGCTGGAATCCGCGTGGAGGCCGCGCTGGAATCGGGCGCGGTGATACCGCCGTACTACGATTCAATGATTGCCAAGCTGATCGGCTACGGCGCATCGCGCGATGAAGCGCGCCGCAAGCTGGGCGCTGCGCTGGAGGATGCTGTGGCGCTAGGCGTGAAGACCAACCAGCAATTCCTGGCAAGCTGCCTCCGGCATCCGGTCTTTGCCGCCGGCGGCGCGACGACTGCTTTCATCGGCACGCATGCAGAGGAATTACTGAAACCGGATGGCGACAGCGAGGCGCGCGCGCAAGCGCTGGCGGCAATGCTGCTGTATGCGGTACCGGCCGATGGCGGTGGGACCGGGCAGCTCGGCAATTCCAGTATCGCGCACCGCTTGCCGATAGGCTTCCGCTTTGACATCAATGCCAGAGCCTGCGTGGCGAGCCTTGCGTATGGTGGCGACAGCCGGTACCAGGCCAGTATAGAGAAACGCAGTTTCGCGTTGCAGTTGCTGGAGTTGGGGCCGCATAGCGTGCGCTTCTCCTGCGACGGGCTGGTCGAGAGCGCCGCTCTGGTGCGTGACGGCAGTGAATTGCTGTTGCAGTATCGTGGTGCATCCTACCGCATCGCAGACCGGTCGCATGTTGCGCAAACGAAGCAGCGTGAGCCCGGTGGCGACGGCAAGATACGCGCGTCGATGAATGCCAGGGTGGTGGCCGTGCACGTCGCTGTTGGCGAAATGGTCAAGGCCGGCCAGCCGGTGCTGACGCTGGAGGCAATGAAGATGGAGCATGTGCACGCGGCCCCGGTAGGCGGCCGGGTGACGGCATTAAACGCGGCAATGGGTGACCAGGTGACGGTGTATAGGGTGATCGCCGAAATTGCCAGGGACGAAGCCACGACGGCAGTTTGAACCTATAAAATATTGTGCACGCAAGGAGCAACATGGACGGGATACCACAAATATTGCTGGAAAAGCGCGGCGCGAGTTTTTGGATCACCATCAACCGACCGGAGAAACGCAATGCCATCAACAAGGAGGTCATTGACGGCATCAGCGAAGGCTACCGCCAGGCGCATGCAAATCCCGAGGTGCGCGCCATCGTATTGACAGCGGCCGGTGATAAGGCCTTTTGTGCCGGCGCCGACCTGCAGCCCGGTAAAGGTTTTGTATTCGACTATGCGAGGCCGAATAGCGACTACGCCGATTTGCTGCGCCTGTCTCAAGATGCGACCCTGCCGGTTGTGGCCCGCGTCAACGGCGTGTGCATGGCCGGCGGCATGGGGCTGCTGTGCATGGCCGACATGGCGGTGGCGGCGGACCATGCGCTGTTCGGTCTGCCTGAAGTAAAGGTCGGCGTATTTCCGATGCAGGTGATGAGCTTGCTGCAAAACCTGGTGTTGCCGCGCGTGCTGCGCGAATGGTGTCTCAGCGGCGAGCCTTTCGACGCCGCATCGGCAATGGCGCACGGTTTGCTCAATTACGTCGTGCCGGCGGCGGAACTGGACCAGAAGACAGACTGGCTACTGGCGCGCATCACCGATAAATCACCGACGGCAATACGGCGCGGCAAGTATGCAATGCGGGCGATGGAAGCAATGTCTTTCGACCAGGGCATCGCCTACACCGAAAGCCAGATCACCTTGCTGGCGTTGACTGAAGACGCCAGGGAAGGCCTGGCTGCCTTCAATGAAAAACGCAAACCTGTCTGGACCGGACGTTGACAGCATGCAGAAAGACATCATGACCCAGTCTCAAATTCAGCAGTCCCAAATCAACTCGCAATCCAAGATCATCCGCATAGGCGGCGCTTCCGGCTTTTGGGGCGACAGTTCGGTTGCGGCGGAACAGCTGGTGACCGGTGCGCCGATCAACTACCTGGTATTCGACTATCTGGCCGAACTGACGATGGCCATTCTCGCCTCCGCGCGCAGCAAGAAGCAGGAGATGGGCTATGCGACCGACTTTGTCGATATTGCGATGAAAAGCGTGTTGCCGGACATCGCCCGGCGCGGCATCAAGGTAGTGGCCAATGCGGGCGGGATCAACCCCAGAGGCTGCGCCGATGCGCTGGCCGCGCTGGCGCAGGAAATGGGTATCAGCCTGAAGATCGCCGTAGTGGAAGGCGACGATGTCAGTGCCCAGCTGCCGGCTTTGCGCGAGGCAGGTCAGCGAGACATGTTCAGCGGCGAGGCCTTGCCTGCAAAGGTGCTGAGCGCCAACGCCTACCTCGGCGCCTTGCCGATTGCGCAGGCTTTGCAGGCCGGCGCCGACATTGTCATTACCGGGCGCTGCGTGGACAGCGCTGTCACGCTGGGTGTGCTGATGCATGAGTTCGGCTGGAAAGCGGACGACTACGGCCTGCTCGCCGCAGGCAGCCTGGCCGGCCATATCATCGAATGCGGCTGCCAGGCCACCGGCGGCCTACATACCGACTGGGAGCAGGTGCCGGACTGGGCCAACATCGGTTATCCGGTGATTGAATGCCATGCAGACGGCAGCTTCATCGTTACCAAGCCTGAAGGCACGGGCGGTAGCGTGCTGGCGGCCGCAGTCGCCGAGCAGATGCTATATGAGATCGGCGATCCTGCTGCGTACATGCTGCCGGACGTGGTGTGCGATTTTCGCGATGTGCAGATAGAACAGCAGGGCGCAGACCGGGTGCGCGTGCACGGCGCACGCGGCATGCCGCCCACTGGCAGCTACAAGGTATCCGCTACGTGGATGGATGGCTACCGCTGCGCCGGCACCATGGTCATCATCGGCATCGATGCGGTGGCCAAGGCACGCCGTACCGGCGAGGCAATTTTGGAGCGAACCCGCGGCATCTTCCGCAAGCTGGGCTTGCCGGATTACAGCGCCAGTTATGTCGAAGTGATAGGCGCCGAAACCCAGTATGGCCCGCACTCGCGCACCATACACGCGCGCGAAGTCATGATGCGTGTGGTCGTCAACCATACGATGAAGCAGGCGCTGGACATTTTTGCCCGTGAGATTGCGCCGGCAGGCACGTCCTGGTCGCCGGGCACGACCGGCCCGGCTTTGTCGCGGCCCTCCGCATCGCCGCTGATCAAGCAGTTCTCCTTTACCTTGCCGAAACAGGCGGTATCGATACAGCTCATGCTGGATGGACAGTCCCAGACAGTACAGGTACCGCTGGACGGCGGCTATTTGCCATCGGCCGTTGCTGAAGAGCCTTCCCATGCGTCATCGCTGGACGCTGCCACCGTGGAAGTGCCGTTGCTGCAACTGGCCTATGCACGCAGCGGCGACAAAGGCAACTTGTCCAATATCGGCGTGATTGCGCGCAAGCCCGAATACCTGCCTCTACTCACCGCAGCGCTGACGCCAGCTGCCGTCAAAAAATATTTTGCACACCTGGTTCATGGAGAGGTCCGGCGCTATCTGCTGCCCGGCATACACGCCTATAATTTCCTGCTGGAAGACGCGCTGGATGGCGGCGGCACTGCGTCCATGCGTATGGATCCGCTAGGCAAGGGCATGGGACAGATGTTGCTGGATATGCCGGTTAGCGTTCCTGAAAGCATTGCAAAGGAACTATAGGCCTGGACAAGGGCGAAATTGCTTTGCAACACCGTTTCATCTCCTGAAGTCTTACAAGGATTTGGCTTGGCTGCTTATGCATGGATTTGATGCTAATCCCTACCATGATTCAATACTCCACAAGAGCAAGAGGTGGCAATCATGTTTTGCGGATTTTCACAAACCAAGTCCTTATCCTTTTATGCTGATCAGCTTGATACTGATTTGATCGCCGTAGAAGGCATACAGGCAAATCACCCCATCAATAAAAGCGTCGCCGCTCCGGGCACCAGGCACTGGCTGCTGCAGATGATTGATGCAAAGCATCTGGCAGCGGTTAATGTGAAGTGGTGCTGGCAGTCCGGCATAGACCGGGATAAAGGCGAGGAGGCATCCATTACTGCGGACCGTAGCCAGCTGCAGGACCGTTTTTATTCAGGCCTGATGCGGAGCGGCAGGGTAGTGGTGCCCGCAGACGGCTGGTTCGATTCCAGCCTGCATGAAGGTTTCCAGCCAGCACTCAATTGCAAGCGCGGAGGACACGCCATGTTCCTGCCCGCATTGAGTAACCATGTGTTCGGCGACCCCAACAGCGACAGGGATGGCTTCATCATTATCGTCAGCGCTCCCGGTAAATTGAAAAAGTCAGAATCCGAGCGTCCGTTACTCTTCAACAGAGCCGAGGCGCTCTCGTGGATGAGCCGCAATGTTTCTCATCAGCAGGCCTTGCGGCTGGTACAGGAGCACTCCCTGGATTTGCCGGTGATGATGCGCAAGGAAGCGGCACAGCATGGCGAGCGCCGTCTTGGCTTGCATGCGGAATTATAGGGGCAGCGGCGCTAGCCGGCATCGGCTGGGGCCTGCTGAACTCTGAACGCTATTTTGCACCCGGCTTGCTGCGTGTCATGTCCGTTGCCGGCTTCATCCTTATTTTGTTGTTCGCCACTGCCGATGTCAGGTTCGCGCAGCTGCTGAACAGGTTCTTCACCCGCGGCACGGCCAGGAATACTTTTTCGCCTTTACCGTCTCCCTTTGCTTCGTTTACCGTAGTTCGGTCCTCACATTGTTTCAAGCCTATAAAAAATGCAGTCAATGCAGATGTGGCGCGGCCGCTTCCGCGCACTCGTCGCCTGCCTGCAAGGCAGCATCTTCAGTGACGTAAATATCGGTGTCCTCATCATGCACGGTCTCGCCATCCACTTCCACCTTCACTGTCCAGCCATTGCCATATTCAGCGGTGGTGAGCCTGACGATACTGTTTCTCAGGTTTTTGGTGACTATCATCTTCACTCCCGGTGTTGAGTTGCGGATGCCCGGCAAGCCGCCAGCAGTTCCTGTATGGATTTTAAGAGCAGGAGCCTGCGCTATATATGCGCTAGCGCACGCAAACAAGGAATCAGGAGGCCTGGGGAGCAAGACGCTAATACAGTAGCGCCGAAGGCGGGAATTGCCATTGGCCTCATGATTTTGTTGCGAAAAATCACCGTTAGTCCAGCAGCGAATCCTGGCGGTGAGGATTGCGCATTTCTTTTATCGTATTTTCAGAAGGGGGCCCGGGCGGGCTGTCAATGCGATGCACTTGCACCACAGAATAATCATTGGTTGCCAGGCATTGCCAGAAATGGACATGGATACTTTCATAGTCTCCCTGGCGGGATCGTTGCAGAAAAGCGGAAGGCAGCGCCATCAGGCAGCCGTTGACAATAGGTTCAAATTGCTGGATGGCGGACAAGGGAAGCGTATCCAGCCTGTCCATCACTGAGTTTTTGAGGTAATTTCTCGCGTCGGCTTCAGTTGCGAACCGATCCGGGAATTGCTGGGAAAGAACCCAGGACGCTTCTTCCCAGTTACCGCTTTCAAAGAAGTATTTACGCTCCACTTTTTATTACCCTTCCACAAGCTGGATATTAATAGCGTTCAATCTTTTGCCACAACCGCCTGATGAATCGAGTTTTAATTATTATATCCGCTTCGCAATGGTGCATTGAAACACAATGTAATCCCGGTCTGACAAAAAAGGCGGAGTGTCACCGATAGCGCCTCATGTAGTCATTCTCTATGATGATGTTCTGTCCCAATAAGGGAATAAAGATAGTTGCCTGGCGACATTTGAAAGAAGGAAACATGGCTGATTTTATTGTAATCAAAGAGCGCAGGTCGCCTCTGACACCGACTAGCCCAGGGAAAGAATGGGAAGACCGTATGGCCAATGCCAACGCGGTAATAGAAGATGATAAATCTCCTGCATTGAAGGACTATGTTCCGGAAAAGCGGCGGCGGACGGACAACAATAAGTTGAATTGATTTTGCTCGGACTTACAATCTTGTTTCCGAAAGAAATAGGTCGCCGTTTCCTACATGTGTGCACTCTCTCCGCTTATGCATGCAGGCCGTGCATTATTTTATCCTGAATTCTTGCAGCCCTGCGTTGGCAGTTGACAGCTTTTCTGTTCAAGCGTGCGCAACCGGGCAATTGAATCATGGAGACAATCATGCAAAAACTGAAATCACTCATTCTCGTAACGTCTATGCTGGCACTTGGTGCCGGCGCCTACGCCCAGACTGCGGGCAATGCCGGCACAACGGGCAGCACCGGCGCCGCAGGTACCGGGAGTAGCAGTGCCAATGGCATGGGGACCACGGGAACCGGTGCCAGCGGCACTTTGACTAACGGCAATTCGGGTATGTCCGGAACCTCGACTCTCAACGGCGGCACGACAAAAAACGGCAGTCTGCGCGCGCCTGACAGCACGTCGCCGTCGATGACCGGCACTACGCCGGCTCAGCGCAGCCAGGCAAATACGCGGGATCCGAATTCGACCGCTAACACCAACGCCAATCGTCAGCAGCCGCGCAACAACACGCAGACAAATTGCGACTCCCCGCAAATGACGACGGCAATGCGTCAGCAAAATAATTGTGATACAGCAAATCCCACTATCACCAATACACCGAAATCAACACATCCACAATAAGCCGGAACTTGCATCGTTCTGAAGGAGCAGGGCGATGCAGGCTGCGGCACATTCCCTGAAACGGCTTGCCGTGTATGCCGCAATGCGTGCTGCGGTTTGTTGCCTGCCTGTTTTCCTACAGAAGTTTCAATTCCATCCTACATAGCGCCCGCTTAATTTTGTCCTACTATGGAAGTTCCTGACAGGAGCGACCATGAACTTCGCCACAACTGCCATCCAGCTGACACAGCGCCATATCGGCGCCATCATTCTTATGCTGACGGTGGCAGCAGTCGGCTTCATCCTGCTGGCCAGCCCCGAGGGCATTGCGGGAAATAATCAGCCCGCGCCTGTAATCAGTGCGAAAGACAGGCAGTTCCTTATTTCAGCCGCACAAGCCGGCAATGCAGAAATCATTGCCAGCAGGGTTGCTCCAGGCAATGCAGATTCCGACGCAGTAAAAAAATTTGCCGCCGAGATGCTGGATAGCCATACCAAGCTGGCCGAGCGACTGAAGCAGCTGGCGGCTTCCAAGGACGTGCAACTGCCGGATCAGCCGAGCCGGCAACAACTTACGGCCATCGAAAAAATCAGCGGCCTCAACACCAAAAAATATGATAGGGCTTATGTCGCTTTGGCAGGCGTGGCGGAGCACAAGGATGCGGTCGATTTATTCAGGGACGCATCCCAGACATTAATTGATGACGACATCCGCGAGTTTGCCGCTGCGAGTTTGCCGATGCTGAAGCACCACCTCTTGATGGCGCAAGATCTGCAACTGAGTGTTGGCTTACCCTGATCGGATTGTCCTGATCTTACACTGGATTCTCCCCCGTAAATTAACTAGAGATAGCCTCCTACAAGTTGTGGTAAGCAGCGCTGATGTGCTGCTATTCGCTCGCAAATTATGCTTGGCGTTGCATCTTCAGATGCGTAGCGATATCCAACCACACCTTGCCACATTGCTTTAGCCATCGCCAACGAGGGAGAATTACCATGCCAAACGTCATGACACAAGACGCAGTCAGCCTGTTGAAGGCTGATCACCGGGAAGCCGAAGACCTGTTCAAAAAATACGAAACCGCCAAAGACGCCGGCAAGACAGCAGAAAAGCATGAGATAGCCCGCAAGGTATGCGCGGCGCTGCTGATCCACATGGAAATAGAAGAAAATATTTTCTACCCGGCTGCGCGTGGCGCGACAGGCGACGACGATAAGCTCAATGAAGCCGAAGTCGAGCATAGCGGCGCCAAAGAACTCATCATGCAACTGGGCGACCTGAAGCCAGAAGATCCTATGTTCGATGCGAAGGTGAAGGTTCTCAGCGAGCAGATAGAACATCACGTTGATGAAGAAGAAAACGAACTGTTTCCGGAAGTGGAGGACAGTGACCTCGATCTGGATGACCTGGGCGAGCAGATGGCGGATGCCAAGGCTGCTTTGCAGGAGCAACACGGCATGTAGACGAGTCTACCGACGCTTAAGATGAACAAGAAAGCGGCCGAGGCCGCTTTCTTATTGGGCACTTATGGCGTGAGTACGAATTTCTGCTATCGGCTTTTTTGTCGAATATCTTTTTGCCTCCGGTCGCGTCGCTCAGCCTCATGATGGGATCTGCCACGTTATCTATCCTGACGTCGCGCGATCCGTTATATCTCAACGCTTTCATGTTCGTTGCTTCATGCAAAGGGGGAAGCTGTACAAACAAAAACCGGCGTTGTACTGCAACGCCGGTATCTGCTTCTACGCTAACTACTTCTTGGTCTTTTTGGACTCGGATTTCGACTTGGACTTGTCGCTCTTGGCAGAGCTTTTCTTGTCGCTGGTCGAAGTGGAGCTTTTCTTGCTTTTCTGCGGTGCGTCATCTTTGTCGCTGTTTTTCTTAGCCATGATATGTCTCCTTAAGATGTTTACTTACTAAGCAGGATGGCGGAATTGCCAGCTTGCCTAGCGGTCCTGATTGCGGCCGCTGGATGAACCGCGGCTGCCGGAGCCTTGGTCCTGGGAATCGTCATCCGCATCGTCCTTTGCGCGAGCGGCGTCGTTTTTGTGGCTTTGCTGGCCTGCTGCCACATGCTGCTCGTGTGAACCGCCGCGGCTACCGCCCTGATTGCCCTGGCCGGACTGGTTGCCGCTCTGGTTGCCTGAGCCGGAGCTGCTGCCCTGGCGTGCGCCGCCGCTTGCCTGTGCATTGTCGTTCTTGTGACTTTGCTGGCCTGCTGCTACATGCTGCTCATGAGTACCGCCCTGGGTGGAGCCTTGGTTCGATGCCTGGTTAGACCCTTGACTGGATGCCTTGCTGGAGCCTTGGTTGCCGTCTGTGCCGGATTTGCTGTTGGAATTCATGATGGTCCTTTCACTGTGAATAAAAGCACCGTTGCCCTAGTGCAGAGCAGGCAGCGGTGTGTGAATGATGATCGGCGAAGCAGCAGGCTGGACATATCAGATTAGTCCTATAAACCCGTGGGAGCGGCGGAAGTGGAAATTGCCGCATTGGCAGCAGCCCATTTTTCGGGAGACCTCGGAGATTGATTTGGGGAAACCGCAAGAGGGAGATGCGGCACCGGCAGTGCGCCGGCGCCGCCTGGAAATAGAAATCAGACCAGCTTGTCGAGCGTAATCGGCAGGTCGCGGATGCGCTTGCCGGTGGCGTGGTACACGGCGTTCGCCACTGCGGCAGCAACACCAACGATGCCGATCTCGCCTATGCCCTTGGCGCCCAAAGAATTGATTTGTTCATCATGTTCTTCCACTACCGTAATATCAATGTTGCCGATGTCGGCATTCACGGGCACATGATATTCCGCCAGGTTGGCAT
This sequence comes from Undibacterium sp. TJN25, assembly GCF_049339885.1. Taxonomy (NCBI): domain Bacteria; kingdom Pseudomonadati; phylum Pseudomonadota; class Betaproteobacteria; order Burkholderiales; family Oxalobacteraceae; genus Undibacterium; species Undibacterium sp. TJN25. The sequence continues at coordinate 451,742 of NZ_JBMPPM010000001.1, read as the reverse complement.
TGACGGGCCGGCCGGTGCGCAGGTCGATTTCAGTTTTTTCAAACAGCGCCATGCCCAGGCCCCATACGATGCCGCCCATCAGCTGGCTATGCCCGGTCTTGCGGTTCATTAGTCTGCCCACACCGTAGGCGCCGACGACTCGCGGCACGCGGATGATGCCCAGGTCGGGATCGACAAGCACCTCAACGAATACCGCGCCGAAAGAATGCATGGCGAACTGCTTTTTCTCTTCACCCGGTTCAACACTGCTGTCTGCGCGTACTGGCGTTCCGCCATGGCGGGCGATGACAGCGCTCATCGGTTCACGCCTGTCGGGCGCAGATCGCAGGAATAGCCAGCCTTTGTCGGCATCGATGTCGTTTTCGCTGGCGCCATGCAGCGGGGACGCGGCATCGCCAACTGCCATTGCCACGACCTTGGCGCGAGCGGCGCCAGAGGCTGCATGCACGGCAGGGCCGACGCTGGCAACTGTCTGCGATCCGCCCGATACCGGTGCTTCCGGCATCAGTGTATCTCCCAGTTCAAAACGCACTTTTTCCACTGGCATGCCGAGCGCGTCGGCGGCAATCTGTGTCATGACCGTGTAGGTGCCGGTACCCAGGTCATGCGAACCGCTGCGCACCACAGCTGTGCCGTCCGCCATGATGGCAGCGGAGGCCTTGGCGCCCTTGCGGTTGGCCGGGTAAGTGGCTGTCGCCATGCCCCAGCCGACCAGGTTGCGGCCGGAACGCATGGAGCCGGGCTCCGGATTGCGGCGCGCCCAGCCGAAGCGCTCGGCGCCGACCCGGTAGCATTCGCGCAGTGACTTGCTGGACCAGGGCAGTTTCTTTTCCGGATCCTGTTCCGCATAATTTTTCAGGCGCAGAGCTATTGGATCCATGCGTAGCGCATAGGCAAGTTCATCCATGGCCGATTCCAGTGCAAAACTGCCGCTGGATTCTCCCGGCGCGCGCATGTAAATGGGTACGCCCAGGTTCAGCGTCGCCAGCCTTTGCGTGGTCTGCAGGCTGTCGGAGTCATACAGTATCCGCGTCAGCGCCGTGCAGGGTTCGGTAAAGTCGTCCAGGAAGGCGGTGCTGGAAATGGTATCGTGGCCGATGGCGGTCATCCTGCCATCCGCGGCTGCACCCAGCCGCATGCGTTGCTCGGTCCTGGGGCGTGCGCCTACCGGTCCGAACATCTGTGTGCGCTCCACCACCAGCTTGACCGGACAGCCGGCACGCTTCGCCGCCATGGCGGCCAGTATGACGTGCGACCAGGTAGCGCCCTTGCTGCCGAAACCGCCGCCGACAAAAGGGCACAGCACGCGTATATTTTCTGCATCGATACCGAAGGTTTTGGACGCGGTCTTGCGTACGCCGGAGATATTTTGCGTGGAATCGTAGATCGTCAGCTTGTCTCCATCCCATGCCGCGACGCTGCCGTGCGGTTCCATTGGGTTATGGTTTTCCAGCGGCGTGGTGTACACAGTATCGAGCTTGATGGCCGCTTTGCCCAGTCCATCTGCAATACTGCCACGGCTGGTATCGGAGGGGCGTTCCGGCTGCGGCTTCGGCGCGCGCGGGTTTTGTCTGGCGTGGTTAAAATCGGTGACTGCCTTGGCAGGCGCATAGCGTATGCGCAGGCTGTGCGCGGCATCTTGCGCATGTTCCAGCGTATCCGCAACGACTACTGCTACCGGCTGGCCATTGTAATGCACCAGATCGTCTTGCAGCAGGCTCAGCTTGGGGTTGGCAGGCTCGCCTCCGGGCTCGGGCTTGGCCTGTTTTGGCAGGTGGGGGGCATTGCGATGGGTCATCACCAGCAATACGCCACGCATGCTTTCTGCCCGTGCCGTATCAATGGCTGCGATGCGGCCATTGGCGATTGCACTCGTTACCATCACTGCATGCGCCAGACGTGGCAAGGCATGTTCGCCCGTGTATTGTGCTGCACCGGTGACCTTCTGCCTGCCGTCGGTGCGATCCATGGGTTGTCCTATATTGCTCATGCATTTTCTCCTGCATTGTGCAGTGCGCTGGCCATTGCGCTGACGATGGCGCGCTGGGCCAGTTCTATCTTGAACTGGTTGTCTTTATACGCTTGGGCTCCTGCTATAGCGCGCGCAGCAGCCTGCCGTGCCAGCTCCCGGCTGAACGGCTGGCCTGCAAGCATGGTTTCTGCCGCCGGCACGCGCCAGGGTTTGTGGGCCACGCCGCCCAGCACAATCCGGGCCTGGCTGATCACCCCGTTGCGCATTTCCAGCGCGGCTGCCACAGAGACCAGTGCAAACGCATAGCTGGCACGGTCGCGCACTTTCAGGTAATGCGAATGCGCCGCGAAAGGAGAGGGGGGTAAATCTACCGCGGTGATCAGTTCGCCGGGTGCGAGCACTGTATCCTGCTGCGGCGTGTTGCCTGGCAGTCGGTGAAAATCGGCCAGCGCAATGCGCCGCTCTCCCTGCGGGCCGGAAATCAGCACCACCGCATCCAGCGCTGCCAGCGCCACGTTCATGTCGGAAGGGTTGACGGCGATGCAGGCGTTGCTGGCGCCCAGGATTGCATGCGTGCGGCTATAACCTTCCCGTGCGGCGCAACCGGAGCCGGGCATGCGCTTGTTGCACATGTCAAAGCCGGTATCGGTAAAATAAGGGCAGCGGGTGCGCTGCATCAGGTTGCCGCCGACGGTTGCCATATTGCGCAGCTGCGGCGAAGCGCCCGACAGCAGCGCCTGTGACAGCAGCGGATAGCGCTGGCGTATCAGCGCATGGTCGGCCAGGTCGCTGTTGCGCGTCAGGGCGCCTATGCGCAGGCCGCCATCCGGCAGTTCGCTGACCAGTGCCAGCCCGACATGCGTGATGTCTACCAGCCGCATAGGCTGCTCAACACCGCCTTTCATCAGGTCCAGCAAATTGGTGCCTCCACCGATGAATTTGCTGCCCGGCTGCTGCGCCAGGCGCAGGGCATGGGCCGGATCACTGGCTCGTTCGTAAAATATGGATTGCATGAAAACCTCTATGGTCGAGTTTTACTTCAGGCTTTGTGCCGGGCGGGGTTCTATGTCTTGCGGAAAGCAACGCTGCTGATCGCTGCGACGATATTGGGATAAGCGCCGCAGCGGCACAAGTTGCCGCTCATGCGCTCCCTGATTTCATCTGCAGTAAGGGAAACACTGCGTTGCCGTACGTCAGGTGTCGCAGCACTGGCGGCGCCGGCACGCACTTCGTCCAGCAGCGCGGTAGCGGAACAAAGCTGGCCCGGTGTGCAGAAGCCGCACTGGAAGGCATCGTGTTCGATAAAGGCGCTCTGCAGCGCGCTCAGCTGTTCACCTTGCGCCAGTCCCTCTATCGTGGTGATTTTGTCGCCCTGGTGCATCACTGCCAGTGTCAGGCAGGAATTGATGCGCCGGCCGTTAACCAGCACGGTGCAGGCGCCGCACTGGCCGCGGTCGCAGCCTTTTTTCACGCCGGTAAGTCCGGCGGTTTCGCGCAGTGCATCCAGCAGCGTGACCCTGGGCTCCAGCGACAGGTGGTATTCCTTGTTGTTGACGTTCAGCAGCAGTGGCTGTGACGGTGCCATCGGCATATCCGCTGGCGCCGGCGTTGGCGCGGCATTCAGCGGTGCCGCCGAGAGTGCTGAAGGCGTGTTGGCTGCGGTTACTGCCGCCAGAGCGGACTGAATGAAGCCGCGGCGGGAAAGGCTGGCGGAACGCTTATCCGGCGTATCGGACGTATTGGACTTATTTTTGGCGGAAGCGTGCTCGCTTGCCTGGCTCGCGCTGGGGTCGGTTTTTCTGGACATTGTATTCCTGCTAGGTTGGCGTGTATCTCTGCATGTTGATGGGAGCACTGTGGGGAACTGAAAGCGTTGTAGCCGGAAGGTCGCATTGGATGTGCGCCCCGCACACACAGGATGTTAACCAACCCTGCACTTCGCGTGCCCCGGCAAATCGCCATATTCTTTGTAAGACAATAAGAGGGCTTTCTTTGGTTGCGGAAACTTGCAGCCTGCGTTTTCACTGCATGAACAGCGTGGCGGCATAGCGGCATAGCGGCATAGCAAGGGAGCACGTGGCAAGGGTGAGGCCGGCGATGCGTAAGCTATGTGCGCCAGCGCATAAACCGGGCCTGCGGGCCAATAAAATGACTTCATCGGGAGACGGGCAGGCACCGTTCCCGATCGGCCGCCGGAGATGCAAATGCCTGTGTGGTCACCCTGGTAGCACTTGACAATATCTGTGCCTGCGTCTCGCTGGCCTTTGCAGTGGCGTTCCTGTGTGCGATGAACTGGGTCATCGTGCCTGCCAGGGACAAACAGAACATGGCTCCGTATTGAAAAACGCCGCAGGAACGGTTTGCGGAAATTGCTTCCGGCCAGTCGGTTTTCTGGGCAGGCAGTTAATGCTTGAACCACCTTATCTTCCTTATCCACCGTAACTGGTTTTTCCAACATGAAAAAAAATAAAAAACATATTCCTCAGCCCTCCGAGCGTTCCGGTGTTCTGAGAGGCATCCGCAATCTGAAGATGGCCGAATCCGCACAGGCCTAAGTGCGCGGCAGCACGACATTCCCTGCATAAAAAATTTCTGACAGGCTCTACCAGGCCGATACTCAACTTTGACCCCTTTCGTTCAGCACCAATACTCTCGCTGGCATCGAACTCATTTACATGATTCGCAAAGGTCGGATGATCGTTGCTGAAGAAGACAATTCGATGTCGCTTGCAGGGCAGTTTTACGCTTGCAGTAAAAGCCCGCCCAATTTCAAGGGCTGGCGGAATTGCTCGTCCAATATTCATCGAGCGTCGGCTAATGCGACATGACTCGCGTCCCTTCACCCTCCCTAACGCCTTTATCTGGTGCGCCAGCGCTATTTTTGTGCGCCACTTCTTACATGTTGGCCCCTGGGCCGGAAATCGACGCTGCCGGCATATGGCCATCCGCCGCGTTCTCAGGCGCGCATCATAGGCTCGCATCAGTATATTTTCAGTAGGCATGTTCATTGCTTTATTCAAGTTACTTGAATTTCATGACATGTACTTTCACAAATAGGGTGCATGTGCCCATGGCAACTATTAGGCCGGCGGAAGTTCTTGATGGTTTGTGGCCCTTAAACTTTACATAGAAGGATATGCAGATGAAACTCTCGAACAAGTCGGCACGCGTCGTGCAGAAGACGACGGCTAGCCTCTCCATTCTCGCCATTTGCATGGCAGCCTCCGCGGCAGATACGATTACCATCGGCGTTCCTGTTGGCTTGAGCGGCGCTAATAGTGTAGTCGCGCCTTCGGTAGTGCAGTCCGCCCAGCTTGCCGTAGACGAAATCAATGCTGCCGGTGGCATCCTTGGCAAGAAGGTGGTGCTCGAGGTCGCCGACGACGGCAGCGGTGCAGCGGGTGCACAAAAGGCGTTCGACTCGCTGATCTTCCAGAAAAAAGTGAATGTGCTGATCTCGATGGAAACCAGCGCCGCGCGCAATGCCGCCCTGCCAATTGTCAGCCGCGGCAAGGTGCCCTATATCTATACTTCCCTCTATGAAGGCAGGTCATGCAACCGCTACCTTTTCGTTGACGCCTGGGTGCCGGACCAGCAAGTGGGGCCGATCGTTGACCATTTCATGAAGCAGTACAAGGCCAAGACCTTCTTCCTGATCGGTAGCGACTATGCTTTCGGCCGTGGCATGCTCGCCTTTACCAAGAGCTATATCGAGAAAATGGGGGGCAAGGTGGTCGGTGACGAATACTTGCCGATGGATGGTTCTGACTGGACGCCGATCTTGAGTAAGCTGCAATCCAGCAAAGCGGACGCTGTGATTACCTCTACTGCCGGCGGCGCACCGAATGTGACGCTGACCAAGCAGATGCGTGCAGCAGGCATCAAGATCCCCTACGCCAACCTCTCCGTGGATGAAGGTACTGCCAAGAGCATGGGCTCCGATGCGGAGGGCGTTTTCATCGCCGGATCCTACATGAGCAACCTAGATACGCCGGCCAACAAGAAATTCATCGCCAGCATGCAGAAGAAGTTTGGCGCTGAACTGAAGACTCCGAACGACTTGTCGGTGCCGCAATATGAAGCGGTGTACCTGTATAAGGCCGCTGTCGAGAAAGCCGGATCGGTCGATACCGACAAGGTCATCAAGGCATTGCCACTGGTTTCGTTCGATGGCCCACGCGGCAAGACCTCGATGAGCAAACAGCATCACACGCCGCTTACCATGTACCTCGGTCAGGTAAAAAAGGATGGCTCGGTGAAGATGCTGGATTCCTTTGCCAACGTTGATCCGGGTGAACAGTGCCCGAACCTGAAGTAACGACGTGAACGTTCGCGCAGGAACATCTGCATATTTTTTCCGGCCGTAGTGGGCACCTTGCATCGTATCCCCCTATGGCGCTAAAACGTGCTGCCTGTTCCCGCGCGTACCCGAACCAACGGAGGGCCGCACGGAAGTGCTCGGTCTTCCGGTTTTTTTCGAAGGAACATCGTCCGTGCTGGATATTGCCCTTAATGTAATTACTTCCTCGGCGATTCTGTTTATCGTCTCGGCCGGCCTGCTGATCGTGTTCGGCGTCATGAAGGTCATCAATTTCGCCCATGGCGCTTTCCTCACGGTCGGAGGTTACTCCGGGGTGATCGCCGCCAAATTCGGTCTCGGTTTGTGGTGGTCCTTGCCCCTGGCGGTAGTCATCGGATTCGCACTCGGCGCGGTGATAGAGCGCATGGTGGTGCGGCCGCTGTATGCCCGGCCTCTCGATGCGATCCTTGCGACCTGGGGACTCGGCATCATCATCGGTCAGGTCATCACGCTGGTATTCGGACGCGAGATTCAATTTGTCGCCAGTCCGGTCAGCGGGGCGATACCGATTTTCGGTGCGCAATATTCGGAATATCGCTTGATCCTGCTTGGCGTTGCAGTGTTGATCGCGCTGTCGCTGGGCGCGCTGCTGAACGGCACCCGCCTCGGCTTGCAGACGCGTGCGGTCATCATGAACGAATCATTGTCGCGTACTCTGGGCATCAGCAGCAGCAGGGTGCGTTTCCTCAGTTTTTGCATGGGCGCGGCGCTCGCCAGCGCAGCCGGCACCCTTATCACGCCGCTCTCAAGCGTCGACCCCAACATGGGCGTGCCCTGGCTGGTCAGCGCTTTCATGCTAGTGATGGTGTCTGGCTCGTCACTTGTCAGTCTTGCGATAGCGTGCGTCGTACTTGGCGGCGCACAAACCCTGGTCAGCAACCTGGTCAGCCCGGTACTCGGCGGCCTGACGCTGGTGGTGCTGGCTGCATTGCTGCTGCGCATACGCCCGAAAGGATTTTCGAATGAATAAGACAATCAATGCGAGCCTCCCAGCCGGCTCCGAAGCGCCGGGCCGCGCGATGCCGCCGCGGGCGATCTGGATGCTTGCAGCGGCGCTGGTATTCCTCGTAGTCAGCAGCTTCGTGCTGCCTGCGTTCCTCGTCAATAACCTGATCCGCGCCTTCCTGTTCGCCGCGGTTGCGCTGACGGTGGACCTGCTGTGGGGCTACACCGGTATTTTGACCTTCGGCCAGTCCGCGTTTTTTGGGATAGGCGCTTATGCTGCCGGGCTGGTGTTCCAGCACTATGGATTTTCGCCGCTGAATGCGGTGCTCGCATTTGTCGGCGGCCTGGTCGCGTCATGGATCGTGTCGCGTATCATCAGTTGGCTTGCGTTCTACCACGGTGCCTCGCCCCTGTATGCGTCGGTGGTGACGCTGGTGCTGCCGATCGTGTTGGTGCAGGGAATTTATTCCGGCGGCGAGTTCACCGGTTCCAGCAGCGGCCTATCCGGGTTTGACAGCTTCGATATTCCGCTCGAAACCTGGTATTTGATCAGCGGTATCTTTCTCGTACTGCTGACACTGGGTGCGTGGTTGTTCACGCGCAGCGACGCCGGCAAGCTGCTGGTCGCAACCCGCGAGAATGAGGCGCGCTGCGAATACCTCGGCATCAACATCTCGCGTTTAAAAACGCGCCTTATGAGCGTATCGTCCCTGATCGCGGCAGCGGCCGGCTTCCTGTTTGCGTGTGTGCAGATGGTGGTAGCGCCGGAGTATGCCGACTTCGTGTTCGGCACCGAGCTGGTGATCTGGGTCGCGCTTGGCGGTCGCGGCACGTTGTTCGGCCCGGTAATTGCCACAATCATGATTGATGTCGGCAGCGCCTACTTGAGCGGCGACCTGCCCTACATCTGGAAGCTTCTCGTCGGTTCCGCCTTTGTGCTGGTAATCGTAGCGATGCCGCGCGGCCTGATGCCCTTGCTCACCGGTGCGTTGCACGGTCTGCGCATGCGCGTCGGCAAAAACGCGCCGCAGCATCTGCAAGAAGCGAGCCCGCTGCCGTTCCAGGCGAAACATGAATCGGCACTGGCGCTCAATGAAGTGTCCAAGCATTTCGGCAGCCTGTCCGTGCTGAACGGCATCACCTTTTCTGCGCGGCCGGGTGAATTGCTGAGCATCGTCGGCCCCAACGGCGCGGGCAAGACCACCCTGATGCGCTGTATCAGCGACGGTGCGGAAAGTTCTTCGGGCACGATACACGTCAATGGCGTATCGACGCATTCGCTGCCGCCGGACAAATGCGTGACGCTTGGCATCGGGCGCAAGTTTCAGACCGCCACCACCTTCGATTCGCTGACGGTGGCGGAAGCCCTGCGCATTGCCCGCACGCGCATCGAGAAGCCCGACCGCTGGCGTCGCAGCCATGTCCTAAAGTTACCGAAAGCCACGCTCGACGTGTTGCGTGCCACCGGCCTCGACAAGGAGCTGGAACGCGAATGTCGCATTCTTTCGCATGGGCAGAAACAAGCGCTGGAACTGGCGATGGTGTTGGCGCTTGAGCCGCGCGTGTTGTTGCTGGATGAGCCAACCGCCGGCCTGACAAAACCGGAGCGTACGCTGATCGGCAGCATCTTGATCGACCTGTCTAACAAATACGGCCTGTGCCTGCTACTGGTCGAACATGACCTCGATTTCGTGCGCGCCATCAGCTCGCGCATTGTGGTTCTGCATCAAGGGAAGATCGTCATGGATGGCAAAGTCGATGAGGTCGTCGGCTCGGAAATCGTGCGCACCGTCTATGCCGGCGCTAATCAACACATGGAGTCCGCCCCATGAGTACCGATACAGAAATTCTGAATGTGCAGGGCCTCGAAAGCGGGTACGGCGCGGCGATGGTGCTGAAAGATATCAATCTATCGCTGCGGCCGGGCGAGGTGTTCGCCATCCTCGGCAAGAACGGCATGGGCAAATCAACCTTGCTGAAAACTCTTATGGGTTTAATCCGCCCGAAAAAGGGGGGCGTGTCCTTCTTTGGCGAAAGAACCGAAAGCTGGAGCGCTGACCGCATCGCACGCAATCAGGTCGCCTACATCTCGCAGGAACAGGCGCTGTTCCAGGATCTGACGGTGCGCGATAACCTAGGCCTGGCGTTGGCGCGCGGCAAGGACTTCGAGGCGCGCTTCCACGCCATCGCCGATCACTTTCCATTCCTGAAAGAGCGCATGGGCCAGAAGGCCGGCACTTTGTCCGGCGGCGAACAAAAAATGCTGCTGGTGGCGCGCGCGCTGATTTGCCGCCCGCGCGTCATCCTGATCGATGAAATCACCGAAGGCATGCAGCCATCGGTGATCGAACGGCTGGTCGGGATCCTGCGCGGCGACCGCGAGAAGTTTGGCACCGCAATGCTCATGGTCGAGCAGAACGTGCATTTCGCGCTGGCGGTCGCCGACCGCTATGCGGTGCTCGACCTTGGCCGCATCGTCGAAGCCGGCACGACCACCGATGTCCATGCCCATGCGCGCATCACCAGCCATCTTTCTGTTTAATTAATGGAGACTAGCTAATGGAGACTAGCAGATGACATTCTCAATTGTTGCACGCTGTCCGAGCAGCGGCGCGCTCGGTGTGGCGGTCAGCACCGCCGTGCCGGCTGTCGGCGCCACATGCCCGTATGTGCGGCCTGGTGTCGGCGCGGTTTCCACGCAGTCCTGGGTTAACCCCTATCTCGCGATCAAGGCGCTCGACCTGCTGGCCGCGGGTTGCACCGTACGCGAGGCGCTTGATGAAGTGCTGCGTACCGATGCGCAGGCCGACATGCGTCAGCTCGGCATTGTCGCGGAAAATGGGACGGCGCTGAGTTGGACCGGCAAGCAGTGTACCGGCTGGGCGGGAGAATGCACCGGCCCCGATTACGCAATACAGGGAAACATGCTGACCGGGCAAGAGACGCTGGATGCGATGCAAACGGCTTTCCTGCGCTCGGTCGGCATGAAGTTCGAGGAACGCCTGCTGCTGGTCCTTGAAGCAGGCCAGGCGAACGGCGGCGACAAGCGCGGCCGGCAATCGGCTTCACTCATTGTCTATCTCGATGAACCCTATCCGTATCTCGATCTGCGCGTGGATGAGCATGCCGATCCGGTCAGGGAATTGCGGCGCGTGTTCGGCGTGGCCGTCGTGCAGCTCCTGCCTTTCATCGAAAGCATGCCGACTGGGGCCGGCCACGCAGGCGTACCGACGAAGGAAGTGCGCGACATGCTGATGTTGCCGCCGTCCCAGCGTCCCGGTATGCCGGCAATTCCGCCAGCGCAAGTGGATTTGCTGCAGACGATCAGTGGCACCGATTTCACCCAGGATCGCGTCGAAGCGAATCTGCATGCGTTCCGGCCGATTCTTGCCGAGATCCACAAGCTGCGCGAGCTCGACCTTGCAAACATTCATCCCGCGGTGATTTTCGATCCCACCGCACCCTGGAGAGGGAGCGACAAATGAAAACAGCGCCACTGGATATGGATATCGTTGGATTGGCCGGCTTGATACGATCACGCGCGCTTTCGCCGGTCACGCTGGTTGAGTCGCTGCTCGATCGAATTGCAACAATCGATCCCGAACTGCTGAGTTTCGTCCATGTCAGCGACACTGCATTGAAGCAGGCCGCCAACGCAGAGGAAATGCTCCGGCAAGGGAAGGCCATCGGACCGCTGCATGGGATTCCGATCGCGATCAAGGACAACTACCTGACGCTGGACATGCCGACCACTGCGGGCTCCACCGTGCCGGGATATGACTTTCCGCAACGCGATGCGGCGGCCGTAAAGCGGCTGCGTGACGCTGGCGCCATTCCAATCGGCAAGACCCGTACCCATGAGTTCGCCTGGGGTACGGTCACCCACCCGACGAAGAATCCGTGGGACCTCGCCCGCGTTCCTGGCGGTTCCAGCGGCGGCTCTGGCGCTGCGGTTGCCGCGCGCCTGGTTCCGGCCGGGCTTGGCTCCGACACCGGCGGTTCGATCCGAATTCCGGCCAGTCTGTGCGGTGTGGTTGGCCTTAAGCCCACGTTCGGGCGCATCAGCCGCGACGGCATCGTTCCACACAGTTGGTCGCTCGACCATGCGGGGCCGCTCACGCGCAGCGTACGCGATGCGGCGCTGTTGCTTAATGTTATGGCTGGCTATGATCCGAACGACACCGCATGTCAGAACCACCCGGTGCCGGATTACCTGGCGACGCTGGGGCAGCCGATTGCCGGCATGAAGATTGGCGTCTGCCGTAATCATTTCTTTGGCGCTAATGAGCCGGATGTCGAGAGGGCGGTGGAGCGATCCATCGATGATCTCGCCCGTCTTGGCGCACAGATTGTCGAACTCCACATCGACCACCTTGAATACGGACTGGGGGCAATCTTTGCGATTGAACTTGCTTCGTCGAGCGCGTATCATGACCGGGGATTGCAAAGAGGTGCGACGGCAGGCATGACGGATGATGTCCGCACGCTGGTCGAGATAGGCCGCATGGTGTCTGCCTCCGACATGATCAAGGCGGAACAATTGCGGGCAATGCTGATGAAAAATTTTTTCAATGCGTTCGAAAAAGTCGATGTGATCTTAACGCCGTCAATGCCATTGACCGCCTGGAAAGCGGGCCAGACAGAGATCGACCTCACTTCGCGCAAGGAAAGTCCGCTAGAAGCTTCGTGGCGCCTGTCTTATCCATTCAACCTGACCGGCATGCCCGCCATTTCGCTGCCCTGCGGATTCGACCGCCGCGATTTGCCAATCGGCCTGCAACTCGCCGCGAAACCGTTTGACGAGGCCACCTTGCTGCGTGTCGCGCATGCATACGAAGCGATTCACCGCTGGGGCGACCGCATGCCGCCGCTGCGCAAGCCTGATCCTGCGGACCCGGCAGGCGGAGCAGAACATGTCTGATGCCACGCCTCAAAGTCCTCTGACGATTGCTTGTGTGCAGATGCATCCGGAGGTCGGCCGGAAGCAGGAGAATATCGAGAAATCCCTGCGCATGATCCGGCGCGCGCACAGCCTCGGCGCGCAACTCATCGTCCTGCCCGAGTTGTGCAATTCCGGTTATGTGTTTGCGTCGCGCAGCGAAGCCTTCGGGCTGGCGGAAACGCTGGAAGGCGAAACCGTGGCTGCATGGCTGGATATCGCGAAAGAACTGGGTGTTACGCTGGTCGCCGGCTTTGCCGAACGTGACGGCGACCAGCTATACAACTCCGCGGTTCTGGTCGGACCGGATGGCGTCCTGGGCCGCTATCGCAAGCTGCACTTGTGGGGCGAAGAGAGCCTGTTTTTCGAACGTGGCAACCTGCAGGTGCCGGTCTTCGCCACGCCGTTCGGACGGATAGCCTGCGCCATTTGCTACGACATGTGGTTCCCGGAAGTATTCCGGCTCGCTGCGTTGCAAGGGGCGGACATCCTTTGTGTGCCGACCAACTGGGTGCCGATGGCGAACCAGCCACGCGAACTGCCTGCCATGGCCAACATCCTGGCGATGGCAGGCGCACATTCGAACTCGATGTTCGTGGCTGCGGCCGACCGCGTGGGGGAGGAGCGCGGTCAGCCTTTCCTTGGTTGCAGCATCATTGTAGACTGTCGCGGCTGGCCAGTTGCCGGCCCCGCCAGCGCGTGTGATGAAGAAATTCTTGTGGCCCAGGTCAACCTGTCGGATGCGCGAAAGGCGCGCCAATTAAATACATATAATCAATTGCTGCGTGACCGCCGAACCGACCTTTACCACGAAATGCTCGGCACATCGATGCTGCGCGGACCAGGATAATCATCATGACGAGAAAGACAACCCTGGAGCAGGCGTCGGAATCCGTTCCCTCTGCACCATCCGGCCAACTCGGCGCGCGCGTACTTCATGCGCGGCTGGTGAAAGGCATGACGCTCAAGGAAGTAGCCGCTCTCGCGCAGTGCTCGGAAAGTTCCGTTTCCAAAATAGAGCGCAATCTTGCTTCACCTTCGCTGGCAATGTTGCACCGCCTCGCGCATGCACTGAATACCAATGTTTCCGAGCTGACGGCGGATAAATGGCCCAACACCGGGCCGGTACTGAAAGCGGGTGAACGGTTCGTGCATTCTTTCGGACACGGCACCGAGCATCGTGGCATCGAACTCGAAACCATTTCGACGGCCGTCAAGGGCAGTCTCCTGCAGGCCAACATTCACATCCTGCAACCTGGTGCGAAGAGCGACGGGCAAATCGAGCATGTCGGCGAAGAAGTCGGCTATGTATTGGAAGGATCAGTCATTCTGTTGCTCGGCAAGGAGCGGTACGAACTGAACGCTGGCGATGCATTTCATTTCTCCAGCCACACTGCTCATGGATACGAAAACACGGGCACGCATATCGCAAGAATTCTCTGGGTGAATACGCCTGCGACGTTTTAGTAAGGCAGAAAAATAGCCCTGCTGCCGCACGGCCAGGCTGTCGCGTTTGCACAGTCGGCGCAAAAGCGACAGGCGTCGTTTTCCGCGTTCCATGTTGATCAAGTGGCCCGCTTCGTTCACGACTGCGTCAATGAGTCGGCCGACCACCGTTTGCATCGCATAACCGCGATGGACGAAAAGTGCTTCTAGGGATTCCTGCGTGATCAACAGTAGGCCGGTGGGATTTCAGGAAATGGTGCTTGCCGCATGCGGGGATATCGCCATACCAAGTCGCGTGAAAACTGGCCAGTGCTTGTTCGATAAATGCTCCTGTGTGCCTATGTGCCTTGATGTTCCATTCTTGCCTCGGTAAATGAATGTCAACTCCAAGACGACAACCTATGCAGCCAGTGTCGTCGTGCCGACTGCGCTGGCGAACATAAAAGATCTAGGACCCGGTAGTGGCGTATTCACCAGGGTAGTTTGATTTGTGCTGAACAGGCCTATTTTTGCGGAACAAAACAAAAGGCCCTCGTTGATGAGGGCCTGGTGTTGTGTGGTGCGAGAGCTGGAAGTGAAAAGTGCCTGGAAACCCGCATGAACAGTGAGTTTTTAAAACTAGGTTTTGTTGACATATCATTTCAACCACTCAAAGGCTGCCACAAGAGCGACAAATGAGCCGAAGCGGGGGATAGCCCTTAGTGAAAAAAAGATATGTCAACAGACCCTAATATCCCGCTGGGAAAAAAATACTGGCCTATGCAGGCAAAAGAAAAGAAAGCGATACAGCAGATTTTTACACGAAAAAACGCGATCCACATGGTCAATAGCCTGCGCTGCCGCGACAGCGATGCCGATGTTGCGATCCTGGATGCGGCCTACTGGGTCAAGGGATGCAGTTCGCTGGGCAAGCTGCGCTTCGCCATTCTGCTGGACGTTGATGAGAAGGAAACTGAAGAACAGGAAATCTGTCTGATGGACATCAAAGAAGCGGTGACGGCGAAGGCGCCGCGCTACCGGGACGTATCCATGCCGAAAGCCAACGCAGATCGCGTGGTGGAAGGCGCGCGCCACCTTTCCCCTTACCTCGGTGACCGTATGCTGGCCAGCCGCATTCTTGGAAGATCCGTCTTTGTGCGAGAACTGAGGCCACAGGACATGAAGCTCAATATCGATGCACTGAATCCCCGGCAGGCTATCAAGGTGGCACGCTATTTCGGCGCCGTGGTCGGAAAGGCGCATGCGAGACAGATGGACGATGCCGTTGCCGCAACTTGGCAAAGAGAACTCCGCCGCGGCAGCTCCCGCGGCAAGGCTTCCAGCTGGCTTTGGAAAAGCACGGTGGAACTGGCATCGCTGCATGAGGCTGCTTATCTGGAACATTGCCGCCGGTATGTAACGCCGGTTTCACGTTAGCTGCTTTATTTGCAAAATATTGCAACATTTTGGCCATATTTATTCTGTAAGCGGGCAGTTTTTTATTTCCCTATTGTTTTAAGCAAGATTTTCAGCGTATGCTGGAATGAGGTCTGCATACTAAAATCACATAGCAGAATCTGTCCTGTTAAAAGAACAATGAGGGAGTTTCCAATGTTTAAACTGACGTTCCAGCAGAAGCTGTGGATTCCGCTTATCTGCAGCTTATTATGCATTTTTGGCATCTCTGTCTACAATGCCGTCCAGACTCGTAACCTGCGTATAGAAGAGCGTAGCAACGATCTCAGCAATGTAGATGATGCGGCGCTGAGCATCGTCAAGCACTTCGGTGAGATGGCAGCGTCCGGCGCCTTGCCCAAAGACCAGGCAGTGCAGAGAGCGATCAACGCCATCAGGGATTTCCGCTTCGGCAAAGACGGCTATGTGACGATAGTCAGCATGGACGGCGTGGCCGTGATGAACCCGTTCAAGGCCGAGAACAACGGCAAGAACATGATGGATTTCAAGGATGTGCAGGGGAATTACCTGTACCGCGATATTACTGCGGTCGGCAAGACCGACAGCGGCGCCGGTTTCGTGCGCTACGTGTGGGCCCGTCCCGGCGAGACCGAACCGGTACCGAAACTGAGTCGCGTCGCTACCTACAAGCCATGGGAGTGGACCCTGGTGACCGGCGTGTATATGGATGACATCGACACTGCCTTCAAAAAGTCGCTGCTGCAGTCGGGCGGTGTGTTGCTGGTGGTGTGCATACTGCTGGGGCTGATTGTCGCTGCAGTCAATCGCAGCCTGAGCCGGGCAATAGGCGGAGCGCCGGAGTATGCCGCTGAGGTAGCGTCTGAAATAGCCGCCAACAACCTCAGCATTACGGTGGATACGCGCCAGGGCGACAGCAGCAGCCTGCTGTTTGCGATGAAAAGCATGCAGCTGAATCTGTCCGCCACCATAGGCGAGATACGCCGCAGTGCCGATACTATTGCCACGGCTTCCGGCGAGATTGCGGCTGGCAATATGGACCTGTCGTCCCGTACCGAATCGCAGGCGAGTTCGCTGGAAGAAACAGCGGCGTCGATGGAGGAGCTCACTTCCACGGTTACCCAAAATGCTGACAATGCGATGCAGGCCAACCAGCTGGTGAAATCCGCTTCAGACGTCGCCCAGCAGGGCGGTGCCGTGGTATCGAAGGTCGTACAGACGATGGAAACCATCAATGCCTCCGCCACGCGCATCGTGGACATCATCAGCGTCATCGATGGCATTGCTTTCCAGACCAATATCCTGGCATTGAATGCCGCGGTGGAAGCGGCCCGCGCCGGCGAACAGGGCAGGGGGTTTGCCGTGGTCGCCTCCGAAGTGCGCAACCTGGCGCACCGCAGCGCTGCAGCGGCCAAGGAGATCAAGGCGCTGATCGGCGATTCCGTGGATAGCATTGCAACCGGTAGCGCGCTGGTGGCGCAGGCTGGTACGACGATGGACCAGGTTGTTGCCAGCGTGTCCCGGGTGACCGACATCATGGCCGAGATTACCGCGGCCTCTAGCGAGCAAAGCACCGGCATAGGCCACGTCAACCAGGCGATTACCGAAATGGATTCCGTCACGCAGCAAAATGCCGCGCTGGTGGAGCAGGCCGCCGCAGCGGCTGGCAGCATGCAGGAGCAGGCCGGCAAGCTGGCGGAACTGGTGTCGCGCTTTACGCTCAATGCACAAGATGCCGTCCATGATGGCGCGCACGCAAGGGGCGCTTCTGCACCAAGGCCGGCACAGCGCAAGGGCGCCGTCAAGGCAAGGCCGGCAGGGCTTGCCTTGCGCTGATCAAACGCTGCCGGCAGATTGTGGGTAGCATTAAAAAAGCACGCTTGTGGCGTGCTGTCTGCAAACTCTGGTAAAGATGACGGCGAAGGTGGCGGCAGCTGCTTTCGCTTTTTTTGTACTCAGCAGCCTTCTGCCGCCAGGTAGCTGTCGTTGGCGGCGCTGGCGCCATGCATGATGATGTGCGCCTGCTCCACGCGGTTGCGGCCGCGGTGCTTGGCCTGATAGAGGGCTGCATCGGCATTGCCGTAGGCTTCTTCAAAATCGCCGCCCGGCTCGCTCCAGCTTACGCCGAAACTGGCAGTCACCTGGCGTGAAGGCAGGCAGGTAAAAGCCTTGTCGGCAATGGCGCGCCTGACGGTTTCTGCAATGTCCATCGCCGCATCCAGCTCCACTTCCGGCAAGATGATCGTGAATTCTTCACCGCCCACCCGGCCTATCTCTCCTCTGCCACGCAGCGCTTCATTGAGTCTTGATACCAGCTCGCGGATCACCGCGTCGCCGGTGGGGTGGCCGAATTCATCGTTGATGCGCTTGAACAGGTCGATATCCAGCACCATCAGCGACAGCGGCGCCTTGCGCAGGACATGGTTGGCGCGCTCGAAGATGGCGCCGCGGTTCAGTGCACCGGTCAGGTTGTCGTGGCGAGCCTTGTAATCCAGCTCGGCGCTCAGCTGGTGCAGCTTGGCGTTGAGGGTATTGAGTTCCAGCTCCTTCCTGTCGCTGCGGGCGATCAGGCGGCGCGTTTCGCGCATCAGGCGCTCATAGTGTCCGACCAGTTCGGTCAGGGCAGTGCGGTAGCCGTCGGCAGGCATACCTTCCGACGCCAGGGCCTCGCGGACCCGCACCAGTGCTGCGGTTTCAACTTCGAAAAGATCGGTGGGTGCCATTAGCCTTTTACCGCATGGTCATTGAACGTCAGATCGGAAAAATCTTCGCACAGCTCCTGGCCAAACTCGAAGATGGTGTCGTCTTCTTCATCGTGGTACCAATTCAGGATGACGGGGGTGCCGCTTTTTGCTTTTTCATTCAATGCATCGAACAGCGTGAAAAGCATCTTGGTGCTGGAGCTGTTGAAATAGGCCAGCGCCACGTTGACGGTGATCGCTGTGCCCGATGTATGCGGGCCCAGGTAATCGCGGAGTGCAGCAATGATACCGCCCCAGAAGGCTGCAGCATTTTCAGGATAGGATTCCCCTTTCAGTGACAAACGATGTTCGTCGAAACGGAAGTCGACTTCCGGAGAACTTGCACTGGCCGCAATAAAAAAATTTTCCATATTCCTGTTTTTTCAAAAAATGAGGCGAACTGTGAGGGCTTGACTAGCCTTCCCGCGTCCCGCCGGACACGGCATTATATCGTTGCCTTCAAATAAAACATGACAGTGCCGTCCGCGCTGGAAGGCATGAACTCAAACTCCAGCGGTTCGCTGGCGTCGCGTGCCATTGTCAGCAGGCCCAGGCCTGCGCCCTTGCTTTCTTCCGGTGTTTCAGCGCGCAGCATCACTTTGTATTCGCTCTTGATCTCGTCTATCGTCAGTGTGCGCAGGTGCTCCAGCTTTTCGCGCAGGCGGCCGGCTACCTCGGCCTGTACCGGGTTCACGCAGTACAGGTAGTAGCGCTCGCCGCTGCCGGAAATGCAGACAGAACCGTGCCGCATCGCCCCCTCTGCCTGCTCGGCCTTTTCATAAAAATCGGCCGAGTAGTGGACCACGTTCTGCGCCATTTCAATAAACGACGAAAACAGCTTGCGTCGTGTCAGGCCTGCCGCGCCCACGTATTCGACGCGCATCTTCACCGCTTCTGCCATCGCCGCAATAATATTTTGCGAAAAATAGCCCACGTAATAAAAAATCACGTCATGGCTTTCGACGCAGTGGCAGAAATCATGCCACTGGCCGCTGATTGTTTTGTTTTCCATCTGCGGTTCTGTTCCTGTAAATTGTTCAGTCAAGGCGGAAGCCGAAAAAAGTCAGATCGTCGCGCCGCCTTTGCTGTCCCTGATAAGCCTTCTGTTCCGATGCCAGTACCTGTCCAAGCTGCTGCATCGGCAGTTTACGGTGCCGCAGCAGTGCGTCGCGCAGGCGCTGCTTGCCGAATGCGATATTTTTTGCGCCGCCAATCTGGTCGATGATGCCGTCGGTCGCCGCAAATACCATCGCACCAGGGGCCAGTTGCAGCGTCCTGTTCTTCCATATCATGTCGCCTACGGTATCGACATAACCGAGGCCCACGCGTTCTGCTTCCACGGTCTGGACTTCATCCTGGTCTTCAAGCAGGATGAACAGCGGCATCTTGGCGTTGGCGCAGGTCAGCGTGCGTTCTGCCGTGTTGAGGCAGAAGAAGCTCGCGTCCATGCCGTCATCCGATTCGGAGAGGCGCTCCGTTGCCGTATGCTGGCCCAGAGCCTGTTTCATGCTGCGGTTGACTTCGCCCATCAGCAGGGCAGGGTCGGCAGGGCCGTGCCGGTTCAGCGCCTGCGTCAAGGCAGATGAAGCAATCAGCGTCAGAAAAGCACCCGGCACGCCGTGGCCGGTGCAGTCTGCCACTGCGGCAAACCAGCCGTTTTCAAAACGTTCAAAATGGTAAAAATCGCCGCCGACGATATCGCGCGGTTCCCATACGAGGCAGGCATCGCTCAACGCAGCAGTCATCGCTTCGCGTGACACGCTCAGCATCGCGCGCTGGATCACGCTCGCATAGTCGATGCTCTGCATGACCTGGCGGTTTTTTTCCGATTGCAGCTCGACCATCATCTGCATCAGGTCCAGGCCGGACCCCACGCCGATAAACCGGTCGTCGTCCACGATCAGGAAACCGTCAGCCAGAGTTTTATCGCCGAATTTAACAGCCAGCGCCGCCAGGGTTTCTATCGGCGTATCTGCTTCCACAATCAGCGGATTCTTGTCCATGAAGGCGATGCACGCCTTTTTTTCATAGAGTTCCCTGTAATAGGGCTTGGACATTTGTGACATGAAGATATTGCGGCTGATAAGCCCCATTGGGCTGCTGCCTTCCAATACCGGCAGGCTGATCAGCTCGCGGTGCTTGTCGAACACTTCCAGTACCCGGGAGTTGGTTTCCTCGGAGGTGACAGTAGGCACCAGTACGCCCAGGTCTCTCGCGGATGGCTGCTGAATGCTACGACTTGAGGCAGGCATGATACTAAAGTCGGTATCCACTTTTGGCTGTCCTTGAGAGGCACTACATGTAGGAATTGCAATGGCGCACTAAATTCTGTGAAGCAATGCATGGTAGCCAGAATGTATTACCGGAATATGACCGCCTGCACTGACAAGCATCAAATTGCCGCTATTTCAGGTATTTTTCTGTAACGGTCTGTAGAAAGCAGTGGATTTGCTTCATATAATTTTTATTATTTCTTTTGGGAAATTATTTTCGAGGTATTGAGGCAGGCTGCTATGAGAAAAGGCGGGGATGGGTCAAGCGATGGGGAGGAATGGTATTTGAACTGAAGCCCGTCAGTTGCTGACGGGCTCCGGGGGGCCTCAGGACTTGAGCCTGTAGCCGGTTTTGAAAATCCACCATACGGCCGATGCGCACAGCGCCAGGAAAACCAGCGTCATGCCGGTGCTGACGGCAATGCTGACATCCGAGATGCCGTAGAAGCTCCAGCGAAAGCCGCTGATCAGATACACCACTGGGTTGAACAGCGCCACTTTTTGCCAGAATGGCGGCAGCATGCTGATCGAGTAAAAGCTGCCGCCCAGGAAGGACAGCGGCGTGATCACCAGTAGCGGTATGATCTGCAGCTTTTCAAACCCGTCTGCCCACACGCCGATGATGAAGCCGAACAGGCTGAAGGTGATCGCGGTCAGCAGCAGGAAGACGATCATCCACAGGGGATGCGCAATCTCAAACGGCACAAACAGCCTTGCGGTGGCAAGAATCAGCAAGCCCAGGATAATGGACTTGGACGCCGCTGCGCCCACATAACCCATGACGATCTCCATCGCAGAAATGGGCGCGGACAGGATTTCATAAATGGTGCCGGAGAATTTCGGCATATAGATGCCGAAGGAGGCATTGGCAATGCTCTGCGTCATCAGCGACATCATGATCAGGCCGGGCACAATGAAGGCGCCGTAGCGTATGCCGTCCACTTCCACCATGCGGCCGCCGATAGCGGCGCCGAACACGACAAAGTACAGCGAAGTAGAAATGACGGGGGAGGCCACGCTTTGCATCAGCGTGCGCCAGGTGCGAGCCATCTCAAACAGGTAAATGGCGCGGATAGCGTAAATATTCATGGCTGCGCCCTCACGAGATTGACAAAAATTTCTTCCAGCGAGCTTTGGCTGGAACGCAGGTCCTTGAAGTCGATGCCATGCTCGCCCAGGCTGCGCAGCAGTTCGGCAATGCCGGTCTGTTCGCTTTGCGCATCAAAGGTGTACACCAGCTCGTTGCCGTCTGCCGACAAGGTCAGCGGCTGGCCGGACAGCGCGGCGGGGATAGCCGTCAATGGATGCTGCAGGTGCAGGGTCAGCTGTTTCTTGCCCAGCTTTTCCATCAGCACGGCCTTGTCTTCCACCAGGATGATCTCGCCTTTCCGGATCACGCCGATACGGTCCGCCATCTCTTCTGCTTCTTCGATATAGTGAGTGGTGAGGATGATTGTCACGCCGCTTTCACGCAGCCCGCGCACCATTTTCCACATATCGCGCCGCAACTCCACATCCACGCCCGCGGTGGGTTCATCCAGGAACAGTATGCGCGGCTCATGCGACAGCGCCTTGGCAATCATCACGCGCCGCTTCATGCCGCCGGACAGCGTGCGGATGCGTGCATCCTTCTTGTCCCACAGAGACAGGTCGCGCAACACTTTTTCTATATGCGCCGGATTCGGCGCCTTGCCGAACAACCCGCGGCTGAAGCTGACCGTGCTCCACACGCTTTCGAAAGCGTCAGTGGCCAGCTCCTGCGGCACCAGCCCGATCTTGGCCCGTGCCGCGCGGAAATCGGAAATGACGTCATGGCCGTCTGCCATGATGGTGCCGCCGCTGGGGTTCACAATACCGCAAACGATGTTGATGAGGGTCGTCTTGCCGGCGCCGTTCGGCCCCAGCAGTGCAAAAATTTCCCCCTGGTGGATGTCCAGGTCAACGCCCTTCAGCGCCTGGAAACCGGAGGCATAGGCCTTGGTCAGATTTTGGATCGAAATGATCGCTGGCATGCGATGTCCTGATTATTTTTTTTGAATGCCGTGATTGTAGTATGAATCCCGTTTCCAAATCAGCAGAAGGCGGTGGGATGTCATTTTGCTTAATGCAGGTCGTTGGTTGCGGTACACAAAAGCGCGCTCGTTTCAGTGTGTTTGCAAATCAATACGGATGGTTTTCGCCACAGCCAGCGAGATTTATTTCTTATCCTGCTGCGCCTTCTGCACCTGCGCCTCGGTCACCGGTTTGGCTGGCGCCGCGGTGGCTTCCGACTTGGGCGCCTTGCGCACCTCGGTGGCTTTCGCCAGTGCAGCCGCACAATCGGTATCCGGCACCTTGCCCATGTTGACCAGCGGTAGCACGGCCGCCACCGGCGCGACTGCCGCCAGTGCAATCGCGGCGCCGGCCTTCAGCGCCAGTGGGCCTTTATAGGGCCCTACATCCGGATGCTTGAACGTGCCCTTTGCATATAAGGGGGAGCGCAGCGAAATGATGCGCACACCCTTGGTCTTGGGGCGCACATCCAGGTCTAGTGTTTCCTGCGCGAGATCGATGTCGCCGGTGATGTCGATGACGGCCTCATCCGTATCGACGACAAAGCGGCGTACGTTTGCCTTGCCGCTCTTGACGGCAAAGTCGCTCGCCAGGCAATTGAGGTGGACCTGCTTGTCGCCGAAGACTTTGACAAAGACGGCGTTGGCGATGTTCAGGCCGGCGGCCTCCAGGACGAATTTGCTGATCGAGCCTTCGCTGACGGTGGCGCCAAGTTCCCCGTTTGAGCTGGCAAGCATGCTTGATATCGAATTGCCGTGCCCGGTCAGTGCGGCGTCGCCATTGACCTCGCCAAAACTGGCCTGCATCGATTGCAGCGTTGGGAACAGTTCGCGGATCTTCAGGTGCCGCGCGGCCAGCTTGATCTGCGCGGCAATGGCTTTTTCCCTGCCGTCCAGTGACACGTTGGAGGTCACGCTGCCGCCTGCCATGCCGAAATTAAGCGGTGTCAGGCTGAGCACTTTATCTCGCATGTGGACTTCCGTGACCACGTTTTCCAGCGGAATATTGTGGGTGCGCACCAGTTTTTTGCCGGTAAATTTAACATCGGCGTCCAGCACGCCCCACTTGGCGGTATTGAATTGCTCCACAGGCAGGGCTTTTTCATCCGGCTGCACCGGAGCCTTGCCGCGCGCTTCTTTCTTGGCATTGCTGTCCGCACCGATAGCGGGGCCCAAATCTTCCAGCCGCAATTGCTGCGACGTTATGGTGCCGCGCAACAGCGCACGCGGTTTGCGCTGCTGGTACTGCAAGGTGCCTGCCACGTCACTCTGGCCGACTGTGCCGGTGAAATCCTGATAGGTCCAGTTCCAGGCCTTGCCTTCTTTTTTACCGAGAAGGCGGCCATGCGTGGTGTACGCGGGAGTGTCAGGCAGCAGCACGCCTGTCAACGGATACAGGTCGGCCATGCTGGCGCCGCCCAGCGTGAGTTGCAAGTCTATGCCGGACAATGAGCGCGGATCGGTTAACGTGCCATCGATGGCGGCCTTGTTCTTGCCGAGATTGGCACTCGCTTGTAGGGGGTAGGTGGTGTGCTCGTCCTTCAGCGACAGCACCGCGCCGGCTTTGCCGCTACCGGTGACGGGCGCCTTGCGGTAGCTGCCGCCGAGCTCAAACTGCAGGCCGTACTTCTGGATATCCGCCGCCTTGCCATCTTGTGCGGGTGCCGCGTCATTGGCGGCTGCAATGGACGATACCTTCGCCTTCAGGTCCAGGTTGATGCCGTCGTCCAGATAGCGGAAGTTTCCGTCGGCAAAAGCCATGCGCTGGATTTCCACAGTCCATTCCGAAGGGCCGTTGTCTTTCAGCGACCAGCTGTTGCTGCCGTCCGCGCGGTGTTCCAGCGCGATCAGTGGCGCGTTCAGCGCCAGGTCGGTCAGCACCACATGCTTATGCAGCAACGGCAGAGGATGCAGTGCAATCTGGATACGCTGTGCGCTGGCCATCTGCGGCCCTACGGTGGCCCAGCCAGGGTTGCTTATCTGTACATCATTCGCTGTAATCTCCGGCCGTGGCACGTAGCGGTGCCAGCCAGGTTCGGTCTTGAGGCCCTGCGTAAAGCGCAGCTTCAGATCGCCGCGGATGGTGAACTCGCGTCCTGTACTTTCAGATACCTTGCGGTTGATGTAGGGCCGCGCGCTGTTCCAGTCGAAGGTCAGGATAAAGACGACAATGGCAATGATCACCAGCGCCAGGCTGGCCAGCGTCCAGAGCAATATCTTTAGCGGTTTCGAATGTGTCATTGCCGTCCAATCAGGGAGGGTACGGTGGCGGGCTATCAGTATGAAGCGGCCAGAATAGTCTGATTGGCAACGGACTTCTGTGCGGTTGCAAACAGAACAGTTGCAATGGGGGAGGGGCGGTGGGAGGGGTAGGGGGTGCTGAAACTAAAAGGGCTTAGATGAAATCCAAGTCCTTGCTTCAGTACCGGGGGTAGGTATTCGGCGTAGTTTGCTTTATTTTACGGGGAGGCAAGCTCGCTAGTCTGCTCAGTTATTGTTCGTGGCAACCAGATCATGTCCACTCTTTGTTTTTGCGGCGCTGACCTTGCACTGCCTGTTGGCGGCCTGCTTCAGCGATTGCGCATTTTCTTTTGTGATGAGTCCCAGCTGAAGATTGGATAGGCCACGCGCGGACGCCAGCGTCGCCGACTCGCAATCCTCTTGCGAGGTCATCAGCGAATACACCGGAGGTCCGAAAACGCAGATGGAAGAAAGTCCTATTACCAATGACATGAGCAGATTGTTATTCATGTGAAGTATATCCATGCGGAAACAATCTGCTATTAAATCATAGCTTTCAGCTCAGTTTAAGAATTTTTTCCATGTGGCAATATTGAAAAGCAATTTCATCAATCCAAAAAAACAATTTAACCGGACATTTTTAAGTTGAGGCTGTCAATGCAAGGCGATTGCAGTATATTCGTCAGCCACCCATTCACCACGAGCAACGGGCTGCGATGAGGCACGCATCAGCAATTCGCCGCTGACATCACCGTTTGCATGACGGTTTATCGTCATCTTCAGCTGTCTGTCCAGCGCAACGAACGTATTGGGGCCGGTGGCAATAATTTCGTGCGCAGGCTGGTCTTTGACATTCGCGTACATCCGCGTTCCCTGGCGGCTGAACAGGAACAGGGTTTTGCCATTGGAAAGACCGTAAAGCCCCTTAAACTCGGCAAATTCGCGCGGCAGCATCTTGTAGGCCGAGTTTTGTACGTTACCGTTCGAGATCATCACGGTATTCGCATCTGTTGCTGTCTGTGCGGCAAGGGTCATTGGCAGCGCGCCAAAAATAGCAATTAACAAAAGTCGTTTCATCATGTTCACCATTGGTTTTATTAAAAGTGCTTCAGTCGCATCGGAGATGCGACTGAAGTTTCATCCAATCAATTTGCTTGCATAGGACTAATCGCAAAAAATTACAGCAGCAATAAAGATCGTCAGATATAAATTATTGGCAGACCGGGGATGACGAGAAATGTGAGGAAACGATTTATACGAATGGTAGGCGGACCGGCAAGAACTGCAATGCCGGCCGTGCAACTTGCTGGATTATTGTGTGGATGAAAAGTAACACGCAAATATCCGGTGTGGATGGGAAATAAGAATGTCAAAAGCCGTCAAACCCACCTCCTGGAGATGAGAGCTACGCCAGATCAGAATTGACACATTCGTTGTTAATTGAGTTACAGTTTGTGATAGCAATTATCCGCGAGTTTTCCTGTCGTTTTAGGAGCCCTGATGAACCCGTATTCAAAAGAAACCAGGACATTTTTGTTTGCGCACGTGTTTTTACTGTGCATCGTTTTAGTGGGATTTGGACGGACGTTTTATCTTCGCAGCCTGTTCACCACGCACACTTTGCCGGTTGTGTTGCAGCTGCATGGAATTGCCCTGACGCTGTGGTATGGGATGGTCGTGCTTCAAGGTGCGCTAGTTGTTAAAGGGCTGCGTGCGTGGCATGCCAGGATCGCATGGCTGGCTATTCCCATCGTCGTATGCGTCATCGTCAGCGGCATACTGGTGAATATGAATGTAGCGCGCCAGATCACGTCGGCAAGTGATGCTGAGAATATGTTCGTCTGGGCAAATTTCATGAGCCTGGTATCGTTTGCCATCCTCGTGAGTGCGGGTGTCATACGCCGGCGTCGTCTTGCTGCGCACCACCGGCTGATATTCTTCGCCTCCCTCGCCATCATCGGCCCCGCATTTGCGCGCTTCTCTTTCTGGCCTGCGATTGGGTTGGGGCTTGCCGCTGCGCCGATTTTCGCGATAGCGGGCATGCTACTTCTCGTCGCACTCGCCATTGGCTACGATGTCACCGTGTTCCGGCGAGTGCAAGCTGCAACGCTTGCCGGGTTTGCCGGCGTACTCGTTCCGCTTATCGCCGGTACGGCAGTTGCCATCTCGGGAATGGGCTTCGCACTAATGCATTGAAGATAGCGAACTTGTTCCTGTCACGGATAGAACCGTCGCACGGCTTTCCAGCGATGAGCAACCAGCGACCAAAGAGTTTTTTGCTCACTGGGGAAGTGAGGGAAGTGCTGGCGGATGCAGCGACCTGCAGCAGGCTGACTATATGGCTTGGCGAGTACAAAGCAAAAACCCGCCGAAGCGGGTTTTGTTTGGAGCTTTTCGAATTACTGCTGGCAACGACGTACAGCACCAATGCCCAAAAGGCCGATGGCGAACAGGCCCAGTGTCAGCGGCTCAGGTACGGAACCCGGCGCATCTTGGGACACCACCGTTGTGAACAGAGAGAAATTTGGCTTGGTGATTGAAGTGCCGTTGTTAGAAGAAAACCAGATCGACGAATTGGGAGACACTAAAGTGGGGGTCCATATATCAGTCTTCAGATTAAATGCGCTGAACTGCAACAATTGCGTGAGATCGACCGTCGTGGAGTTCTGAGTCAAAGTAAAGTTAAAATCAGTCAACTCATCCTTCGACAAGGAACCATCATTGTTCACATCGGTACCAGTGAAACTACCTGAGCCAATGACATTGTTGAGACTAGCGGGGCCACGCAAGACCGTAAAACTGATTACGGTTGCGTTCGCGGCAACAGACGTTACGGCCAGCATGCTAGTCAGCAGAACGGATTTCAACAGTTTGGATATCGCCACGGTAAGACTCCCTAGTTTTTTGTTAAAAGAATGGATCAGCTAAAGCAATGTTGATGCCAGGAAAATAAAAGCTTTTACTTTCAATTACTTAAAGTTTTTTATTGGAAAATATTTAACAATTTGTAAAATTTTCTGACAATCTGTTTAATACTCCTACAGCCAAATTTCCGACGGGGTGAAGATAGCCGAGCCATACGCCATAGGGGTTACCATGAGCAGCGCCTCATTCTGGAAGAAGTCACTCGCAAGCAGACGATAGCTCCTGCGCGATGAACTGAAACCGGCATCCGTCGAATGAAAGTCAACACTGCTGACAGAAACTGACATTAGTCGCCAACATACTGAGCTTCCTTTTTTTGAATTGGAACCCAATATGAAATTCGCATCTATCCGCCTTGTTACAGAGCAGTTTGAAGCCGTCCTTGCCTTCTACCAAAAATTATCCGGAATAGAAGCTAGCCGGCTTGCAGATGGCTTTGCCGAAGTGCGCTTTGAAGGCGCTACGCTCGCTATTTCTTCGCAGCAGCTGGTGGCGCGCTTTAACGCCGGAGCGGCAATAGCAGCCGCCAACCGGTCGGCCATTCTTGAGTTCGAGGTGGTTGATGTCGAAGCGGTATGCGATGGCCTTGTACAGGAAAATGTTGAAGTAGTTATGCCGGTAACACGTATGCCATGGGGTAATCTATCGCTGCTGGTGCGTGACCCTGATGGAAATCTGGTGAACATTTTTTCAAAGCCTATTGTGTAGTCTCATCGCCTTGTGTGCGCCGCTGCAGGCTAAGCCGGTTAGAAGTGGTAGATCGCTGAAATTGTTTGGTAAGCCGATAGACAAAAACCCGCTGTAGCGGGTTTTAATTCGAAGCCGAGGGACTCACAGATGACAGTGCTGCGCGTGGTGTTTGATACAAATGTGTTTCAAAAGGACTCTTTCGAACTGCTGGAGCAAAGCCCTTTCCGTCAACTAGTAGAGGAAGGGTTGGTCAATGTCATTTACAGTCACATTTTCCAAGAGGAAATTTTTAAAGCATATCGGATAGATGCAAAACGTGACGACCTATTGAATAAATGGATACCGTACGTACTGAATACCTCAGATCGCCTATGTAACGACTTCGTTCACATATGGGAGGATGAACTCATCAATAATCGCAAGCATCAAACTCCAATCTATATGCCGCCAAAGGATTATGGGGCATTAAGACGGAACGTGCGCGCACTGCCGCCCGACGGTTCATGGCATGGGTTTGAACGAGCACGGCAGGATTTAGATGAAAATGATAGAAAGCGAAAAGCGCAAAATCGAGAATGGAGGGCCATCCGACAGGCAGTAAAGGATTGGCGCCGAGCACCAGAAAATGCGGCAAACAAGCACGCACGTAGCGAGTTAGTCGACATAATGAAAACTGAATTTATTCCGTTTGGCCGTTCTTTCATCAAGCATCACTTCAAACACCGATCCCCAATAGGCTTGGCTGCTCGATGGGCAAGATCGCCTTCAGCCTATCCCTATTTTTCACAATTTGTCAGGAACATGGTCTACATGGGGTACTACGCTGCGATGCGCGACAACGATAAGATTGACCTGAATGCCCAAGCAGACCTTGATCTGATGACGCACTTGCTTCATGCCGATGTGTTGGTCTCAAACGAGACAAAGTTTATGCGACTCGCCTTTAGGGACCTTTGGGAGTCCAAAGGCAAGTTATTCTTTAACACTGAGCAATTTGTGCAGCATGTCGCTTCAATCAGGTAGCATCGCTAAATGGATTGCGGGAGGTGGAAAAAAAGTCAGGACTGGTACGTCTGAAATTCTATGTTTGTGTAAAAGTAAGCGCAACTTAGTTCAAAGTTACTGTGAGGGAGTGCCTGTTTTGACACCGGACGTTCGAGGGATAAATTGACGGGAAGCCCTGCAGTTATTAGGCTGCATTAGTTTTCGGGCGCTTTAGTCTTTTGGCGCGCAATACGCAAAAAGCGGACCGTTTCAGCCCTTTTTGCGCCTTTTTTGGCGCTCGAATGGAACGGCCCGGATTATTACTTCTTTTGGGAAGCTGCGAACCTGGTGTCGTTTGCAGCCGGCGAGCCATCATAGGCGGCGCAATGCTGCAAACAAGGGCCTCTCTTATTCGTTACGCCAGCCTCAGCTTCATCCAGCAAGCGCGAGAGTTTACCCAACCACAAGTTATCCTGCGAATCCATGCCTGTAACTAAATGTAAGAAAAGCTGCATTTTAGTTGATTTACAGAAATGTTTCTTTTTATCCAATCGCTCGTAGTACTGTGGCCAGACCTTCTTGCTCTTTGCCAGGGTGGCTGACAATGTAATCGTACAAGACGGCGATTACGGCTGGCCGGCGTTCATCGCTCACCGGCTTGCCCCTTGCTACCTCCCAGTCCGTCAGAGCCTTCACAGCGAGCTCCAGTTTGTGGACATCTACTCTTGCCGAGCCCGCCGCTACTGTTCCAACAACGGTGGCGCTTGTTTGTTCCTTCTTCGTATCCGCGCCGTCATCCCCCGTGAGCCACCACGTCACGCTTTTTCCTGTCGCATCTGCGAGCTTTTTTAGCGTTCGCTGGATGGGGCGGTAATCGTCGTTGCCTCTAGCTACCGCAGACACTAAGTCCTTCGGCAATCCGAGAGCAACCACCCATGCATACGGATGCTCGCCGGCTTCTTCCAAAAATCTTTGTTTAAAGCTCTTTTGCATACGGAAACAACCTTTCGCTAAAAGTTGTTTCTTGATCGAAGTATTTACAACTAAAAAAACAACTAAACAAATCAATCACTTAGGGAAAGTGCATAAATATTTGTTGTTTCTTTAGTTGTTTCTTGTTGCAAGAAACAACTATACAACTTAGAATGCGCTCATTGACTCACCACACAGGAGCCTTCAATGAGCGTATTAGATACCCTAAAAAAAACCGCCCAAGACGATATGCATCGGGCGGATGTCGTTGCCGCCCTTCATAAAAAAGGGTGGTCATTGCGTGCACTTTCCCGCGAAAGTGGCCTGAGTGACGGCACTCTGAAATCAGCTTTGGATCGACCTTATTTAAAGGCCGAAGGGATCATCGCTGCAGCTCTCGGGGTTACACCCGAAGCCATCTGGCCGGCGCGCTATGCAAAACGCAATTTTACGCCGGTTTTGTCACTCCACACACATAAAGCACACGGAAAGCAACCCTAAAACGGACGCTTAACAACTCCACACAACCATTTGATTTACCGGTTGGCATGGATGAAATCTTAAAGCGAACCAGCCAAAACCACCAGAAACACGTTTCTCGAAGCCGGAAAACAACTATGCGAAACAAACGATTGAAGTCAGCGCGGCCAACAAGCCTCAGCGAGGCACAGGAACTGTGTGTCGAATTTGCGGCAGAAAATCGCCGGCCAATTAAGGTAATCGCAGACCTCATGGGTATTGAGGTCAAGACGTTATACCGCTGGCTTGCAGACACGACGATGCCTCTGAATCGCGTGCGCCAATTTGAAGCTTTCTGTGGTATCGCGTTTGTAAGCGAATACCTATGCATCGCACACGGCGACAAAATTGTGGTCGGCATACCAGCAGGGAAAAAATCGGATGTCACCGAGCTGGCGGAGTTGCAAGTCACTTTCGCAGATGCGATGGCTCTGCTGGTTCGTTTCTATCAGAGCGGTGATGCTTTGGACGAGACAATTGCGTCCCTGACCGCAACTTTGACAAAGGTCGCCTACCACCGTAGCAATGTATTGAAAAATGGCACGCCTGAACTGGACTTGTTTAGGGCGGCGCAATGAATACGGGAGCGATCAGAACACATTACGACGCCGAAGCGCTGGCGGCAATGCAACTGCCGGGGCTGCCGACCACGAGACCGGCAATTTTCAAGCGGGCCAAAACTGAGCGCTGGGCGTTCATAGAGGTTCAGGGCAAAGGCGGCAAGGGAGGTGTACGCAAAGAATACGCACCGCCAGCTGAGGTAATGGAAGCCATCCGCGCCAAAGCTGCGCAGAATCTGGTATCGACCATGCCGGCAAAGCGCCTAGCGGTCGGGCCTGAGAACCAGCTGCCACTGATCGAAACCGAGGGCCAGTCCCTCAAGGCCGATGCCCGCAAGGGCGTTTTACTGGCGTTAGAACTACTGATGCAGCGCTCGGGCTACCCGTTAAAAAAGGCGGCGCGTGCATTGATCGATATGGCGCGCAAAGGCCAGGCCGACCAGCAGCTGGTCAACATGCTCAAAATGGCACGCGACGAGCGCGGCCGATCAAGCCCGGACGGCCTGCCGTCCGACCGCAGCCTGCTGCGCTTCGTCGAATACCAGCGCGGCGGCATGCTCGCCCCCAAGAAACGGGAACGTGACCTCACTATACCGGCTTGGGCGCCTGCGTTTCTAGCCTGCTATCAACGCCCAGAAAAGCCCACGGTGGAACACGCTTACCGCGAATTCCTGCGCCATACAACGGATGCGCTCGGCGAACTGCCCAGCGTATGGCAAGTGCGGCGTTTCCTGAGCAAGGTTGGCAACGTCACGCTTGAAATGGGCCGCATGGGTGACCGTGAGCTGAAGACCTTGAAACCATTCATCCGACGCGGCTTCGACAGCTTGCTGCCGGCAGACATCTACAGCGCAGACGGCCACACCTTTGACGCCGAGGTCCAGCACCCGATGCATGGCAGGCCATTCCGGCCGGAGATTACCAGCGTCGTCGATATTGCCACCCGCAAGGCAGTCGGCTGGTCGGTCGGCCTGGCTGAAAGCGCCTTCGCAGTATTGGACGCGCTGCGTGATGCGGTTTTCACAGGCGGTATCCCGGCAGTGTTCTATGTGGACAACGGCTCCGGCTACAAGAATGAACTGATGACCGACGTCGCCACCGGCCTGATGGCCCGCCTTGGCATCGAGATGAAAAACAGCTTGCCCTACAACTCCCAGGCACGCGGCGTTATCGAAAAGCTGCACCAGACCATCTGGGTCAACGCCGCCAAGGAAGTGCCCGGCTACATGGGCCGCGACATGGACCGCCAGGCCAAGCTGAACGTTTTCAAGTTATCCCGCAAGGCTATCGCCAAACCAGGGGAAGCGAACGTCATGCCGCTTATGGGCTGGCCGCACTTTGTGGAGTTCTGCAAAGCCAAGGTGGACGAGTACAACAACCGTCCACACCGCTCGCTGGACAAGACCGCCGACCCGGTCAGCGGCCGCCGCCGTCACATGACGCCGAACGAAGCCTGGGCGCTGGCCGTTAGCAAGGGCTTTGCCGCCCATACGGTCCAAGATGACGAAGCCCGCCCGTTGTTCCGGCCCCAGGTACTGCGCACGGTGCGCCGCTGCGAGATAGAACTGTTCGGCAATCGTTACTTCGCCCGCGTCCTGGAAGAGTTCCACTCCGAGCAGCTGCGCATCGGCTACGACATCCACAACCCGGACAAGGTCTGGGCCTACGACGCCGACGGCCGTTTCATCTGCACTGCCGAGCTGGACGCCAACAAGCGCGACTACATGCCTAAGTCAGTCATCCAGCAAGCGAGAGAAAAACGCGCTGCAGGCCGCGAAAAGCGGCTGGAAACCAAGCTGGTCGAGGTGCGCGAGGAACTGTACGGCCTGCTGGCGCTGGAGCAGGTCGACACCGTGAGGATGCCCGGCTTCATGACCATCACCCGCGAGCAGCTGGAAGCCCGCGCACGTCAGGCCATCCCGGTGGAAATCGTACCCGCCGCGCCTGTCGAGGCGATGCCAACGGCAATAGTCGAAACGGCAGGATGGATAGTGCCAGGCGCGCCGGAAGAGCGCTGGACCGAATGGCAAAGATTGAATGTTTTAAGAGAGGAGGAACTGGACTGCGAGAAGCAAAAGAAATGGCGGCAAACCTACCAGGCTACCGCCGAATTCCGCACTTATCAACGCAAGAGTGCTTAACAACCATGCCGCGCTAACGGCATCTACCTACTGAAAGTAAAGCAAGTATGACAAATATCATTATGCCGGTCAATCGAGTCGCTGATATCTCCAACCTCGCCCTGGTGGCGGTGGCGACAGAAAAGCTCATGTCCAGGGTGGACAGCTTGCCAGGCATCGGCGCGCTATACGGCCCACCTGGCCGTGGCAAGACGATTGCCTGCTCAGCCCTCGCCAATCAGACCCGCAGCTACTACGTGCAGATGCGCAGCGCCTGGAGCCGCAAAGCGTTCCTGGAGAAAATACTGTTTGAAATGGGCGTCAAGCCTACCGGCACCGTCTCCCATCTGCTGGACCAGATATGCGAACAGCTGGCCGCCAGCCGCCGACCACTGATCATTGACGAATTCGACTTCTGCCTGCGCAGCGACGGCATGATCGAAATGGTCAGGGACATCTACGAAGGCAGCCAGGGCACGCTGATGCTGGTCGGTGAGGAGACCTTGCCGACCAAGCTTAAAAAATGGGAGCGTTTCCACAGCCGCATCATGGCCTGGATACCCGCGCTGCCGGTCTCCTTTGACGACGCCCTCAAGCTGGCACCGATCTATTGCCCGGACATCGTCATCGCCCCCGACTTGCTGGCGCGTGTTGTGGACCTGGCGGCAGGTTCCGTGCGCCGGGTTTGCGTCAATCTAACGCGCATCCATGAAGAAGCCATGCTGATGGCCGAGCCGGAAATGACGTTGGCGCGCTGGGGTGACCGTGACCTCTACACCGGAGACGCGCCTAAGCGTCGCCTGGTCTGAGAGGTCGCACATGCCAAGGGAAACCAAGCGCAAACCTGCGCAACTAGAGCTGGTAGGAGGTAAAGGGTCTCGCGACCGTGCTTGGGAAGAAATTCGCAAACACGCTGGGCCTTTCACCTGCTATCAAATCTCCCGTAAAGCAAAAGTGGACGACGGCACGATGTATACCTACCTGATGTGCCTGGAGAAGGGCGGTTTTCTGGAAGGGCATATCGAGAAGAACGCAAAGATCGGCTCTGAAAAGACCTGGACGCTGATCCGTGACAACGGCGTCGAAGCGCCACGCCTGGACAGGACCGGCAAGCCGGTAGTGCAGGGCATGGGCACCGAATCGATGTGGCGTTCCATGCGCATCATCGCGGACTTCAATGCCCCCGAGCTGGCCGCACACGCCAGTGCGTCCGGTGTCGTCGTCAAGCCTGGCACGGCCAAGATGTACCTGATCATGCTCAAGGCTGCCGGTTACCTGCAAGTGGTCAAAGAAGCCAACAAGGGCAGAGGGAAGGGCATGGGCCTGGCGCGTTATCGGCTGCTCCCCAGCAAATACACCGGCCCGCGACCACCCATGATCCAGCGCAGCAAGTCCCTGTTTGATCCCAACCTCGCCAAGGTCGTCTACCAGGAGGAGGCATCCAATGATGACGACCTCTGAACCGCGCTGGCTGGAATTGATCAGGGCTGCGGCGGCGCAGACCAGCAACGCGGCAGTAGCGCGTTTGCTGGGGTATTCGCGCACGTCCGTCAGCCTGGCGCTGAAGGGAGCCTATCCAGGCGGTACGGCCAAGCTGGCAGCCAAGGCACTTGAAGTGCTGGAGCCGCCCGTTATCGCGGACTGCCCCTATCAGGCAAAGCAAATTCCTATCGAAGTCTGCAGGGAATTATCCAGCCGGCGCGCGCCGACCCACAACCCAACGCTGATGGGGCAGTGGCGCGCCTGCCAGCAGTGCCAAAACAAATGCAAAGGAGAACCGCAATGAGCAACGTCGCAACCGCAATACTCGCAGAACCGAAGGTGCTCAATGTCGACATGGTCAGGGCGCTGCATATCGTCAATCGCACCGTCCGCTGGCTGCGCTCTAACCGCCAGAAAGCTATCAGCATCGACATCCGCGCTGCCAGGCCGACCTTGACCGTACCGCCTGGCAATCTGGATTTTCTGATCGCTGCAGGGCATGGCTTCAATGCCCGGCCGTTCGGTGACGGCCACAAGCTGTGCAGCGTGATTGTCGACGGCTGCGCCATCCAATGGACCGAATGGAGGCGCGCATGACCGCATTCACGGTCTCCTATTCCTGGATCAAGCTGCGCGTCCAGCTGCTGCAGACATCCCAGGAAGTAGACGCCCGGTATCGCGAAGGCAGGCGGCGACGCAATGGTGAGCATGTGCATGCCTACTTCCAGGCCAGCAAGACGGAGCGCGCCAGGCACAGCGGAACTATCGTGCTGGCCCTGGACGGCCGATTGGCCGAGCTGATCCCGCACGAAGTAGCGCACGCTGTTATCCACTGCCTGCGCGGCGTCAGCGGCAACGACGATGAAGTCGCTGCCACCGCCATCGGCATGCTGTCGGCAAGCATTTTTGAACGCGTTAGAACCCTTCACAAACCATCCAAGCAATAACTGAAAGGAGTTTGATATGAGCAAAGCTTTACAGCACCTGGAAGCACTCTATGAGGCCAAGAAAAAGCCGACCTATGACGAGCTAGAGGCCGCGCTGCTTGAGTCTCTGGCTGAACGCAATGCGTTTGAAGGCATGGTCAAGGACATGAGCGGCTGGCTGTCGCGTCTGGTACATGCGCACTACCGCAAGGACAGCAAGGCCCTGGTGACTACCCTGAACGACTTTATCCAGGAACGGGTCGTCATCAGAGATGAAACGAAAGGAGCCCTGCATTAATGCCATCGCTATTTGAACCGCTGATCCCCTGGCCTAAAACAGACCAAGCTAGACCAGCCCCAACGGACAAACAAGCGCCGATCCCCATCGGCCCCACAGATATTTAACAAGGAACAACATGATGCAAACAGAAAAACAAGCAGAAAACACAGTCCCAGAAGGCTTCATGCAAAACGCCCATGGGCACCTGGTACCGACCGAACTAGTTAAACCGATAGACCAGACTCGTGACTCCCTGGTGCAGGAGCTGGTCCTGGGCGCGAAAACATTGCGCGACGAGCTGGGCCAGTTCAAGGACCAGGTGTTCAAGGATGTCGCCGCCTTCGTTGTCCTCAGCGCTGAGCAATACGACGTCGCCATCGGCGGCAAAAAAGGCAACATCACGCTGCATAGCTTTGACGGCCGCTACAAGGTGCAGCTCGCCATCCAGGAAAACATTACTTTCGACGAGCGTCTTCAAGCGGCGAAGGCGCTGATAGACGAATGCATCGCCGAATGGTCAGTCGGCAGCGATCCGAAAATTCAGGTGCTGGTGCAAGACGCTTTCAAGGCGGACAAAGAAGGGAAAATTAACACCGGCCGCGTGCTCGGCTTGCGCCGCCTGGAGATCAAGGACGATAAATGGATGCGGGCGATGACCGCCATCGGTGAGTCGCTGCAGGTAGTGGGCAGCAAGCAATACATTCGCTTCTATGAGCGCATCGGCGAGGACAAGTATGCGCCGATTAGTCTTGACGTTGCAGCCATTTAACGGGGGAACCATGGTTACTAGAAAACAAAGGATTGAGCCAGGTATGAGCGTGGTGAGCATTGGATTCAACGACTTTCTCATGCCGGCCGAGACCGGCATTCAGGTAGTAAAACTGTTGCAAAGGTCGGTCAAATGTCACGGCCAGTTTGAGGGTGACGTGATGATCTACCAAACCAGCAAGCGACCAGAGTTGCGCCTGGAGATCATAGGTGCCGCGCAAATTAAGTACCCGTCGAACACCGACGCTGAGGTCGAGCAGTAAGAGCGAAACCATTTCCCTCCCTGGGAAATGGTCTGCCCGCCGTGGTGGCCGGGTACTGATGAGCAGCCAAGACACTATGCAAAACATGAGAACCGTCGAACAGATGCGCAAGGCCGAGCTGGCGCAAATTCACATCGCCAAGCTACAGCTGGCGCTAGAGGATGACGCGTATCGCGATATTCTGCGCCAGGTCACCGGCAAGGCATCAAGTAAAGACCTGTCTTGGCAAGAGCGTAAAGTCCTGCTGGATCATTTCAAGAAGATCGGCTTTAAGCCCCGAGTGCGGTCGGGTGGCCGGGCTAAGCCCGATGTCGCTACCGACCGCGAAAAGCAAATCAAGAAGATTGAAGCGCAGCTGTCGACGGCAGGCCGGCCTTGGGAATACGCCGATAAGCTGGCACAACGCATTTGCAAGGTGGAACGCATTGAATGGTGTGACCATTCGGCACTTGCCAGCATCATCGCGGCGCTTAGCTATGACGCTGACCGCCGTGCCAAAAAAATCGCAAACTTGTAAAAATCTGGAGCCTGCGTGCAATCTGACCTGTCCCACCTCCCACAGAGTGCCCAAAAGCTGATCGCATTAATCGGCCTCCCCGCGACGTTGCGGCTGGTAGATGCGCACGGTGGCCATGCAATCAATTTGTACAACAGCGAAAACAGTTTGGAGCGCATGGCCGAGTCCGTCGGACGCGAGGCGGCGCAAAAGCTACTCAAGTTCTACGGAAACGACCCGTTTACTGTGCCGTTGTGTCACCGGGCTCTAAAAGCAGTTCGGAACAAAGAAGTGCTCGCGGAGTTTGATAGATTGACGATGGAAGAAGGGTTGTCTGCCAGAGCCAGTGTTACGCGTATCACGCGCAAATTCACCCCGTACATACACGAGCGTACTATCTGGCGCATACTTAAGACGACGGAAGAAATTCAATCCGTCGATCCGAGGCAATTGAGCTTGCTTTAAGACTACAATCTCCAATTTCTCTTCTAGTCCGGGTACCCTTCAAACAAGTTGTGTATCGACGCCAAACTTTCATTGTATTCTTTCGCCGCCCGTTTCCGTTCTTCGGTCATAACTTCCAAGGTTACGCTCCCGCGCCTAGCCCCCGGAAATGTTCGCGTAGCGGCCGTAGGAAATTGACATTTTATTTTGCCAATAAATACTTCCACCCCGACTGCGCTCCAAAGGCCATGCTTAAGTTCCGTGGCCCAAGACAACATAATATGCATCGCTATTCCACTTATTTGAATTCGGATGTGCGGATCAGTTTTCCGTTGATGAATGCCTTTCGCGATCATGACATTAATCGCTTTCGTTCCTCGTAGCTCAGCATGGATTTTTATAAGATCCGCTCCGCGGCCGGTAAGTGTGGACGGAGGAAGCTGCCAAAAAAACCTTAGGCCTTCCTCGACCAACCGCTTGACTTCTTCCAGGGGTAAGCCGCTATCGTGATTCGGGTGCGTTTTCCTTGCATTGTTTGGGTCGGGGCTTGTGCCATTCCAGCGCATTGCGCCTACCGTAGCAACAGAAAAAGTAAATGTTGGCATAAAATTCCAATGTTAAGGGGCGGCAGTGGTGAGTGCGGCCCTCATTTTTTTTGCGAAGTAGATCAAATTTCCAAAGTTAAAATTCTAAATGACTTTCCTATATGGCGTCTTCAATGTTTTGACGACGCCTCACGAGAGGCTAACCACTTTTCGAGCATTGATATTTCTGTAGATAACACTCGACTCAAATACCGATCACCTGATTCTTTAATACGGTGATCTTTATGAGTCAGATGTATTTTTGCACCGTGTACAAGTTCGGAGCGCAGTGTATAAACCTCCTTCATGTCCCTTCTTATAGCAGCGCGTTCGCTCGGGGTGCTTCCCAAAAGATAAGCACATCTATCAGCGAAGCGATCCGTTATCCGACCACGGGCGTCGGGATCTTCCGAATGCTCACCTAAAATTGCTTCTAGAGCTATACATTTTTTGATGAGACTTGGGACTATCTCGTCGTCTGCTTCAGCATCAAACGCCCATTCAAGGGCGCTTCGTAAAGACTGCGTATTTTCTGCAAAAGCATCCTGCGTTAGGAGGTGAACAAGAGGTGCTAGCGTTCTTGGTACTTCTACTGCCAATGCCTCCGGCTTAATAGGCACTTGAACAGAAATGGAACTTAATTTCCTATCCCAAAACGGTACTTCATCAGTAAATATTTCTAACTGTTCCAAATAGCGAGACATTCCCAAACCGAGTTCAACAAGAGACGTTTCTATTGTGTCTGCCCCGAGTCTGTTAACGAGGGCACATAACTTGTTTTGGTTATCGTTCGGTAACGAAATTCCTCGTGCGCCATGAACTCGATGACAAAATACTCCGCGGACGGCGCCAGCCTGTACAATCCATTTTAACTTTGATAACGCTTCACGCATGGCGGACTTTCCGCGAGTCAGACTACTGTACCCTCGAGCGGTGGTCTTAAAGTACGCCTGGACGTTTGAATCATCAAGTACAGTAAGCGCTCCTCCCTTTAATCTCGACGGACTGGTTCTACGAACCAACGATATGTTTTCAGATAGCCGTATGTCCTCAGGAATGCGTATGTTAGGAAGTGGGAATAAAATTTCATAGGTCAGAGGAATGCTATTAAAAACGGCCACGATCTCGTCAATACAAGCCGCAAGTTGAGCTTCCGTTAGGTACTCGCTTACAGTGCCACTGCTTATTTGAGCGCCGTTTTCGCGTAGGTGATGGGATGTAATTTGCATGGAAATTTGGCTAATGTCGTCCATATCCAACCACTCTTTCAGATGGGCGAATATGGTTTCTTTAACCGGCAAAAACGACTCGTCCGAATAATCAAGAAACTGGTTCATGAATACGTCAAGTGGCGGCAACGTTCGATGGAGCTGACGTTTAATCACGTTGTCGAAGGTATTTGATTCTTTCTTTTTGCTCATGCCTACCTTTTAAGTGACGGGCAGCTATTGATGTCATTGGCCCAGGTCGAATAACTCAATATGCCATAGCAACCCCCTGCTGACAACTGTCATTCTTAGCCTTATTCTCGCGCCCGCGTAAAGTCCTCAATGCCATCTTGCTGACATCCATCAGCCCACACATTGAGGAAATCCCGTGAACAAACTCCGCATGATCGAATGGCTGCTGATCGCAGCCCTGTTTTACGCGCTGGCCCTGATAATGCTATCGGCCGGCTACGGCGGCCCGCTGCAAACGCTGACCTGGAAACTCGGCCACGTCACCATGGGTGGCTTTGCCGGCTACTGGCTCGACCGTGCAGCCTTTCGCGACCGCATCACCCTGGACAGCCATGCCCTGGTCATGATCCGGCGCGCTATCGTCATCTTTGGCGCGATGTACACCCTCGGCGCAGGCATGTAATGAAGGGCTTCTTCTGGGCGCTGCTGGTCAAGTTCGCGTTGTATTGCGTCTTCATTGCGCTGATCGCCACCATCAGCAAGCAAAGCCACGCGGCCGACCTGTGTCAGCAGTACCGTGCTACATTGACACGCGAGGCGCAGGCCGTCTATGGACTGGAAGCGCCTGTGCCCATGTTGGCCGGCCAGATGCGTCAGGAAAGCAGCTGCAGGGCCGACGTCACCGCCTGGGACAAAGGCCGGGGCCTGATGCAGTTCATGGATGCGACCGCCCGCCAGGTAGCGCAGACCTATCCCGAACTCGGCGCACCCGACCCCTACAGTCCCACCTGGGCCATCCGCGCCCAAGTCCGCTACGACAACTGGCTGTATGCCCGCGTCCAGGGCGATGACGCCTGCCAGCGCTGGGCGGCGGCCCTCAAGTCCTATAACGCTGGCCTGGGATATGTCCAGAAGGCGCAGCGCCGCTCGCCCACACCCGGCACCTGGTTCAACGTTACGGAAAATATCAACGCCGGCCAAAGCCAGCAGAACTTCGAGTTCTCGCGCCGCTATCCCCGTCTGATCCTGTTCAAGCACCAACCGCTGTTCTCCAGCTGGGGCACCTCCGTCTGTGAGGGTAAAGCCGAATGACCCGCATAGTCATCATCGCCTTCCTGGCATGGTCCATCGTCCTCGGCGCTTCCGCCTATGCCTTCGGCGCCTGGGTAGAACACAACTCCACCGCCGCCGAACAAGTCAAGGAAGTTGCTCAGGACGTGAAGGCGACCAAGACCAAAAACGCCAAGGCGCTGGCGGCCGGCGTGCACGCCCAGCAGGCCCTGGACGCTACCGACGCCTTTTATCAACATCTCCGCTCTCAATATGAAACCGATCAACAACAAAACCCTGGCATTGGCTGCGTGCTTGATCCTGTCAGCCTGCAGCGCTGGAACGACGCTAACGCGCAATCAGACAGCACAGCCGCAAGCGAACCTGATGACGACGTGCCCGACGCTGCCACCACTGCAGGCGGGCCAGGACGCGGTGAAGAATCACATTGATGTCACTCGCCAGTATTACCTGTGCAGGGCAAAGGTCGGCGGCTGGATTGACTGGTACGGCAGCACCGAGGCGCCAGCGGAAGGAGCCGAATGACGGACATCTTTGACCGCGCCGCTGAACTGGAGCTGCTGCAGCGCCAGGATGCACTGGCGAGGCTGCATACCCAGGCACTGGCCCGCCAGGCCGCCGCAGAAGCACCCAGCGCCGCCGAATGCGAGGAATGCGACCAGCCCATCCCGGCAGAGCGGCAGACGGCCGCACCAGGCTGTACTCGGTGCACCCACTGTCAGCAGGCGTTAGAAGCCCGTTGCAAATTGACGAGACCCTAACGGCCATACCAATGACGCCAACACTGAACGGACAAACACGCATGGAAGTCAGCAACGACGATATCGCACGCATCCTGGGACGCATAGAAGCCAAACTGGATGAGCAGGCCCATACCTCCAAGCGCCTGGAAACCGGCATCACCAGCCTGGATAGCAAGGTTAGCCGTCGCCTGGACGAGCACGACCTGCGCCTGCGCGAACTGGAAGTCGCCAACCCCAAGAAGCTGGCCGAGACCGTCAAGGCCCACGAAGAGCGCATCCGTGAGCTGGAGAAAGGCTCCACCCGCGCTGGCGTGCTCGCTGGTTTCGGTTCCAGCGTGGCGCTGGCCGCCATCATTGAGTTGATGAAACGCAAGCTGGGTTCCTGATGACCAAGAGTGCCGACGTGCGCGCCCTGGTGCGCAAGCACTACATCTTTGACCGGCTATCGCTGGAACAAGCCGCTGCCCAGGTCAATGTCGCCTATACCACGGCCAAGCGCTGGAAAGCCCAGGCGCAAGCCGAGGGCGACGACTGGGACAAGGTCCGCAGCGCATCGACGCTCGGCAGCGGCGACGTTGAACACTTGTCACAGCAAATCCTGACCGAAATGCTGGTGCAGTTCAACGCTGTGCTGGAGCTGATCAAGGCGGACAAGGATATGCCCGCCACCAAACGCGTCGACCTGCTGTCCAGCCTGATGGACAACATCCATAAGTCCATGGCGGCGATGCGCAAGTTCCTGCCGGAAGCCAATAGCCTCTCTATAGGCATGACTGTGATACGGGGCCTGGCCGAGTTCGTCCAGGAGCGCTACCCACAGCATGGCGCTGTGCTGGTCGAGATACTGGAGCCGTTCGGCGACGTGCTGCCAAGAATCCTGGCGGACGCCAAATGAAGAGCAACGACCTCAGCGCCAAGGAATTCCATAACGAGCTGGCCGATCTGGTCAGCTCGCTGCGTAAGGACATCGAAGCCCACCAGATGGGCCTGGATGCGTCGCCGGAAGCCATCCGAGCACGCCGCAAGCGCGTGCTGGACGGCGATTTCCAGTTCTTTGCGTATACCTACTTCCCGCACCATATCAGGGGCACGCCTTCTTCCTTCCAGGCGCAGTTCTGCAAGCGCTGGCCGCAGCTGCTGCGCCAGCCTGGCGGCGTCAAGGAATGGTGGATCGCCCCCAGGGGCGAGGCCAAATCCTCCATGCTGACCAAGATCGGGCCGGTCTGGTGCGCCGTCCAGGGCTTGCTGCAGCGGCCTGAGATACGCTCGGAGATAGGCTGGACGGACGCGCTACCACCTTTCATCGACTATGTGATCCTGCTGGGCGCAGAAACCAAGTTGCCGACCAAGCTGGTCGAGGTCGTCAAGACCGAACTGACCATGAATGCCACCCTGGCCCTGGACTTCCCGGAAGCCTGCGGCAAAGGCCCGATGTGGAAGGTCGGCGAGTTCATCACGAAGACCGGCGTCAAGGTAGAACCCTTCGGCGCTGAACAAGCGATTCGCGGCACCTTCCACGGCGCCAGCCGGCCAAAGCTGTTGCTGGGCGATGACCTGATCACGGATGCCGAAGCCAAAAGCCCCACCGAGCGCGAGAACCGCTGGAACTGGCTGACCAAGGCTATCGACTACCTGGGACCGCCAGACGGTAGCGTCAAATATGGCGGCGTCGGCACTATCCTGGACAAGGACGATCCCATCAGTCGGGCCAAGCGCACCATCGGCCACGTCGTCCACCATTTCCGCGCAATCGAGTGCCTGCCGTCCAATATGGACCTTTGGGCAAAGTGCGAAGAGCTGATGCGCAATGATGATGCCCGTCTGGTCGAAGCCGCTGCAGCCCAGAACCTGGTCATTCCCGACCAGCGCCTGCCGTCTTACCTGTTCTACCTGGAGCACCAGGCGGCGATGGATGAGGGCGCAAAGGTCTCCTGGCCGTCGGTACGCTCGCTGTTCTGGCTGATGCGCCAGCGCGCTACGGCTCCAAAAGCGTTTGGTACAGAAATGCAGGGTGACCCACGCAGTGACGAAGACAAAGTCTTCAGCAAGATTACCTTCTGGGTCCAGCGTATGCGCGACTGGATCATCTTCGGCGCCTGTGACCCGTCCATGGGCAAAGGCGAGACCTCCGATCCCTCGGCGCTGGTCGTCGGTGGCCTGGACCCGGTATCGCGCCGGCTGTATGTGCTGGAAGCCTGGATCAAACGCCGCGTGCCATCCAAGTTAGAAGCTGACCTGATCGCCATGCAAAAGGAGTTCCGCTGCAGAGCCATCGCCTTTGAAAACAATAACGCCTACGAACATTCGCGCCTGACCTTCATGCAGGCAGGGTTGCATGCCGGGGTTCCCTTGCCACTGGTCGGTGTCACTGCCACGGTGCCGGCCGAAGTGCGTGTCGACTCGCTGGAACCCTACGTCACCGACCCCGCGTTCCCATCCATCCTGCTGCACGCCAGCCTGACTCAACTACTGTCTGAGCTGGACACCTGGCCGGAGAAACAAAGCAACCATCACTATGACGGTTTGACCGCGCTGCACTTGCTGTGGTGGGTGGCGATGACACGCGGGCCAGGTGCTGCAGAGGGCTTCATGAGCCAGGCCCGCGACGGCCGCTGGGCCAGCGAGGGAGGCCGTGCCGACCCAGGCAGCCGCGACCTTGATCTATCGAATACCAGGAGAATGGTGTGACCCAAATACTTGACCAGCACGGCAACCCGATTAAAAAGGAAGTGCTGAGTGAACCGCAGACCGCCAACATCATGGCGCTGCAGAACCAATATCTCCTGCCGATGCTGGGCGGGCTGACGCCAGCCAGGTTGGCCCGGACGCTGCAGGAAGCCGATAACGGCAATCTGCT
The DNA here is from genome assembly GCF_049339885.1 of Undibacterium sp. TJN25. Lineage (NCBI taxonomy): Bacteria > Pseudomonadati > Pseudomonadota > Betaproteobacteria > Burkholderiales > Oxalobacteraceae > Undibacterium > Undibacterium sp. TJN25. The sequence goes on along the minus strand of NZ_JBMPPM010000001.1, from coordinate 407,277 downwards.
GGAACAACACCGCCTGTTCGCCGACATGGAAGAACGAGATGGCCACCTGCGTGCCGAAATGGACAAGCGCAAGAATGCCGTCGTTGGTTTGCCCTGGGACGTCGTCCCACCTCGCAACGCCAGCGCCGCCGAAAAAGCGGCCGCTGCCTGGGTCAAGGAAGTGCTGCAGGACGCCATTGACCCGATAGAGGACCTGGTACTGGCGATGATGGACGGCGTCGGCCACGGCTTCGCACCGGTCGAGCTGGAGTGGCAGTCCCAGGGTAGCGAACTGCTGCCATGCTTCCATCCCCGGCCACAAGAGTGGTTCAAGCTGAACACGGCCAGAACAGAGCTGCGCCTGCAGGACACGTCGGTAGAAGGCGCGCAGCTAGTGCCTTTCGGCTGGATCATGCACACTCACGGCAAAGCCAAGACCGGCTACTTGGGCCGCATGGGCCTATTCCGCACCCTGGTCTGGCCCTTCCTGTACAAAGCCTACGCACTGGGTGACTTTGCCGAGTTCCTGGAAACCTACGGCCTGCCCATCATCATTGGTAAATACTTCGCTGGCGCCACCGCAGATGAAAAAGCCAGCCTGATGCGCGCCGTTACCGCGCTGGGCCACGATGCCCGCGCCATCATGCCGCAGGACATGACGCTGGAAGTCCAGCAAGTCGCTGCTGGCGGTAGCGGCAACTCGGCCCACCTGGCGATGATGGAATGGGCGGATAAGTCCGAATCCAAGAGCATCCTGGGCCAGACCTTGTCGGCAGATACCGGCAGCAAGGGCGGCGGCAGCTTTGCCCTGGGCAAGGTGCATAACGAAGTCAGACACGACATCCGGCGCGGCGACGCCCGCCAGTTGGCGGCTACATTGACCCGCGACCTCGTGTATCCGCTGATCGCCCTGAACAAGCCAGGCATCGCCGGCTTGGCGCGTTGCCCACGCTTCGTGTTCGATCTGGGCGAAGCGGAAGACCTGACTGTCTTCGCCGATGCTTTACCCAAGCTAGTCGGTGTCGGCTTTGAAGTGCCCAAAGCCTGGGCGCAAGAAAAACTTCACATCCCGCTGCCGCAGCAGAATGAACCCATCCTCAAAATCACGGCCCAACCGCCTGCAGCACCCAGTGACAATAATCCCGCAGAACCATCTGAAGAGTTGACGGCGGTCCTGTCTACCACTCCTGCACCAGGTGCAAGCGTGGCCGATCCGGTGGCCGGCGTCACCGACGAACTGGCATCAGCTGCCGCACCCACCTGGGCCGACCTGCTCGCCGCTATCCAAAAGCTGGTCGACCAGGCGAAGAGCTTGAACGATTTGCAGACCAGCCTAGTTTCGGCCTTCGGCGGCAAAGCACCCGATGAACTGGTCAAGGTCATGGCGCTGGCCCTGGCGCTGGCAGAATTGAAGGGCCTGGCCGACGCCGAGGACGGGAAGTAATGCCGCTCAGCGCCGACCTGCAGCAAAGCTTCCAGCAGCAGCTGGATTTCTTCAAGAACAAGCTGAACCTGCCCACCGACCGCTATGACGACATCCTGAAGTCAGCGCATGACCGGGCCTTTATCGTGGCCGGCGCAGCCAATGCTGACTTGCTGAATGACCTGAACGGCGCCATCCGGGCCAGCATTGCCGACGGCCGAGGCCTGGAAGCCTTCCGCAAAGCCTTCAACAGCATTGTGCTGAAACACGGCTGGACCGGCTGGACGGGTGAGGGCAGTGCCGCCGGTTACGCCTGGCGCACGCGAGTCATCTACCAGACCAATATGGCGACCAGCTATGCGGCCGGCCGCTGGAAGCAACTGAACGATCCCGGCCTGTTGGCGCTGAACCCGTATTTTAAATACGTCCACAACGACGCGGTCGAGCATCCCCGCCCGATCCACCAGTCCTGGAATGGCCTGGTGCTGCGCTACGACGATCCCTTCTGGCGCACCCACTTCCCGACGAACGGTTGGGGCTGTCAATGCCGCGTCACGTCCGCCAGCGAGAAAGACCATCTGCAGGCGGTAGCGGCCGGCAAGGGATCGCCGCCTGCAGGCTGGGATCGCATCGACCCACAGACCGGCGCTCCCGTCGGCATCGACCAGGGCTTTGACTATGCACCAGGTGCGGATGCCAAGCGGCCACTGGTGGATTTTATTGACCAGAAGTTGATCAACCTGGACGCACCCATCGGCGCGGCGATGTACCAGGCATTGCGGCCGGCGCTGCAGGCCGAGCAGGCGGCTGTCTACCAGGCATTCCTAGCCGATGTGCTGGCTGATTCGTTCGGCCGCGGTCGCGTGGCTGTCATTGGTGCCATCGACCAGGGGGCGCTGGATTGGCTGAGCGCGCACGCATACCCGGCCCCGGCCAGCGCTGAGGTCGCCCTGCAGGATAGCCTGGTCGCCGGCAGCGACCTCGACCCCGCCGCTTGGGCCAGATTGCCGGGGATCGTTTCCAGCCCGGCCCAGCTGCTGGTCGACAGCCAGACCGGGCGCTTGGTGTATGTCTCCCAGGAGCAGGGTATTGATATGCTAGTTCTGCAGCTTGCCTATCACCCCGAGAAGGCTCAGGGCGAGGTCAATCTGCTGGTGTCCGCGCTGAAGGTAGCGAAAGAAGCGATTGCAGCTGGCATCGCTAACGGACTATATAAGGTAATCAGATGACCAAGCCCATAGAGATTCAGAGCCTGGCCGTGGACGCGCTGCTAACGCAGCTGCACGCCAAGCTGGACGACATGTCGCCACTGCTGCAGGTCATCGGCGAAGACATGATAGAGCGCACCAAGCTACGCTTTGTGACCGCCACCGGCCCCGACGGCGTGCGCTGGCAGCCTAACGCTCAGGTCACGCTGGTGAACTATCTGCAAAAGAAAGGCGGGTTCTCGAAAAAGACCGGCAAGATCACGGCCAAGGGCCAGCAACTGGTGTCCGGCAAGCGCCCGCTGCAGGGCCAGAGCGGCGACCTGGCACGCCAGTTCAGCTACCGGGTACTGGCCGGCACGCAGCTGACGGTTGCTTCCAGTATGGTCTATGCGGCGATGCAGCAATACGGCGGCACGAAAGCCAAGTATCCAAAGCTGTGGGGCGATATCCCAGCCCGGCAGTTCTTTCCGGTCCAGGCCGACGGCCAGCTGTACCCCGATGAAGAAAACAAGATAGTCGATAGGCTGAGGGAATACCTGAGCCTGTAGAAAAAAGACAGGGCGACCGACCTGGTGCGTCAACACCCGGTAAGCCGCTCGGCACGCAGACATTCCTGCTTGCTCCGCCAAGGCCCTGCCACCCCGATCGGAGGCGGGCGAGATATTAGCACGGAGAGCAAAAATGCGTGATATTCGCTGTGGAAGATGCAATAAGAAACTGGCAGAAGGGTTTTACCTCTGTCTTACTATCAAGTGTAGCCGCTGCGGCACCTTGAACCAGCTGAGGGCCGAGAGCCCCACATCAGAGCGCCAGGAGCGCCCGAAGCAGGAAACCTAGATGGAAAGCAGTCCAATCATTCCCTGGTTAGGTGGCAAGCGCCGCTTATCAGAAAAGTTAATCCCCTTGTTCCCACCGCATGAATGTTATGTTGAAGCTTTCTGCGGCGGCGCAGCACTGTTCTTCTTGCGGCCGATGCCGGCCAAGACCGAGGTCATCAACGATGTCAACGGCGACCTGGTGAACCTGTACCGCGTGGTCCAGCATCATTTAACGGAGTTTATCGCCCAGTTTCGCTGGGCCATCAATAGCCGCGAGATCTTCAAGTGGCACCAGCTGGAGCGGCCGGAGACATTGACCGACATCCAGCGCGCCGCTCGGTTCTACTACCTCCAGCAGCATGCCTTCAGCGGCAAGGTCGCAAGCCAGTCGTTCGGTACTGCAACCACCAGTCCGGCCATCAACCTGACCAGGATAGAAGAAAACCTGAGCGCGGCCCACATGCGCCTGGGTGGCGTCTATGTCGAAAAGCTAGCCTGGGAAGACTGCGTCAAACGTTATGACCGGGCGCATACCTTCTTTTACATGGACCCGCCATACTGGGAAACCGAGGGCTACGGCGTATCGTTTGAGTTTGCGCAGTATGAGCGCATGGCGGAAGTGATGCGGAGCTGCAAAGGTAAGGTGATGGTCAGCATTAACGACCACCCGGACATACGCCAGGCGTTTGAGGGCTTCGAGATGATGGAGCTGGATATCAAGTACGCTGTCGCCAATGTGGAAGCCCAGCGAACAAGTAAAGAATTGGTAATCGCAAACTGGACGGTTAATGCGCCTGGCGGGCTATTTTAATTTGGGTTGCACTGTCAACATTAAGGCAAACGGTGTACATTCGATATCTTGCCATTGCCGCAACGGGGCCAAAGGCCGAGGAGTCAGCGGCATTCAGCTGATTTTGGAGAGTTCAAATAGAGAGGGAATGATGCGCTACAAATTCGTCGCTGCTTACTGCGCTTACGGGATGGGAATGACTCCAGATCAAGAAGACGTAACGCTTTTTCAAGATGGGGGCATCCACGTGTACCTTACTCAAGACGCGACTCGCCCTCTCACGCTTATAGATCGCCAATTAGTACTGGCCAACTTGCTTCTCAGTGGAATATTTGGAATGCCTACGGACGTTGATCGAGACGTGGCAAGGGCGAATAAACTCGCTGAAATCATCGAAGAGCGCGGCATAAAGTATAAAAATTACGGTTTCTTGATCGTAGAGATTGATGGAAGTGTTGAGGTAGTTCTTCCTGAAAACTGCATAAATGTCGACGACTTCAGAGTTTGCATGCACGCATATGATAAAGCGGCATTATCCTCGGCACTTCAGCCTAACGTTGTTAGCGCAATTTCGGCGGTTAGGATGGCTGGCGACACAGACTATCAATTTGAACTGGTTAACCAAGGGAGCGTTCTTTTTGATGGCGACGGCAAAGTTGTCCATTCGCTCAATATTAGTGGAGGCTCTGCCGAAATTATCGCAGGGAGAGCACTGAACGCAAGTCAAATTGCCGTCATGCATGAATTGATCGTACCACTGCGCCAATCGCCAGAACTTGAGCAAGCCATCGACCTCTATGCGCAGTCTTTAAACCATCGGGAGAATAAGCTTCGTGCTTTTATGGCGGCTTGGAATGCTTTGGAGTTGTTTGTAATGCGAGTGAAGGAAAGATATGGTCCTCTATGGATGAGCGACGTAGACAATCCAATTACTACTGGAGGTAGGCTCGCTGAGCTTAATTCTATTCCAGCCAATAATTCAAGAGTAGAAAGAGCATTCGGTAAAATCGCTTGCTATCTTAGTGACGGCAAGCAGGAGTCAGACATTACTGAGTTCACGGAGTTGAGAAATATTCGTAACGATCTGAGCCACGAATTGAAAGATAAAAATCTTCCTGCTGATCGCGTACGTACGCTATTCGATAAATATCTGAAAGCCCATTTGCGACACCTCTCGGCCGATTACCAGGGCCAATAGGTGTTCGCTAAATTTATTACGTTGTGGGCGATGATAATGCAGAGATTCACTGTCATTAGAATTCGGTAAAATTTGCTTTGTGGTTTCATCTTTATCTTTCACAGTTACTTTACGTTCTGTTCTCAGGGACTTTTTCGCCTCTACAAATTTGTAAAGGTAAGCCTATTTTTAACGATCAAACCATTGCGTTCCTCTTGTGGGTTTGCCGCATTGGGGTGCAAAAGGTTTTCTTTCTAGGCGGAATTTATCTTCCGCGCTTGGCACCATTTAAACCTCGCACTCTGCAGCTGACCACGATTTTTTGAGTTTCGAGGCGCTAAGGCCCGTTAGAGCCGCGTTAATTTCGATGTAAAGCAAGACCGGCTCCTTCCGTTTTCAGTTTCCCCAGCCTCCCGCTCCAAATAATGCCCCACTGCTGACATCTGTCAGTCTGCAAGTCTTGTCACGACGCTGACAAGATGGAGGCATGCAAAAACCTCCAACCACTCACCAGCCACACCCAGGCAAGCACCTGCTGGCCGTCGCCGCCTGCAGCCTGGCGCTGACTGCCGGCAGCGAACTGCAGTTACTGCCGGCCGGCACCTTCGCCGCCCGTGACGGGCGCCCCGCGGATGCTCCAGGCTGGCAGATGAATGCCGAGCTGGCCCGGACACTGATCCAGGCGGCCGGCGTGCGCGCCACTCCTTACGTCATCGACTACGAGCACCAGACCATGCTGGCAAAGCAGAACGGCCAGCCCGCGCCTGCGGCAGGCTGGTTCAGCAATCTTGAGTGGCGCGAAGGTGTCGGGCTGTTCGCTATCGACGTCGACTGGACCGACCGCGCCAAGCAAATGATTGCGGCAAATGAATATCGCTTCATTTCTCCTGTCATCGGCTACGACAAGCAGGGAGCCGTCACGGCCCTGTATATGGCCGCCATCACGAATAACCCTGCCATCGACGGCATGGAAGAAGTGCTGCTTGCTGCGGCAACCCAGCACTTCACCTCTTCGCAACACTCCCTCACTGTAAAGGAAACCGGAATGGATGAAATCCTTGCCCAACTGCGCTGGCTGCTGAACATGGCCGCCGACACCACCGCCGAACAGCTACAGCCAAAGCTGCAGGCGCTGACCGAGCTGATCAAGCAAGACAAGGCGGTCGCGGCCGCTTCGTTCGACCTGGTCACCTTCGTTGGTGCTCAACGTACGCAGATCGCCACTCTAACGGCCAGCACCACGCCAGACCCTGCCAAGTTCGTGCCTATCGAGACCGTGACTGCGCTGCATACCCAGATCGCCAGCCTGTCCACACAGCTGACCACCGGCCGCGTCGATGAGCTGGTCAAGGCAGCGCTGAAGGACGGCAAGCTGGTTCCGGCGCAGGAATCGTGGGCGCGTGACTTCGGTGCCAAGGATTACGCCGCACTGTCCGCCTATATAGAGAACGCACCGCCGATTGCTGCACTGACTGGTCTGCAGTCAGGCAAGAACCCGCCTGCAGGCGGCAAGAAGGAGCTGACGCCGCAGCAGGTCCAGCTGTGCGCCGCGATGGGCGTTTCCACCGAAGCCTACCTGAAGACGCTCCAGGGCGACGCATAGCGGTTTTCTCTTTATCCACTCTAACGGAGTAACCATGTCTCTTACTAACGACCGCAACACACCGCACAAGGACGGCGAACTGCTCGGCTTCCCGGCTGCGGCAGGCGTCAAGATTTACAGCGGCGCCCTAGTAGCCGTCAATGCTACCGGTTTTGCCACACCAGGCGCGACGTCTACCACGCTGACCTACGCCGGCCGCGCCGAGCAGTACGTCGACAACACGGCCGGCGCTGATGGCGGCAAGACCGTCCAGGTACGCCGCAAGCGGCTGTTTAAGTGGTCTAACGCTGCTGCCGACCCCATCACCCAAGCCGACGTCAACAAGACTTGCTACATCGTCGACGACCAAACCATTGCCAAAACCAACGGCGGCAACACGCGCTCGCCGGCCGGCCGCGTGCTGGGCATCGACCCGGACGGCGTCTGGGTCGAGTAACCCAGCCTAACAACCTGCAAACAGATAGGAAACCCCATGCTGGTCAATAAAGAAAACCTCGCAAACGTGTTCATCGGTCTGAAGACCACCTTTAACAACGCCTTTTCGTCCGCTCCCACCGTATGGGAAAAGATCGCCATGAAGGTGCCATCCACGACCGGTCAGAACGACTACGCCTGGCTGTCCAAGTTCCCGCGCATGCGCCAGTGGATCGGCGACAAGGTCGTCAAGGCCCTGGAAGGATTCAAGTACGTCATCGTCAATAACGACTTTGAAGCCACCGTCGAAGTCGAACGCAACGACATCGAAGACGACAACCTGGGCATCTATGCCCCGCAGGCCCAGGGCGCGGGCGAGTCCGCCAAGCAGTTGCCGGATGAAATCATTGCGGACGTCGTCAATAACTCGATGACTACTAAGTGCTACGACGGCCAGTATTTTTTCGACACTGACCATCCGGTCAAGCAAGAAGACGGAACCATTGCCAGCATCAGCAATAAAGGTTCCCAAGCACTGTCTGTCGCCAGCCTGGCCGCTGCACAGGCCAGCCTCGGCGCTGCAGAGATTGCAATGATGGAATTCAAGGATGACGAAGGCCGGCCGCTGAACGTGCTGCCCAACGTCCTGATGGTGCCGCCTGCATTAAAAGGCGTCGCCAATACCTTGCTGACCACAGACCGTCTGGAAGACGGCAAGCCTAACCCGTACAAAAATGCTTTCGAGCTGGTCGTCAACCCACGCCTGAAGTCGCGTACTGCTTGGTACTTGCTGGACACCACCAAGCCCGTCAAGCCCTTCATCTACCAGGAGCGTAAAGCCCCGGTCTTCGTCCAGCAGACCGACCCGAACGCCGACGACGTGTTCAGCCGCAAGCAGTTCAAGTTCGGTGCCGAGGCCCGCGCAGCCGGTGGTTACGGCTTCTGGCAACTGGCCTACGCCTCCGACGGCACCGTCGCTTAACCAGGCTTTGCAGGCTACCGCTTGCACTTCGGGCGGTAGCTAGCACCAGGCCCCTCTATATAGATAGGAGAAAAACGTGGGAACACCAAAAAAAGACAAGTCGGCCGCAGAACTGGGCACGGGCCAGCGCCAGGCACAAGGGAATGGCCCAGGCGTAACCGCACCCTCTGGCGCAAAAGACGCCACGAACGCCGCAAACGCAAGCATCCGTGGCCTAAAAGTGTCATCCAGGGTGGATGGTTTTCGCCGTGCCGGCCTGGTGCTGAGCACGACGCCCCTGACGATCCCGCTGTCCGATTTGACGGATGACCAGCTCGCTGCGCTTGAATGGGATGCCAACGTCTTTACCGAAGAAGTGGACCTTCCAGTGATTCAGGAGCCGGCAGCGCAATGACCTACGCCACCCGCCCTGACCTGGAAAAGCGCTACAGCGCCGATGAGATCGCCCAGCGAGAGTCAGCGTTAGAAGCTGGTGCGGTGGATAGCGCGCTGGAGGACGCCGATGCGCTGATCGACGGCTACCTGGCCGGCCGCTACAGCCTGCCCATGACGACGGTCCCCGACATCCTGGTGCAGACAGCCTGTGCTTTGGCCCGCTATGGCCTGCTGGGCGAAGCCGCAACCGACCGCGCCAGGAATGATCAGCGAGACGCGCTGGCCTGGCTCAAGGATGTGCAGGCCGGGCGGGTGCTGCTGCAGGCGGCGGTCACGGTGCCAGGCAACGCGCCGGAAGCCATCGTCATGCTGACGGCGCAGCGCCCGGTGTTTGGGCGGATGGGCCGGCCATGATCGACGCCGTAGTCGCTCGCCTGCGTGCCAACCTGCCCGAGCTGAAACTGATCGGCAAGGCCGTGGACTTCCAGAGCGCTGCGGAGAGCAACCCGAAGGCGACGCCGGCTTGCTTCGTCATCCCGATTGACGAGACGCCGGAATCTAACGGGATGGGTGACATCCTGATCCAGCGCGTGTCGGCCACCATCGGCGTGGTCCTGGTCGTGCGCAACCTGGCGGACAACAAGGGCGCGGCGGCCGGCGCCGACCTGGAGCTGCTGCGCGCCAAGGTCAAGCGCCAGGTATTCGGCTGGACAGCGTCGCCTGAGCTGGACCCGTTTGAGCGCGGCAACAGCCACCTGCTGGCGTTCAGGGACGGGCACATGTGGTGGCAAGACCTTTATAGAACTGCTTATTTTGACAAGGCGGAATGATGATCAAGAGCCAAACGGTCCGGGCTGCTGCAGTCCAGGACTTCAAGAAATGCCCGCACTGGGGCAAAGGCGGCCAGTACCTGGTCGATCCGGCGAGCGGCGCCCGCGTGCTGCAGGAGCAAGCCGAGACGGTGACGCCGGCTAGTGCAACCACAGCGGCCGCAGTAGCCTCATCCACAACCAGGAAGGACAAAACCCGTGAATAACCTGCTCAGCAAACCACGCAAGTGGAAAAACAAGGCCGTCATGTTCAAGCTGGAGACCGCCTACGGCGTCGATGCCACGCCCACCGGCGCGGTCAACTGGATAGAAGCGCGCAATGTGTCGCTGACACCCATGGACAACGACAAGGCCGAGCGCAATATCGAGATGCCGTACATGGGCAGTAGCGGCAGCGTACTGGTCAGCAGCTGGGCCAAGCTGTCGTTTGACGTTGCGCTGGCAACCTCTGGTAGCGCAGGCGTCGCGCCTAAATGGGGACCGCTGCTGCTGGCCTGCGGCACGGCAGAAACCATCACCGCGACGACATCGGTCGCCTACAACCTGGTATCGGTCGACCAGCTGAGTGTCTCCGCCTATATCAACATCGATGGCGTGCTGCACAAGCTGTTCGGCGTTCGCGGCAGCGTCAAGGGCAATATGGCCGCTAAGGGCACAGGCAAGATGAGTTTCAGTTTTGATGCCAACTACCTGACGCCCATCGCTCAGGACATGCCTACCGTCATTCGCACCGGCTGGCAGATCGAGGAGGGCATCAACAGCAAGAATACCGGCCCGGCATCGATTGGCGGCGTCGACCTGGCCTTTTCCACATTCGACTGGGACTTCGGCAACAAGATCGCCCGCAACGATCTGCCCGGCCCACAGCGCGAGGTGTCGATTACCGACCGCACGCCGACTGCCGGCATCACGGTGCTGGCCCCGTCGCTGGATGTGTTCAATCCCTTCCTGTTGGCGGAAACATCGGCCGTCGTACCGCTCAGTTGCACCCATGGCAGCGCAGCCGGCAAACAAATCCAGACCGACCTGCAGACCAGGATCACGAACGTCGAATACGACAACATCGACGGATTGCTGGCCTACAAGTTGACTTTGGAACCGCTGCCGGTCGACGGCAACGACGAGATAGCACTGACCCTGCTGTAACCAGGTGCTCCGCCCACCTGGCGGAGCACCTGGCCGGTTTCACCCTTTTATTATTTGATCACTTCTAACGGAGCATCCCATGTTTGTCATCGCAACTACTCCAACCTTTACCGTTCCCGTTCGTGTCGACATCATCGGCGACAACAACAAAACCAAAACCTCCATCTTCAAAGCCAAGTTCCTGCGTCTGGAACAAAACGAAATGGATGAAATGCGCGACGCCATCAACGACAAGACCATGACCGACCAGCAAGTCGTCGACAAAGTCTTGGTTGGCTGGGAAGACGTCACCGACGCTGCGGGCCAGCCTGTGGAATTCACCCCAGACAACCTGACCGCGCTGCTGGCGATATTCCCTACGCGCCACAGCATCGTTAGAACTTACTTCGACACCGTCAGCGGCAGCAAACGAAAAAACTAGCCGGCGCTGCAGACTGGTGGGCCAGGGCCACTTGCGGCGCATTGAAGGAATTGCCGGCAACGTTTGTGTCCGACGAACTGGCAGACGACTTGGCAGAACTCGGCCTGGCAGACGAGATCGCCGACGCGCCGGCCGAAGCGGACTATGAAGCACCGGCGTACCCGATCTGGCACGACAACATCCGCAGCTTGAATGTGTTCCTGGCGCTATCAACGCAATGGGAAATCGTGCTGGCAAACGGCTATCTGGTGCGCACCAGGATCATCTACGAAGCGATAGAGCCAGTGCTGCGCAACATGAACGGCATCGCCAGGCGGCACTGGGCGGAAACCTTCGAAGACTTGCGCGCCATGGAAAGCGCGGCCCTGGTGGCGTTCAACCAGGAACACAAGAAGCAGCTGGAACGGGACCAGGAGCAAAGCACCTGGCGTGATTGAGACGGAAAAAAAGGAAGCGTTAGCGCATGGGATCAACGGTAGAGTATGGCATTCGCATCAATATCGACGGCAATAAAGCGGCCGTCGACAGCATCAGCGATGTCACCAAGGCGACTACCGACATGGGAAATGCTGCTCAGGACGCCGGCCAGCAACTAGCCGACAGCGCAGCCAAGACCGCCGCCGCCACTAAAACCAGCGCGGCCGCCACCGAACAGGCAACCCAGACCATCACCGCAGGCCTGGACAAGTCTACTCAGGCCACCACGGCCATGGGCGCGGCGAGCGAGCAGGTCAGCCAGAAGATCATCGGCAACTATAAGACGCTCTCCAGCAGCACAGCCCAGGCCAGCGTCGGCTTCACGCAGATGAATAGCAGCGCCGCCCAGCTGGGCAGCACCAACGCCCAGTTAAGCAACTCCACCGCACAGCTAACGCTGGGGCAATTGAAGTTCCTGGACGCACTGCGTGACCAGGCTGCCGGTGTTGGCCTATCCCGCACGGAGCTGCTGAAGCTGCAGGCGGCGCAGATGGGCCTGAAAGATGTGTCTGCCGGCTTCATCAAGCAAATCGAAGATGCGACCGAGGGCCAGCACAAGTTCAGCCTGGCGAATGCGCAGTCCACGCGTGAACTGATGGTATTGAGCCATGAACTGGCAACCGGCAACTTCAGCCGTTTCGGCGGGTCGATGATGGTGCTGGCGAACGCCACAGGTGCAACCAGCATGCTGTTCACCGCCACAGCCGCCGCCGTCGCGGCCGCGCTCCTGCCGCTGGGCCTGTTCATTGCCGCAGCCATCGCTGGCGCGGGTGACATCTCCAAGATGAATGACGCGTTAATTGTCACCGGCAATTACGCGGGCGTCTCCACCGGCCAGCTGGCGGCCGCCTCGCAAAAGATCGGCGACGTCAATAACAACATCGGCAAGACCCGCGAGATCCTGACCGGCCTGGCAGCATCCGGCAAGTTCGGCGGCGACGCACTGCTGGCGACCGGCGCGGCCGCGTCCGCCTTCGCCAAGCTGACCGGTGAATCCGCCGAAGATGTCGGCAAGCAGTTTGAAAAAATGGATGACGGCGTCGCTAAGTTTGCGCAGAACTTCGACAAGCAGTATCACATGATCGATACCGCGACGCTGGAGCGCATCGACTCGCTAGAGAAGCAGGGCCAGAAAGAAGAGGCGGTCAGCACGCTGTCTAACGCCATCGCCCAGGAAACGCAGAGCCGCATCGCCGCGTTGAAGTCCAGCCTGAACGACGGCCAGCGCGCCTGGGACGCCATCGGCGAAGCCGCCAAGGGCGCATGGGAAAAAATGAAGTCGGCCGCGCAGGTGGCCATCGGTAATGAACCGATGATGCAAGAGCTGCAGGCGCGGATGAACCTGAAGCAAGGCAACCGCACAGCCGACAACTTCTTTGTCTCGCTGCGCGACTCGGTCACCGGTACCAACAACGATGACCGCATCCATGAACTGGTAACCAATCTTGACGCCCAGGCCAAGCAAAGCGCCGACGACAAGGCGCTGGCAGACATCAAGACCAAGGGCAACGCCGCTTATACCGATATCACCGGCGCGCTGGCCCAATACGACAAGAACAACGCCAAGGCCCGCGAATTGGCGAAGGTCAAGCGCGACTTTATCGACTTGCTGAAGGCGAACCCGGATTCGCCCATCCTGGATGGCGTCAGCATCGTTGACGACCAGGTCAGCGGCGGTAAGTATGACGCCATCATCGACGGCATCGCCAAGAAGTATCAAGAAAAAGGCAACGACGCCCGCGCCACTGAGCTGGCGAATGCGATGCGCGACAACCAGGCAGCCATCGCCGAAGAAAAACGCAAGTACGATGAAATGGGCAAGCTGGCCGACCTGTACCACAAGTACGGCCAGACCACGGACGAAGAGTATTACCAGCAGAAGCGCGACCAGGCGCTGGGTATCGAGCAGGCGCAGATCGACGGTTATAACAGCGACCTGACGGCGCTGAAGAGCTATAACGCCAAGACGGCCGAGGAGCGCGTCAAGAATGCCGGCCAGATCGCCGACATCACCGCCAAGAAGCTGGCGGCCGAGAGTGCCTACCAGGATCACCTGAAGTTCTTCGACGCCGAGGAATCGCTGCGCGCCCAGAAGGTGGCCCAGGATTCGACCGACGCGATGAACAAATACGTGTCCAGCCTGCAGCAGGAAGCAGAAAAGGTTGAAGACTCGGCCAAGGTCAGGAACGTCGCCAACTCGGTGCTGCAGGGCGAAGAAGCTGCCCGCATCGATGCGGCGCTGGCCGCTGCCCAGCAGAACCTGGCGCAGCAGCAGCTGAACGGTGCGACAGAGCAAGAGCTTGCCAGCAGCCAGGCCATCATTGACTACCTGACCAAGATATCCGACTTACGGCACCGCATCGTCAACGCGGAGCAGACCAAGGAATCTAACGCAGCAGCGCTGGCCGAGGCCAAGAAATACGAACAAGCCTGGCAGGCATCCAATAAGGCGATTGGCGACGGGCTGTATGACGCCATTGGCCGGGGCGGCGATTCTGCTATCAAGAAGCTGATTCAGGACGTCAAGTCGTGGTTCGCACGGCTGGTGCTGAGCCCCATCATCCAGCCTATCGCGGCCTTTGGCGCATCGCTGATCAATCCGCAGGCGGCGAGCGCCCAAAGCAGCCTGGACGGACTGTCGTCTGCCGCCGACATGATTTCCCAGGGTAAGTCGCTGTGGGACGGTTTTTCTGCAGCTGGCTCCGCATCGAGCCTGGGCACCGGCTTCCTGGGATCGATTGCGGGCGGCTTGAATGGCGCAGGCATCGGTAGCGGCCTGACTTCGTCGCTGGGTCTGTCTATCGGGAACTCGATTGCCGGCGTCGTCGGCCCTGGCATTGCCGGTGCGATGTCGACTGCCATGGCTGCTGTACCGTATATAGGTGCAGCCTACGCGGCCTATAGCATCCTGAAGTCGGGCTTTTCGATGGGCGACAAGCAAATGGTCGGCCAAAACGTGACCGGTGACCTAGGAACCAACGACATCACCCGCAATGTGGCGTGGCACCAGGACGGTGGCTGGCTGCGCGGTGATCGCAATGGCGTGTGGAATTACAACCTGGCGAACAGTACCGCTATCGCCGATGGCAAGGCGTACCAAGACATAGCCAGTGTGGCATCCGATACGGCGCTGCTGAAATCTCTGAACGACGGCTATGACGCACTGAAGCAGGCTAACGCGGATTACGCGAAGACGCTGGGCCTGAATGCCGACTTCATCGCCAACCGCAAGGACGCCATCAACTTCGATATCGGCGCGACGGCGGCCGACACCCAGGCGAATGTGCAAAAGGCGTTTGCCGATATCAGCGACTCGATGGCGACGGATATCCTGGGCAGCCTGTCATCGCTTTCTCAGGCCGGCGAGACCAGCTCGGCCACGCTGGCCCGGCTGGTATCTGACTTTACGGCCGTCAATGCGGTATTGACCGCAACCGGTAAAACGGCCGACGCTTTCGGTGCGCTCGGCGCGGCGTCAGTCGCGGCCCGCGAAGACCTGATCCAGCTGACAGGCGGCCTGCAGAACCTGCAGAACGGCACGTCCTTCTTTGTTCAAAACTTCCTTTCCGAGGGCGAGCAGATCGCGCCGACACTCAAGGCGGTGAAAGACGCGATGGCCGCGCTTGGTGAAGGCGGCGTCACGACCAAGGAACAATTCAAAGACCTGGTGCAGCAGCAAGACCTGAGCACCGAGGCGGGCCGCCAGATGTATGCGAACCTGATCGCGCTTGCCCCAGCCTTCCTGCAGGCGGCTAACTATGCCGACACGCTGACACAAGCAACCATCGATCAAGCCAAAGCGGCGGCGGATGCTGCACAGCAGGCGCTGGACCAGGCCAACCAGAAACTGGACACGGCGCGCAGCGCGCTGTCAGACGCCTATAACGCGGAATCCAGCGCGATACAGGGCGTCATCGACAAGTGGTCGCAGTTCTCGATCTCCATCAAGCAATTCAAGGATTCGCTATTGGTCGGCAACCTGTCGACCTTGTCGCCTGAACAAAAGTATGCCGAGACCAAGAGCCAGTTTGACCAGACCTACGCTCTGGCGCTGGCCGGTGACCCGACGGCGATGGGCAACCTGCAGCAAATGGCCCAGAACTTCCTGGACGCGTCACAGTCATACAACGCCAGCAACCAGGGCTATGTCGACGACTTCAACAAAGTCCAGGGCGCATTGAGCAATGCAGCGACGGCGGCCGACCAGCAAGTCTCCATCGCACAGACCCAGCTGACCGCGCTGAATGACAGCGTCAAGGGCATCCTGGACGTGAAAGATGCAGTGATGTCGGTGCATGATGCGCTGGTCGCTTATTTCAATGCGCAGAACGATGTCGTGTCGGCAGGCGGTGGGGGAGGCTACGTCGACCCGAGCACCGGCAACCCTGTCGGCAGCAAGGCATTGGCCGATGTCGCGGCCTACGGTGCGCAATACGGTGACAACGCCTATTACTTCATTCCGGTCGGCGACAAGGCGGGCGGTGCAAACCACCTGCAAGACCTGGAAGACAACGTCGACGCGATGAGGGCGCTGTATCAGCAAAGCGGCCAATCCGATGCGGCCGGTAAGTCGTTCGCCGACTATACCGACGCAGACATCTGGCAACAGTTGACCGGCCATAGCGAAGCCTACTGGGATCAGATTACCGCCATGTTCGACGCCGGTCAGCATCCAACGACGGACACCAAGGTCGACGGCTCGCATGCAAATGGCCTGGATCGAGTCCCGCGAGACGGCTACATCGCCGAATTGCATGAAGGTGAGCAAGTGCTGACGGCCGCGCAAGCCATCAAGTTCAACCGCCTGCCGTTGATCAATACGGGAGCGGCCCAAAGCGACGACAGTCGAACAGTCGCCGAGCTGCGCCGTCTGAATGATCGCATCGGCCAGCTGGAACAAAGCCTGGTATCCGTCGGCATCGCCCAATTGACGCAAAGCGCCCAGCACCACGACATCAACACCACCGATATGAAAAACCAAACCAAGGCCGTCAAAGGCGTCCGCACAGCCCTGGAGACTGCACTATGACCATCGCCGTCACCATTTCCGCCTATCGCCTGTCGACCGGCCAGATCGAATCCTTGACCTATGCCGACGACGGCTTCACAACAACGCCGAACGATACGCCGCCCAACGCTTACTTTGAGCCGCGCCTCACAGATGCACCGCGCCTGTCCCGCACGCTGTTTGACCGAACGGCCACCTATGGGGCATCTAAATCGACGCCGGGCGACATCAGCCTGGTCAACCAGGATCATGCGCTGGACGTGCTGCTAACGGACTACGCTGTCGGCGGCCGGACATTTGAAGTCCGTAGCGGGATAATTGGCACGCCGTTTGCCAGCTGGCCGGTCATCATGACAGGCCAGCTGGATGACATGAAGGAAAGCGACGGCAGCATCAGCATCGTCGTGCATGACCGCATGACTGACCTCCAAAAAACCTTGATCCGTCCGACCTATGCCGGCGACAACGTACTGCCGCTCGGCGTCGAGGGCACCAAGGATGACTTAAAAGGCCAGTACAAACCGCGTGTCTATGGCAGCGTGCTGAACATTTCGGCCAAGCGCGTCAACACGTCTAAGCTAGTCTTCCAGGTCAGCGACACGGCGACGCCGGCAACGATAGTTTATGACAATGGCTCGGCGCTGACCAAGGGCGCGGACTACACGACCCTGGACGACATGATCGCCACGGCGCCTGCAGTCGGCAATTTCCGCTGCTTCCAGGGCTATTTTCGTTTGGGCAGCAGCCCGGTTAATGTGGTCACTGCCGATGTCACCACATCCGAGACCAGGGCCGGCAGCCTGCTGCAGATGATCGCTGTCGACGCCGGCATTCCCCTCGCGGACATCAACACCGCCGATGTGGCGGCGTTGAATGCCGCCAACAGCGCGGTATGCGGGGTCTGGGCAGACACGACTACCACCGCCCAGGAACTGATGGACCAGTTGGCGTCCAGCATCGGCGCCTGGTATGCGTTCGACCGCAGTAACAAGCTGCGCATGGGCAGAGTCATCGCGCCGACCGGTACGCCAATGGCGACCTGGGGCGACGACGCGATAGAAAGCCTGAACCTACAAGAAGCCGGGATCCCCGCCTGGCACGTGATCCTGCAGTATGGCCGCAACTACACGGTGAACCAGCAGCCTGCAGGTGGCGTGGCAGAAGCACGTAAAGCCTTCCTGGCGCAAGAGTACCGCCAGGCAGAGAAATCCAATACCGACACCAAGACGCCATGGCCGGCCGCACAGGAACTGACTTTCCAGACGCAGCTGGTCAATGAAGCCGACGCCACTGCCGAATGCGCCCGGCAACTGACACTGTATGGCGCGCGCCGGCTGACCTTGTCGGTAGAAATTCCTTTGTCCGAGCTGGGCGCGGCCGACCTCGGCAACGTCGTGGGCCTGGACGTTGACCGTTACAACCTGCGCGGCAAACCACTGCTGGTCATCGGCCTGGACGGCGGGGCCGACAACGGCGTCGCCAAACTTACGCTGTGGGGCTAAAGTGACCACCCCTCTAAAATCCAACATTCTCCTGGCCTATCCCAATATGACGGATAGTGCCACGTTGAGCGGCGGTACTTGGCAGATTCCCTTAAACCGCCTGCAGGACCGCAGGCTGACGCGGGTCGCCAGGACGGCGAACTGCACACCGGCCAGCACGATGTTTGTCGCCGACCTGGGCAAACCGACCAAGCTGACGATGGTCGACATCGTGCGGCATAACATGACGACGCTGGGTAAATGGCGCGTGACGCTGTCCAATGCGGCCGATTTTTCTACCGTTGAATTTAGTTCTGACTGGATCAAAGCCTGGCCCGTGCTGTTCTCACCGGACTCGCTGGAATGGGAAGACGACAACTGGTGGGAAGGCACGGTATCGGAGGCTGACCGTGCCGGCTATCCGGGCCTGCTGTTCGTCCAGCTTCCTCGCATCTTTCTATGTCGTTATGTGCGCATTGAATTCAACGATCCGCTGAACCCTGCTGGTTACCTGGAGTTCGGCCGCCTGTTCCTGGCGTCCAGCTGGCAGCCGGCGCTGAACATGGACTATGGCAATTCATTGGCCTGGGAATTCACGTCGACCAAGTCGACGGCCGCGCTCGGCGGTACCCAATACTTTGATCGTCGTGCCGGCAAGCGCGTGTTGCGCTTCACGCTGTCCAACCTGACGCCCGAGGAGGCGCTCTCCAAGATATTTGAAATGCAGCGCGTGCTAGGCGCCGATGGTGAGGTGCTGGTGATGGCGAATCCAACTGACTTGCTCAACGTCTTGCGGCAATCGTTCATCGGCCGGCTGCGCCAGGTGTCGCCGCTGACGATGGCAAGCTTTCGACGCTTTGGAACACCCTTTGAAATTGAGGAATTACTATGACCAAACTGGTTTTTGCAAACGGCAATGCTTATTCAGATGACGGCACTTCCGGGCACGATATGCGGACAGGCGGCTTCCGTGACAACCTGATGCCGATGATCGCCGACATCATGGGTGAAGCCGGCGACAAACTGGCCGCTGCAGCTGCGCAGGCCGTGCTGGCGACGCAGCAAGCCAGCCTAGCGCAGGCAAGCGCCGCAACAGCAGTAACGGCTCCCGGTACTGTGGCCTCGTCGGAGACGCAACTCACTATCGGCATCGACGTTCAAAACCTGATGGTGGAGCCCCACAAGAGCATCGCGATAGGCGCATGGTATGTGATCGCCTGCACTGCAACACCACAGATACAGATGGCTGGTCCGGTCAAGGCATATAACGAAGCGACCGGCGCGCTGCAGATCGGTACGACGGTCTCCAAGGGAAACGGTACTTTCAGCGCCTGGACTGTCAGCTTGTCCGCACCAATTCCAAGCCTGTCCAGCTTTGTGTCGTCCATTCCGCCTGGCTATAACATCACATCGTCTGACCAGGGCAACGTGCTGAAATACACGGCGGCCGTTCCGGGTACATTGACGGCGGCGTCTGTGGTGGCGCTGGGCAGCGGCTTCAGCGGCTGGATCAGAGCAACACGCTCGTCGCTGACGCTGGACCCGTTTAGTTCTGAGCTGGTCAACGGTGCGGCCAGCTTCGTTATCAGGCCAGGCGAGCTTTGGTACTACAGCGTGACCAACGGCGCGTTTACGCTGGAGCTGGTAGAAGCGTCTGCTACGGCAGCCGTGCTGCAAATCAATACGAACCAGGTGCTTGGTGCGGCTTCTGCCCGGATTCTGAATTTCACGCCGACGGTACCGAATTTGAGCGTGACGATGGCGGACGCAACCACCGAACCGGTGGGTTCGCAAGTGCGTGTTGTGCAAAATTCTGGCTTGGTTGATCTGACGCTGCGCAACGCAGCAGGCGCACTACTGGCAACGGTGCAGCCTGGCGGCATCGCCAATTTGGCGTTGAGTGACAATAGCACTGCAAATGGCAACTGGAAACCCTGGGGCCAGGGCTTGTCGCCTTTGGCCTGGCCGCGTGTCAATTCGTCGGTGGGTGGCGCTGCGGTGACTACGAAGGCCGTTCTGAAGCTGTCGCCTACCTTGGCGGTCTTTATTACACAAGGACCGGCAAACGTGTTTGCGACGGCATACGACCTGTCCACCGATAATTTAGGTTTGCCCACTTCCCTTGGCAACTTGGGTGCCTTTGTCAATGCGCAGGTCATCACCGCAAATTCGGCGATGATCTGCGGAGCTGGTCCCGTAAACAGTATCGTCGCCTTTACCGTTTCTGGAGTTTTGGTGAGCCCCGGTGCGCCCGCTAATGCGTCGCCCGTTGGCAGTCCTGCTGGTTGCCTCGTGCTTTCGCCGACCCAGGCCGTCGTGTGGAGTGGTACCTCCAATACGCTGCCTGTGCTCGGATTGACCATTACTGGCAATGCATTGGCGATAGGCAATGTCACGACGAACGCCTTGGGAACAAATGCGTCCGTCACTTTTGTGCCGGCGATGGCGATAGCGGTCAGCGCGACCGTGGCAATGTTCCCAGCCCAGGATACGAACGGGGCCGCTCGTGTCGGGATCGTGTCGTTTTCGGGTACGGCCCAGCCTACCTTTATTGCTTGGACAGCATTGACGACGACGTCGAATTTTAACGGGATTAGTAACCTGCTTGCATCGCCTGCGGGCGTCGCAAATGAATGGTGGTACCTGGACAATACGCTGGCGCCGACGCAACTGAGGAAGGTGAGCTGGAACGGTTCTGCCTTTGCCGTTTCCTCTGTAGCAACAGCAACGGCAACGTTCGCTGCGGTCGGCACGATTACCAAATACGGAACTTCGGTCTTGTTGACCCCGACGACAACGGCTGGCAATTTCTTCGACGTATATAAGGCTGACGCTGGCGGCTTCACAAAGTTGACCGACGCGGCGGCTAGTAGTTTGAATGCGCAGGGTTCAGTAGGTGGCGGGCTCAATTTTAACTACCTGGCGATAGGCACTGCTGGTGTGACCGCGTTTGACCTGGTCAATAAAGTGCCGAGGGCGCTGATGCCCTTTGCAGGCGCGGCGGCGGTGTTTTCTAACGGCAGCAAGGATTATCTTGTCGGCCTGCAGCCTGGTGCGATTGGCGCTGCAGTGGACAATAGTTCGACCGCTGCAGCGCCGTCGATTCCTGCATCCTTCGCCATACCGAATATTGGTAGCCTGGTGTCAGCGAACATGGCACAGGTTTTTGGAAACAAGGCCGTGATGCTGAATGCATCCGGCTATATGTCTGTAATGGAGATGGCATGATCACTGACAAACTGACCAATACGATCCAGACGTTTGGTGTCGCAGAAATCCAAAGAGATTTTTACCTATGCGACGGCGCGCTATACCCAGTCGCCAATTTCAACGCGTTCAATGTCGATATCCCCGACTGGGCCGCGCTGGGCAAGACGACCTATGCCAAAGGTATGTTTGCCGATCCGTTGCCGACACCTGCCGAGCTGGCCGACGCGAAAGCCGCGAAGAATGCAGAAATCAATATTTGGCGGGAAGCAGCCAACAATTCTAGTTTCCAGTTCGAAGGCAAAGCGTTCTCGGCAGATGCCCTGAGTTTCAAAGACATCATGTCGTTTAATGGCGCAGTGCTGTTATGCGGCGATATTCCGCCAGGCTGGATCGGGCAATGGAAGGCAGTCGATAACAGCTTCATCCCGATCCCGGACAGAGCAACGTGGACAGCTTTCTACCTGGCGATGATCAATCAGGGACAGGGGAATTTCCTGCATTCCGAGGAGTTGAAAGAGACGCTGGCGAATGCCGCGACGCTGCAGCAGATTGCCGATATTGCGTGGTAAAGCAACAGATATGTCGTGTGGCATACACATTCCTTTTAGAAACCTGCAATTTAGCAAAGTTCTTTTTGAAACTGGTTGTCAGTTTAATATGTATAAGGTAGGTTAAAGATCCGGCAAAAAGTCATAGCTCCTTAATCTCGCCGATTTTATGTAACCCTGAACGGATGAGAAAATGATCACCAATTTTCAGCTCTTACGGAACGTCGGCCGCTTTCACTCCTTTGTGGCTGAGCCAGGAACAGTCTTTAAACGGCTTACTGCAATCTATGCTGAAAACGGACGAGGTAAAACGACCCTCGCAGCAATTCTGAGATCGCTGTCGACTAACAATCCGCTATATATTATGGAGCGTCAAAGGCTAGGCGTTCAGGATTCCCCTCATGTAGTCATTAATACCGATTCCAACCCACAGCAAGTCCATATTTTTCAACATGGTGGGTGGTCTCAAAATCTTCCCGATATGGCGGTTTTCGATGACGCTTTTGTAAACGAGAATATTTATTCTGGTCTCGCGGTGGGCACAGAGCATCGTCAAAATATGCATGAGTTAATTATTGGTGCTCAGGGAGTAACGCTAAGCCGGCAACTACAAGCTTGTGCGGAGCAAATTGAGGCAATAAATATAATCCTGCGGAACCAGGCAGCTGCCGTAGATGCCAACGGCCTTGGACAACTATCAGTCGATGTTTTTTGCGCGCTCCCACCGAACGAAATGGTTGATGCTGAAATATTCGAAACGGAATCTCACCTTTTGGCTGCCCAACAGCGAGTTATAATCAGCGAAAGCGTTGCCTTCGGCAGTTTTTCAGTACCCATCATTGATTTGGCTCAGATAGAACGAATCCTATCTACAACGATTCAGGATTTAGATGCGGCCGCTATGGCCCAGGTCAAATCTCATGCACTGTCAATCGGCGAGCATGGAGAAACATGGCTTCAAGATGGCATGCGCCGCCAACTAGGCCGGGCTGCACCGGATACGGCGTGTGTTTTCTGTGATCAGGACCTCGGCAATTCGCCTATCATCGCTCACTATCGGGCATATTTTAGCGATGCATACGCTGCTTTGAGATTAAACATTGAACAAGCAATCAGAATCTTGGAAAGTGACCACGGCAACGAAGCTTCAACTAGGTTCGAGCGGTCTCTTCGTACGTTCGCGGAACGCCAGCACTTTTGGTCCAGGTTCAACGTTAGGCCTGAGGTGGGAACGGTTCCAGATGACTTTATCGTTATTTGGAAAGCCTTAAGCGGTGGTTTAATTGGATTATTAAAAGCAAAATTATCCGATCCTATGGTGGCTTCCGACCTGCCGGAGGAGATTGCAACTGTTGCAGAAAATTTTGCAGAGACTTCGGTATTGTTGTGTCAATGCAATACTAATTTGGAGCAAGCAAATGCAGCAATAGCGGCGCTGAAAATTAGATCGGCCAATGCGAATGTTGGGTCAATCAATGAAACCCTGGCCCAGCTTAACGCGGTAAAAAAACGTTATACCGGAAACGTGGCCGATTTGTGCGACGCCTATATAGCCACCAAGACGTCCAAAACACAAGCAGAGGCGTCGAAAGATGCTGCCCGTGCAGCCCTCGAACAGTACAGAAACGGAATTTTTCCACTTTACCAGGCCGCAATAAATCAATATCTAAATGAATTCAACGCTGGATTCCATTTGGAAAATATTGCGCCAACAAATATTCGCGGTGGATCGGCCTGTACATACAATGTGATGATCAACAACGTACCGGTTCCGGTTAACGGTGCTGTCCAGGTGACGTCGTTTAAAAACACATTGAGTGCGGGTGACAGAAACTCCCTCGCGCTCGCATTTTTCTTTGCGTCTTTGGAATTGGACCTAAATCGCGGCAATAAGATAGTAGTGATAGATGATCCAATATCTAGCCTTGACGATCATCGATCTCTAACGACGGTTCAAGTTTTGCGTAGATTCTATTTGACGGTAAATCAAATAATCGTCCTGTCGCATAACAAAGCGTTCTTATGCCAGCTTTATGCCCACGAGCCCGCAGCAGCTAAAGCTGCGTATCAAGTGACAAGGCAGGCGAATAGCTCCAACATAACTGCTTGGAACATTCACAGTGACAGTATTACCGAGCACGACCGTCGACATGAGCTTATTAGAACCTATGTAGCAAATGGCGGTCAAAATCACCGTGAGATTGCTACAGCCATACGACCACTACTAGAGGCCTTTTTGCGGGTAAGCTTTCCTGAGCAATTTCCTCCAGAAACTTTGTTGGGGCCATTTCGAAATGCCTGCATAAATTCCCCGACCCCAATCCTCAACGCTGCGGACTTGCTGGAATTAGCTAACCTCACGGAATACGGAAACAGATTTCACCATGACACCAATCCGGCATATCTCGGCGAGCAAATTAACGCAGGGCAACTGACACAATTTGCTAATCGAGCGCTCAATTTCGCTAGGCGACGATAGAGATATCCACAGATTTGGAGTAAAACGTAATGGCGTCAATAGGTGATGTTCTTTCTGTCGCAGCGGCGCTAGTAAGCGCTGTTGGAGGCTTTTTTTCTGCTCGCGCTGCGGCCCAATCAGCACATTCTGCAAGAGAAACTCAACAGGCTGCTGCGGATGCGGAACGGAGGTCTATGCTTCGTTTAGTAGCTCTAACGGCCGCGGAGACAATTGTCGAAGCTGGAGCTATCGAAGCAAGAGGCAACGATCTCAAAAAGGCGTATCGAGCGTTATATACCCATGCCGGTCAATACGGTAGCGCCTCTCACAAAGCACATGAAGGTGTCGTCGACAGTCAAATGAAAACTTCGGTCGACAAATCAGATCATGCAGCCCTTTTTACTGGTGCGATTACAAAGCTCGCCAGCGCGCCGCCAGAAGAAATTGACAGGGTTCAGCTTTCGCTTTCGTCGGCACTTACTGAGCTAAGAGCTATCCGATTGGACTTAGAAAGAAAAAATGCAATTATCCAAGACGACATTGCCCCCTATCGAAACCGCGCCATACTAGGGAAGTGAAAGTATTAGTAAGCATGGCGATATGCAAACACCATTTTCATCTACGAGTGGTGCAAAAATGACAATAATCACTCTAATTTGATTGGAGGGGAACGGCGAAATTAACGCAAACGAGTGCCGAAAGTGCCGCCGCGCTACTTTCATGTACTTGGTCCGGTTCGAAAGATTTTGAAGCGACTGCTACAGTGCTTGCCAAACACTACTGTAAAAGGGTTGATGGTAGTGAGTCGATACACTAAATGGGCAAATTATGACAAATGGAATTCCAGGATTTTGGGACGTAGGACCGCCCGATCCGCTTCCGGTCGAGGCTACATGGAGAGATTTCGTCCGTTCGATCGAAGGAAGTGTTATTGAAGACCTAGTTCCTCCGCCACGAGATTTTCAAAATGCGGATTTTTTGTTTCCTAAGGATGCCGTCGTTGCGGAACTTAAAGAAATTCACACTGAGTTCAGCCAATCCACTTCGTTTAAGAAAGGACTTCACCTTCTAATGACACGATTAGTTAAGGAAAAACCAGAGTGGCGACCAGCTTTACTCGGCGGAGACGGCACTTATCCGGATTGGTTTCCACGGGAATTCGCACGGATATTTCGCCCAGCACTTGGTCGAATCTTAAAAAAAGCCAACAGCCAGATAAAAGAAACAAAAGAAAAATTCAATATTACTTCTCCAACTGGCGTTTTACTGTTGGTGAATGAGGAATTTACGTCAATTGATCCGACTTTAATATGCGCATTAGTCTGCGATATCTTAGCAAATTCGTACAGTTCCATTAGTGCAATGGTTTATGTAACTGTGAACCGTTACGTCAAGATACCTGGCTCTAACGAGCCTAAGCTTTTATGGGTCCCTTGTTACGCACCCAATGCTGGCAATGAATTAGTAAATTTTATCAATACATTAGGGGCCAAATGGGGTGACTTTCTGGAAGAAAAAATAGGGCCTTTTACTTCACGAATTGTGACAGGCGATTCCACAATGTTATTGAATTCGAAAGCTATTGTTCATCCCGAACTACCAGTATTAAAGCGTTAGCGGGTGCCAATAACAATGCAATCATGTAGTGACAATAAACGTGCAAATGCGACAGTAGCCCGGTGCCAAAACTATCGCAAACGGGTGACAAAACCGCCGCCGCGCTACAGTTACGCGGCGCGTTACAGCTTGACAATAAGACTCCAAAAACGAAAAAAGCCAATCCGCAGATTGGCCTAATCGTTGATTCTATTGGTCGGGGCGAGAAGATTCGAACTTCCGACCCCTTGCACCCCATGCAAGTACGCTACCAGGCTGCGCTACGCCCCGACACTGAGTTGCGGATTATAGCGGATCAATAGGTTTTTTGCCATGCTTGCGTGCAATTTATTTAGCTATTTTGCTGTGATTGCCTGTCTCTCAATTTATATTTCCTGCTTGTGCGTTGATTTGCTGGGTTTTCTTTGAGAAAAATGTCAAAAGGCGTGAAAATAGACGCCTCTGCGCTACCGCGCATTTTCCGATTCCAGAAGTTCTTACCTAGAATAGTTATGTCCATCAAAATCAGTCAACACTTTGACGCCGGCGCGATAGAAGTCGTCCGCGCGGAACAGGCAGATGCCATTGAATTGAAACTGCGCAAGGATTCGCATGCCGATATCGCGCAGTGGTTTTATTTCCGCTTGCAGGGCGCGCACGGCCAGGCTTCGGTGATGCGCATTCTCAATGCTGGCGAGTCTACCTATCCAAAGGGATGGGAGAATTATCGCGCCGTGGCCAGCTATGACCGCGAGAACTGGTTCCGTGTCGATACCGAGTTTGACGGCAAGGTAATGACCATTCGCCATACGCCGGAAGGCGACAGCGTGTATTACGCCTATTTTGAGCCATACAGCTGGGAACGCCACCTGGCGCTGCTGGGCAGCGTTGAGCATTCGGCGCTGGCGCGCGTGGTGGACCTGGGCAATACCGTCGATGGCCGCGATCTGAACATGGTGGTGGTGGGCGACCCGTCTGCGAAGAAAAAAGTATGGATCATCGCACGCCAGCATCCGGGCGAAACGATGGCGGAATGGCTGGTGGAGGGCACGCTGACTGCGCTGCTGGACCCGGCCAACCCTATTGCACGCCGCATCCTGGATAACGCGGTACTGTATATCGTGCCGAACATGAATCCGGACGGCTCCTACCGTGGCAACCTGCGCACCAATGCCGCTGGCGCGAACCTGAACCGCGAGTGGATGACGCCTTCAATGGAATCCAGTCCGGAAGTTTTCCTCGTCAAAAACAAGATCCACGAAACCGGCTGCGACCTGTTCCTGGATGTGCACGGCGATGAAGCTTTGCCATACGTGTTCGTCGCCGGCAGCGAAATGCTGGCCGGTTTCACTGACAAGCAAGCCGCGCAGCAGAAAGAATTTGTGGATAGCTTTGTGGCCGCCAGCCCGGATTTCCAGACCAAGGTGGGTTACGCCGCCAGCAAATACAATGAAGACGTGCTGAAACTGGCCTCCAAATACATCGGCCACCATTTCAAATGCGTGTCGCTGACGCTGGAGCTGCCTTTCAAGGACAACGACAACCTGCCGGATGCAGAGGTGGGCTGGGACGGTGCACGCAGCATGAAGCTGGGTGAGGCGATGCTACAGCCTATCCTGGCTTCTTTGACTTCTACATTGGTTTGAGTTGCGCACTGAGTTGTGCACATAAGGAAAGCATAGTGTGGGCATAGAAATCGAACGCAAGTTCCTGGTCGCCAATGAGGGATGGAAACGGGAGGCGGAAACTACGCCTGGCGCTAGGTCCACCTTCATGCGCCAGGGCTACCTGTCTTCCCACGCGGACCGCATCGTCCGCGTGCGTATCGATGGCGAGCAGGCATTCATGACGATCAAGGGCCGGGCACAAGGGCAGGGCGGCATCGCGCGCGGTGAATGGGAATATGCTATTCCCGTTACCGATGCGCAGGAATTGCTGGCGCTGTGCGAACAGCCGCTGATAGAAAAAATTCGCTACCGCATTCCGCACGCCGAACTGGTGTGGGAGGTGGACGAATTTTTTGCCGACAATGCCGGGCTGGTGGTGGCGGAAGTGGAGCTTGATTCGGAGGAGCAGGAGTTTGCGCGCCCCGCGTGGCTGGGCGAAGAGGTCAGCCACGACCGACGCTATGCAAATGCGAATTTGCTGAAGCATCCGTTCAGCCGGTGGGGCAAATAGCGTAGCTTGGCGGAAGATCGGGCTTCAGCGTGCTTGCACCCCATGCAAGTACGCTACCAGCCTGGTCACCATTATTGTGGAAAGGGAACGCAGATGCTGAAGAAAAGCGTATTGCTGCTGATCCTGGCTTACCCCGTAGTGGCGATGTGTGCCGACAAGCCCGATCTGCAAAACTGGTTCAACGATCCTTTTTTTCAGGTTCGCAACGCCATCCCCGCATGTCCGGTGCCGCTGGGGCCTTATCTGCATGAAGCCGATATCCGGCAGGAAGAGCACGGCAGGGTGGAGCGTGGCACCAGTTGCTGGATGGCGGGCCGCTGCGCCAAGCCCAATGCCTATATGTACGATGCCGACATCGGCAAGGCAGTGCAGGATCGGTTTGCGCGCAGCACCGGGTTTGCCGAAACTAGTTTGTGGGTAACCGTTAAACGAAAGTTTGTTTGGGTGGAGGGCTGTGTTGCCGGCGCAAACCAGGAAGCGGCTTTGCAGCAGTTGCTGCAGGACGTACCCGAGGTGGAGCATGTGCTGGTGAACGTGATGCAGGGGACGGGGAATAAGCCGCCTTACGACGTGCGGCCCTGATGCTTGCTGATAGGTTTGCTTTACGTAGCCTGGATGGAGCGCAGCGCAATCCGGGAGTTGCCCGCATGGCGGGCATTCAGCGTACGCACATGCCAAACAAATTCCGACAGTCAGCATGTGCATTCCTGTCGAGTCATTCACCCCATGCAAAGATTAAAAGCCTTCGTCCCGAGCAACACCTGGATTACGCTGCGCAACATCCAGGCTATAACCGGGAATGGTTTTAATAACGGCGGGAGATCGATTCCGCCACGCACGCGGGCTTGTCGCTGCCTTCGCGTTCTATGGTCACTTCCCAGTTCATCTGCGCGCCGCCGGTGATATCTTCCACATTCAGCAATTTCATCCTGGCCCTGACCTTGCTGCCTGCCGGCACCGGGGAGGTGAAGCGTACCTTGTTCAGGCCGTAGTTGACGCCCATCTTGACGTCGCTCTGGTGAATGGCATTGGCTGTCAACATCGGCAGCAGCGACAGCGTCAGGAAGCCGTGCGCGATGGGGCCACCGAAAGGCGATTCGCGTTTGGCGCGTTCCACGTCGATATGTATCCATTGCAGGTCGCCGGTGGCTTCGGCGAACATATTGATTCTTTCCTGGCTGATTTCGACCCAGTCCGAAGTGGCCACTTCCTGGCCGATCAGGGATTTCAATTCTTGCAGGCTGTGTATTTCACGCATGGGGTTGATCCGTATTGGGTTGGACTGCTAATAATGATGTGTGAACGAGTGCAATCAGGCAGCCGGGCGCCGGCCGAACATGCCCTTGCCCTTGATGGTGGCGACCAGCTCGCCTTTCTGGTTGAACGCGCGCCACATGGACAGCGTAACGCCGCGGTCAGGCTTGGACTGGGAGGGCGTAGCTTCCAGCGTTTCTATGGATACCGTCAGCGTATCGCCGGGACGCACCGGCAAGATCCAGCGTATTTCTTCCACGCCGGGCGAGCCCATGCTGGCTGCATCCTTGATGAAGCCATCCACCACCAGCCGCATCATCAGGCTGCAGGTATGCCAGCCGCTGGCGATGACGCCGCCGAAGATGGAATGCGTTGCGGCGTCCTGGTCGATGTGGAAGGGTTGCGGGTCAAACTGGGTGGCGAAGGAAAGGATTTCTTCCTCGGTGACAGTACGCGAGCCCACCTGGATGATGGTGCCGGGAGCGAAGTCTTCGAAATACCATTTATGCGTTTTTGGTGCCATTGCTGTTCCTGGTCGTCATGGTATGAGGTACAGGGCAGGGAGGCTCTCGCCTATCCTGCGGTATTCCCTCTCCCGCGTACGGGAGAGGCCTAGGGTGAGGGGCGTTGAATCAATGCAGAAAATTGATTGCAGCGATGGATAGCTATCCGCTGATATCGAATGCCTGGCATCCAGGTTTTTTGCATTTCTTTTGCGCCCTTCACCCTGGCCCTCTCCCGCACGCGGGAGAGGGCCAGCATCAGGCCGCCTGCTTGAAGCCAGGCTGCGCGATGAAGCGTGCCAGATGGTGGTCTGTATCACCGAGGCTGACTTCTATCATCGTCAGGCGTTTGAACATGTGGGCTGCGGGCAGCTCATTGGTCACGCCCATGCCGCCGTGCAGCTGCACGGCCTGCTGGCCGACATAACGCGCTGCCTGGCCGACACGCGCCTTGGCGGCGGATACGGTGCGGCGGCGTTCTTCCACATCGGAAGAGGATACCTTGACGGCTGCCAGTGTCGCCATAGAGCGAGCCTGTTCCATTTCCATGAACATTTCCGCCATCCGGTGTTGCAGCACCTGGAATTTGCCGATAGGCACGCCGAACTGCTGGCGGGTCTTCAGGTATTCCAGCGTGGCGGCGGTGAGGGCTTCCATCAGGCCTATCGCTTCCGCGCACAGCAAGGTTACGCCATAGTCGGATACTGCATCGATGATGTCCCATCCGGCGCCGGCCGCGCCTATCAGTGCGCTGGCGGGAACCTGCACATTGTTCAGGCTGATGTCGGCGGCACGCTGGCAATCGATGGTGCGGTAGTCGCGGCGGGTGAGGCCCGCAGTGTCCGCATCAACGAGGAACAGGCTGATACCGTCGGTATCGCGCTGCGCGCCGCTGTTGCGGGCAGAGATAACCAGCTTGTTGGCTTGGGCGCCGTGCAGCACCACGGTCTTGGTGCCGTTCAGCACATAGCCGTCGGCGTTCTTCGTAGCTGTGGCTGCGATGTCGAACAGGTCGTGGCGCGACTGCTTCTCGGACAGTGCCGCCGCCAGTTTGATTTCTCCGCCGGCTACCTGTTCAAGCACGCTGTCGTGGCCGCCGGCTTTCTTCAGGAATTCCGCGCCCAGCACGGTGGCGAAATACGGCTCGATGACGATGCCGCGGCCCAGTTCCTGCATGACCACCAGCATGTCGATTGCCGAGCCGCTGAAGCCGCCCTGGTCTTCTGGAACCGGCAGCGCAGTCGCGCCCAGTTCCGCCAGTGCTGCCCATGCGGTATCGGAAACGCCGGCTTCGGATTCGACGATTTTCTTGCGGGTTTCGAAGTTGTAGTCTTTTTCCACCCAGCGGCGTACTGCTTCCGCAAACTGCTTCTGTTCTTGAGTTAAGCTGAAATCCATGTTTGTCCCCTCTATCTTTTACAGGCCCAGAATCATTTGGGTGATGATATTTTTTTGTATCTCGTTCGAACCGCCGTAGATCGAGGTCTTGCGGAAGTTGAAGTAGTACGCGGCCAATGGCGCTGCGTCGTCATCTTCGGCGATGCTATGCTCTTCCTTGCCTTCCATGAATGCATGGTCGAAAGGCTGGCTGTAAGGGCCGACGGCTTCCACCATCAGCTCCGTCAGCCTTTGCTGGATTTCCGTGCCCTTGATCTTCAGCAGCGAAGCTTCCGGGCCCGGGCGTCCGCTGTCTTGCGAGATCACGCGCAGCACGGTGATTTCCAGTGCCATCAGTTCCACTTCCAGCGAGGCAACCTTGGATGCATAGACAGGATCGTCCAGCAGCGGCTTGCCGTTCTTCTGGTGTTCAGTCGCGATGCGTTTCAGGAACTGGAGTTCGCGCTTGGCGCGGCCTACGGCGGCGATGTTGGTGCGTTCGTGGCCCAGCAGGTATTTGGCATAGGTCCAGCCTTTGTTTTCTTCACCGATCAGGTTTTGTACCGGCACCTTGACGTTGTCGAAGAAGACCTCATTCACTTCATGCTCTTCGTCCAGCATGATGATGGGGCGTACGGTGATGCCGGGTGTTTTCATGTCGATCAGCAGGAAGGAGATGCCTTCCTGTTTGCGCGCGCCGGTATCGGTGCGCACCAGGCAGAAGATCATGTCGGCGTGCTGGGCCAGCGTGGTCCAGGTTTTCTGGCCGTTGACGACGTAGAAATCGCCTTCGCGTTCTGCGCGGGTTTTGAGCGAGGCAAGGTCGGAGCCTGAGCCCGGTTCCGAATACCCCTGGCACCACCAGTCGTCGCAATTCAGGATACGCGGCAGGTAATAGTCCTTTTGTGCCTGGTTGCCGAAAGCCATGATGACAGGAGCCACCATCGCCACGCCGAAAGGCATGATGCCGGGCGTGCCGGCGCGCGCGCATTCTTCTTCAAAGATATGCCTTTGCGTGGCCGTCCAGCCGGTGCCGCCGTATTCCTTGGGCCAGCCTGTGGCAACCCAGCCTTGCTTGGCCAGGATCTTGTGCCAGCGCACGAAGTTTTCCTTGGACAGGCGCTTATGGTTGAGCACTTTATGCTTCAGGTCTGCGGGCAGGTTTTCTGCCAGGTAGCTGCGCACCTGGTCACGGAATGCCAGGTCTTCCGACGTGTAATTCAAATCCATGTTTCTTGTCTCCTTGGTGTGTGCCTTGCTTTACGCTCGTATGCCGGCACATGATTTTATTCTAAGAGGCTGTCGCAAAATGAGCCTGGCGTTGTTGCTCCGCCCGGCCGTACTACTCGCATTGGCTTTGACGTCGCGCCTGGCCAGCCTATTTTTGCAACAGTCTCAAAAAAGCACGACCGTTCAGAACAATTGTACAATGGATTTTGGCGCGTGTGGAAAGCAAAATGCGCCGCAGAGAGTTTGCGGCAGAAATGGTGCGAAAACAACATCGGGGACGAGTGATTCCCCGTTCGTAGTCCGGATGGAGCGCAGGCGCAATCCGGAAACTCCCACAAGCCTCGGAAATACATCCCGGATTGCGCTACGCTGCATTCGAGCTACATTTACCGGTTCTATCGCCGGCAAACGTCAATGAAAGTGGCTGGACCCTTGTGGCGGCGCATCGTCCGGCATTTCCGCATGCACGAGTTCGGCATCCGGGTCGGCAAACAGCGGGGCGCCGCAATCATCGCAGAACTCCATCGCAAACATGTCGTCCAGTTTCTTGACGCGCACCACGCCGCATTCGGCCAGCACAGTCGGTATTTCTCCCAGCAGGCTTTCCGCCAGTGCGGAAGGCAGTTGCGACAGCTGGCTCTGGTCGGGTTCCACGGCGTTGATCTGGTCATCCTGCTGGTACAGCGGCCAGATGACGCCGTAGACAACTTCGGGTGCATTGCCGACGCAGAAGCTGACGCGGTATTCATCGATCTGGCCATTGCCGTCCGGATTGCCGAAGGCGGCAATGATGACGGACAGTTCAGACGCTTCCACATTGAGCACATTGCTCAGATAAAACACGGCTGCGCGGATGGATACGGGACGGATCTTGATGTCGGCTTCGCGGCATACGGTGTAATAGGCTTCCGGCATCAGCAATTCCACCGCGCAGCCGGGCAGCAGCCGGCTTAAGACCGGTGTGGCATTGTCTTGCCATAGCGACAGGATTTCACTTTTTGCAGTGGACGTATCAAATGGCGGCTTGACCAGCTGCCAGCGGAAGAAGGGCGTCAGCACCGGTGTCACCACCACCGCCAGCAGGTAGCGCACGTCAGCCAGGAAAGGGATCGTCGGCGCCAGCTCGTGCTGCGGCTTCAGCACCGCGCCTTTCAGCAGGCTCAATGCCAGTTGTTCGGTCAGCGCAAAGGTTTCGCTATGGCTGCGCGGCAGCTGATCGATCGAATACAGCGTCGGCAGTATCTGCAGCTGTGCATCGTCGGCCAGGATGTGCGATGCCATGTGCGCCGAAGCCAGCGTGACGATCTCGCCAGGGATGGGGCCTGAGGGAATGTCGAACCGGGTCCACGCCAGCACCGGCGCGGCAATCAGCATCGCATCATAGAACTTGTCGGCATATTCCAGGCGGCACGAGCTGCTGAGGGATTCCATGGTCTCCATCAGCACTTCATACGAATTCGGGTGTGTTTCAAACAAGTGCTCGGATGCGGCATCGAGCAGATCCTGATGATGGCTTTTGAGGGTCTTGACGACCAGTAAATCAAGCTGCTCTTGCCAGGATAAATCCTCCAACCGGCTGCCGGATTGGGCTACTGCCTGTGCCAGGTTGGCGATACGTACACTGTCTGCCGCGAGCTTGATTCTGTTTTTCTTGGGTGGGCGGCGCATGCTTATAAACCTGCTGTGGAAACAGCTTTGATTGTAAGACTATTTGACAAGTTGGCGGGGATTTTGTGACAGGGGAATAGGGTCCGGGGAGGAATAGAGGCGGCTGGAGCGGCATCCGTCGCTTCCAGCCGGTATGCATCAGCGTTTCTGGTATTGGGTGCTGCCGAACAGAATTTCCTTGGCCTTATCGTCTTGTAGCGGCTTGCGCAATTCTGCCAGCACGGCCACGCCACGCTGTACCGCAGGGCGCGCGTCGACCAGGTCGAACCAGCGCTTGGCATTGGGAAACTCATTCCAGTCTATGCCTTGTCCGGCGGAAGAACGCGTCCACGGAAAGGAGGCAATATCGGCGATCGTGTATTCGTCGCCGGCCAGGTATTCGGTCTTGGACAATTGCTTGTCTAGCACGCCGTAGAGGCGCTTGGCTTCATTGGTGTAACGGTCTACCGCATAGGCGATTTTTTCCGGTGCATACAGGCGGAAGTGGTGCGCTTGGCCCAGCATGGGGCCGAGGCCGCCCATCTGGAACATCAGCCATTGCAAAGTCGTATACTTTTCCCTGTCGGTCTTGCCCAGGAATTTGCCTGTCTTGCCCGCCAGATACACCAGGATGGCGCCGGATTCAAAGACGGAAATCGGCTTGCCGTCCGGGCCGTCGGCGTCGACGATGGCGGGAATCTTGTTATTGGGGGAGATCGCCAGGAAATCCGGCCCGAACTGGTCGCCGGTGCCGATATTGACGGGTATGGCGCGATACGGCAGTTCGCATTCTTCCAGCATGATATGAATCTTGTGGCCGTTAGGCGTAGGCCAGGAATAAGCATCAATCATCGATTTTCCTCTTCTCTAGTATCGTTCAGGATCTACGACGCGATAGGAGCGCAACGCTGGCGTCGGTAGGGAAAGATTTTCTTTCGTTAATAAAAAAATCCCAAACGTCATTATGCAGACGTTTGGGATTTCTCGCAGAAAGAGCTGGCGGAAAGCGCTGATTGCTGCGCTACGGCAATTGTTAACCGCGCGTGATAGGCGGGCTCAGGTCTTCACCGGGCAGGCTCATGTGCTTGGCCAGTTCCAGTTTGGCAATGGCGTTGCGATGGACTTCGTCCGGGCCGTCTGCAATGCGCAGCGTACGGTTGCCGGCCCACTGGCGTGCCAGAGGGAAGTCTTCGGACACACCGCCGGCGCCATGCGCCTGGATGGCCCAGTCCAGCACCTGTTGTGTGACATTGGGCGCCAGCACCTTGATCATCGCGATCTCTGCCTGCGCCAGCTTGTTGCCGACGGTATCCATCATGTAGGCGGCTTTCAGCGTCAGCAAGCGGGTGGTATCGATCTGGATGCGGGATTCGGCAATGCGTTCACGCCAGATGCTTTGCTCCGATACTTTTTTACCGAAGGCAACGCGGCTGTTCAGGCGTTTGCACATCAGTTCCAGCGCGCGTTCCGCCACGCCGATGGCGCGCATGCAGTGATGGATACGGCCAGGCCCGAGGCGACCCTGGGCGATTTCAAAACCACGGCCTTCGCCGAGCAGGATGTTGGACGCAGGAACACGGACGTTTTCAAACAAGATTTCGCAATGGCCGTGCGGCGCATCGTCGTAGCCGAACACCGGCAGTGGACGCTTGACGGTGATCCCCGGCGTTTTTGCATCGACCAATATCATTGATTGCTGCGAGTGGCGGGCCGCGTTGAAATCGGTTTTGCCCATCAGGATGTAGACGGCGCAGCGCGGATCGCCGGCGCCGGAAATCCACCATTTATGGCCGTTGATCACATAGTGATCGCCGTCGCGGTCAATGCGGGTTTCGATATTGGTGGCGTCGGAAGAGGCTACGCCCGGTTCTGTCATCGCAAAGGCGGAGCGGATTTCGCCGCGCAGCAGCGGTTCCAGCCAGGTGCGTTTATGTTCTTCGTTGCCGTAGCGTTCTATGGTTTCCATGTTGCCGGTGTCCGGCGCGGCACAGTTGAACACTTCTGGCGACCAGCCCACCCGACCCATGATCTCGCACAGCGGCGCGTAGTCCAGGTTGGACAGGCCTTCCGGCGCGCGCGCGGATTTAGGCAGGAACAGGTTCCACAGGCCTTGCTCGCGGGCTTTTGGTTTCAGGTCTTCAATCAGTTGGGTGGCTAGCCAGCGGTTGCCTTTTTCTGTGCCGTTCCTGTCGATCTCTGCTTTGTAGGCTTTTTCATTTGGATAGATATGCTCATCCATGAATTTCAGCAGCTTGCCTTGCAGTTCCTTGCAGCGGTCCGAGTATTCGAATTCCATGTTGTCTCCTGGTGTTGTTCTGTGGTGATGAAATTTTTACTTCACGTTATGCTTTTCCGGATGTTATTTACTGGCGTAGCTCCATCCCATTTCCGCCATGGGGCGCGCGGCTTCGCCGGATTTTTTTGCCTGGGCGCTGGATGCCGTGCCGTCCACATAGCGCTTCATGATGCCTTGCAAAATACCCGCCATGCGGAACATGTTGTAGGCCAGGTAGAAAGAAAAATCTTCCTGGCGGATGGTCTTGCCGGTGCGCTCGCAATACTTGGCGATGTATTCCTGTTCGGTAGGAATGCCGAGGGACTTGAAGTCCAGGCCGCCTATGCCGCGGAACTGGCCGTTTTCGATATGCCAGCTCATGCAGTGGTAGGAAAAGTCGGCCAGTGGATGGCCCAGCGTGGACAGTTCCCAGTCCAGCACGGCCAGAATGCGCGGCTCGGTCTTGTGGAACATCATGTTGTCCAGGCGGTAGTCGCCATGCACGATGCTGGTGTCGTCGCCAGGCGGAATGTTGTTAGGCAGCCAGGCGATCAGGTTGTCCATCGCCTCGATTTTTTCAGTTTCGGAAGCCTTGTACTGCTTGGTCCAGCGGTCGATCTGGCGCGCGAAATAATTGCCGGGTTTGCCGTAATCGGCCAGGCCGATGGCGGCGTAGTCGATGGTGTGCAGCTGGGAAATAACGCGGTTCATTTCATCGTAGATTTCGGTGCGCTGCACAGGCGTCATGTCGGGCAGTGACTGGTCCCACAATACGCGGCCGTCGACGAATTCCATGATGTAGAAGGCGCGGCCTATCACGTCTTCATCGGTGCACAGCGCATATTGTTTTGCTGCCGGAAAGCCGGCCTTGTTCAGCGCATTCATCACCTTGAATTCACGCTCGATGGCATGCGCGGAAGGCAGCAGCTTGGCAACCGGTCCAGGCTTGGCGCGCATGACGAAACGCTGGTCGCCGGCACTCAGCTTGAAGGTGGGGTTGGACTGGCCGCCTTTGAATTGCTCGATAACGAGGCTGTCGGCCGATTTGGCATCGAAGCCTTCCACGTGCTGGCGCATGTAGTCGGCAAGGGCACCGATGTCGAACTTCTGGCGTTCGCTGATCGGCATGGTGCCCATGAATTCTTCAAACATGTTGTCTCCTGCAAGGCTAAGTTTTTGTACCAGTATCGCGGACCTTGCCAATGTAAAAGCGGGTTCCGTCTGGGGATACTATTTTGGTCTATTCTATATCATTAAATCGTACGGTCGTACTATTTATTAATATTTTTCTTGAACTTGCCCGACAGAATACAAGAGTTTATTGATTGCGTGATTTCTTGTATTGTTCCAGCAGCGTTTCCATCGTGGTGGAACGGGATTCATCCTGCAGTGCAGACAATGCAGAGTAATTGACAACACGCACAACCCAGTCCTGTATCTCCGTACCGACATCCAGCACGTTGATGCAGCCGGCGGTTTGCGCCAGGTTGCCGAGAAACAGCCTTTGTCCCGTCAGCGCATACGACAGGATTGCGCGGTTGACACCGCCGTGCAGCACCAGTAGCACGCAATCCCAGTCCGGATCGGCACGCAGCTTCAATATGCTGGGGTGAATGCGGTCGATGAAACGGCCTATCGATTCACCGCCGAGGAATTGCCTGTCTTCCGCGACGACTCCTTCAAACGCGCCGAAGAAAGCGTTCTTCAGTTCAGCGTCAGAAATGGCAGACAGCTTGCCGCCGCGCAGCTCTTCCCACTCGGGCCAGATTTCCAGATCGATCTGCTGACCGGTTTCTTCCAGCACACAGTGCGCCGTTTCCACCGTACGCGGCAGGCCGGAAACGATGACGCGGTCAAAACGCACTTGCTGTTCCGCGAACACCTTGCCGGCAGCGCTTGCCTGCAGGCGGCCTTGCTCGTTCAGCGGCACGGATTCAGGCAGGAAAGGCTTGCCGGCGTCGTCGAAATAACTGACGCTGCCATGCCGCATCAGGTAGATGCGGCGGCGGGTATGTTCGATAATAGGGGGCATCAGTGTTGTGGCCGTTGTCGGGTCGCGGTATTTGTTTTATTTATTTGTAAGTGGCTTTGCGTTTTTCCAGAAAGGCTTGTATGCCTTCCAGTGCGTCTCGGTGATGCAGGCTGTCGACGAAACTGTGCTTCTCCGCTTCAAAATGCGCATGCAGCGAATTGCCTGCAGCTTCGGTGATCAGCGTCTTGATGCGGGCGCTTGCATTGGGCGATAGGGCTGCCAGTTCTTCCGCCCAGGCCAGCGCGGCAGCAAGTGCAGTGCCGTCGGGCACCAGCCTGTTGACCAGGCCGAAATCATGCAGGCGGCTGGCCGGCACGGGCTTGCCTTCCAGGATGATCTCTGTGGCCAGCTGGCGTGGTAGCGCCCGCGCCAGGAACCAGGAGCCGCCGCCGTCCGGCGTCAGCCCGACTTTGACATAGGCCATGACGAATTTCGCCGAGTTGCCGGCCACGATCAGGTCACAGGCCAGCGCCAGCGAAAACCCGGCGCCTGCGGCGGCGCCTTCCACCGCGGCGATAACGGGTTTGCTGCAATTGCGCAGCGCATCGGTCCAGCCGTTCAGGCTGTCGATGGAATCTGCCTGCACAGTCCTGTCCTTGCTACGGTTTTCCAGCAGGCGATTCAGGTTGCCGCCGGCGCAGAAGAAATTATCGGCGCCGGTCAGTATCACTGCGCGGATGCTGTCGTCACGGTCGGCGATGGCCAGCATCTCAATTGCGGCGGCATACATGTCCGGATGCAGCGCGTTCTTCGCGCTGGGGTTGGACAGGGTGAGGACAAGCGTGCCGTCCTGGCGGGAGGATTTAAGTTCTGCGGACATGGGCTTCGGAGCCTGGTATAGGCTCAGTATCGGGTTGACGGGGCCTTACGGCATGGTTTTGTTGGCGTTCAGGTCCATCAGGCCCTTCAGCAGGCGGTAAGCCTTCCATACCCAGGCAAAGAACCAGACTGCGAATGCCAGTGGAATCCCGATGACTGTAAAGAATAGCGCGAACCCTACCGTTGCCCATACCAGGTACCACCAGAAAGAGCGTATTTGCCAGCTATGGTGGCTGTACACAAAGGTGCCTGCGGCGTCGCCGCGCTTGATGTAGCTGATGATCAGCGGAATCCAGGAAAACGCGCCGAGGGAAAAGACCAGGCTGGCGCCGTGGAAGATATACAGCCACCATGCCAGGTTTTTCATTGAATTCAGTTTGTCGTCGAATACCAGTTCTTGTGACATTGATGCTCCATCATTTAGACAAAGGACTGCATGGTAGAACGATACCAGGCACCGGCAAAGCCGGCCCTGCTCTAGGCGAACAGGTTCAGGATGCCATCTAATCCGACAAAATTCAAGGCCACGCTGGCTTGCGCCCGAACCACAGGCTTGGCGCGGAAGGCGACCGACATGCCGGCGATGTGCATCATCTTCAAGTCGTTGGCGCCGTCGCCCATGACGATGGCTTGCGCAGGCTCTATGCCCATTTCTATGCAGACACGCTCAACGGTAAGCTGCTTTTCATCGGCATCGACGATGCCGCCGATGACCTTGCCGGTGAGTTTGCCGTTTTCAATTTCGAGCACATTGGAGTGCGTGTAATCGAGGCCCAGCCGGGTTTTCATGCGGTCGGTAAAGTAGGTAAAGCCGCCGGATACCAGCAGGGTTTTCAGTCCGGCCAACTGTACCGCATACAGCATTTTCTGCGCGCCCAGCGACAATTGCAGCCGTTCGTCATAGACCTTTTGCAGCGCCGATGCGTCCAGCCCTTTCAGCAGCGCAACCCGGCGTATCAGGCTTTCGCGGAACTCGATCTCGCCGCGCATCGCTGCTTCGGTGATTTCCGCCACCTGCGGCTTCAGACCCTGCATATCGGCGATTTCGTCTATGCACTCTATCGTGATCAGCGTGGAATCCATATCCATTGCCACCAGCCTGAAATCCGCGAGCGAGCGTCCGCCTTCAATGAAGGTGGCGTCCAGCTGCGCTGCGTATGCTTCTGCCTCTACCAGGGCCCGTAGTTCACTGGTATAGCTGAAACCTTCGCAGCGCACCGCGTTTTCATTGAGCGCAACTATATGTGCGGCATGGGTCAGCGCGGCGATACGGTTCAGCGTGTGCGGATCGGGATTCAGTCCCTGCAGGATCAGGTTCATGTCTTCAGTCTTCGGTTTCTACTCTTTAATGCAGCGCGCGCATCGTGGATTTGATTTGTGCCACGCGGGAGGCCAGGTCCGGCATATTGGCCGTGATACGCAATTTGTCTTGTCCGTTCAGCTTGATGTGCTTGTTCTTTTGCACCAGTTCTATGATGCGCATTGCATCCACTGGCGGCTGCGGTTCAAACTGCAGCGACGCAGCCTCGCCGTGCGCATCGATCTTGATGATGCCCAACTGCTTGGCTGCGACACGCAGCCTGTGGGTTTCCAGTAGGGCCTTGACGGGCTCCGGTAGTTTGCCGAAGCGGTCTATCAATTCTTCCTGCATGTCATCGATGCCGTCCTGCTTGCTGCAGTTGGCCAGGCGCTTGTAAATGGACAGGCGTTCATGCACGTCACCGCAGAAATCATTCGGCAGCAGCGCAGGGATGTGCAGGTTGATTTCTGTTGTGGTAGACAGCGGCGCCGCGAGATCGGGCTCCTTGCCGTTTTTCAGCGAACGTACTGCTTCATTGAGCATGTCGGAATACATCTGGAAGCCGATCTCGTGCATTTCACCGGACTGGCTGTCGCCCAGCACTTCGCCGGCGCCGCGGATTTCCAGGTCATGCATGGCCAGGTAAAAGCCGCTGCCCAGTTCTTCCATTTGCTGGATCGCGTCCAGCCGGCGCGAGGCCTGCTTGGTCAGGCTTTGCAGGTCGTGCACCAGCAGGTAGGCATATGCCTGGTGGTGCGAACGGCCGACGCGGCCGCGCAACTGGTGCAGCTGTGCGAGGCCGAACTTGTCGGCCCGGTGCATGATGATGGTGTTGGCAGTCGGCACGTCGATGCCGGTTTCAATAATGGTGGTGCACAGCAGGATATTGTGCCGCTGTGCGACAAAATCACGCATCACTTTTTCCAGGTCGCGCTCATTCATCTGGCCGTGAGCGACAACCACGCGGGCTTCCGGCAGCAGCTTCTCCAGCATTTCCTTGCGGTTCTGAATGGTCTCTACCTCGTTGTGCAGGAAATACACCTGGCCGCCGCGCTTCAGCTCACGCAGGCAGGCTTCGCGGATCACGGATTCGCCTTCACTACGGACAAAGGTCTTGATCGCCAGCCGCTTTTGCGGCGCGGTGGCGATAATGGAAAAGTCGCGTAAGCCTTCCAGCGCCATGCCCAGCGTGCGCGGGATAGGGGTAGCTGTCAGCGTCAGCACGTCCACTTCGGCGCGCAAGGCTTTCAACGCCTCTTTCTGCCGTACGCCAAAGCGGTGTTCTTCGTCGATGATCACCAGGCCCAGGCGTGAAAATTTAACGTCGTCCGACAGCAGCTTATGGGTACCGATCACGATATCGATCGTGCCGTCGCCCATGCCTTTGATTGCCTGCGTAATTTCCTTCGTCGTGCGGAAGCGCGACAGTTCTGCAATACGCACCGGCCAGTTGGCAAAGCGGTCGGCAAAGGTCTGCGCGTGTTGTTCCGCGAGCAGTGTGGTTGGCGCCAGGATGGCGACCTGTTTGCCGCCCATCACCGCG
Organism: Undibacterium sp. TJN25; assembly: GCF_049339885.1. Classification (NCBI taxonomy): domain Bacteria; kingdom Pseudomonadati; phylum Pseudomonadota; class Betaproteobacteria; order Burkholderiales; family Oxalobacteraceae; genus Undibacterium; species Undibacterium sp. TJN25. The sequence goes on along the minus strand of NZ_JBMPPM010000001.1, from coordinate 365,175 downwards.
ACGAAGGTTGCGCGCAAGGCTACTTCTGTCTTGCCGAAGCCGACGTCGCCGCAGATCAGCCTGTCCATCGGTTTGCCGGAAGTCATGTCTTCAATGACAGCCTTGATGGCGGCCGCCTGATCGGCGGTTTCATCGAAGCCGAAGCTTTCGGCAAAGGTTTCATAATCCCGTGCCGAGTACTCGAACGCATGTCCCTGCCGCAGCGCGCGGCGTGCATACAGGTTCAGCAGTTCGGCGGCAGTGTCGCGGATTTGCTGCGCGGCGCGGCGTTTGGCTTTTTCCCACTGGCCGGAACCCAGCGAATGCAGCGGCGCATCGTCCGGCGACGCGCCGGAGTAGCGCGAGATCACATGCAATTGCGCCACCGGCACGTACAGTTTGGTGTCCTTCGCATATTCCAGGTGCAGGAACTCGGTCTCGCCTTCGCCCAGATCCATGCTGATCAGACCCATGTAGCGGCCTATGCCGTGGTTGCTGTGCACCACCGGGTCGCCTATCTTCAGTTCAGACAGGTCGCGCACCATGTGCTCGACTTGGGTCACCGCTTCCTGTTTTTTCCTGCCGATGCGCTTGCCGGAACCAGCGTACAGTTCTGTTTCGGTGACAAAGGCCAGGCCTGTATTGTCATTACCTTCACTCAGCAGGAAACCGGCGTGCAGGGGTGCCACACCCAGCACCAGCTTGGCGTCGGACGTGATGAAATCGGTATAGCCTTCGCACAAGTCCAGCCGGATATCATATTCGCTGAAATACTGCTGCAGGGTTTCCCTGCGGCCCAGGGTCTCGGCACAGATCATCACGCGCTTGCCGGTTTGCAGCAGGAAGGCGCGCAAATTGGTCAGCGGATCGTCGGCGCGGCGGTTGACGGCGACATCGGGAATCGGGGCGGAAATTTCAGACGCCGGGCCGCCGCTTTGCAAGACCCAGCGGCCATGCGGCTTCAGCGTGGAAAAAAAATCTTCATCGCGCAGGAACAGTGATTCCGGCGGCAGGATAGGGCGCTCGCGGTCGGATTTCAGGAACTGGTAGCGCGAACGGGTATCTACCCAGAAACGCTGTATCGCTTCATCGATATCGCCGACTAGCGCAAATGTGGTTTCCTTAGGCAGATAGTCGAACAGCGTGGCTGTTTCTTCAAAAAACAGCGGCAGGTAGTATTCGATACCGGCGGATGCGATGCCGTTGCCGATGTCCTTGTAGATGGCGGAACGGGAAGGATCGCCTTCAAACTGCTCGCGCCAGCGGCTGCGGAAGGCAGTGCGTGCGGCTTCATCCATGGGGAATTCGCGGCCCGGCAGCAGGCGCACTTCCTTGACCGGGTACAGCGAGCGCTGTGTGTCGGCGTCGAAAGTGCGGATGGTTTCTATCGTGTCGCCGAACAGGTCCAGCCGGTAAGGCAGCGCCGATCCCATCGGGAACAGGTCGATCAGCCCGCCGCGCACCGAATATTCGCCTGGCGACATGACCTGCGACACATGGGTATAGCCGGCCAGCGTCAGCTGGGATTTCAGCCGAGCTTCATCCAGCGTCTCGCCCTGCTTGAAAAAGAAGGTGTAGGCGGCCAGGAAAGAGGGGGGCGCCATCCGGACCACGGCCGATGTTGCCGGCACGATCAATACGTCGCAATGGCCGCTTTGGATCTCATATAAAGTGGCGAGCCGCTCCGACACCAGGTCCTGGTGCGGCGAGAACGCGTCATACGGCAAGGTTTCCCAGTCGGGCAGCAGATGGCAGCGCAGGCCGTGCGCGGCGCCGAACCAGGGGATTTCATCCAGCAAACGCTGTGCGTCGGTCGCATTGGCGACAAAAACGGTCAGCAGGCGCTGTTGTGCTTTGAGTGCGACGGCCGCCTGCGCCAGCGCGTAAGCGTCGGCTGAGCCGTGAAGCGGGGGTAAAGCTACTCTGTGTCCGGCCTTGGGTAATGCTTTTATGAGATCAAATGACATTAGTGGATGACAGCAATGGTCCGTAAAAGCTCCACAGACCCGATTTGACTATAGAATAAGAGATACATTATAAACGAAGGTGCATTTCCAAAGCCCTCACATTCTTTATCGATGACTAATCCCCAAGAGCCCGGCCCATCAGGCAGCCCGGTACGCTATTTTGCACTGATCCCCGCTGCCGGAGTCGGCTCCCGTATGGGGGCGGCCACTCCCAAGCAATATCTGGCCCTGTCCGGTATTTCCATCCTGCAGCACACTGTCCAGGCTTTCCTGCGGGCGCCGCAGATTGCGCATACCGCAGTCGTTGTCAGTCGTGACGATGCGTATGCCGATGATGCCTTGCATGCCGCCGGCAAGCTGTCGGTACTGCGTTGTGGCGGCGATACCCGCAAGGAGTCCGTACGGAACGGCCTGCAGGCTTTGCGCCAGCTGCCAGGCCTGAGCGTTGCCGACGATGACTGGGTGCTTGTGCACGATGCGGCCAGGCCCGGCCTGACGCCGGCATTGATTGCCAGGCTGATTGCACAGATAGGCAGTCATGACGTGGGCGGTCTGCTGGCACTGCCGGTGGTGGATACGGTCAAACGGTCGGTAAATGGCGTAGTCACAACTGTTGCCAGGGAGGGTTTGTGGCTGGCGCAGACGCCGCAAATGTTCCGCTACCGCTTATTATGCGATGCACTGGATGCTGCGTCCGAAGTGACTGATGAGGCCAGCGCCATCGAGGCTGCAGGATATACACCGATGCTGGTGGAAGGGCATGCCCGCAACCTGAAGGTGACCTTGCCGTCCGACCTTGCTCTGGCGCAATTATATTTATCCGGGCAGTCCGGCGAATGAAAATCGCTGGCTGCCGGGTTATTCATTGAAGGAGCCATGATGCGCTTGATGTCCCGTTCTGCCCGCATGCTTGCCGTGGCCGCGGTTGTCACGGCTACGCTGCCTTTTGCCGCCAATGATGCGTTCGCTGCCGGCATGCCGCTTGAGCAAAGGGCCCAGGCGGCCAAAACTACGGCGGACAAAGGCAAGACCTGCCGTCCGGCGCGGCCTTTTTATTGGGAAATAGGCGATGCCGGCAAAACGCTGGCAAGCGGCCGTGTCGGCGTGCGGGCGCCGCAGGCCGATACCTTGCTGCCGGTGGCGTCGGCCTCCAAATGGATTTATGCCGCTTATGTGGCGGAACTGCGTGCCGGCAAACTGAGCGATGAAGATATAGAGTTCCTGACCATGCGCAGCGGCTATACCCGCTTCAAGCGCTGCCTGTCGTCGGATACGGTGGATACCTGCCTGCAGACTTTGGCCAATGGCAAGCCGGATGCCGCCACGAAGGGCAAATTTTTCTATAATGGCGGCCACATGCAAAAGCATGCCGGGCTGATAGGCCTGGGAGACCTGGACAACCGCGCACTTGCCGCGCAGATGCGCAAGGTGCTGGGAACCAGCGCACCGGTCAGCTACAACCAGCCGCAACTGGCCGGCGGAGTGGTGTCCAGCGCGGACGCGTATGCGGATTTCCTGCGCAAGCTGTTGGGCGGCAAGCTGGCGTTATCCTCGATGCTGGGTTCGCATGCGGTCTGCACCAACCCGGCAAACTGCGAACAGGCAGCCAGCACGCCTACGCCTGCGCGTACCAGCTGGCATTACAGCCTGGGGCATTGGGTGGAGGATGACCCGCAGACCGGGGACGGCGCTTTCAGCAGCGCCGGCCTGTTCGGCTTCTATCCGTGGATAGACGCGAGCCGCAGCTATTACGGCATCATCGCGCGCTCCAGCTTGCTGGGCACGCTGTTGCGCGGCGAAGGCGTGCGGCCGGCGCTGGAATCCGCAGAGTGCGGACGCCAGATACGCAGGGCATGGGAAACCGGTACGGCACAGGATTAATTTTTTATTTGACGATGTACACAAGGATGCAATGGCTACACAATTACCTCCATTCATACCCCCGTTTCGCGTAGGCCAGGGCTATGACTGCCATGCGTTGGTGCCGGGGCGCAAGCTGATCATCGGCGGCGTGAACATTCCTCACGTCACCGGCCTGCTCGGCCATTCCGATGCGGATGTGCTGCTGCATGCGATTACCGACGCGCTGTTCGGCGCGGCTGGGCTGGGGGATATCGGCCGCCACTTCCCCGACACCGACCAGCAATTTTCAGGCGCCGATTCGCGCGTGCTGCTGCGCGAGTGCGCGGTGCGCGTGCGCGGCGCCGGCTACCAGATCGGCAATGTGGATGCGACCATCATTGCGCAGGCGCCCAAAATGGCGCCGCACATCAGCGCAATGGCGGAAAACATCGCCGCAGACCTCGGCCTGGATGCCAGCCGGGTCAACATCAAGGCCAAAACCAACGAGCGCCTGGGTTACCTGGGGAGGGAAGAGGGCATTGCCGCAGAAGCAATAGCGCTGGTCTTTAATGCATAGTCGTACTAAACTGAAGACATCATAAAGACGGGAGGCCATGCATGGACCAGGAAAATTTGAAAGACTTGCTGAAGCAGTTGCACGAAGGCCTTAATTCGACCGACCAGGTAGATGAGGAGCTGAAGAGCCTGTTGCATGCACTGGACTCTGACATCCAGCAGTTGCTGAGTGCGGAGAAAGCGCAGGACGATCCGGTCTATGCGGGACTGACGGAGCGCTCGCAGGCATTGTCTGCGCAATTTGCCGCAAAGCACCCGCGCCTTGAGCCCGTGCTCAGGGAGTTGGGCGGCATGCTGGAAAAAATTGGCGTGTAAAGAAACGCATAGCCGGCTGGATTCTGGCGAATTCTAGCAGTGCAAAAAAACGGGAGCTCTGTCATGGCGCTCCCGTTTGCTTTATGGGGATGAATGATCCTGCCTGGTCCACTTTCGTTCGAAATCCATTTCCTGGAAATGCCGGACAATGAAGTCGATGAAGACCCTGGTCCTTGCCGGCAGGTGGCTGCGGTTCTGGTAAGCGATATTAATAGCCAGCCGCGGCAAGTCCCATTCATCCAGCACCGGCACCAGCCGCCCGGCAACGACGTCGTCATAGACGATGTAGTTGGGCTGTATCAGTATGCCCAGCCCCTCCAGCGCTGCTGCACGCAAAATCTGGCCATCATTGGCTTCCAGCAGGCTCTTGATCTTGACGACCCTGCTCTGGCTGTCGCGCGTGAAGTGCAGTTCATCCGGATTATTGGCATAGCTATAGGTCAGCAATTTATGGTTCGCCAGTTCCTCCAGGCTGGCAGGTGTGCCATGCCGCGCGAGATAGGCTGGTGATGCGGCCAGGATGCGCCGCGTCCAGGCCAGCTTGCGCACCGTAATAGCGGAGTCTGCTTCATATTCCTTGGTGCGGATTGCCACGTCGATGCCGCTTTCTATCAGGTCGAAATAGCGGTTCGCTGAATCCAGCTGGACATTGATCTGCGGATAGGCTCGCGTGAATTCCGGTAGCAGCGGCGCAATATGCTTCATGCAGAACGACAGCGAACCGGTAACCCGCAGCGTGCCGCTGGCGACCATGGCAGTGGCGCTGGCTGCGGATTCGGCCTCTTTCATCTCACCCAAAATATTTTTACAGCGGCGATAAAAATCCTGCCCCGCTTGCGTCAGGCCCAGGCGCCGGGTATTGCGCTCCACCAGCCTGACATTCAGGCGTTTTTCCAGCGATGCCAGGCTGCGGCTGGCTGCTGCATTGGACATGCTCAGCACTTCGGCTGCCTTTGTCAGGCTTCCGAGTTCCGCCGTTTGTACAAATAACTCAAATTCCGACCAGCGATCCATAGCTCCACTTTTCCATTCAGAGGAAAAGACATTTGCAAAATTGCCGTTTTCTTCCATTATTGAACGGTTTATAGTACCCCAGACAAGCAAAACAAGCTGATGGGACACTAATTATGCGCAATCTGGACGAAGACAATATTACGCAGGCCGTGCTGGCCCGCCATGCAGGCATGGAAGATGAGCGGCTGAGGGAGATCATGACCTCGCTGATCCAGCACCTGCATTCATTTGCCCGGGAGGTGAAGCTCACCGAAGCGGAATGGTTCGCCGGCATACAGTTTCTGACCCAGACCGGGCAGATGTGTTCCGACAAACGCCAGGAATTCATCCTGCTCTCCGACACCTTGGGTCTTTCCATGCTGGTGACCGCGCTGAACAACCGCAAGCCGGCGGGCTGCACCGAATCCACGGTATTTGGCCCCTTCCATGTCGAAGATTCTCCCGATTACGCGCTGGGCGACAATGTGGCCGAAGGCGTCAAAGGCGAGCCATGCTTTGTACACGGGACCGTGCGCGACGTCAACGGCAAGCCGGTGCCGGGGGCATCGATGGAGGTGTGGCAGGCTGATGCAGACGGTTTTTACGATGTCCAGTACGAACATCTGGAAGAGCACCGGGGCAGGGGGCGGCTACACAGCGGCCCGGATGGAGAATTTCATTTCCGCACTGTACGGGCAGAGGCCTATCCTATACCGTATGACGGCACCGTGGGGCGCATGCTGAAGGCATTGGCGCGCCATCCGTGGCGGCCGGCACATCTGCACTTCATGATTAAGGCGGAGGGTTATGAAACGCTGATTACGCATGTGTTTCGCGACAATGACCAATATCTGGATTCAGACGCGGTGTTCGGCGTGCGTTCCTCGCTGCTGGCAGACTGGGTGCGGCACGAGGCCGGCGTGGGGCCGGATGGTAGCCGGGTGGATGTGCCGTTCTACACGCTGGATTTCGATTTTGTACTGAATCCGGTCGGCAACGCTGTTGCCACGGCGGCCTGAACATGCAGCAGTTCACTTATACCGGCAATTCCTCGCGTGTCGTTTTTGGCGCAGGTAGCCTGCAGTATCTGTTGCGTGAGATCGATCTGCTCGGCGCCCGGCGCGCGCTGGTATTGTGCACGCCAGGCCAGCGGGCTGGCGCGCAACGCATCGCCGACATGATTGGCAGCCGCTGTGCCGGCATATTTGATGGCGCCGTCATGCATGTGCCGCTAGAGGTCGTGCGCCAGGCCAGGCATGTGGCGCAGGAGCTGGGCGCCGACTGTGCCATCGCCATCGGCGGCGGCTCCACGATAGGGCTGGGCAAGGCTATCGCGCTGGAATCTGCCTTGCCCATTCTGGCCATTCCAACGACGTATGCAGGTAGCGAGATGACGCCGATTTATGGCATCACCGAGGCCGGCCTCAAGAAGACGGGCCGCGATAGCCGGGTACTGCCGAAAGCCGTGATCTACGATCCGGAACTGTCGCTAGGTTTGCCGGCATCCATTTCTGCTACCAGCGGCATCAACGCCATGGCGCATGCAGCGGAAGCACTGTATGCGTCCGATAGCAATCCTGTAACTCATTTCTTTGCCGAAGAGGGCATACGTCTGCTGGCGCGGGCCTTGCCGGCAATCATGCAGAATCCGCGCGATGCCGGCGCCCGCAGCGATGCGTTGCAAGGAGCATGGCTGTGCGGCACCGTGCTGGGCAGCGTAGGCATGGGCTTGCATCACAAGCTATGTCATACGCTGGGCGGCAGCTATGGATTACCGCACGCGGAAACGCATACCATCGTCCTTCCGCATGTGCTGCAATACAACGCGCAGGCCGCGCCCGGCGCCATGCAGCGGATCGCCGCTGCGCTGGGCGTGGATAATGCCGCGCAAGGCATGTTCGACCTGGCGCGTTCGCTCGGCGTCCCGGTTGCGTTAAAGGATATCGGCATGCTGGAGAGTGAGCTGGCCGACTGCAGCGAGATCGCTACACAGAACGCCTATGCCAATCCTCGCCCGGTAGAAAAGGCTGCGGTACTGGCCTTGCTGCAAAGCGCATATCACGGGGCGCGGCCGGCGGGGTGACTGCGACGGATCAGGCTGTGCCTATACCCAATTTTTGCAGCATGCCGAATTTAGCTTTTGCAAAATGGATTGCCTGTACGGTCAGTTCGGATAAGTTTTCTGCGGCACTTTCCAGTGGCTTTCCATCTTTGATCAATTTTTTTTCCTGCGCCGAGAAAACCTGCCATGCATAGGCAGCCCATTCTTCCGGTTGTTTGTTGCCTTGCAGCGATGCCAATAGAAACAATTGGTCGAACTGGCTTACCCCTATGCCGCTGCCGGTGACAGGGCTGGCCAGAAACGCGATGTCAGGACTGCCGCGCGCTTTTTGCATTATCGCGATATTCAGTTTGTCGGTCATTGTTTTTACGCTGGCGATGGCCTTGTCTTCTTGCGCGATATTCAAGTTGCCGGTGCCACCCAGAATCAGGGCGGCTTGCAGTAGTTGGGGAAAGCTGATCACGCCCTGCAACGCACTTTCAATCTGACCTAAAGTCCTGGGGGCATGGTCTGACAATAGATCCAGAAGCGGTTTGTACACAGCTTCGCTCAGCGTAGCTTCACCTAGTGCGCCTTTTACCTTCAGGCTGATTTCGTTGCGGGGCCCGCACAGCACTACGCGCAGCTTGCGCAGGGCCTCCCCCCGTTCAACGGAATTCAGCTTGCGGGCTCCCTTGATCCAATAGTCGCGGCGGAATTGCTGGTTGACGATCATGTCGAATGTCGTCTCGCGAAAATTGCTGTCCGGGATGCTTTTCAATAGCGCCTGTTGCTCTGCCGTCAAGTTGATTTCGGGGACGTCGTCGATCAAATTCACTGAGCATGCAAAGCTCAGCTTGGCGGGTGCAAGCCAGTTGAGCATGGTCGAGAAGTGCATGGGATGCCAGTCGCGGTTGAAGTATTCATGCGCGACATAGTGCCGGTTTTGCGTCTTGATAGCCTTGAATCGTTCTGCGACCTGCGAATTGGCGCGCGTATATAGCGGGTTCAGTGCCAGCAGCTTGTCTGCGAACTCCAGCGCGGCGTCTATCCTGTGCACGATTCCCTGGCCGGGCGAGCCCATCGTCTCGGCGTGCTGGGTCAGCAGGTGCCGCATAGGCAGCATGGCCGCCCAGCCGGGCTGGGTGTTGTAGCTGATGTACAGCACGCCGCCGACCTTTAAGCGGCGCCCCAGGAAGTCGACAATGATGTGCCTGTTTTCATCGGAGATCCAGCTCCAGATACCGTGCAGGCCAATATAGTCGAACTCCGGCAGGTCGGTGCGGCTGCAAAATTCCTCGAAACTCTGGTCGAACAGATGGACATCGGCGCCGCTGGCTTCCGCCAGTGCGCGTGCATGGCCCGCTTGTGCCGGATTGAAGTCGGTGCCCCAGTACTGGGTGCTATGCTGCGCGGCAGCGTGTATGTTGATGCTGACGCCTTGGCCAAAGCCAAGTTCGCACACCGCCGCGTTGGCGGGAGGCACCAGGCCTGCATTCAGAAATCCCAGAGCAACCCGCAGTGGGTTCAGCTCAGAGTAATAGCCGTAGGTGTAGCCTATATCTGCAACATAGCCTGAGGTCCAGTCTGACATGAGATGCATTCTCCCTGTGATGACGTCCGGTGCTTCGAATGCGATTGATTTTATGGCAATATTGATTGAGAGGCAAGAGTCTTTGTTCGCGTAAAAAAAAGCCCACCCTCGAATGGGTGGGCTTTGGATCGGACTGGCATTCGTCTTGCCCCCATACGAGGAGAGCGGACGATTTGCTACAGGCTCATTTCCAGTACTTTACGGCTGACGTCCAGCGTCACGTCGCGCTTCTCGCCCAGCGCCACCATGCGGTGGGTTTCCAGCGCGGACAGGATGGGATCGATATTGGCAGCGTTCAGCGAATAGTCACCCAGGCGGGTTTTGACGCCGACCTGCTCAAAAAATTCCTGCGTGCGGTTGATGGCTGCGTCTATGCGGCTGTCTTCGTCGCCGTCGCGCAGGTCCCAGATGCGTTCTGCGTATTGCAGCAGCTTGGCGCGCTTGCTTTCTTTGCGTACTCTCAGCATGCTCGGCAGCACGATTGCCAGGGTCTGCGCGTGGTCCAGTCCGTGCAGTGCCGTCAGCTCATGGCCTACCATGTGAGTAGCCCAGTCCTGCGGCACGCCGGTGGCGATGACGCCGTTCAGCGCCATGGTTGCGCACCACATGATGTTGGCGCGGGTATCGTAATCTTCCGGGTTAGCCAGTGCTTTCGGGCCTTCTTCGATCAGCGTTTTCAGCAAACCTTCGGCCAGCCTGTCCTGCACCGGCGAATTGACCGGGTAGGTCATGTACTGTTCCATGATATGCACGTAGGCGTCGACAACGCCGTTGCCGATCTGGCGAACTGGCAGTGTGAACGTAGTGGTCGGGTCCAGCACGGAAAATTGCGGGAAGCAGTGGCGGCTGGAGAAAGCCATCTTCGCTTTGATGGATTTGCGTGTGACCACGCTGCCGCTATTCATTTCAGAGCCGGTGGCCGGCAGTGTCAGCACGGAGCCGAAAGGCAGGGCCTTTGTGACGTTGCTGCCGCGTTTTTCCAGGATGGCCCAAGGTTCGCCGTCTTCAAAACAGGCTGCCGCAGCAACAAATTTAGTGCCGTCGATGACAGAGCCGCCGCCAACTGCCAGCAGGAAGTCGATCTTTTCCTTCTTGATCAGTTCCACCGCGCCCATCAGCGTTTCGTAGGTAGGATTGGGCTCGATGCCGGTGAATTCCGTCACGGACCGGGAGCCGAGCGCGGCCATCACCTGATCGAATACGCCGTTCTGCTTGATGCTGCCGCCGCCGTACAGCACCAGCACTTTGGCATTGGGTGGAACCACTTTGTCGAGGTCGGCGATACGGCCTTTTCCAAACAAGATCTGGGTGGGGTTGTAAAAATCAAAATTCAGCATGCCGCTCTCCTGGAAAAATCATTATTGGTAAGACTGGTGCGTTGTGAAGATGAATAGCTTTCTTCACATGACCCGCTATGCTAGCGCATATTCGGGAAACGGGTACGACCGTGCGTACACCATTTTTTGAATGGGTCACGGCCTATTCGGCAAGAAACAGGAAGACTGTCGGTTTCTTATGGAAGTCCGGCGTTTGTCCCGCTTTCAGGCGGGTTTTCCATTCGCTCGCAGTCCGGGTCTGCACTGATTCTGTCGGCAGGCTAAGGTCGGTTGCGACACAGATAGAGGTGTTTGCCAGGCAGCTGCCTGCCAGCGCCTCCAGCATGGCAATGTTGCGGTAGGGTGTTTCTATCAGTAGCTGCGTCTGTTTTTCTTTGCGCGAGCGATCTTCCAGTTCCTTGATGCGCTTGGTGCGTAGTGCTGCGTCCGTAGGCAGGTAGCCGTGGAAAGCGAAGCTCTGGCCGTTCATGCCGCTGGCCATCAGGCCCAGCAGCAAAGAGGAGGGGCCGACCAGTGGCCGCACGGTCACGCCGCGCTGGTGTGCCAGGCGTACCAGGTTGGCGCCCGGATCCGCTACGGCGGGAACGCCAGCTTCCGAGATCAGGCCGGCATCGTAGCCTTGCAGCAGCGGAGCCAGCAGTCCTTCCAGGTCTTTCTCGGGGGTATTGACGTTCAGTTCGCTGATCTGGATTTCCTGCAGCGTTTTTGCCAGCGGGTGGTTTTGCGACAGCAGCTTGAGGTAGGCGCGGGTGGTCTTGGCATTCTCTGCGATCAGGTAGCCCAGGCCGGCGCTCATGCTCTGTACGGTATCGGGGATAATGCGCGCCAGCAAGCCTTCTTGCTGGCCTTCGGAGTAGCCCAGGGTATTGGGGATAAGGTAAAGTGTGCCTGGCATGTGTTTAAGCTGACGTGTAGGGTGCATTGCTGCTGTTGAAAAAAATCATTCCCGCGTTGCGCAGCATGGTCGTCAGCGCAATCAGCGGCAGGCCGGTCAGTGCGGTCGGGTCGTTGCTCTCTATCTTTTCTATGATGGCAATGCCCAGGCCTTCGTTCTTGGCACTGCCGGCGCAATCATACGGCTGTTCGATGCGCAGATAGGCATCCAGCTCATGGTCGGGCAGGTCGCGGAAGCTGACCAGTGTCTGCACATTCACCAGTTGCAAGCGGGATGCCGCATCCGGTGCACCTGCGTCCAGCAAGCACAGCGCGGTATGAAAGACTACCTGTCGGCCACGCATCTTCTGCAGTTGCTTCAACGCATTAGCGTGGTTGCCGGGTTTGCCTATTTGCTCTCCGTCCAGCGTGGCGACCTGGTCCGACCCTATGATCAGCGCGCCGGGCGCCTGCCTGGCGATAGCCTCTGCCTTTTGTCGCGCCAGCCTCAGCGCGGTCTGTTCGGGCGCTTCACCGGCCAGCGGCGCCTCATCGATGTCCGGGCTGATTGTGTCGAAGGAAAGTTGTAATCTGGATAATAATTCGCGGCGATATACGGAGCTGGAACCCAGGATCAGGCGCCGCGGTGACGGCAAAGGCGGGTTATTGGATGGCATTTTTATAATTGCGCTTGAATAAATGTGGCAGCTTAGCGGATAATGTTGCTAAGTCTTTGACGAGCAAGGGGCATTCCTGTTATTATCGCAGGTTTTCTGGGTTCAAATAATCCTATGCAAGCAATTGTGATCGACGCCTTCTCGTTTTGCCAGCTCAAAGAGCACCGCGAAGGCAGCATCCTGATCGCAGATTTGCCTCGTCTTTCGGCGGAAAGTGCTGCCAGTGATGGCGCTCTTGACTGGTCACTGACAGGCGGCACGGATAAGATGGGGCACCCGCAGTTGACATTGACTGTGAAGGGTGCAGTGCAATTGATGTGTCAGCGTTGCCTGACGCCATTTGCCTTTGGCCTCGACTCGGAATCAGTATTAATACTCGCCAAGACAGAAGACAGTGCTGATGAAATTGACGCATTGCTTGATGATGACGAGATTGATGTAGTAGTAGGCAGCAAGACATTCAATGTCATCGATTTGATAGAGGATGAGGCGCTGCTGGAAATACCCCAATCGCCCAAACATGCAGTATGCCCCAAAGATTCTACACAGGCGGCAGCGGTTGAAACTCATGCAAGCAGCAAGAAGGAATCTCCGTTCGCTGTGCTGAAGAATATTAATGGGCGTACCTAGTGGCATTATTCTGAAATAACACGTAGGTCGGGATTGTCAGGGATTCTTGAGAGATTATTTGGTCTTTCAGGTGTGTTAAATTTTTAGAAACAATTTTTTGAAGTATTAGGAGTTATCATGGCCGTTCAGCAAAACAAAAAATCACCATCCAAGCGTGGTATGCACCGTTCACACGATTTCCTGACTGCACCGCAGCTGGGCATTGAGCCAACAACTGGCGAAACACATATGCGTCACCACATCAGCCCTAACGGCTTTTACCGTGGTCGTAAAGTATTGAAAACCAAGAACGACGAGTAATCTGTCTGCTTGGTCAAAGGCGGCGTGGCAAGTTTAATACTTGGCGCCGCTTTTTTTGTGCGCGCAAAAAATGCGTTTTTAATGCGCCTCTCATGTGAATCTTGCAAAATTGTCATGCAAAGAGCTTTATTTTTTGTATGGGCATCAAATTATGTGATTGAAGTTCTTGAGTCTTGATAAGATGCGCGTTCCGGGATGAAGTGTTGAATTATTAAATGACAATAAAAATTTCCATTGACTGCATGGGCGGGGATCATGGCCCGGCGGTTACGGTAGCCGCAGCAGTTTCTTTTGCCAAACGTGAACCGGATTCGGAATTTATCCTGGTCGGACTGGAGTCCGACATTCATGCGGAGCTGAAAAAAAATCGCGCCGGCAATCATCCCCGCATGACCGTCGTGAATGCAACCGAAGTCATCACCATGGATGACCCGGTGGAAATTGCCTTGCGCAAGAAAAAAGACTCGTCGATGCGGGTTGCCATCAACCAGGTAAAAGAGGGGAATGCGCAGGTGTGCGTGTCCGCCGGCAACACTGGTGCGCTGATGGCGGTTTCCCGCTATGTGCTGAAAACGATGCAGGGCGTAGATCGCCCGGCCATCTGCAGCATGCTGCCGAATCAGAAAAATCTCCCCACCTATATGCTGGACCTCGGCGCCAATGTCGATTGCGAGCCGCTGCACCTGCACCAGTTTGCAATCATGGGTTCCGCGCTGGTTTCTGCCATAGAGGGCAAGGCCAAGCCCAGCATCGGCCTGTTAAACGTCGGCGAAGAGGATATCAAGGGTAATGATGTCGTCAAGAAGACCGCGCAGCTATTGCGTGCCGACCATGAAAAAGGCTTGCTGAATTTTTACGGCAACGTCGAAGGCAATGATATCTTCAAGGGAACGACCGACATCGTCGTCTGCGACGGTTTTGTTGGCAATGTGACGCTGAAGGCGGCGGAGGGGCTGGGGCGTTTCTTCAAGTCCACGCTGACGGCGGAATTCAAAAGCAATCCTCTCAACTTTTTGGGCGCTATAATTGCCCAAGGTGCGCTGAAGGCGATTTCGCGTAAGATGAATCCTTCCAACTACAATGGCGGCAGTTTGCTGGGCTTGCGCGGCCTGGTATTCAAGAGCCATGGCGGCGCAGATAAATACAGCTACGAGTGGGCAATACAGCGCGCGTTCGACGCAGTCAAGAATGACGTATTGTCCCGTATCTCGACATCGATGGCGGAGCTGATGCCTGCAGAAGCAGCGCAGCCGGCAGAGCCGGTATCGATGCAAACCAATGAACCTATAGCACAGAAAACCGCATGACTTTCTATAGCAAAATTATCGGCACAGGCAGCTATCTGCCACCTAAAAAAGTAAGCAATAACGAACTCGCGGAGCAACTGGCGGCGAAGGGCATAGAAACTTCCGATGAATGGATTTTTTCCCGCAGCGGCATTTCTTACCGTCACTACGCTGAGCCGGATGTGCTGTCCAGCGATCTGGCCATAGAAGCGTCGAAGCGCGCGCTGGAAGCTGCTGGCCTGCAGGCGAATGACATCGACCTGATCATCATGGCGACGTCGACGCCGGATCATTTTGGCGGCTTCCCCAGTACAGCCTGCGTAGTGCAGAACAAGCTCGGGATTACCAATGGCGCGGCGGCAATGGACGTGCAGGCGGTGTGCAGCGGTTTTGTGTATGCAATGGCGATTGCCGACAGCATGATCAAGACGGGCGCCCACAAGAACGTGCTGGTGATCGGCGCCGAGGTATTTTCGCGCATCCTGAATTTTGAAGACCGCACTACCTGCGTACTGTTCGGCGATGGCGCCGGCGCCATCGTGATGTCGCGCTCTGAGGAGCCTGGCGTGCTGGCGACCAAGCTGCATGCCGACGGCAGCCACGCGCATATCCTGTGCGTGCCCGGCAGCGTGAATGCGGGCGTAGTTGCCGGCAGCGCTTTCCTGTACATGGATGGCCAGGCGGTATTCAAGCTGGCAGTATCCGTGCTGGAGAAGGTCGCCAATGAGGCAATGGAAATCGCCGGCCTGGACGCTTCTCAGATAGATTGGCTGGTGCCCCACCAGGCCAATATCCGCATCATGCAAAGCACGGCGAGAAAATTGCGCCTGCCGATGGAAAAAGTGGTGGTCACGGTGGATCAGCATGGCAATACTTCGGCCGCGTCGATACCGCTGGCGCTGGATGTCGCTGTCAGGGATGGCCGCATCAAGCCGGGCCAGACCGTGATGGTTGAAGGCGTGGGCGGCGGCTTTACCTGGGGCGCCGCGATTGTGAGGATGTAAGAGGCGGGCGGCGAGCGAATACGCTGCTGCCTCGGCTTCACCGGTTTTTGTCAACGAAACACTTAAATTCTTGATTCACATGACTCAATTTGCATTTGTATTTCCGGGCCAGGGCTCGCAAGCCATCGGCATGCTGAATGGTTTTGCCGATAACCTAGTCGTGCAGCAGACCGTTGCCGAAGCATCCGAAGCGCTGAAATTCGACCTCGGCGCACTGATTGCGCAGGGGCCGAAAGAAGAGTTGGACCTGACAACCAATACCCAGCCGGTAATGTTGACTGCCGCAGTAGCCTGCTACCGCGCCTGGATCGCCGCCGGCGGCAAAACGCCTGCGATTGTTGCAGGCCATAGCCTTGGTGAATATTCCGCGCTGGTGGCTGCGGGCGTGATCGATTTCAAGGACGCAGTGCCGCTGGTGCGTTTTCGCGCGCAGGCCATGCAGGATGCTGTGCCTGTAGGGCAGGGTGGCATGGCCGCTATCCTGGGGCTGTCCGACGAAGACGTCAAGGCGGCATGTGTCGAAGCCGTTGCCGGTACACCGGGCGAAGTGGTCGAGGCGGTGAACTTCAATGCACCGGCCCAGGTCGTGATTGCCGGCAGCAAGGCAGCCGTTGAACGCGCCTGCGAAATCGCCAAGGCCAAGGGCGCCAAGCGCGCGCTGACCTTGCCGGTATCTGCGCCTTTTCACTCTTCGCTACTGAAGCCCGCTTCGGACAAGTTGCGCGAATATATGGCGAGCCTGCAGTTTTCGGCTCCGCTGATCCCCTTGATTAACAACGTTGATGTTGCCATCGTCAATGATCCTGTGGCGATCAAGGATGCCCTGGTGCGCCAGGCAGCCAGCCCGGTTCGCTGGGTGGAAACTGTGCAGAAGATCGGCGCGGGCGGCATTACCCACGTGGTGGAATGCGGTCCGGGCAAGGTGCTGGCGGGCCTGGTCAAGCGTATCAACGGTGAGCTGATCGGCGAAGCCATGTTCGACCAGGCATCTCTTGAAAAAGTAATGGAAATTCTGAAATGACTCAACAATTAGCAAATCAAGTGGCGCTCGTGACTGGCGCCTCCCGCGGTATCGGTAAGGCGATTGCCGTTGCGCTGGCAAGCGCGGGCGCGCGCGTCATCGGTACTGCGACCTCGGAATCCGGCGCGGCGGCCATCTCGGAATACCTGGCCGGGGTCGGGCCGGATGCAGGCAAGGGTATTGCCTTCAACGTCAACGACGTTGCGCGCTGCTCTTCACTTGTGGAAGAAATCCAGAAGGAATACGGCAGCCTGTCTATCCTGGTCAACAATGCCGGCATCACGCAGGATCAGCTGGCAATGCGGATGAAGGAAGAGGAGTGGGATAATGTCATCGCCACCAATTTGAGCGCAGTAGGGCGCCTGTCGCGCGCGGTGCTGCGCGGCATGATGAAGGCCAAGGGCGGCCGCATTATTAATATTACGTCGGTGGTAGGTTCATCCGGGAATGCCGGACAAATGAATTATGCTGCCGCTAAAGCCGGCGTTGCAGGCATGAGCCGCGCGCTGGCCAGGGAAATCGGTAGCCGTAATATCACGGTGAACTGCATCGCTCCGGGATTTATTGATACCGATATGACCAAGGCGCTGACGGAAGACCAGAAGACCGCGATCCTGCAGCAGATTCCGCTGGCAAGACTGGGGCAACCGGAAGACATCGCCGCCGCCACTTTGTTCCTGGCATCGCCGCAGGCGGGATATATTACCGGCACAACGCTGCACGTCAATGGCGGCATGTACCTGGGATAGAATAATTTTATACGCTATTGTAGGTAAATTCGCTGGAATTAACCGAAGATATGCGTGATAATGCAAGATTGCCTTTTCGCGCGCAAACCTGCTAAAATGCGCGCACTTTCTGTAACCTCTACTGGAGACACACATGTCCGATATCGAACAACGCGTTAAGAAAATCGTCGCTGAACAACTGGGCGTCGCCGAAGCAGACATCAAGATCGAATCCTCTTTTGTGGATGATCTGGGTGCCGATTCCCTGGATACAGTAGAACTGGTGATGGCTCTCGAAGACGAATTCGAAATGGAAATCCCTGACGAACAAGCCGAGAAAATCACTACTGTGCAACAAGCGATCGATTACGCTAAAGCACACGTTAAGGCCTAATCAGCCACTCGTTATCGACTCTAGGAGAAGCGTTTGAGCCGTACGCGTGAACGTCGTGTCGTAGTAACCGGCCTCGGTTGCATTTCCCCGGTCGGCAATAATGTTGCCGATAGCTGGAGTGCTATTACCGCAGGCAAATCGGGTATTGCGACTATTACCAAATTTGATGCAACCCCTTTCACTACGCATTTTGCGGGTGAAGTGAAGGGCTTCAAGATCGAGGATTACATCCCCGCCAAGGAAGCCCGGAACATGGATACCTTTATCCACTTCGGCGTCGCTGCCGGGATACAGGCATTCCAGGATAGCGGCCTGGTGGTAACGGAAGAAAACGCTGATCGCATCGGCGTTATCGTGGGTTCAGGCATCGGCGGCTTGCCGCTGATTGAAGATACGCACGCGACGCTGGTAGAGCGCGGTCCGCGCCGCATCAGCCCGTTTTTCGTGCCCGCCTCTATCATCAACATGATTTCAGGCCACCTGTCGATCAAGTACGGTCTCAAGGGGCCTAACCTGGCGATTGTGACTGCCTGTACTACTGGGTTGCATTGCATAGGTTCTGCAGCCCGCATGATTGAATACGGGGATGCAGACGTAATGGTGGCCGGCGGTTCCGAATCGACGATCTCCCCGCTGGGCTTGGGCGGTTTTGCCTCTGCCCGCGCGCTGTCGACACGCAATGACGATCCTGCCACCGCATCCCGCCCATGGGATAAGGACAGGGACGGCTTCATTCTTGGCGAAGGCGCCGGCGTAATGGTGCTGGAAGAGTATGAGCATGCCAAGGCCCGCGGCGCAAAGATCTATGCCGAGGTGCTGGGTTTCGGCATGAGCGGAGATGCGTACCATATCACGTCGCCGACGATGGATGGCCCACGCCGCAGCATGATCAATGCGATGAAGAATGCCGGCGTCAACGGCGACCAGATCAACTACCTGAACGCGCACGGCACGTCCACGTCGATAGGCGACAAGAACGAAAGCGACGCGATCAAGGCGACCTTCGGCGACTATGCCTACAAGCTGACCGTCAATTCGACCAAGTCGATGACCGGCCACTTGCTGGGCGGCGCAGGCGGCCTGGAATCGGTCTTTACCGTACTGGCGCTGCACGATCAGGTTTCGCCGCCAACCATCAACATCTTTAACCAGGATCCGGAGTGCGATCTGGATTACTGCGCCAACGTCGCAAGGCAGATGCCTATTCAATTTGCGATGAAAAATTCTTTCGGCTTCGGCGGAACGAACGGCACCCTGATTTTCGGCAAGGTCTGATTATCTGATTCCGGCGCCCTGTCTCCCGGCAGGGCGCCGTTTTATTTTTTCCTCCCATGTCCATTGCGATTTCCGCAAACATTGTGCCCTCGCGCAGCCTGCTGCTGGCTGTCTGCGGGATGTGCGTACTGGCATGTGTGTCAGGTATTTGCGCTGCTGCGTCTGACGATCTTCCCGCTTTGCTGAAATTGCCTGTCTGGCTGGCCAGTCTGCTTGGTTCGCTGTTTGCGTTGCTGCGTTTCCTGCGTACACGGGTTCCAGCCAGGCTGGATATTTCTGCTGCCGGCGAAATTATCCTGAGGAAGCCGGCGCTACCGCCTTTCGGTTTTCCTTTTCGCGTTGCTCCGAATGTCGCTGTACAGCATTCCTTTGCCGTCAGCCTGGGTGAAAATACCACTTTATGGCCTGGCTGCCTGCTGCTGAATTTGCGGGAAGACGACGGCACGCTACACATCCTGCCAATATTATGGGATAGTGTACAACCTGCAACTTTCAAAGCCTTGGCGGTTGCTTTTCGCTGGATAGCCGTGCGGGAACCCTCTGCGGCGCGGCAAAAAGACGACTTCCTCTAAAACATCGGCGTTTGGGGAACTTTGAAAGTGCCGGCCAATCTACCTGATAGATCGCGTGTGTTGCCAAAATGAGTTTGATAGCAATAGGATATGATTGAGTGACGACAGAACGCGACATAGATCAGCTATTAGTTGAGCGCGTCCAGCGTGGTGATAAAAAGGCATTTGAGCTTCTGGTTTCCAAATACCAAAGGAAACTAATGCGGCTCGTGTCTCGGCTCGTCCATGATCAGGCCGAGGCGGAGGATGTGGTGCAGGAGTCGTTTATCAAGGCATACCGGGCGCTGGCCAATTTTCGCGGCGAGTCGGCGTTCTACACATGGCTGTACCGGATAGGCGTCAACACGGCGAAAAACCATCTGGTGACCCAGGGCCGGCGCGCGCCCACCTCTACCGATGCCGATATAGAAGAAGCCGAAACTTTTATCGATGCCGACGGACTAAGAGATATCAATACACCGGAATCGCTATTGGCAAGCAAGCAAATCGCCGAGACGGTCAATGCGGCAATGATGGCCTTGCCGGAAGAATTAAGGAATGCGATTACGCTGCGCGAAATCGAAGGACTCAGCTACGATGAAATTGCCGAAGTCATGCTGTGCCCGATAGGGACTGTCCGGAGCAGGATTTTCAGGGCGCGTGAAGCGATTGCTGAAAAATTGCGGCCGATGCTGGGGACTGCGCTGGATCAGCGATGGTAGGCCGCCCTGTGGGAGCGCAAGACTGAATGGCGGGGGCAAGGCAGGTAAGGGATGTATTGCAGGGATGTTTGCATATAGATTGCGGGTAAGATGATGAAAACTGAATTAAATAAACAAGAGCATGTGTCGGCGCTGCTGGATGGCGAATTGCCGGATGCGGAGTGCGATGCGCTGATTGCCGGCCTGTCCGGCGCGGAAGGCCGGAAGGTCTGGGACATGTATCACCGCATCGGCGATGTCTTGCGGTCCGACGACCTGGCAGTTGAGCTGAGCGCGGATTTTTCATCACGATTTTCAGCGCTGCTGGAGGCAGAACCGGTGGTCCTGGCACCAAAGCCGCGGCCTATACATGAGCATCCCGAGGCGCCTGCAGCAACCGTGAGCGGTGCGCCGCTGGTCAAGCCGCGCTTCAGCTGGAATGTCGCCATTGCAAGCATGGCTGCCGCGGCGGCGGTGGCTTTCGTGATGGCGCCGCAGGTTACGGCGATGTTCGGCACGGGAGCGGGTGTGCAGCTGGCCGCGGGCGATGCCGGCCGCTCAGGCGTGCAGAATAGCCGTCAGAATGATGCCGTGCAACTGGTGGCCGATGCAGGCACGACAGATGCGCAGCCATCGCAGTCCAGGCCGGCCGATGAACCTGAAATGCTCAGGGACCCGCGTATCGACAGCTATCTGCTGGCGCACCAGCGCTTTTCCCCTGCGATCAGCAATGCGGCACAAACGACGCAATACGCGGCCCGCGCCACTTCTTCAGACTCGGACAAATAAATCGATATGTCGCTTCAGCGTTTAAAGCTTCCCGTCCTCGCATGCGTGCTGGGCATGGCATCGGCGGTGCACCATGTGCAGGGCGCCGAAGCCCAGGAAGACAAGCGGGACGTGCAAAATCTCTTGCAAAAAATCCGGTCGGCCGCGCAAAAGCTGAATTACTCCGGCACTTTCGTCTATCAGCAGGCCAGCCAGATCAGGACCTCGCGCATCAGCCATCTGGTCGACGCCAGCGGGGAAGTCGAAAAACTGGAAATCCTGGACGGCAAGCCCAGGGAATATATCCGGCATAATGATGAGGTTGCCTGCTATCTGCCGGACACCAAGACTGTGCAGATGGAAAAAAACGTCACGCAGGAGGTATTCCCCGCGATGCTGGCGAATAATGCCGCATCGCTGCCCGATACCTATGCGATCCACAGGAGCGACATGGGCCGGGTCGCCGGCATGCCCTGCCAGATCGTCAATTTCGAGCCGCGCGACGCTTTTCGTTATGGCTATCGGCTGTGCATGGACAATGCCAGCGGTTTGTTACTTCGCGCACAGACCGTCAACAACAAGAACGAGATCATCGAGCAAATTGCATTTACCCAGATTGCCATTGGCGACATAGACAAAAATCTCGTCAAATCGAGTTTTCCGAACACGAGCCAATGGCAAACCGAGAATCTGACAGTGCAGTCCAATGTCAATTCAGGATGGGTAGTAAAATCCTTACCAGTCGGTTTCAAAAAAACGCGTGAAATGAAGCGTTTGATCCCCATGTCGCCGGCAACCGCAGCCAATAGTGCTGAAACGAAAGCGCATCAGGTCATACAGATGATTTTTTCAGATGGTCTTGCGGCAATTTCCGTCTTTATCGAACCCGGCTCGCAAGGCCGGACCGAAGGAAGCCTGCAGCAGGGCGCGATGACCATCATGGTGAAACGGCAGGGTGATTATTGGCTGACGGTTGTCGGTGAGGTGCCATTTACGGCCATTAAACAAGTCATGAACTCGATTGAATATAAATCAAAGTAATAACGCCATGAAAACATCCAAATTTTTTCCTGTCGAAAAGCTGGTCTGTACGCTGCTGATGAGCGCCTGTGCGGGTTTTATTGCGCCTGGCATTGCCGGTGCCGTACCCCAGGCGCAAGCTGCTGCGACGTCGGCAGTGGCCGGCCTGCCTGATTTTACAGACCTGGTGGATAAGGCCGGCCCTGCAGTTGTCAACATCCGCACGAGCGAAAAAATCTCGCAGATTCAGTCGGGTGATAAAGATGAGCAGATGCAGGAATTTTTCCGCCGCTTCTTCGGCATACCCGTGCCCAAGCAACAAGATCAGCCAAGTCCTTCTACTCCCAAGGGGCGCAAGAAAACACCGCAGCCTCAGCAGGAAGAGCAGGAAGTGCCGCGCGGCGTAGGTTCCGGCCTCATCATTTCCGCAGACGGCTATATCCTGACCAATGCGCACGTCGTGGATCACGCCGACGAAGTACTCGTCCGCCTGACTGACAAGCGCGAGTTCAAGGCCAAGGTCATCGGCGTTGACAAGGTCAGGGACGACGGCCGCGGTTCCGATATTGCCGTGCTGAAGATTGAAGGCAGCAAGCTGCCGCACGTCGTCATCGGCGATTCGGACAAGATCCGCGCCGGCGAATGGGTGATAGCGATAGGCTCGCCGTTTGACCTGGAAAACACGGTGACCGCCGGCATCATTTCCGCCAAGGCACGCGATACCGGTGACGAGACCCCGCTGATACAGACCGATGTTGCCGTCAATCCCGGTAACTCCGGCGGCCCGCTGATCAATATGCGCGGCGAAGTGGTCGGCATCAACTCCCAGATATACAGCCAGTCCGGCGGCTACATGGGCATCTCTTTTGCGATTCCCATCAATGAGGCGATGCGTGTTGCAGAGCAGTTGAAAACCTCGGGCAAAGTCACGCGCGGCCGTATCGGCGTGCAGATCCAGTCGGTTTCCAAGGAAATCGCTGAATCCATCGGCCTGAAGACGCCGCAAGGCGCGTTCATTGCCGCGGTGGAGCCGGGGGCGCCGGCGGAGAAGGCTGGCCTGCAGGGCGGCGACGTGATCCTCAAATTCAACGGCGTCGCCATCGACAAGTCCATCGATCTGTCCAGGATAGTTGGCGGCACCAAGCCCGGCACCAAAGCGACGGTATCCATCTGGAGAAACGGCGCGACGCGCGAGGTGAGCGTGACCGTTGCCGAAGTCGTGGCCGATAAAGAAAAGACGCCGCAAAAAGCCGACAAGAAAAGCAAGAAGGAACCGCAGGCCAATGCCATCGGCATTACCGTCAGCGACCTGACCGATGCGCAGAAAAAAGAACTGCACGTCACCAGCGGCATTGCCATCGAAACGGTGGAAGGTGCTGCAGACCGTGCGGGCCTGCAGCCAGGCGATGTTATTCTGACCATGAATAACCTGGAAGTCAAAGACGCCAAGCAGTTTGCTGCGATGCTGGCCAAGGCAGACCCCAAGAAGGCCGTGGTATTGCTGGTGCGCCGCGACGGCATCTCTCAATTCGTGCCTATCCGCCCCAACGCGCAATAATGTAGCGCCTGGCTTGCCGTGGCGACTGAAAGCTGCCCGCATCATGCGGGCAGCTTTTTTTATATTCCTTTTTTGACAGAGGCTGCCCGGCAGGACTTATAATGCTGCCCTTAAGCGGCTTCTTTCCCTGTGGCCGGCAATCTGCCCTGCACCATGACCGAATTCACCCTCTATTCCCGTAGCTATTGCCACCTGTGCGACGATATGCTGGAAGCCCTGCAATCATACACAGCGGACCATGTGTTTACCGTGAAGCTTGTCGACGTGGACGCCGACGATGAACTGGTGGCGTTGTATGATGAACTGGTGCCGGTGCTGATCGGTAAAAAAGAAGGTGGCACCGAACAGCAGATCTGCCATTATTTCCTGGATCACGCCAAACTGAAGGAATTCCTGTCATGAGCAAAGCCAGCCCGACTTTGCCTTTATTCGACATGTTCGATTACGAAGGCGAGATCATCTGCGGAGTGGATGAAGCAGGGCGCGGCCCTTTGGCCGGCCCGGTCATGGCGGCCGCAGTAATCCTGGACCCGATGCGGCCCATCCCCGGCCTGCGAGACTCCAAAAAACTGACGGAACAAAAGCGGGATTTGCTGGCCATCGAGATCAAACAATATGCCCTGGCCTGGGCGGTTGCCGAATGTTCGGAACAGGAAATTGATGAACTTAATATCCTGCACGCCAGCATGCTGGCCATGCGGCGCGCGGTGGAGGCCTTGAAGGTCATTCCCACGCTGGCGCTGATAGACGGTAACCGCTGTCCGGTGATGACGATACGCTCGGAAGCCATCGTGCAGGGCGACGACAAGGTTGCCGCCATCTCTGCAGCCTCGATCCTGGCCAAGACTGCGCGCGACCTGGCGCTGAAGAAACTGCATGAAATCTATCCGCAATATGCGCTCGACCAGCACAAAGGCTACCCGACGGCGCTGCACCTGGAGCGCTTGCGCGAACACGGCATCTCTCCTATCCACCGCAAATCCTATGCGCCCGTGAGGGCTCTGCTGGAATCATGAAATCGATTACCTCGCGCGATAATCCTCTATACAAGGAGCTGAAACACCTTGCCTCCAGCTCGCAGGCGCGCCGCAAGGCCAGCCGCACCTTGCTGGATGGCGTGCACCTGTGCGAAGCCTATCTGCAGCATGGCGGCGTGCCGCAAACCTGCGTTGTATCGGAAAGCAGCCTTGCGCATCATGAGGTGGATCCGCTGCTGGCGCGTTGCGCCGCCGGCGGCACGCAGACGATCTGCCTGCCGGATGCGCTGTACAGCGCGTTGAGCCAGGTTGAACATGGTGTGGGACTGATGTTCATCATTGCCACGCCCATTCTCGAATTGCCTGCGGTGCTGGACCAGTCTTCCGTGCTGCTGGATAATTTGCAAGACCCCGGCAACCTGGGCTCGATATTGCGCAGCGCTGCCGCTGCAGGCATCAAGAATGTGTTTTGCAGCATGGGCACGGTATTTTCATGGTCGCCGAAAGTCATGCGCTCCGGCATGGGCGCGCACTTCCTGCTGAATATCTATGAAAACGTCAATCTGGAAAGCTTGCTGAAAACCGCCAGCATTCCCATCCTGGCGACCAGTTCGCATGCCAGCCAGACGATCTACGACGTCAACCTGAACCAGCCGGTAGCCTGGCTGTTCGGGCATGAAGGGCAGGGCGTTGCCGATGAGCTAATGCAGTTGGCGACCCACAATGTAACGATACCGCAGCGTGGAGAGATCGAATCCCTGAATGTCGCTGCCAGCGCTGCGATATGCTTCTTTGAGCAAGTCAGGCAAGGCCTGTAAGGCCTGCCTTATCAGTCGGCATGTGCCTTTGTTTCTAATAGACGCGGATATCCGATTTGATTTCCTGCAGTATCGTTGTCGAAATCTCTTCAATCGACTTTGCCGTGGAGGATAACCAGCGTATGCCTTCCCGCTTCATCATCGCCTCTGCCTCGTTGATCTCGTAACGGCAATTTTCCAGCGACGCATATTTGCTGCCAGGGCGGCGCTCGTTGCGAATCTCGGACAGGCGCTCGGGCGCAATGCTCAGGCCAAAAATCTTCCCTTTGAATTCAGGCAGCGCGGACGGCAATTTGCCGCGCTCGAAATCGTCCGGTATCAGCGGATAGTTGGCGGCCTTGATGCCGTACTGCATCGCCAGGTACAGGCTGGTCGGTGTTTTGCCTGAACGAGATACGCCGACCAGGATCACGTCGGCAGTGGACAGATTCTTGTTGGATTGGCCGTCATCGTGCGCCAGCGAGAAGTTAATCGCTTCTATGCGGTTTTTATATTCTTCGGAATCGGCGATATTGTGGCTGCGGCCTATCGTGTGCGTTGATTTCAGGCCGAGTTCCTGCTCCAGCGGCGCCACAAAGGTCTGTATCAGATCCATGTGCATGCCTCTGGATTTGAAGACCACATCGGCCAGGTCCGTTTTCACCAGCGTGGAAAAAACGATAGGGCGCTTGCCGTCCGGCGTCACGGCCTCGTTGATACGGCGCACCGCGTCGTGGGCCTTTTCAAGCGTATCGATGAACGGCAGGCGCACTTGCTTGAATTTCATGTCGAACTGCGTCAGCACCGAGTGGCCGAAGGTTTCGGCGGTGATGCCGGTGCCGTCAGACACAAAAAACACGGTACGGTTGACGGAAGGCGGGGGCGTATTGGAAGTGGCGGTCATATTTTTAAGTATAAGAAAATGATACGGTAATGCTGTGCCGATGCTGCGCTAAAGCAGTATATCTCCCGATGTTACCGCAATGGCCCGTTGCCTGATAGACATTTGATTTATCCTGATTCGCAAAAGCTTTCAGGCATGGAAATAAGTCCGTCAATTCGCTTATAAAGTTTGAAACAAAAAAGACGCAAAATCTGAGGTGCCCGCAGTCAATTTTGCAGCACACCATGTAAAATGGCAGCCAATTGTAGATATTTGTTCTATTGCCCCAGAATAATAAAAAAAGCAATGGACAATGCAGCGCGAAGATTTCTTACCATCAAAAGAGGTTGTTATGTCCAACGCAGTAACTACAGGAGCGGCTGACGGCAAGTACGTTGCTTCCTTCGAGCACTTGAGGATGACGGATGTTGAATCCGTCGGCGGCAAAAATGCATCTTTAGGCGAGATGATCAGCCAGCTTGCTACTGCCGGCGTGCGTGTACCCGGCGGCTTTGCCACCACCGCCCAGGCATTCCGCGACTTCCTGTCGCACGGTGAAAACGGCGGCGCTACACTCGCATCACGTATCGCCACCCGCCTGGAAACCCTGGATATTGAAGACGTCAAGGAATTGGCGAAGGCCGGCGCTGAAATCCGTCAATGGATCATCGATACGCCATTCCAGCCGCGCCTGCAGCAGGAAATCGAAGAGTTCTACAATAAGCTGGTTGCCGACTCCGTCGGTGAAGTGTCCTTCGCCGTACGTTCCTCTGCTACAGCGGAAGACTTGCCGGACGCTTCTTTTGCTGGCCAGCAAGAAACTTTCTTGAACGTGGTCGGCATCGAAAACGTGCTTGAAGCGATGAAGCACGTCTTCGCGTCACTGTATAACGACCGCGCTATCTCCTATCGTGTGCACAAAGGATTTACTCACGCGGAAGTGGCTTTGTCCGCAGGCGTGCAGCGCATGGTGCGTTCCGACCTTGGCGCTGCCGGCGTGATGTTTACCATCGATACTGAATCCGGCTTCAAGGACGTGGTCTTCATCACTTCCAGCTATGGCCTTGGTGAGACCGTGGTGCAGGGCGCCGTCAATCCGGATGAGTTCTACGTGCACAAACCAATGCTGGAGCAGGGCAAGCTGCCGGTGATCCGCCGCAATATCGGCTCCAAGCTGATCAAGATGGAGTTCACCGGAGAAGCCAAGGCCGGTCGTTCGGTCAAGACCGTAGATGTTCCAGTGGAATTGCGCAACCGCTATTCACTCAACGATACTGAAATCGTTGAACTGGCCAAATACGCGGTGATCATCGAAAACCATTACGGCCGTCCTATGGACATCGAATGGGGTAAAGACGGCCGCGACGGCAAACTGTATATCCTGCAGGCACGTCCGGAAACTGTGAAATCGCAGCAAAAAGCCACTGATGCGCAGCAACGTTTCAAGCTCAAGGGTACAAGCAGCGTGCTGGTCTCAGGCCGCGCCATCGGCCAGAAAATCGGCGCCGGCCGCGTGCGCGTGATCAACGACCCTTCTGAAATGGAAAAAGTGCAGCCGGGCGACGTGCTGGTCGCCGACATGACGGACCCCAACTGGGAGCCGGTAATGAAGCGTGCTTCCGCGATCGTCACCAACCGTGGCGGCCGTACCTGCCACGCGGCGATTATTGCGCGTGAACTCGGCGTACCGGCAGTTGTCGGCTGTGGCGATGCCACCGATGTGCTGAAAGACGGCACGCTGGTAACCGTTTCCTGCGCAGAGGGCGACGAAGGCAAGATCTACGACGGCCTGCTGGAAACCGAGATCACAGAAGTAGCACGCGGCGAATTGCCGAAGCTGCCGCTGAAGATCATGCTGAACGTCGGCAATCCGCAACTTGCATTTGACTTCCAGTCCGTGCCGAATGCCGGCGTCGGCCTGGCGCGTTTGGAATTCATCATTAACAACAACATTGGCGTGCATCCAAAGGCTATTCTCGAATATCCGAATATCGATGCCGACCTGAAAAAAGCGGTGGAATCGGTCGCGCGCGGCCATGCATCGCCGAAGGCATTCTACGTAGATAAACTGGCAGAAGGTATTGCCACGATCGCCGCCGCATTCTGGCCCAAGCCTGTCATCGTGCGCCTGTCGGACTTCAAGTCCAATGAGTACAAAAAACTGATCGGCGGTTCCCGCTACGAGCCGGATGAAGAAAATCCTATGCTCGGCTTCCGTGGCGCTGCACGTTACCTGGCCAAGGATTTTGCTGAATCCTTCGAGATGGAATGCCAGGCGATGAAACGTGTCCGTAACGACATGGGCCTGACCAACGTGGAGATCATGGTTCCTTTCGTGCGTACGCTCGGCCAGGCTGAGAAAGTCGTCAACCTGCTGGGCAAGAATGGCCTGAAACGCGGCGAAAACGGCCTGCGCCTGATCATGATGTGCGAAGTGCCTTCCAACGCCATTCTGGCGGACGAGTTCCTCGAATTTTTCGACGGCTTCTCCATCGGCTCCAACGACCTGACCCAGTTGACGCTGGGCCTGGACCGCGATTCCGGTATGGAATTGCTGGCGGCCGATTTCGACGAGCGTGATCCTGCGGTGCGCGCCTTATTGTCGAAGGCGATCGCCTCTTGCCTGAAGCTGGGCAAGTACGTCGGCATTTGCGGCCAGGGTCCGTCCGATCATCCTGATTTTGCCGAGTGGCTGATGAAGGAAGGGATAGAGTCAATTTCACTGAATCCTGATTCCGTGATCGATACCTGGCAAAAGCTCGCAGCAGTCGGTAAATCCTGATTACCGGCCTGTCGGCAGATAAAAACGCGGGCTGTATGCCCGCGTTTTTTTGTTGGAGCAATACAACAATGACAGCATAGCCTGTGGCGCGGGTTGTATTTCTGCAAAAATGGTCTAGACTCAAATCATCAAAACAAGACAAGAAAAATATCAATACCCAATTCTTTTTATCTGAAGCCCTCCTCACTACCTGGTGATGAGGGCTTTTTGTTTAGGATGGTAAAAGCGCAGGCTGGCGTATCATGCACGGAGAAGCGCGTTTATGGAAAAGGAAGTAAATGCTTAATATGAGAGGACGACAATGATTACGTGGATCAGTTGGATGGTGGCAGCCGGAGTGGTGCTGATTCTGGAACTGTTCACCGGCACGTTTTATCTGTTGATGATTTCCATCGGCCTGGTAGCCGGTGGCCTCGCGGCACTGCTGGGCAGCGGCCCGGAAATGCCGTACATCGTCGCCGCGATAGTCGGCGTGGCAGCGACGCTGGCGCTACACCGCAGCAAATACGGCTGGAAGAAAAATGCAGACGCCAGCCAGGACCCGAACGTCAACATGGATATAGGGCAGAGCATTGCCGTCAAGGAGTGGCAGGACAATGGCAACGGCAAATTCACTGCCCGCGCGATGTATCGCGGCGCCTTGTGGGACGTAGAGCTGAATGCGCCGATGGCAGGCGCAGGCGTATTTACGATAGTGGAAATTCAGGGCAGTCGCCTGATGGTGAGGGGCTAGGGCTTGCATCGGCAGAACCGGGAATGGCGGGCCGGATTGTGCAGCGAATAAAAGCAAGGGACTTGCCCTTTGCTTTTAAAAGCGTGTTAGAAGTTTGTACGCAGCCCTAGCCGGAATGCACGAGGCGAGCAGGGAGTGATACGGACACCCCCTGTGCGGTAAGACAAGCTGCGGCGCCTTTCCGGCGCAGGCGGCCTGCAATTTTCGCAAATACCTATCACCGTTGCAGGAACTTGCGTCAACTGCGCCAACTAAGCTGACTGAGTTTATCCTGAAGCTCTCGCCGCAGGAAAAATGAGGCTGATCGTCAAACCTGTGCCTTGTGCCGTGGCGCCGAGTTTCAGCGCCGCCCCGTGCATGTCCGCGATATTTTTCGAAATGGAAAGGCCGAGGCCGCTGCCCCAGCTGTCGGTCTGCTCGCCCCGGTAAAAGCGGTCGAATACCCGCTCATGCTCGCTGACGGGTATGCCGGGGCCGTTGTCCGCGACGCTGATCAGCGGATGTCCGTCAACGACCCTCGCGCTGATATCAACGTTCCCTCCGGCAGGCGTATAGCGCAAGGCATTATCCACCAGATTGCCGAGCAGGATGCGCAGGTCGTCGGCATTGCCGTGGACTTCGGGAAAATGCTCCGCCGTATCCAGTCCCAGTTCAATGCTGCGGTTGACGGCCAGCGGGTAGTAGTCGATGACGATTTGCCTGGCAACAGCTTGCGCGTCAACCAGCCCGAACGGCTGGGGCTCCGGTCCCGGCTCGTGGCGGGCCAGTATCAGCAATTGCTGCACCAGGTGGCTGGAGCGGTCTAGCCTGTCATGCAATTTTTCCATCGCAATCGTACGCTGCGCTTCATCGGTGGCGCGTTCAACCAGTTGCAGCTGAAGTTTGAACGCGGCCAAAGGGGTGCGCAGTTCATGCGCGGCATCGGCGATAAATGCTCTTTGTGTCGTCAGTGCCGTATCCAGTTGCCGCAGCAAATCGTTCAGCGCATCGCATAAGGGTTTTACTTCTGGCGTCAGACCTTCCGTGGACAGCGGCTGCAGGGCAGACGGAGAGCGCTTGCTTACGGCGTCGGCGAAGATATTCAGCGGTATCAGTCCGCGGCCGACGGCGACCCAGATAATCGCTGCCAGTATCGGCAACATCAATAGAAAGGGCAGCAGGCAACGCAGTGCGATTTTTGCCGCCAGTTCCTGGCGCACGTAGTCAGGCTGCGCTACCTGGATGATCAGGCCCTGCTTGTGGCGAACAAAAACACGCCAGCGCTCGGCGTCGATTGCCACAGTCTTCAAGCCCTCTCCGTGATAGCGGGGAAGGAGGGACTTTTCATCCGAAATATAAACTGCCTTGCCCGATTCATCCCAGGCCTGCAACACGACCAGTTCCTCCGGGCCGTCCTTGTCGATTTCCACTCGTTGATCCCCGATAGGTATCGGCAGTGAGTTGGCGACCTGCTTTAGCTGCGCATCAAACAGTTCGTTGGCTTCTTCATTAATCTTGAAGAATAGGGCGCCGCCCGCCAGTACCGTGCAGAAAAACGTGCCGGCGAGCAGGGTCAGCAGCAACTGTTTGCGGATAGTTCTCACGGCTGGTCCAGTACGATATAGCCGACGCCACGCACATTCTTGATAAAGTCCACACCCAGTTTTTTACGCAAATGGTGGATATAGACTTCGACTGTGTTGCTTTCCACTTCTTCTTTCCAGCCATAGAGTTTTTCCTCCAGCTGGGCTTTGGAGATCACTTGCCCTGGCGGATCGACCAGTGCCTGCAGCAGTGCAAATTCACGTGCGGACAATTGCAGCGCTTCGCCGTTCATTGTGGCGGCATGGCTGGCGGGGTTGATGACAAGTCCGCGGCAAGTAATTGCGGGCTGCGGCCGGCCGGCCGTGCGCCGCAAGATCGCGCGCATGCGGGCAAACAGTTCATCCAGGTTGAAGGGTTTGATCAGGTAGTCATCCGCACCTACATCCAGGCCCAGTATCCGTTCCGCGGAAGTGTCGCGCGCGGTCAGTATCAGCACCGGCGCAACACCGCCGAGCTTGCGGTAATCCTTGAGCACTTCAATCCCGCTTTTTTTCGGCAGGCCCAGGTCGAGCAGGACGACGTCATAGACGTCGTTGATGAGTGCCATGGAGGCGGCTTCGCCGTCCCTGACGCGGTCCACGGCGTAATTTTCGGCCTTGAGGCCTTCTTCGACACTTTCACCTATCATCCGGTCATCTTCTATCACCAGCACACGCATGACGGTCTCCCCGGCAGTTCAATCACAGCCGCTATTGTATAGTCACCAGACTTAAAGACAGCTTAACCGTGCGCGGCCCTGTCATTGTTGCCATGGCCCGCTTTTACACAGGTTTAAGAGGCGGTTAAGAATCGAAACAGTAATATGCCCTTCAACTCTCCTGATATGGGCATGTTTTGTGAATGCAAACCTGAAAAAAGAACTGAGATCGGCGGCTGCCAGGCTCGCAAGTGCCGCCATGCTTTGCTGCTCGGTAGCGGCATGCTCGACCTATCAGGCCAAACCGCTGGCCTCGGCCAGTACATTGCTTGACGCAATCCCGCGCCTGACAGTGGATGCCGCTTCGCTGCATTTCCCAGAACGCACGAGCCACGGCTTCGACCCGTCGGACGGGTTGGATATGACAGAGCTGTCCATGCTGGCTGTGACAAATAATCCGGATTTGAAAGCCGCGCGGAATGATGCAGGCGTCGCGCACGCCCAGGCCTTTGCCACAGGCCTCTTGCCTGATCCTCAGCTCGCACTGAGCCATGATCTCTCCAATACCGGCGGCCCCGGCGCTACCAAGGCTTTCAGCTACGGCCTGAGTTTCGATTTCGGCTCTCTTCTGACCCGGCCTTCAACCTCTGCGGCCGCCGAATTTGAGGCAAAAAAAACGGACCTGAACCTGTTGTGGCAGGAGTGGCAAGTGATCGCCCAGGCGCAGTTGCTGTATATCAAAATGGTGCAGGGCCAGAAAACAATGGATGTTCTGCAGCAGAGCCTGGCTCTTTTTTCAGACCGCCTGCTCAGAACCCAGACCGCATTGAGCAGGGGACTGCTGACCAGCGATGCCGTCACGCCTGACCTCGTTGCGTTCCAGGACGTGAAGAGGCAGCTGAATGACATGGAGCGCCAGGCGAATCAAAATAGGCACGACCTGCACCTGCTGCTGGGCATACAGTCCAACGTGGATATCAAACTGCAAGATGGGCCGATGCCGCCTGCACTGGACGAGCGACGGATATTGGCGGCCCTGGGCAACTTGCGGCAGAGGCGGCCCGATCTGATGGCGCTGGAGGCCGGCTACAGCGCCCAGGACCAGCGTTACCGCGCCGCTTTGCTGGCACAGTTCCCCAGCCTCAACATCGGCCTGACGCGGGCACGCGATTCCAGCGACGTTTATTCAAATGCGGTCGGCCTTACACTGTCCTTGCCTATCCTGAATCGCAACAGGGGGAATATTGCCGTCGAACAGGCAACGCGCCAGAAGCTCTACGATGACTACCAGCAAAGGCTCAATATTGCCGATAGCGACGTGCATAAAATTCTGGCCGACCAGCGCATCAATGCAGGTCAGCTGGCCGATACACGCATGGGAATAGAGTCGCTGTCGCTGGCTGTCCGGCGCACAGAAATTGCGCATCTCGCCAACAACGTCGATTCGCTGGCTTATGCCAACGTAGCCGGTGCCTTGCTGGCGAAACAAATTGAAGAAATCAACCTGCAGCAATCCATTCTGGAACAGCGCGTCGCATTGCAAGCACTGCTTGGCGGCGAGCTGCCTGTCCTGAATCCTGACAAGAGTGAAAAACGATGAAATATAAAGCCATAGTCTCGGGTGTGCTGGCGGTAGTAGTCATTGCCGGCGCTTTCTGGTGGTTCAAGACCCGTGGAAGTGAGGACACGGGCGCAGAAGCGCCGAAAGGCAAAGGGGAGGAGGTTAGCGCTCTGGTCCAGACCAAAGCCGTCGCCAGACAGCAGCTCGACAACACGCTGACAGTCTATGGGGATGTCGTGATGGGCAAGGCAACGGCGGTCGGCTTTCCGCAAGCAGGGCAGATCATGCAAATGGCCGTCGTGATAGGGCAGCAGGTGCACCGAGGAGATGTTCTGGCGACGATTGCCGGCGACCCGTCTTCGCAGGCAGCCTATACGCAGGCGCTAAGCGCGGCGACTCTGGCGGCGAATGAGTTGCGCAGGAACGAAGAGATGCTTGCCCTTCAATTGGCGACGCAGTCACAGGTGGACGCCGCGAAAAAACAGCGACAGGATGCCGAGTCGAATCTGGCTGCACAAAAAAAGCTGGGTGGGGACTCCGCGTCCGGCGTAGCGAAGGCTCCATTCGACGGTGTTGTCAGCGCGTTGTCAGCTGCCCAGGGCGACCGCATTGGCGCCGGAGCGCCGGTAATGCAGCTGGTGCCTGTGGATAGTTCGAGAATACAGTTCGGCGTGGGGCCGGATCAAAGCCGGCTGATCAAGGCCGGCACGCCGGTTTCCATCTCGACGGTGCAAAACCCGGCAAAAACTGTCGTCGCAAAGATAAAAGAAATTCAAAGCCTGGTGGATGCCAAATCGCAACTGGTGAACGCCATTGTCGAGCTCCCTCCCGGCAATGGGCTCTCTCTGCTTCCCGGCATGCATGTCCAGGGCCTTGTCCAGCTCGGGAGATACACTGTGTGGTCGGTCCCGCGGCAGGCGGTGCTGACGGATGACAAAGGCCCCTATCTTTTCCAGGTTCGCCAGGGCAAGGCAGTCAAGGTTGCCGTAAAAACCGTGGTGGACCAGTCCTCCACTCTCGGTGTGGATGGCCCGCTGGATGCGACGCTGCCGGTGGTGGTGGTCGGCAATTATGAGCTGGTGGATGGCATGGCTGTGCGGGAGGCCGCGCGATGAGCGCCAGGACCTGGACGCAGTCGCATCGCCGTTCGCTGCTTTTCCTTGTGGCCATGCTCGCGCTGGCGGGCGTCGTTGCAGCGCTGCGGCTGCCGGTATCCCTGTTTCCCACGGTCGATTTCCCGCGCGCCGTCATCGCATTGGATGCCGGGGACCAGCCGGCCGAGCAGATGGAGATGGCGGTGACTCGCCCCGTGGAGGAGGCCGTGCGCCGGGTGCCCGGCGTGCGCACGGTGCGCTCCACCACCAGTCGCGGATCGGCTGAAATCTCAGTAAACTTTGACTGGGGCCGCGACATGGCGTCGTCAACCTTGCAGATCAATGCAGCAATGGCCCAAATCCTGGCACAACTGCCCGCGGGAACCCAGGTTTCGACACGTCAGATGGATCCGACGGTCTTTCCCATCATCGCCTACAGCCTCACCACGACCACGCTGTCTCCGATACAGCTGCGCGACCTCGCTGAATACCAGCTGCGACCCCTGTTATCGGGCGTGGACGGAGTTTCGCGCGTACAGGTACTGGGCGGGGCGGTAGAAGAATATCGCGTCACGGTGAATCCCTTGAAGCTGAAGGCCCTGGACCTGAGCTTTGACGATGTTGCAAAAGCATTAGGCAGCGCCAATATCATCAGCGCCGTGGGCCGCTTGGAAGATCATTACAAGCTGTATCTTGACATTGCGGACAGCCGGCTTCAAAACTTGCAGCAAATCAGGCAGAGCGTCGTCAAGAACCCCGGCGGCGCAGTCATCCGCCTCGCGGATATTGCTGAAGTTGAACAATCGACGGTGCCAGGATGGACACGTGTTACTGCCGACGGCAAGAACGCAGTACTTTTCTCGGTATACCAGCAACCGGGCAGTAACAGCGTCCAGATCGCGGCCGACATAAAGGACAAATTAAAGACCTACGGTTCTCAATTTCCTGCGGGCGTCACCATCGCCAACTGGTATGACCAGAGCCAGCTGGTGCTGCAATCGGCCTCCAGCGTGCGGGATGCGGTGATGATAGGGATTGCACTATCGGCGCTGGTGCTGCTGTTTTTTTTACGAAATATAAAGGTGACGCTGATTGCGATCATCGTTGTGCCTGCCGTCCTGGCCACCACCGTGGTGCTGCTATTTGTGCTGGGGATGAGTTTTAACATCATGACGCTGGGCGGCATGGCTGCGGCCGTAGGGCTGATCATTGATGATGCCATCGTCATGATTGAGCATATCATTCGCAGGCTGCAAGATGACAAGGGGGACATGCATGAACGCGTCATGAGCGCCGCGTTGGAATTTTTCCGCCCCTTGGCCGGCTCCAGTGCGTCCACGCTGATCATTTTCGTTCCTCTCGCTTTTCTCACCGGCGTTACTGGCGCTTTCTTCAAGGCTTTGTCGCTAACCATGGCGGCAGCGCTTTTTATTTCTTTCCTGATCACCTGGCTTGCGGTTCCCTTGCTGGCAGACCGCTTCCTGAATGCGGGGGACGCGGAACACAAAGTGGAAACGCGGCTGGTCAAATGGCTGCATGTCCGCTACGACAGGCTGATGCAGGTGTTGCTGGCGCGGCCTTATCTGGTTCTGGCAGGAGTGTTGCCGCTTGTCCTGGCAGGCTGGTTCGCATTCCAGCAGGTCGGGTCAGGGTTCATGCCCTCTATGGATGAAGGCGGTTTTGTTCTCGACTACCGCAGCCAGCCCGGAACGGCAATGACGGAGACCGACCGCCTGGTGCGCCAGATGGAAGAAATCATTCGGGCCACGCCGGACGTGGAGACCTATTCCCGGCGCACGGGAACGGGCCTGGGGGGCGGGCTTAGCGAAGCCAATAGCGGAGATTTTTTCGTCAGGCTGAAACCCCTTCCCCGGCGGCCGGTTGATGAGGTAATGAACGATATCCGCACAAGGGTAGAACAAAATGTACCGGGCTTGAGCGTGGAGATGGCCCAGCTGATGGAGGACCTGATAGGCGATTTGACCGCGGTGCCGCAGCCGATAGAAATCAAGCTGTTTGCGGACAATCCTTCGGAGCTGAATGCGCTCGCCGACAAGGTGGCCGGCAGTATTGCAAAGATCAGCGGAGTGGTGGATGTGAAGAACGGCATCAACCCGGCGGGCGACGCACTCAGCATCCATATTGATGCAGTGAAGGCCGCGGCCGAAGGAATGGATGCCGATAGCATCACCAAAAGCCTCTCGAATGCGCTGACCGGTAACGTCGTGACGCAGGTCGCCGGCGCCGTGAAGTCTATCGGTGTGCGCGTATGGATTCCGAATGCGCTGCGTAGTACGGACAGTGATGTAGCCGCTTTACTGATCCGTGCGCCGGACGGGCATTCTTTCCCGCTGCAGCGTGTCGCCAGCGTCAGTGCGATCAGCGGGCAGCCCGAAATTGCACGCGAAAACCTGAAGCGGATGGTCGCCGTAACCGGCCGTATCAGCGGCAGGGATCTGGGTTCTGTGATTGCCGACGTCAAGACGGCAATGACACAGAAAAACCTGCTGCCCAAAGGAAGCTACTATCAGCTTGGCGGGCTGTACGAGCA
This sequence comes from Undibacterium sp. TJN25, assembly GCF_049339885.1. NCBI lineage: Bacteria > Pseudomonadati > Pseudomonadota > Betaproteobacteria > Burkholderiales > Oxalobacteraceae > Undibacterium > Undibacterium sp. TJN25. The sequence goes on along the minus strand of NZ_JBMPPM010000001.1, from coordinate 328,146 downwards.
GCAGCAAATTGCTTTCAAGGGACTGATGGCGGTATTTGCAGCCGCTAGTGCACTGGTGTTCCTGTTACTGCTTTTCATGTATGAAAGCTTCCGCCTGGCGATTTCCATCCTGGTGACGGCGCTCTTGGCGGTATCCACCGTATTCATCGGTTTGTGGCTGACGCATACCGAACTGAATATCTCGGCGATGATGGGAATGACGATGATCATCGGCATGGTGACCGAGGTTGCGATCTTTTACTTTTCCGAACAACAGGAATTGTCGGCCCACGAGGAAGCGCTGCATGCGGTAATCCAGGCGGGTATCAACCGCATGCGCCCCATTGCGATGACCACCATTGCTGCCATCCTGACATTATTGCCCCTGGCGTTTGCGATAGGGCAGGGCTCCGAGATGCAACAGCCGTTGGCAATTGCAATCATTTCCGGATTGATTTTCCAGTTGCCACTGGTATTGCTGGTCATGCCGGTATTGTTTTACCTCATGCGCGACAAAGCGCCAAAATCTTATTAAGGATATCTATGCTTGATCGTATAAAAAATCGTTCGCACTTGCGTTTTTCCCTGCCGCTTGTGCTCGCGGCAGGCGTTTTATGCAGCTCTGCCCCGATGGCGGCAGGCCTGAACTACCACGTTGCCGATACCCAGATACTGGACGGCGATATCAAATGGGATTACCTGACGTTCGACGCTGAGCATAAACGCCTGTTCATTACACGGGGTGACCATGTGGATGTCTTCGATATTGCGGCCAAGAAGGTCACTGCTGTCATTGCAGGCACCAATGGTGTACACGGCGTGGCGCTGGCGCCGCAGATCGACATGGGATTTACCAGTAACGGCAAGGATAATTCAATTACTATTTTTGAACTGTCCACGCTGAAGATTCTGGCAACTGTGCCTACAGATAAAAAGCCGGACGCGATCATCTATGATCCGGCCAGCAAGCGGGTATTTTCCGCCAATGGAGACTCCATGAACCTGACGGTCATCGATCCCATCAAGCAGGAACAGGTCGGAACCATAGAGCTGGGAGGGAAACCCGAGTTTACGGTGGTGGATGGCAAGGGCAGGCTGTTTGTCAATATTGAGGACAAGAACCAGCTGGTGGCGGTTGACACGGTAAAGATGGCGATGTTGAAGAAATACGATCTGTCAGCCGTCTGCGACGAACCCGCCGGCCTTTCCATCGATGTGGCTACCCAGACCCTGTTTGCCGGCTGCCACAATGAAAAAATGGCTGTCGTGAACGGAAATACAGGAAAAATATTGGCAACGCCCGCGATAGGCAAGGGAAGCGATGCGACGGTGTATGATGCCGCGCGCAAGCTCGCTTTCAGCTCCAACGGCGACGGCACATTGACTATTATCGGCGCCGGAAAAAAACAGGGGTTCGAAGTGAAGCAAGTTGTCAATACCATGCCGACGGCAAGAACGATGGCGCTTGATCCTGTATCCCACACCATATACCTAGTTGCTGCGCAGACGGAGGCGGTTACGCCGGCCGAAAAAAGTGCAGAACAGCGGCCGAAACTGAAACCAGGAACCTTTACCTTGATAACGGTTGCCCCACAATAAGCGTGCCGGTGCCGGGCGTTGGCCCGGCACATTTTTCAAGGTGTCGCCGCAAAGCGGCACTGTTTTTCAAGCGCCTAGACTCAAGGCGCCAGCGGCAAGCCCATCTGGCCCCTTAATTCTTTCCTGGCAGCTTCAAACTCGGCATTGAACTCGCTATTTGTCATCATATTGGCGATGATCAGTGTGCCGGCGATGCGGCCGGCATCGATATCGGAACGAAAATGAATGCCGGCAATAACGCGGTTATTTGCATAGTCGGCGGACCTTTGGGCAATTTCCATGCGCTTTTCCGGCAGCATATTCGCCAATAAAATCCCCACCATCGTACCGGCGGTCGCGTGTCCTGATGGATAGGAATATGATTTTGATAGTTTGACGACCGGTTTGACCAGGTCGCTGTATTGATGCGGGCGCGGATGTTTCCAGAACTCCTTGGCCGGGTCGGTCTGGGGGCCTTCCGAAGCCAGTACACGGATAAAGAAAGCGTTCAGCCTGGGTAGCTTTTCTGGTTTGAAATCTGGTCCGACGACGCCGGCGAATCTCCATACACTTTCTTCCGCGTCCGCTTGCGCGCGCGCCGTCATCTCCGGTGTACGTGTGACTTGCAGGGTCAGAACTTCGGCAAGTTCTTCCTTGTTTTTTGCAGAGTCCACCGGTGGAGGCGGAGGAAGCAGTTTGATCAGGTCAAAATCTTTGCTGACCGGGAAAGGCTTTCCTTCTTTTGCATGTGACAGAGGGGCAAATGCAATGCTCACGCCGCATACCGCGGTCAACAGCAAGCTGTAAATTTTTTTCATTAATATCTCGATGAGGGGAATAAAAAAGGCTGCGCCTGCGCTTGTGGCGGCAGACGCAGCACTGTGGCTGACTGCAGGACAGGGCGTTTAGAAATCCAGTGTCACCGATAATGAGAAGCTGCGTTCCGGCAACAGCACCAACTGATCGCCGGCGGCTGGCACGGAGGTGGTTTTGCCGGCTGGTGTGACGCCGACAATATTGTGCTTGTCAAAAAGGTTGTTGATTCCCAGTTGGATCTTGGAATTTTTAATGAAAGCGGATGGGTTCGGTATCGAATAGTTGACGAACAGGTTGGAGATGATGAACGGATCAATAGTGATGGCCTCGTGCGTTGCGCCATTGTCGTTATACATCTTGCCCACACGCTTGGTAAACCAGCCGACGTTCAGGCCGCCTTGCTTGTAATTCAGTCCCAGTGTTTCTGTGTCGCTTGGGTGCATTCTGGACCCACTGTCCCGATGAAGAGTATTTGGCGCTGCCATAAGTTCCATTGACATATAAATCGAATCCACGGCCCAGCATGATGGTGCTTTCCGCCTCTATACCTTGTGTGACGGAGCTGCCGTTGGCAAAGAAGCTCGTGTCGCCGGCGGTATCTGTCGTAGATGAATAGGCGTTGTCGAACTTGATGTGGTAGGCATCGACATCAAGTGTGAACTGGTCCGATTTCCATACGGTGCCGATCTGGAAAGTCTTGCTCTTGATCGCAGACGGCAAGACCGTGACATTCGCATTCTTGACGTCGAATACATTTGAAGGCGGGATTTCATCGCCGGTTGCGAACTGGGCATACGCAGACCAGTTCGGCTGCAGCATGTAGTGCACATCGATGGAAGGCAGCACGGCATGGTAGTTCGCCACATGGCCCACGCTGGCCGCACCGTTCAGACTGCCCACGGTTTTGCCGTTATCCGCGAATTGGGTCAGGTCCTGCTTGTAGGAGGAGTATTTGAGGCCTGGCGTAATCTTCAGGTTGCTGCCAAGATTGAATTCGTATTCGACAAACGGTTGCAGCAGGGTTGTCTTGAATGTTTCGTGGAAGTTCGGCAATACCGAGTCAACCCAGGTCAGCGGATTGGAAGGAATCTGATAGCGGTTGGTGTCTGCGATTTCCGACCACAGGCCCGTGCGCAATATGCCCATTGCCGATTCCTGGCTCAGCCTCAGTATGTTGCCGTAGGTGCGGTAGCCGTTCAGCTTATCCGTGCCGCTATTATTTGCGGTGTTGTTGGCCGTTGAGGTCGGTACGGTAGTTCCAGGATAATTCTGCTGGTTATGGTAGTAGTAGGTATAGGCTTTGTCGTCCAGCTTCCAGCCGTTGTCGAGATTTGAAGTCAGCCCCGCGTATTCGAAATCCGTATTCACATGGTAGAAATTGTAGCCGTAGAAGTTCGCTTTTGTCGGATCGCTGCTCAGCAGGTAGTTGTCGCCGAACTTGGCGATGTCGCTACGTGTCGCACCTTTGATGTTGGGCGTATTGGCGTGCACGGTGATATACGAACCGAACAAGGTCAGTACCGTATCGGCGGAAAAAGCGTATTGATATTTTGCGGAGAATGCATCCCTTTGCTGCTTGTTCAGCGTCTGGTAGCCGTCCGATTTCATTTCGTGGGCGTTGAACAGCAGGTTCGATGCTCCGTCCTGGCCAAACTGTCCTGATTCGTACTCTACGCCGACTAGTGTGGTATTCCAGGAACCGGTAGAGCCGGTTGCGGTGATGCGTTTTTGCTGTTCCAGATTACGCGAAAGCAGGTTGATGGAGCCGCCGAAGTTGGCGGGCCCTATCGTGGCTGCGGAGCCTGGGCTTCTGTCGATGACTGCACCGCCCAGGAAAGGTGCTGGGAAAAATGCCCACGAGTGATGGCTGGGGCTATTCGTGTCCTGGAAGGGAATGCCATCGAACAGGATGGAGTAGTCGCCGTCGGCGAAGCCGCGGAAAAAAGTCTTGGTATCACCAAGGCCCGGGCCGTTGGGGCTGTAGCTGTACATCGCCGGCGCCATCTGGATAATCTGGCTGAAATCTGCGGTAGGAGCGGTAAAATTGCGGACAAATTCGTCGCTGACTTCAGATTGTGCTGAACGGGCGCTAAGCGAACCTTGCGACACAGCTGCTTTTGACGCTTCTGCAACCTTGGTGCCGGCTATCACTACAGTGCCGGCGTCGCCAGCGGCTGTTTCGGCTAACTCCTCTGCAAAGGAAATCGCCGGGGTTGCGAGAGACATACAGGCGACTGCGCCCAGGATGTGCATGGTCATTGGCTTAAGTTTCGGAATCTTCATGAACTGCTTTCTCATTGATAAAAATAATTAAAATAAAACTGCAAATCTGGCGCGGGCTGTCATCGAGTTGGCCGTAGGCTTGTATCTTCGGCAAATATGTCCAATCGTCGTTATACATTTGCGAGTCATGCCCTATTGAGTCCGACGCATCTTATGGAGCATTTATGACAGCAAAAAGACATGAAAATATTGGCAAAAACAGTGTTGTTTTTGCTGAAAATTAAGGGAATATTAATTTTCAACGTAAGAAAATATGTCTCAATCTGTGGGGCTTGCGTCCAGAGGGGAAAGAAGGGCTTGGAGATAAAAAACGCCGTCCGCGACTGGGAAGGAAATTGAGCCGCGGAGATGATGCTGCGCGATCTCCTCGATGCCGATTGCCGTCGCAGCTTGCTATACCTGTTGAGAGAAAAGAAAATTACATGCAATTGCTATTGATCGAAGACGATCAGATGATAGGCGAGAGCCTGGAACAAGGATTGAAGAAGGAGAAGTATCAGGTCGACTGGGCGCGTGACGGCTTGGAGGCGGAAGAGCTGATTGTAAGGAATAGCTACCACCTGATGCTGCTGGATCTTGGGCTCCCTAAAAAGCAGGGGCTGGAAATACTGCGCATCTACCGCGATGCGAAGGGCAAGGCCGCGGTCATGATCATTACTGCCCGTGATTCCACTTTTGACAGAATAAAAGGCCTGGATACCGGAGCCGACGATTATCTCATCAAGCCGTTTGATCTGGATGAGCTTTTTGCCAGACTGAGGGCGCTCTTGCGCAGGTCAATGGTCATCGAAAGCCAGGAGATAACTCATAGCGGCCTTAGTCTGAATGTCTCATCACATGAAGCAAAGTTCAACGGAAATCCGCTCCGCCTGTCTGTCTACGAATTCAAGTTGATGCGTGCCTTGCTTGATGAGCCGGGCAAGGTCCTGTCCAGGGCCAGGCTTGAAGAAAAGATCTACGGCTGGAATGAAGAAATCGGTAGTAATACCATCGAAGTGTATATCCATTCCTTGCGAAAAAAGCTGGGGCAGGATTTTATCAAAAACGTGCGTGGTGTCGGTTATAAGGTGGCGAATAAATCATGAAGGCAGCAAAGACTATCCGCCGGCAATTGCTGGTTGGCCTGCTGGCCGGCCTTGTGCTGGCAATCTCGGTGGCGGGTTTTGCCACTTATCTCAAGATGCGCCATGAAACGAACGAATTGTTCGATTACCAGTTGAAGCAGATTGTGCGCTCCTTTCCGGCAAACATGGTGCACCAGAAGAGCGAGACGCCTGACACTCACCCCGGAAAGAAAATCGTTGTGCAGGTCTGGAATCAACAGAGGGAACTGGTGTTTACCTCCAACGCACAAAAAAATTTACCCCGATATGACGGCCGCGGTTTTTTTGAAGTGGAAGTTGGCGGCCAGCGCTGGAAAGTGTATAGCGAAGAAAACGAGCATCAAATTGTCCAGGTCGGCCAGTTGATTCTTGATCGGGAAAAAATAGAGATCAGTCTCGCACTGCGTTCACTGATTCCTTTTTTTGCACTGATACCTATCCTGGGAGTACTGATCTGGCTGCTGGTGGGGAAAAGTTTGCAGACATTGAGCCATCTGGCATCCAACCTGGATGAGCGGTCGGCAGATATGCTGAATGAACTCAGCATAGCCGGTTATGCGCCGGAGCTGACTCCCATCGTTCTCGCCATTAACGATCTCTTCAAGCGCCTGGATCATGCAATGCAGTCCCAGAAAATGTTTGTCGCGGACGCCGCGCATGAATTGCGTACGCCGCTTGCCGCACTGAAGCTGCAGTTGCAACTTGTGGAAAAAGCGGATAACGACTTTGAGCGGCAACAAAGCATCGCAAGGCTACACGAGCGCCTGAACCGCGCAATCCATCTGGTACAGCAGTTGCTTACGCTGGCGCGGCAGGGTGCGGTATCGGAGCACGTGGGGCGTGAGAAACTCAACCTGCAAGAGCTTGCAAGGAGCGTAGTGTCTGACCATGCATTCCTTGCTGAACAAAAATGCATTGACCTGGGCGTTGAGGCGCCGGACGAGGATGTCTACATTAATGGGAACCGGGAGTCCATGCACATCATGCTGGGGAATCTGGTTGACAATGCGATCCGCTATACGCCGCGCGACGGCCGGGTCGATGTCACCGTCAGCTTCACGCCGGAGGGACCACGCCTTGAAGTGCTTGATTCCGGCGCCGGCATTCCAGAAAAAGACAGGACCCGGATCTTTGACCGTTTTTACCGGGGTGAGGGAACGCGTGAATCCGGCAGCGGTCTGGGGCTGGCCATCGTCAAGGATATACTGGATCGACACCACGCAATGTTTTCTATCTTGCCCGGCGCCGGCGTCGGCGGAACCGGATTGACGTTCAGCATTTTGTTTAAATGAACTCAATGAGCCTCGCCCGTACAGCAGCAAAAGCATTTCAGACTTGCAGGACCAAAAAGGCTAGGGCCCGAAGTACAAGGTCGCTTTCAATCCAGGCTGGCTGTCTTCCAGCCGGAGCCTGCCGCCATGCAGCTTGGCGACTGCCGCCACCAGGCTGAGCCCCAGTCCCGCCCCCGGTGTGCCACGGCTGGCATCCCTGCGGTAGAACCTTTCCAGGACTTTTTCCTTCTCTGCATCCGGTATGCCGGGGCCGTCATCCGAAACGCTGAGTTCCAGCGTGCCGTCAGAGTGTTTACCGGCGTCGACTGAAATGCTGCCGTTTTCGCTGACGAACTTCAGTGCGTTATCGATCAGGTTTCCAATTGCCTGCGCAATCAGCAGCGGGTCTCCCGCCAGCGGGAGCGGACCGTGAGACAGGAACTGGAGCCTGATGTTCCTGAGCTCCGCCACAGGAAGGTAAAATTCCACTGCTTCGTCGGCGATCCGGCTGACATCGATTTCGACGAAACCGGCGCGGCGCGAGCCGCTATCGATTTCTGCCAGCCTGAGCAGCGCATTAAAAATGGCGATGACCTTGTCAACGTCAGCCGTGGCGCCTTCAATCTCAAAGAAGGTTTGATCCGGCCCGGGCCGCGTCAGGGACAGTTCCTCCAGGCGGGAACGCAGTTCCGCCAAGGGCGTGCGCAAGTCGTGGGCGATAGAATTGGAGACATTGCGTATCCCATCCACCAGGTATTCAATCTGGTCCAGCATGCGATTTTCCGTTTCGATCAGCGTGTTTAGCTCGCTGTCGCCGCCGTATGCCGGGAGGCGGTGGGTCAGGTTGCCATTCATGATGGCAAATGCCGCCTGGCTGATATCGTTTACTTTTGATAGCAGGATGCGCCGTATCAGCAGGCCACCGGCCGTTCCCAGGAGGACGACAATGCTTGCCGCTCCTATCAGCCCATAGAGGAACAGGTTTTCCAGCGACCTGTACCTGGTGACATCATTCGCAATCAACAGATGCGAACCATCGGGCAGGGCCGTATGCAACACTGCAATGCGGAGCGGTTTGTCTGCGGTATTGATGGACAGCGTATAGACGCCGGGCTTTGCAGGAATCTCGCTCGGCCAATAAGGCAGGTTGCCGGTAATTTTCTTGAACGAAGCATCCGCAAGCAGCACGATTTTTTCAGCGCCCGCAGGTTGTGTGCCAACCTGTATGTCGATCGCGCTTGCCAGCGTTTCCCTTCCGTGTCGCTGAAAGACATTAAGCAGCCGTTGCGAGTCGGCCTGGAGAAAGGCTATCCTGCCTTCTTCCACCGTTTCGCGCCAGGAAAACCATAGCGGTGTCGCAAACGCGACCAGCACCACCAGGCTAACGAGGACGTAGCTGAGTGAAACGGTGAGGGCAGAAAATCTGAAGGCGCTAGGCATTTGCAGTCAACATATAACCGGCGTTGCGGATTGTCTTCAACAAGGGGCGATCGCTTCCTGCATCAATCTTCTGGCGCAGCTTGCTGACATGGACATCGACGACGTTTGTCTGCGGATCGAAATGATAATCCCACACGTTTTCCAGCAGCATCGTCCTGGTTACCACCTGATTGGCGTGGCGCATCAGGTATTCCAGCAATTTGAATTCGCGCGGCTGTAGTGAAATCTGCTTGCCGCCGCGGGTCACCTTGTGTGTGAGAAGGTCCATATTCAGGTCCTCCAGGGCCAAGGCGGTTTCTGCGTGGCTGTCCTGTGACCGGCGAAGCAGGGCATCCAGGCGGGCCAGCATTTCACCGAAGGCAAACGGCTTGGTCAGGTAATCATCGCCGCCGCTTTTCAGGCCCCGGATCCTGTCATCCACGTCGGACAGTGCGCTCAGTATAAGGATGGGTGTTTTGTTGCCGGTTTTACGCAGGGTCTCGATAATCGCCAAACCGTCGATACCACCGGGTAACATGCGATCCATGACGATGGCATCATACGGCTCGCTCGCTGCCAGGAACATGCCGTCGCGGCCATTGGCGGCGTGGTCGGCGGTATGGCCCGCTTCCTTCAAGCCCTTCTTCAGGAAGAGGGCAACGCGTTCATTGTCTTCGACAATCAAAAGCTTCATGGCGTTATCCCCTTCAATGACGTGGCTGGCGATTGCAGTTGGCTTGGCATTTTGCCCAAGTGGAGCCTGTCTGCCGAAATGGTAACCCCGGCTTGATCAACATGCAATATTCTTGTTGTGGTGAATGGCGTCTGCATCAATTAGTGTCCTTCCAATAGGGTAGCGCTGATGCCGTTGCCGGCCGCTGTGCTGTCCGCCAGCCATCCGCCAGCCATCCGCCGCCCAGCGCCCGGTACAGATCGACAAGGCTGGTAAGCCGGTTAAGGTGTGCTGTAATCAATGACTGCTCGGCGCCATAGACATCGTTTTGAGCGCTCAGTACATTCAGGTAGCTATCGCTGCCATTGGAGAACAGCATGTTCTCCAGTTCCAGTCGTTTTTTCTGGGCGTCGGTGTATCGTTGCTGTGCTGCCAGTTGGTCGTCATAGGTGCCTCGCGCGGCAAGCCCGTCGGCCACTTCACGAAAAGCGTTTTGTACGGCCTTTTGATATTGTGCGACGCCGATATCTTTCTGCACCGTTGCGATATCCAGGTTTGCACGGTTGGCGCCCGCATCGAAAATGGGAAGCAGCAGCGAAGGCAAGAAAGACCATGCGCCGGCGCCCCCGCCAAATAGCCCGGCCAGCGTGGGGCTGGCGGTTCCGAACGAGCCGGTCAGCGATATTTGCGGGAAGAATGCTGCACGCGCTGCGCCGATGTTTGCATTTTCTGCCCTTAACGCGGCTTCCGCCTGCAATATATCGGGTCTTCGCGCCAGAAGGTCCGACGGCAGGCCCTCCGGGAGATCTGCCATCATCGTTTGCGAGGCCAGCGTTTCCGGCGAAGGCAGGTCTGCGGGCAAGGGCTGGCCCAGCAACAGCACCAGCGCGTTTTCTGCCTGGGCGCGAAGACGGGTCTGGCTGGCCAGATTGGCACGCGCTTGTTCCACCGCTGTCTGGGTCAGACTTAAATCCAGCTCCGACAAAGTGCCCACGTCGAATTGCAATTTGGCGAGCTTGTACGAAGCCTGGGCTGATTGCAGCAACTGGCGGGTTACCTGAAGCTGTTCGTCGTAGGCCAGTGTTGCGAGGTATTGGTCCGCCACCTGGGATATCAGCAACACTGTCGCCGCTTTCTGGGCGTACGAGCTTGCGGCATACTGTTCCCATGCTGCGTCGGAAAGACTGTGTGCCCGGCCGAAAAAGTCAGCTTCCCAGGCGACGTTCAAATCGCCCGAATAGCTGCGGGAAATGCTCGCCGTGCTGGAGCCTGCGGTGCCTCCGGCGCCAGATGTCTTGACTGCAGCGCCGGAAGCGAAGCTGACTTGTGGAAAAAGGGCCGAGCGCTGCAGCTTATATTGAGCCCTTATTTTCTCGACATTCAGCAATGCTATCCGCAAGTCCTGATTATTCTTGAGTGCGATCTCAACCAGCGCTTGCAGGCGCGGGTCGGTCAGGAAATCGCGCCAGCGAACATAGGCGGCGCTGCGTGCCGTGCTCCCCTTTCTGTCAGCGGGCGTTTTGTAGGCATCGCCAGCTGGAAAGGAGGTGGCTACGGATACAGGAGGGCGTTCATAGGTGGGTTGAAGCGCACACCCTGATACCGCGAGAAAGAGGATGGACGATGCTGCATAGTGACGAATTCGCATGTTAATGGTCTCCTGATACGGACAGCGGTGCGGCGGCGACTGCGGTGTCCTGCGTCGTACCCGCCTTCTTTTTTTCCAGTTTATTGGCGACCACTACATAAAACATGGGAATCATGAACGTGGCGATAAAAGTTGCCGTCAGCATGCCGCCTATCACGCCGGTACCGATCGCATTCTGGCTGGCGGAACCGGCGCCGCTGGCCAATGCCAGAGGCAGCACTCCCAGCACAAAGGCCATGGAAGTCATGACTATAGGGCGCATCCGCATGTGTGCGGCTTCCAGGGCGGCTTCAATGGCAGTCAGTCCCTGGGCATGGCGCTCACGTGCAAACTCGATAACGAGAATCGCATTTTTTGCCGACAGGCCTATCGTCGTCAGCAGGCCAACCTGGAAATAAACGTCATTGGACAGGCCGAGCAGCGAAGTCGCACCGAGCGCACCCAGTACACCCAGCGGCACGACCATGATGACAGATACCGGCACCGACCAACTCTCATACAGAGCGGCCAGGCTCAGGAAGACGACGAGAATGGAAAGCCCGTACAGAAGCGGCGCTTGTGAACTGGAGGTTTTTTGTTGCATTGAAATACCCGTCCATTCAAAGCCTACCCCATCCGGCAGCTTGCCGGCCAGCCTTTCCATTGCCAGCATGGCCTGGCCGGAACTGCGGCCGGGCGCCGACTGGCCCTGGATCTCCATCGCTTCAATACCGTTGTACCGTTGAAGCTGCGGCGGGCCATAGGTCCAGTCAGATGTGGCAAAAGCGGAGAACGGCGTCATGCTTCCTGAAGTGTTGCGGACGAAAAGCTGTTTCAGGTCATCCGGATTCATGCGGAAGGGCGCATCCGCCTGTACATACACTTTTTTAATGCGGCCGTCGGTATCGAGAAAATTGTTGACATAGCGCGAGCCCCAGGCGACGGAGAAGGTTTGATCTGCATCTCTGGCACTAACGCCCAGAGCCGCCGCTTTTTCACGGTCTATGCTGATCTTGAAGCTGGGGTTGTCGTTCTGCCCGCTAAACCTGACCTGGGCCAGGTCAGGATCTTTTTTTGCCATCGCGAGTAGCTGATCCTTCGCCTTGGCCAAGGCTTCGTGGCCCAGCCCACCCCCGTCTTCCAGTTCAAAGTCGAACCCGGCCGCCGTGCCCAGGCCCTGAATGGGAGGAGGGCTGATCGGCGTAATAATGGCGCTTTTGTCTGCGGCAAAATGCTGTGCAATGCGAGCGCTCAAGGCTTTGGCACTCAAGTGGGCAGAGGGCCGCTGATCCCAATCCTTCAGGCGGACGAACAACTGCCCCTGATTTTGTCCACGCCCTGCATTGTTAAAGCCGTTGACGATGAAGGTGGCGTCCACCACATCGGCTTCATCTTTCAGCAGGTACTCACTGACACGGTCAAGAACCGCACCCGTTCGTGCCTGGGTCGAGCCGACAGGGCCCTGAACCTGAACAAAAATATAGCCCTGGTCTTCATTCGGCAGGAACGATGTGGGCAAGCGGTAAAAAAGAATGCCTACCGCAGCGATGATGATGCCGTAAATAATCATCCAGCGTCCGGAGCGTGCCGCGACGTGTTTTACACCGTGGACGTATTTATCCCGCCCACTATTAAAAACGCGGTTGAACCAGCCAAAGAAGCCTTTTTCGGAATGGCCATGCGATGGCTTCAGCAAGATGACGCAAAGGGCGGGCGTGAGCGACAGCGCGACGAAAACCGACAGGAGCATCGATGCGACGATGGTCAGCGAAAATTGCCTGTAAATACCGCCGACGGTGCCGCTGGAAAATGCGACGGGAACGAACACCGCGCACAAGACCATTGCCACGCCTATCAGGGCGCTGCTGATCTGCCCCATTGCCTTGCGTGTTGCTTCCAGCGGTCCAAGCCCGTCCTCCTGCATTACCCTCTCGACGTTTTCGACGACCACGATGGCATCATCGACAAGGAGGCCGATGGCTAGCACCAGGCCGAACATCGATAATGTATTGATCGTAAAGCCGAGGGCAGCCATCACACCGAAAGTACCCAGCAGTACGACCGGAATCGTGATGGACGGGATCAGCGTGGCGCGGAAATTTTGCAAGAAAAGGTACATCACCAGAAATACCAGCACAATACCCTCGATCAGCGTCTTGACGACTTCCTGGATAGATATCTTTACAAACGGTGTGACATCATTCGGATAGACCACCTGCAGTCCGTGCGGAAAGTAGGGTTGCAGTTCCTTGAGCCGCGCGCGTATCGCATTGGCTGTTGCCAGTGCATTTCCGCCCGGTGCGAGCTGGATGCCGATGCCGCAGGCGGCCTGCCCATTGTATTTATTGTCTACGTTGAAGTTTTCCGGCCCCAGCTCGATGCGGGCGACATCCCGCAATCGTATCTGCGCACCGTCCGGCGCCACTTTCAGCAGGACATTGCCGAACTCTTCAGGCGTTTGCAGTAAAGTCGATTCGGTAATCGTCGCATTCAGCTGCTGGTTCTGGACAGCAGGCGCCCCTCCCAGCTGCCCACCGGAAATTTGCACGTTTTGCGCTTGCAGGGCAGCCGTCACGTCCAGCGGCGAAAGGGAATAACTGTTCAGCTTTGCCAGGTCCAGCCACACCCGCATCGCATACTGAGTGCCAAAGACATTCATGTTGCCGACGCCATTGATCCTGCTGATTGGATCTTGTACGTTGGACACGAAGTAATTGGCAATGTCGAATTTGTTCATGCTGTGGTCCGTTGAAACAAAGCCCAGCACCATAAGGAAAGAATTCGTGGATTTTGTCACGCGGACGCCGCTTTGCTGCACCTGTGCCGGCAACAACGGCACAGCGAGCTGCAATTTATTTTGAACCTGCACCTGGGCGATGTCAGGATCGGTTCCCGTGGCGAATGTGAGCGTCGTTGTTGAAACGCCGGTATCGTCGCTGGTGGAGGACATGTAAAGCAGGTTATCGATGCCGCTCATTTGCTGCTCGATAACCTGGACTACGGTGTTTTGCACGGTAACGGCGGAAGCGCCGGGATACGACGTGCCGATTTGCACCGTGGGCGGAGCCACGGGAGGAAACTGTTCTATCGGCAGAGACCACATGGCGATACCGCCGGCCAGCATGATGAGAATGGACAGGACGATCGCAAAGATAGGCCTGTCGATGAAAAATTTTGACATTGTGCGCCTTCTTCCTAGTTGGGTTGCGCGGCAGGGGCCAGCCTGGGGTTCTGCGGTGCTTGCCCCGGCAATGCGCCGGAGCCGGGGCCGGGCGAGATATTTGCAATATTCGCGCCGTTTGCGATCGCGGCGCCGACCGGGTGAACAAGCATGCCGGGGTGGGTTTTCTGCGCGCCACCCACGACGACATTGTCGCCTTCGCTCAGGCCGGCGGTAATTACCCATTGGTCCCGCAGGGTATTCGGCGCCTGCACCGTCCTTTCTGTAATTTTATTGCCTGCACTGACGACAAGCACGGTTGCCTCTCCTTTTGCGTTATGGGTGACGGCGGAAGCCGGCACCAGGAAAGCAGCATCATTGACGCCTTCTTCAATACGGGCGCGCACGAACATGCCGGGAAGCAGGACATATTTGGGATTGGGGAAGACAGCGCGCAAGGTCACCGAGCCGGTACTGGAGTCAACGGTGGTACCGCTTACCTGCAGCGTTCCCTTTAACGGATATTGTGTGCCGTCTTCCAGCGTCAATGTCAGTTTGGGTGCATCCGTTCCATCGCTTTTCAGGCGCCCGCTGGCAAGATCGCGTCTCAGCTGCATGCCGGCGATGCTGGGTTCGTTAAGGTCGACATAGATAGGATCTATCTGCTGGATGGTCGTCATCAGCGTAGCCGCGCTTGCCTGCACGTAAGCACCCTGGGTGACTTGTGAAATGTTGCTCCGCCCGGTGATAGGGGAAGTGACATTGGTATAGCCGAGATTGATCCTGGCTGTTTCGGCTGCAGCGTTCGCAGCAGCAACGTCGGCTGCGGCCTGGCCTTCTGCCGAAACGGCATTGTCGAACGCCTGTTTGCTGACTGCATTTGCACCGACAAGGATTTTGTAACGTTCTGCCTGGGCCTTGGTTGTTGCCAGGTTTGCTTCCGCCTTTTGCTGAGCTGCCTGAGCGCTGTCGAGTGCTGCGCGGAATGGCGCGGCGTCGATCTGATAAAGAGGCTGGTTTGCAGTGACGTCGGCGCCTTCCTGGAAGCGGCGTTTCTGGACAATGCCGTCCACGCGGGCGCGCACCTGTGCCACCAGGTAGGCCGTGGTCCTGCCGGGAAGCTGCTGCGTTACCGGAACACTGCTATGCCGCACGGCCAGGACGTTGACTTCGACCGGCATCGCTGCCTGTGTGTCCTGCGTCGTGTCAGGCTTCTTCGAGTCGCATCCGGCACACACCAGCGCCAGGCCGGCGATGGCGGCAGGCGCGTACCGCGACATTTTGTTAAGTGAAAACATGGTCCATTCCATTTTCGTCGTTGTGTGTTCCGGATTTGTCGAACGCCTGCTTCCGGGAGCGGAAGCAGACATAGGAAGTCTGCGCCGGCCTGGGTACTCCGGCCGGCAAAGGGTTGCTTTAGTCGACGTAGGCAGGGTCGGCTGAAATATAGGCCGTCACTGCATGGTCCATGGTGCCGGGCGGTGCAATGCGCTGGAGGTCAAAAGAGGCGACTGTGCCGTCAAAGGTCCAGGTAAAGGTTTTTCCGCCGATATTGAAGTTGATGGTTTCTCCGCCCGTGACGTTGATGTATTTCATGCCGGAGGTAATCGTCACGGTGCGTAAGCCGGATGATGCGGAGGCTGCCTCGCCCAGCAGACTGACATCGGTCGATGCCATGGAGGAGAGTGCCGAGACAGAGATGACCAGACCGAGCATGGCCTGGATAAGTGTGGTGCTTTTCATGTTGTACTCCTTAAAAGAATTACCGCGGTCACAAGTCGAAGAGTGCGGTAGGAGTACTTTGCGCCAGTGCTGTTTAACAGGATATTGGCGATTCATTAAAGATTGTTAATGTGGGAGGACTGTGGTGGGCAGAACAGGTGAGCAATTTGCACATTTAAATCAATTGCGGGTTGTAGCAGCAAACTGCAGCACCAAACTAAGGACATCATTTCTAATTGCCAAATTAATTACATATCCTTCTCTACTTCCTGTTCCTGGCAGTAGTAGAATGCACACATCTCCGGTCTGAAGCGTTTATTCCTCTATGGGTAGGCGTATAACGGAGAATCCAAGCAACCGCTCTAATGTGATCAACAAATGGAGAAGTCATGGAATATTTTGGCAGTTTTGCTTTGGTTGTATTTTTTTTCGCCATCGTGTTCGTCTTTAAAACGATCAACGTCGTTCCGCAGCAGCATGCCTGGGTCGTCGAGCGCCTGGGTAAATACCATGGCACCCTCGGGCCGGGCCTGAACATCGTTGTCCCTTTCGTGGATCGCATCGCCTACAAGCATGTGCTGAAAGAGATTCCGCTGGATGTGCCGCCGCAGGTGTGCATCACGCGCGACAATACCCAGCTGCAGGTGGACGGTATCCTCTACTTCCAGATTACCGATGCCATGCGCGCTTCCTACGGTTCTTCCAACTACATCGCCGCGATCACGCAGTTGGCGCAGACCACCTTGCGCTCGGTCATCGGCAAGATGGAGTTGGACAAAACCTTCGAAGAGCGCGACCACATCAACACCACCATCGTCAATGCAATCGATGAATCCGCTGCCAACTGGGGTGTGAAGGTACTGCGCTACGAGATCAAGGATCTGACGCCGCCAAAGGAAATCCTGCATGCGATGCAGGCGCAGATTACCGCAGAGCGCGAGAAGCGCGCGCTGATTGCCGCGTCTGAAGGGCGCAAGCAGGAGCAGATCAATATCGCGACCGGCGAGCGCGAGGCGTCGATTGCCAAATCCGAAGGCGAGAAGCAGGCATCGATCAACCGGGCGCAGGGCCAGGCGGCTGCCATCCTGGCGATTGCGCAGGCCAGTTCCGAAGCCTTGCGCATGACGGCTGCGGCAATCCGCGAACCCGGCGGCTCCGATGCGATGAACCTGAAGGTGGCCGAGCAATATGTGGCGGCTTTCTCGCAGTTGGCAAAGACCAACAACGCTGTCGTTGTACCCGCCAATCTGGGCGACATGAGTGGCCTGATTGCCAGCGCATTGACGGTCATGAAATCGCAGAAAACCGAGATCGTCAAACCGGCTTCTGCGGTCAAGTAGGCAGGCAATATGATCTGATGCGGCCTGTATGGCGTGATAGCCTTTGGACGGCACGGGATGATTCCGTGCCGTTTTTATTGATGCTGCCGTTACAAAGAAGGTCGCGGTAAAACGTCGCTTAAATGCCGACAGCGTTAGGCATGCTCCGCATTTCCTGCAACGCAAAAAAGTGGAGCGCAAACATGATGCCGAACCCGAGGATGGGCAGGCCTATGATGATGAAAGAAAGTGGAAGCCCAATGGTAGTAAGCAGCACGGCGCTCATGAGACTGGTGCCGACGCGGTCTGTATAAAAAATTCTCCCATCCTGGGTCTTGATTCCCGCTACCAAACCGGACTGGACATACAGCGTGATGGTATGGCCGACGGCGTTGCGTATTTTTCCATTCATTCCTGAGTAAACAGAGACATTTTTTATAGTCTCGTTTCCAATCTCCATATATCTGTATTTGTGGTATTGATTTCCAGGCTGTGTGCTGTCGGATATCTCTTGAAGGATGCCCTGATATTCTTTCATTTTTAACCCCTTTGTTAATCAACGCATTCATTTTTCCGTCCAGGACCAGGCGCAGTGTTGGACGAAATAAGTGTGTTGAAAAATTGAATCCCAGCCAAACCAGCCGATGCTTTCGTCCTGGCTGCGTTGCTGAATAATGCTTCACTGCTTGATGCCCGTTACCACGGTCCTGCCGTCGGCCGTGACGTAGGGAATGGCAAAATGCTTGACCTGTACCTTGATGTACCTTGTTATGCCGTTCATGTCCTTGACTTCACGCGCACCTGTCACGTCGAATACAAAATAATTCATGGCCGTGATGAACTTGTTGCCGGTGCGGGCCTGCTCCATTTCGCGGCCTCCTTGCTCGTCATCGGTCAGCCTGATACCCCACCAGCGGTCGTCCGACTTCCGAAAGTGCGGATCGTCGAATTTGTACATGATGGTTGTCGGCCGTCCTGCCTTGGGATCGGCCGGTACGTAACCCTGGGTCCAGTTCAGTCGCATCACCATGCCGCCCTGTGACAGGTCAAATGGGTCCAGCTGCACGGCAGCAGCGCGCAGATAGTAGCTATTGTTTTGGCGGAACAGCTCGATCCTGTTTTTGATCACTTCCGAAAATTCGGCAATGGTGTCCTTGCGCACAAAGGTGTCGCGTAGATCGCGTCTTTTTCCGGTAATGCCTTGATACAGGTCGAACTCAAGCAGCGCGCAATACTCGATCTCGGACTGCGACATCGGGGTATTGGATTTGGCGGCATACAGCATCGACATATCGCAATTTGCGCGGCCAACAAAGGGGCTTCCGCCAAAATTGCCGGAGCTGCCCATCCTCAGATGAAGGGCGCCTTCCAGCCGTTCGGGGTTGTAACCCACTTCATTCCACCATTCGGGCGTGATGCTTCCCGGATTCCGGATTGTCGCGCCGAAGGCATTGGCGTTTTGCGCTAACGCCGTTGAATCGGACAGGGTGCCAGCAGCGATCAGCACAGATGCGGCCAGCCAGTTTGTTTTTATCATCAGGTTTTCCTTCTATCGATATCGAATAATGTGCAGCCGTAATGCGCTCAGGATTGCGCCCGGTTTTCAAAATGCAAACCTCAGTATTTTGGGCGTGCCAGCCAATGGTGCCCTCAGCGGTCTTTCTCTGCGAATCGGTCGCTGAAGTACTGCACCTCGTCATGCAAGGCCGGGGGATGCATGAATGTGGCTGGCATAGGCCGGCGCGGTGTGCCATGGCCAATATTGCCGGCCGGCTTTGGTGCAATTCCTACGCTCGCCCACGCGACGCCGCAGAAGACGATGGCTGCTGCCATACCCCACCAGCGGGTTGCTGCATTTCTGAATGGCATGGTTTTCCTCCTTGTATTCATGCTTCAACTACAAATACGGAAATGCTTTTGAAAACCGGACATCGAATGCAGAGAAAATTGAATTTTTTTGAAAAAGCCGATGTAAACCCTGATGGCTTGGCCATGGGTTTTTCGAAGGCGAAGCTTCGATTTGGCGTTTCAGGAATGAATTACGGCCTTGGGGAGCCGGCATCAGGCCGTCGCTTATTGGATATCGCTATCATCGCCAATATGTTGGACTGGCCTGAGGAGGATGTGGATTTTTGCGCCAGGCCTATCTGGCCAAGGCATTCGTATTATCGCGTTGTCAGCGATGGAATTTGATGCCCGGCCCCGTGGCCCAGTATTCGCCTTCAGTAGGGTGGACGGCTTTCAGCGCCATGCCCCTGGCCTGGAACAGGGGGTGTTCCAGTGCTTCTTCAGTGCGTAGAATGGGTGTGACGCAGCAATCTGCGAGGGCAAATTTTTCTGTCCAGTAAGCCATGTCATGCTGGGCAAAGATGGCATCGAGCTCAGCCTTCAACGCGGTTGCATCTTCGCCGCCTACATGCTGGCCATAGGCCCAGTGCCTGGGCTTGAAGTCCGGCCTTTCCAGCACATCGCAGCAGGCTTCCCAGAACTTGGGCTCCAGCGCGCCCACCGCCATGAAGCGGTCGTCGGCGGTACGGTAGACGTTGTAGCATGCTGCCCCGCCGGTCAGTAAGTCGCGTCCGGGCAGTGCGACTTTGCCGAAATTATTGACGGCAACCAGCGGCATGATGTTGTGCGCAAACACGGTATCGGTCATTGAAATATCGACAAAGCGTCCGTGGCCGCTGGTCCTGGCGCCGATGATTGCGGCCAGTATGCCTTGCACCGCTGCCTGCGCGCCGCCCAGCAGATCGCCGATCTGCAGGTTGGGCAGGGCAGGCACGCCGTCCGGACCGGCGTTCTGATCCAGCATGCCGGCATAGCCTATGTAGTTGATGTCATGGCCTGCCAGTTGCGCGAATGGGCCATCCTTGCCGTAACCCGAGATGGCGCACATCACCAGCCTGGGGTTACGCTGCTTCAGTACATCCCAGCCCACACCCAGCTTGTCCATGACGCCGGGGCGAAAGCTTTCGACAACGACATCGGCGCTGTCTACCATGGACAGGAACTGCTCGCGGTCGGCGGCATCTTTCAAATCCAGGGTCATGAATTGTTTGCCGCGGTTCACCGCCACAAAGAATTGCGATACCGATTTGCGCACGTAGCCCATACTGCGTGCATAGTCGCCTACGCCCTTGTCTTCTATCTTGATGACTTCAGCACCCATGTCGGCCAGATGCATAGTCGCGACCGGGCCAGGCAGCAGGCGGGTCAGGTCGAGAACGCGGATTCCTTGCAGTGGTAGATCGGTCGCTGATGTCATCGGGTGTTGAGCAATAAATGACGCAATAAATGACGCAATAAATGATGCAATAAAAGTCAGGCGATAAGTTCCAGATATTCCTGCTGCTGCAGCCAGTCTGCCTCGGTTTGCTCCAGTTCTTTCAGCAGATAGGCCTGGTCTACCAGCAGGGCCTTCAGTTTTTCCTTGTTGCCGTCCTCATAGATGGTCTGGTCCGCCAGTTTGGCATCTATGTCCTGCTTGCGCAGGTTCAATTTTGCCATCTGGTCTTCCAGTTTCTTGATCAGGTTTTCTATTGGCTTTCTCTGGGCAGAAAGCCGCTGCCGCTCTTCCGCATCCAGCCGGCGTTTTTCCTTGTCATCCACCGGTGCAGTCGCCTTGGCGACAGGCGTGGCTTGCGGAAGCTTCTCTTTCTTGGTTTTTTCAGGCAAGGCCGCTGCCGGCGGCGTTGCAGATGCCGCCGTCGCTTTGGCCAACTTGCTCTTGAACAGCCAGTCGCGGTAGTCGTCCAGATCGCCGTCAAAAGGTTCGAGCTTGCCGTCGGCCACGATGATGAACTGGTCGGTGGTCGCGCGCAGCAGATGCCTGTCATGCGATACCACAACCAGCGTCCCTTCAAACTGGGCCAGCGCTTCGGTCAATGCCTCGCGGGTTTCCAGGTCCAGATGGTTGGTCGGTTCATCGAGCAGCAGCAGGTTGGGGCGCTGCCAGACTATCATCGCCAGAGCCAGGCGGGCTTTTTCACCGCCGGAAAAAGGCGCGATGGGGCTGGTCACCATATTGCCGGGGAAGTTGAACCCGCCGAGGAAGTTGCGTAACTCCTGTTCCCGCACATTCGGCGCGATATGCGCCAGATGCCACAACGGGGATTCGTCGTGCCGCAGCATTTCCACCTGGTGCTGCGCAAAGTAGCCGATGGACAGGCCTTTGCCGGTTTGCATATCGCCCGCCAGTGGCGCGATCTCGCAGGCGATGGTCTTGATCAGTGTGGATTTACCCGCGCCGTTCACACCCAGCAGGCCGATA
This sequence comes from Undibacterium sp. TJN25, assembly GCF_049339885.1. NCBI lineage: Bacteria > Pseudomonadati > Pseudomonadota > Betaproteobacteria > Burkholderiales > Oxalobacteraceae > Undibacterium > Undibacterium sp. TJN25. Next base: position 306,926 of record NZ_JBMPPM010000001.1, on the reverse strand, counting down.
CGCTGGCCGGTTTGCAGGGAAAATTTGATGCCGGAAACAATCTTCTTTTCAGTGAAGCTGTGGTCGGTCTGTGACTCCATGCGGTAGCCCGCATCCACATCATCCATCACTAGCAAGGGATTCGGTGCGCTGAGCGGTTCGCGGAATTCAAAAGAGAATTCAGCCTGGGCGCGCAAAGGCGCCAGCTCTTCCATCTTGGCCAGCGCCTTGACCCGGCTTTGTGCCTGCTTGGCCTTGCTGGCCTTGGCCTTGAAGCGTTCAATGAAGGATTGCAGATGGGCGCGCTTGCGGTTCTGCTTTTCTATCGTACCCTGCGCCAGGATCAACTGCGCGATGCGCTGGCGTTCGAACGCGGAGTAGTTGCCCGAGTAGCGCTTCAGTTTTCTTTCATCGATATGTACGACGACGTTGACTACCTCATCCAGAAAATCGCGGTCATGGGAAATGATGATCAATGTGCCTTCATAGCGCTTCAGCCAGTCTTCCAGCCAGATGATGGCGTCCAGATCCAGATGGTTAGTCGGTTCATCAAGCAGCAGCAGGTCGGACTTGCACATCAGCGCCTGCGCCAGGTTCAGGCGCATGCGCCAGCCACCCGAGAAATTGGCGACCGATTGCTCCATCTGGTCCAGGCTGAAGCCGAGACCCAGCAGCAGTTGCTCGCCGCGCGAACGCACGGTGTAGGCGTCAGCGTCCGCCAGTGCGCCATACATCTCACCGATTGCCAGGCCGTTTTCCGGGCTCTCAGGCTGCGCTTCCAGTTCAGCCAGCTGCGCCTCCAGCTTGCGCAAGGTGACGTCGCCATCGATTGCGTAGTCGATCGCCGAGCGGTCCAGCGCCGGGGTTTCCTGCGCCACGTGGGCGAGCTGCCATTTGGCAGGGAATTCTATGCTGCCCTGGTCTGGGTGCAGTTCGCCACGCAGCATGGCAAACAGGCTGGATTTGCCGGCCCCGTTGGAGCCGATCAGGCCTATCTTGTCGCCGGGGTTGAGCGTGACATCCACACTGTCAAAGAGTGGTTTGGTGCCACGGGCCAGAACGACTTGGAGAAAACGTATCATTGAATTACTTTAAGAAGTGGGCAAGCGCCCATGTTGCGCGGGACACCCCGCGCTTTAAAAAATACTGAAAAGACTCAGCCTTGCTGCTTTTTCCCGCAGCTTATTTACAGCGTATTTGCAGCTTATTGCAACTGGCTGGCGTTAATCAAAAACACCATGTCATCGCCGGCGCTGGTCGATAGCCAGGTCAGGTCCAGGTCTGCAAACGCCTGTTCCGCGAATGCGCGCTCATTGCCTATTTCCACCATCAATATGCCGTCCGGCGTCAGGCGGCGGCCCGCACCTTCAACGATCTTGCGCACCAGATCCATGCCGTCGTCACCGCCGTCCAGCGCGATCTGCGGCTCATGCCGGTATTCCTGCGGCAGCTTTGCCATGGAGCCGGAGTTCACATATGGCGGATTGGTGATGATCAGGTCGTACTTCTTGTCCGGCACGTTCGCATACAGGTCGGACTCTATCAGCGTGATACGGTCCTGCAATTTATAGTCGCCCACATTGCGTTGCGCGACTTCCAGCGCAGATGCAGAAATATCCACCGCATCGACGTGCGCGTTGGAGAATGCATCGGCCAGCATGATGGGCAGGCAGCCTGAACCTGTACACAGTTCCAGGATGTTTTCGACGGCTTCCGCGTCTCCCACCCAAGGTGAAAAGCGCTCAGGGATCAGTTCTGCAATAAAGGAACGCGGCACGATCACGCGTTCATCCACGTAAAAGTTATAGGTACCCAGCCAGGCTTCGTTGGTGATATAGGAGGCAGGCACGCGCTCCACCGTACGGCGCTCTATGACGGCCAGGATCGCTTCTATCTCTTCCGGCAGCAGCCTGGCATCCAGAAAGGGATCGATCTTGTCCAGTGGCAGCTTCAGCGTATGCAACAGCAGGTAGGCGGCTTCATCCAGGGCGTCGGCGCTGCCGTGGCCAAAAAACAGCTTGGCGGTATTGAAACGGGTTACTGCGTAGCGCAGCATGTCCCGCAGGGTGGAAAAGGGCAGGGATGAATGTGTCATGTCAGGTTCTTCAGCAGTGTTGCAGTATTTCGTCAAACAATAAGATCAGTTCAGGTTGGCCGCTCAGCTCATGTGAGCAGGTTTTCCAGCGTGCGGCGATAGATGTTCTTCAGCGGGTCGATATAGTGTACTTCCACATGCTCGTCGATCTTGTGGATACTGGCATTCGGGGGGCCGAATTCCACTACCTGCGGGCATATCTTGGCAATGAAGCGGCCATCAGATGTTCCGCCGGTCGTGGACAGTTCCGTTTCCACACCGGTTTCTGCCAGAATCGCCGCGGACAATGCATCGCTAAGATCACCTTTCGGTGTCAGGAAGGGATGGCCGCCTATGGTCCATTTCAGCTCGTAGTCCAGGCCATGCCGGTCCAGTATTGCGTGTACGCGCTGCTGCAGGCCTTCTGCTGTGCTGGCGGTGGAAAAGCGGAAATTGAAGTCGATCACCACTTCGCCGGGTATCACATTCGATGCACCGGTGCCGCCATGGATATTGGACATCTGCCATGATGTCGGCAGGTAGTAGTCGTTACCCTGGTCCCAGACTTCTGCCACCAGTTCCGCCATGGCAGGCGCTGCCAGGTGGATGGGATTTTTCGCCAGTTGCGGATAGGCGATGTGGCCCTGTATGCCCTTCACCGTCAGCTTGCCGGACATGGTGCCGCGCCGGCCATTTTTGATGGTGTCACCCAGCCGGTCTACCGATGTCGGCTCGCCGACGATGCAGTAGTCCAGCTGCTCGCCGCGTTCCTTGAGTTTGTTGCAGACGACAACGGTGCCGTCGGTGGCCGGACCTTCTTCATCGCTGGTGATCAGAAAGCCGATAGAGCCATTGTGCGTGGGGTGGGCAGCAAGGAATTCTTCGGTGGCCACTACCATTGCCGCAATCGAGGTCTTCATATCGGCGGCACCGCGCCCGTATAGCTTGCCGTCGCGATGGGTAGGCACGAAAGGCGCCGATTGCCACTGCGCCACTGGTCCGGTAGGCACAACGTCGGTATGGCCGGCAAACACCACCAGCGGCTGTGCCGTGCCGCGGCGCGCCCACAAGTTGGTGACGTCGCCCGACTGTATGGTTTCGCAATGGAATCCCAGCGGCGCCAGCAGGGAAATCAGGGTCTGTTGGCAGCCCTTGTCTTCCGGGGTCACCGAATCCAGTGCAATCAGTTGTTCGGTCAGCGCTAAAGTTTTGCTCATGAATATTATTTCAATAGTTGTTCGTACTGCTGCGCGGAAAAGCCGACATCCACCTTTTGGACGGCTGCCGATGCAGCGCCGGATTGCTGCAAGACAGGCCGCTTGATGATCGAAGGCGAGGCCAGCATCAGTGCTATTGCCGCGTCGGTATCGGTTGCGGAAGCTTTCTGCTCATCGCTGAGCGCGCGCCAGGTCGTGCCCTTGCGATTGATCAACACATCCAGGCCGACATGCTGGAGCCAGGTTTCCACCGTGCTGCGTTCCAGCCCGTTTTTCTTGAAGTCATGGAAAACGAACTCGACCTGTTGCTCTTGCAGCCAGGTGCGCGCTTTTTTGACGGTGTCGCAATTAGGGATGCCGTATAAAACGAGTGTTGCAGCGGTACTTTGCATTTCTTTTTTCTCTTACATATTCAGCGTAAATTCAGTGAAAGACGCTTCGTCTTTCTTTTCCGGTTCTGGCTCTGCCTGCACGGGCGCCTGCACCGCTTCGTTATTCAGCAGCCACATCAGGTTGTTGGCGGAGTCTGCATTGGCAAGGCCTTCCTCCTGGCTGATCAAGCCGTCCTTGATCAGTTGCATCAGTGCGCGCTCAAAGGTCTGCGAACCTGGCGACAGGCTTTTCTCGATGGCTTCCTTGATCTGGAAGATGTCGCCTTGTTCTATCAGTTCCGCCACGTAGCGGGTGTTGAGCATGATTTCCACTGCCGGGCAACGGCCGCCTTCCAGCGAGCGGATCAGGCGCTGTGAAATGATTGCGCGTATCGATGAGGACAAATCCAGCAGCAGCGCAGTACGGCTTTCCATGGGGAAGAAGCTGATGATGCGGTTCAGCGCCTGGTAGCTGTTGTTGGCATGCAGCGTTGCCAGCACCAGATGGCCCGATTGCGCATAGGCGATTGCTGCCAGCATGGTTTCCAGGTCGCGGATCTCGCCGATCAGGATGCAGTCCGGCGCCTGACGCAGCGAGTTCTTCAGCGCGGTTTTCAGGCTTTCCGAATCGGTGCCTATTTCACGCTGGTTGACGATGGATTTCTTGCTCCTGAACAGGTACTCGATCGGGTCTTCCAGTGTCAGGATATGGCCGGTCTTGATCTCGTTGCGGTAATCCAGCATCGATGCAATGGTTGTCGATTTGCCGGAGCCGGTAGCGCCGACGACCAGGATCAGCCCGCGCTTTTCCATGATCAGCTCAGACAGTACCGGTGGCAGGTGCAGGGTATCGATCGCCGGAATATTGCCCGGCACGAAACGCAACACCGCCGAAATGCTGCCGCGCTGCTTGAACGCCGACAAACGGAAGCGGCCTATGCCGGCCGCGCCTATGCCGACATTCAGCTCGCTATCGCGCTCCAGTATCTGCATATTTTCCGGCGATACTACTTCATTGAGTAGCGACAGGATATTGGCCTGGTCCATCTTCTGCTGGTTGATGGGCAGCAGGTTGCCGTTGATTTTCAGGTGGATCGGTGAATTCATCGCAAAGAACATGTCCGATGCGTGCTTTTCCTTCATCAACTGGAATAAACGTTCCATTGCCATAGTCATTTCCTAGCTTGTTGTGTTGCCGTTGTTCACAAAATAAGATGAAGAAACAGATCGCCTGCTGACCGGCCAAAACCAGGCCGTCTGGCTGCCCAATTGCGACTAGTCGCCGCGCAGCAATTCGTTGATGCTGGTTTTGGAACGGGTTTGCGCATCCACTTTCTTGACGATGACTGCGCAATACAAGCTATATTTGCCGTCAGCCGAAGGCAGGTTGCCTGATACCACGACGGAACCTGCAGGGATGCGGCCGTAGCTGACTTCGCCAGTGGCACGATCATAGATCTTGGTGGACTGGCCGATATACACGCCCATGGAAATCACCGAGTTTTCTTCGACAATGACACCTTCCACCACTTCAGAGCGGGCGCCGATGAAGCAATTGTCTTCAATAATGGTCGGGTTGGCCTGCATAGGCTCCAGTACGCCGCCTATGCCCACGCCGCCGGACAAATGCACGTTCTTGCCGATCTGCGCGCAGGAACCTACGGTTGCCCAGGTATCCACCATCGTGCCTTCATCGACATAGGCGCCGATGTTGACGTAGGAGGGCATCAGCACCACGTTCCTGGCGATAAAGCTGCCGCGGCGCGCGACGGCAGGCGGCACCACGCGGAAGCCGCCTTTGGCGAAATCTTCGGCAGTGTAATTGGCAAACTTGGTAGGCACCTTGTCGTAGAACTGCATGTCGGCGCCGGCGGGCATTGCGACATTGTCTTCCAAACGGAAGGACAGCAGAACGGCCTTCTTGATCCATTGGTTGACCTGCCATGCGCCATCCAGCTTCTGCGCAACGCGCAGGCTACCGGTATCCAGTTGCTGCAGCACATGGGCTACGGCTTCGCGGATTTCTGCGGGAGCGGATTTAGGAGAAAAGCTGGTGCGGTCTTCCCAGGCCTGGTCGATGATTTGCTGTAATTGTTGAGTCATGTTGACGTTTTCAGTGATTGCGGTGATTAATTAAAAAGAGGTATTGCGTCTATGTTGTTTGCGGCTTGCTTATGCCTTGCTTGTGGTCTTATAGGGGCCTAGCTTCAGACAGATCAGCCGGCCGCCAGTTTTCTGGTAAAGGCGACGATGCGCTGCGCCGCTTCCATGCATTCGTCCACTTCGGCGACCAGCGCCATGCGGATGCGGTTTTGCCCCGGATTGACGCCATGCGCCTCGCGCGCCAGATAGCTGCCCGGCAATACCGTCACATTATATTCTTGGTAGAGCCGCCTGGCGTATTCCGTATCCGAAATCGGCAGCAGTTTGTCTACCTTTGCCCACAGGTAAAAACTGGCGTCCGGCAGGCTGACATCCAGCACTTCCTGCAGCAACGGCGTTACCTGGGCGAACTTCTTGATGTATTTGTCGCGGTTTTCCTGCACATGGGCTTCGTCATCCCAGGCAATCGCAGAAGCTGCCTGTATGCTCGGACTCATCGCGCCGCCATGGTAGGTGCGGTACAGCAGGAATTTTTTGATGATTTCCGCATCACCCGCAACAAAGCCGGAGCGCATGCCCGGCACGTTGGAGCGCTTGGACAGGCTGGACAGCGTAATCAGGCGCGGATACGTGCTGCGGCCCAGCGTCTGGGCGGCTTGCAAGCTGCCCAGTGGTGCTTCCGGCTTAAAGTAAATCTCCGAATAGCATTCATCGGCAGCGATGACAAAGCCGTAGCGGTCCGACAATTCAAATAATTCTTTCCAGTCCTCCAGCGTCAATACGGCGCCGGTAGGGTTGCCTGGCGAGCAGATATATAGCAGTTGCACCCGCGCCCATACCTCGGCAGGCACCGTCTTGTAATCCGGCGAAAAATTGCGGGCCGGATCTGCATTGACGAAATAGGGTTCTGCGCCTGCCAGGTAGGCCGCACCTTCATAAATCTGGTAGAACGGATTGGGGCAGATCACCAGCGGCAGGCCGCCCTTGGACTGCGTGGTGTCGATCACTGTCTGCGCCAGCGCAAACAGCGCCTCGCGAGAGCCGTTGACCGGCAATACTTGTGTCGCCGCGTCCGGGGCGGGAATGCTATAGCGCCTTGCGAGCCAGCCGGAGATGGATTTGCGCAGGGTTTCCGAACCAGCCGTTGCCGGGTAGCTTGCCAGTCCGTCCAGGTTTGCCGTCACCGCTTGCTGGATGAAGGCCGGGGTGGGATGCTTGGGTTCGCCTATGCCCAGGCTGATTGCCTTGAACTCAGGATTCGGCTTTACATCGGCAAACAGTTGCTTAAGTTTTTCAAAAGGATAGGGCTGCAGCTTGTTCAGGAAAGGGTTCACGGGTTCACGCCAGTAGAAATTAACGAATAAAATTCGGCAAAAGCCCTCTTTTCATGGCTGTGGGCCATCCATTTGCCATCCCGTATTATAGCCTTTGCATGGGCGTTGCCTAAAGGAATACTGACGGAATGCTCGCCGCAGGCTTGCTTTGATAGCTTATTCAAATGGCAAAAATGAAAAATTGACGCTTTCAAAATGATATGATGCGTTGTCTAATTGGGTATTTATTGGGTGTTTTTATACGCAGCTATAGCGGCAGGCATTCAGTGCCAGGGAAAAATTGTGGCATGCGCAGCATCATGTCGGCGAGATTTGAACATATAAAACTACAACAGCTTATAACGTGCGATTAACTTCTATTAAATTGTCGGGATTTAAATCTTTCGTAGATCCCACGAATTTTCAGGTCCCAGGCCAGCTGGTGGGCGTGGTCGGACCTAACGGTTGCGGAAAATCCAACATCATCGATGCTGTGCGCTGGGTCTTGGGCGAATCCAAGGCTTCCGAGCTGCGCGGCGAATCGATGCAGGACGTTATTTTTAACGGATCGACCAACCGTAAACCCGCTGGACGCTCGTCTGTCGAACTGGTTTTTGACAACAGTCTGGGTAAGGCCGCCGGCCAGTGGAGCCAGTATGCGGAAATCGCCGTCAAGCGAACCTTGACGCGCGACGGCACATCCACTTACTACATCAACGGCCAGCCGGTGCGCCGGCGCGACATCCAGGACATCTTCATGGGTACCGGCCTCGGGCCGCGCGCCTATGCGATCATCGGCCAGGGCATGATTTCCCGGATTATCGAGGCGAGACCGGAAGAGCTGCGCATTTTCTTGGAAGAAGCAGCGGGTGTCTCGCGCTACAAGGAGCGCCGCCGCGAAACCGAAAACCGCATCCACGATACGCATGAAAACCTGGTGCGCGTAGAAGACATCCTGCGTGAACTGAACAGTAACCTGGAAAAGCTGGAAGCCCAGGCGGTGGTTGCCAATAAATTCAACGAGCTGCAATCCGACCAGGAAGAAAAGCAGAAACTGCTGTGGCTGCTGCGCAAGAAAGAAGCTGCTGCCGAGCAGGAAAAAGTCTTTGCCGACATAGAACGGACCCAGCTGGACCTGGAAGAGCAGACTGCCAAGCTGCGCCACGTCGAAGTTGAGCTGGAGCACATGCGCCAGGCGCACTATGCAGTCGGCGACAGAATGCACCAGGCGCAAGGCCACTTGTACCAGACCAATGCCGAGATCGGCAGCCTGGAAGCACAGATCAAGTTCGTCATCGAATCGCGCAGCCGCCTGCAATCGCAGCTGAATTCGCTGACCGCGCAGCGCGACCAGTGGCAACGCCAGGGGCAGCAATTCCAGGATGATCTGGCGGAAGCGGAAATCCAGGTAGAAGAACTGGCCGAACGTTCCGAGCAGGCGTTGGAAATGGCGCAACAGCACAATGACAAGCTGCCGGCGCTGGAGCAGGTCTGGCGTGAATCGCAATTGAAGACCACGGAATCGCGCGCCAAGATCATGCAGTTGCAGCAGCAGATCGAACTGGAGTCTGCACACCAGCGCAATGCCTCTAATATCCTGGCGACGCTGACCTCACGCCGCGAAAGGCTGACGCAGGAAAAGAACGGCCTGGCGATGCCGGACAGCACCCATCTGTCCAACCTGTCCATGCAGCTGGAGGAGAAAAAACAGGTGCTGGAAGAGGAAACCATGCATCTGGAAGAGGCGCAAGAATCGCTGCCGCGGCTGGAAGAAGAACGCAAGGCCGCGCAGGAACAGGTCAACAAGGATACTGCCGCCAGCACCCAGTTGGATGCGCGCCTGCTGGCCTTGAAGCAGTTGCAGGAAAAAGTCCAGACCCAGGGCAAGGTGCAGCCGTGGCTGGAAAAGCACGAGCTCAGCGGTTTGCCCAAGCTGTGGCAAAAACTGCATATCGAAGCCGGCTGGGAGACCGCGCTGGAGTCGGTATTGCGCGAGCGGACCTCGGCGCTGGAAATGTCCAACCTGGATTGGGCCAAGGCGTTTTTCAATGACGCTCCACCAGCCAAACTGGCTTTATACACGCCGCAGGTTGCCGCTGCCGCTGCAGAGCCTATGGCCGGCCTGAAGCCTTTGCTGAACCTGTTGCAATTGAATGATGCCGGCGTGCGCAGCCTCATGCAGGACTGGCTGTACCAGGTGTATGCCGCAGAAGACGTTGCTTCTGCGTTCATGGATAGGGCCAAGCTGCCGCAGGGTGCGTGCTTTATCACCAAGCAGGGCCATGTAATCAGCAAATCCAGCGTTCGCTTCTATGCGTCGGATTCCGAGCAGGACGGCGTGCTGGCGCGCCAGCAGGAAATAGAGAACATTGGCAAGCAAAGCCGTGCGCAGCAGATGCTGGCGGACGAAGCCAAGACGCGCGCCGTCAGGGCCGAATCTGCGTATACGCAGGCCAGCCAGCGCTTGCAGGAACTGCGGCTGCGTGTCAGCACGCTGACCCAGGCAGTGCATGGCCTGCAGATAGAATTCATGAAGCTGTCCGAAGTGCAGGAGCGCTTTAACCAGCGCAGCACGCAGATCAAGAACGACCTGGCCGAAATCGCCGCACAGGAATCGGAGCAGCAGCAGGCCAAGGCAGAGTCAGAGGAAAAATTCGAGCAGCTGGATGTGGAACTGGCCGAACTGCAGGAAAGCCATGAGGATGGACAGACCATCTACCTGGAAAAAGAACAGCAGCTGAACAATGCCAGGACGCAGCTGCGTGAACTGGAAAGGGCCGCGCAGGAAGCTGCGTTCTCCGAAAAATCCCATCGCAGCAAGATGGAGGAACTGCGCCGCAGCATCGCCACTGCGCTGGAGCAGGCGGCACAGCTTTTTACCAATATGCAGCAGGGCAAGCTTGAACTGGAAACCATGGATGACCAGACTGCGCAGGCAGGTTTGCAGTCATTGCTGGAAAAACGCAGCGACCAGGAGCGCACGCTGGCTGACGCCAGGCATGAGCTGGATCAGCTGACGCAGAAGCTGCGCCAGCATGAAGAAGCCAAGATGCAGGTGGAACGCAGCCTGCAACCGCAGCGCGACCGCATCATGGAGCTGCAGCTGAAGGAACAGGCCGCGCGCCTGAGCCAGGAGCAGTATGCAGAGCAGTTGCGCAATTTCGATGTCGACGAAGAAGCGCTGTCGCAAAAACTGCATGCCGACATGAAACCGTCCTACCTGCAGGGCGAGGTAACCCGCCTGACCAATGCCATAGCAGCATTGGGCGCGGTAAACATGGCGGCTCTGGATGAGCTGGCGCAGGCAAGCGAGCGCAAGACCTTCCTGGATTCGCAGCATGCCGATCTGACCGAGGCGATCACTACGCTGCAGGACGCGATCCACAAGATCGATATAGAAACCCGCGACCTGCTGCAGGATACTTTCGACAAGGTGAATACCCATTTTGCAGAACTGTTCCCCATTCTTTTTGGCGGTGGACAGGCGAAGCTGATCATGACCGGCGACGAAATCCTCGATTCCGGCGTGCAGGTGATGGCGCAGCCTCCCGGCAAGAAAAATGCGACCATTCACCTGCTGTCCGGCGGCGAAAAGGCCTTGACGGCAACTGCGCTGGTGTTTTCCATGTTTCAGCTGAACCCGGCGCCTTTCTGCCTGCTGGATGAGGTCGATGCGCCGCTGGATGACTCAAATACCGAACGTTTCTGCAATATGGTGAAACGTATGTCAGCTAACACACAGTTTTTGTTTATTTCTCATAATAAAATAGCGATGGAAATGGCACAGCAGTTGATCGGCGTGACCATGCAGGAACAGGGAGTTTCTCGAATCGTTGCGGTAGACATGGAGTCTGCCGCAAACTTTGCTTCTGAGGCGCAAGCAGCATGACAGATCTACAAATAAGCTTATTGGCAATCGGTGGAACCATCGTCGTCGGCGTAGTTATTTTCAACAAATGGCAGGAGCACAAGGCAAAAAAGAGCGTCGAACGCGCTTTTTCTACCGGGCACGACGACGTGCTGATGAATCCGCACCATGAACCAGAAGGGCAGCAAGAGCAGCATTACACCCGGCAGGAGCCGCAGGAACCGCTGGATGGCATGCAATATCGCCAGGAACCCAGCCTGGACGTGGTGTCGATGGCGGATGATGACCAGGCCTTCGTGCCCGATGCTATCCAGACCGAAGCGGCGCCGGCGCTGCCTGCAGCGTCCGCAGCTTCCGGACCCGCAATGATGCCCGCGCAGGACGTACATGACAAAGAACTGCCGGTTGACGAACTTATCGACTGCATCATTCCGCTGGAATTCGATGCGCCGATACGCGGCGAAAAAATCCTGGCTGAGATTCACAGCCTCAGGTACGTTGGCAAGAAACCGGTGCATTTCATCGGCCAGAGCCATTCTGGGGAGCGTGACGTAATCGCGCATGGCGGTATTTACACGACCCTGTTTGCCGGCATACAGATGGTCAGCCGGGGCGGCCCGCTGAATGAACTGGAATATTCCGAATTCGTCATGAAGCTGCGCGAAATTGCGGATCGCTTGAATGCCCATCCGGATATTCCGGACATGACCCTGGTCATGTCCACGGCCAGGGAGTTGCACCAGTTCGTGTCTGAGCATGATGCACAACTCAGCGTCAACATCATGGCCAACGGAGCGCCATGGGCGATCAATACACTGCACGCAGCACTGGAAAAACAGGGTTTCGATTCCCGTCCTGACGGCAGACTGGTCATGCCGGATGGCGACGGCGGAACACTGTTTTCATTGTCCACCAACGTCGGCATCAGCGAAGCGGTTACTGCCAGGCTGACGCTGCTGCTGGACGTACCCTGTGTTGCGCCTGCGCGCGACGGTTTCGGCGCAATGGCAGCCTGTGCACGGTCTTTATCGACGCGGCTGGGCGGCACAGTCGTGGATGACGGCAACCAGCCTATCTCCAAAGCGGCATTGGATGAGATTGCCGGCCAGGTCCATGCCTTTTATGCCGCGATGGCGGAATCTGAAATCCCTGCAGGATCAACGCGCGCACAACGCCTGTTCAGCTAGCAATGGGAAACGATTTACTGGGCAAAACTGCGCCGGACGCCACAGATCCGGCCGCCAGGGCGGCACAGCTGCGCGAAGAATTGCGGCGCCATGGCCATGCTTATTATGTACTGGACAACCCCAGCATACCGGATGCGGAGTACGACCTGCTGTTCAAGGAGCTGCAAGCGCTGGAGCAGCAGCATCCTGCACTGATGACAGCCGACTCGCCCACGCTACGCGTGGGTGGAGCGCCTCTGCCTGAGTTCAAGCAAGTGCGGCACGCCGTGCCCATGCTGTCGCTGAACAATGGCTTCGAAGACGAGGACATCATCGCTTTCGACCGCCGTGCCCGCGACGGCCTGGGCACCGGCCATGAACTGGAATATGCGATCGACCTGAAATTTGACGGCCTCGCCATCAATCTGCGTTACGTGGACGGACTGTTTACACAGGCCGCCACCCGCGGAGACGGCTTTACCGGCGAAGACGTGACGGAAAACATCCGCACGATACACAGCATTCCTTTGCGCTTGAATACGCCGCATCCGCCGAAGGTGCTGGACGTACGCGGCGAAGTGCTGATGTTCAAAGCCGATTTCGACAAGCTGAACCAGCGCCAGCGCGATGCCGACGGCAAGGAATTTGCTAATCCGCGCAATGCGGCGGCCGGTAGCCTGCGGCAGCTGGATTCGCGTATCACTGCGCAGCGCAAGCTGAGTTTTTTCTCTTATGGCATAGGAGCGCTGGAAGGCGCGGATATGCCTGCTTCGCATTCCGCCCTTTTGGAATGGTATGCCGGCCTCGGATTGCCGGTGTGCGACGACAAGGCCGTGGTATCCGGCGTGCAGGGTTTGCTGGATTTTTATATTGAAATCGGCAAAAGGCGCAAGAGCCTGGCTTACGATATCGATGGTGTCGTATATAAAGTCAACCGCCTGCTGCAGCAGCAGGAGCTTGGCTTTGTGTCGCGAGCGCCGCGCTTTGCCATTGCACACAAATTCCCGGCGGAAGAGGCGACCACTGTAGTGCAGGAAATCGGCGTGCAGGTAGGCCGCACCGGTGCGCTGACGCCGGTAGCGCGGCTCGCGCCGGTATTCGTCGGCGGCGTGACCGTGACGAACGCGACGCTGCATAACGAAGATGAGGTACGCCGCAAGGACGTGCGCGTCGGCGATACAGTGATCGTCCGCCGTGCCGGCGACGTAATACCGGAAGTGGTGTCCGTTGTCATGGAGCGCAGGCCGCAGCCTGAGCATGCTCCGTTTGAATTGCCGAAGGTATGCCCGATCTGCGGTTCGCATGTGGTGCGGGAAGAGGGTGAAGCGATAGCCCGTTGCTCCGGAGGCCTGTTCTGTTCAGCGCAGCGCAAGGAGGCGATACGCCACTTTGCTGCCCGCCGCATGATGGATATAGACGGCCTGGGCGAGCGCTATATCGATAACCTGGTCGAACTGGATTACGTGCATGGCATTGCAGACCTGTATACGCTGAAACTGGACGATTTACTGGAAATGAAGCGGCGCGGCGACGAGCGCGACGGCATCACTCCAGACACGGTGCAGCAGGGAAAAATAGCGACCAAATGGGCCGAAAACCTGATCGAAGCCATTGCCGCCAGCAAAAATCCGCCGCTGGAACGGATGCTGTTTGCGCTGGGCATACGCCACGTTGGCGAGTCCACTGCCAAGACACTGGCAGACTGGCTGGGCAAGCTGGAGCTGGTGCGTCGCGTGCCGGCCCCGCTGCTGCGGCTGCTGCCGGATATCGGCAGCACGGTAGCTGAGGCGATTGCCGATTTTTTCGCCGAAGAAAAAAACCAGCAGGCTATCGATGCCTTGTTGAATGCCGGAGTGGCCCCCCGCGACGAACATGCGCCGAGTGCAAAGCTTCGTGACAGGCTGAGCCAGCCGGCATTGCTGGCGGCACTGGCCATTCCCAAATTAACCGAGACCCGGTGCAAGCAACTGGTAGATAAAGGAATGACGCTGGCTTTGCTGGCTCAGGCCGACACCGATTACTTGCATCACTATGCGATGCCCTCTGATCTGAACGCCGCGCTCACCGCATGGCTGGCAGTGCCTGGCCATCGCGAATGCGTGGCACAGCTGGAAAGTCTGCATGCCGACCTGCTGTCGCAACTGCCGCAGCAGGCCGAAGCTGAGGGTATCTTGTCAGGCAAGACCTTTGTGCTGACTGGAACGCTGCCGTCATTGAGCCGGGATCAGGCAACAGAAATCATCGAGAAAGCCGGCGGTAAAGTATCCGGCTCCGTATCAAAAAAAACCAGCTACGTGGTGGCAGGAGACGACGCCGGCAGCAAGTTGCTGAAGGCGCAGGAATTGGGTGTTATGGTGCTTACCGAAGCGGAGTTGCTACAACTTTGCGCAATTGATCTGGAGAAAAAATGACGAGAATCAAAAAGGCAGTTTTCCCTGTTGCGGGCCTGGGCAGCCGCTTCCTTCCGGCAACCAAGGCGCAACCGAAAGAGATGCTCCCCATTGTGGACAAGCCGCTGATCCAGTACGCGGTGGAAGAGGCGGTAGAAGCCGGCATTACCGAGATGGTATTTATTACCGGCCGCAACAAGCGAGCGATTGAAGACCATTTCGATAAGGCCTATGAACTGGAAAGCGAACTGGAAGCTGCCAACAAACAGGCCTTGCTGGATCTGGTGCAAAACGTCATTCCAAAGAACATCACCTGCATCTACATCCGCCAGCAGGCGCCGCTGGGGCTGGGCCACGCAGTCCTATGCGCGCGCCCGGTTGTCGGCGATGAACCGTTTGCCGTATTGCTGGCCGACGATCTGATGGATGCCGACCCTGGACACCCATCGGCGATTGCGCAGATGACGCGTTTGTACGAGCAGGAAAATGCCAGCATCATCGCGGTGCAGGACGTACCCAGGGAATTTACCCGCCAGTACGGTATCGTCAGCGGCACGCCGTACAAGGACAGGATGGAAAAAATGCACGGCATCGTCGAAAAACCGATGCCTGACGTTGCGCCTTCTACCTTGGCTGTGGTGGGGCGCTACGTATTATCGGGCAAGATATTTTCTTACCTGGAAAAGTTGGGCAAAGGCTCCGGCGGCGAGATTCAGCTGACCGACGGTATCGCGCAGTTGCTGCAATCGGATCCGGTGTACGCTTATCGTGCCGCGGCCACGCGCTATGACTGCGGTTCCAAGCTGGGCTATCTGAAAGCCAGCGTGGCGCTGGGCCTGAAGCACCCTGAGACCGGCGCCGAATTCCAGGAGTACCTGCGTTCGGTTAAAATCTGAACAGATTGATAAAGTGTTATAAGGCCAATATAGGCTCGGCGTTTTTAACCAGCGGGAAGGAGAGTCTGCAATGATTCATGAAATATTGAAAATGGGCGATTCCCGGCTGTTGAGGGTTGCCGAGCCGGTCACTGAGTTCGGTACGCCGGAACTATTGAAGCTGGTGGACGACATGTTTGAAACCATGGCCGCCGCTAACGGCGCAGGCCTGGCGGCGCCGCAGATTGGCGTCAACCTGCAATTGGTGATCTTTGGCTTCAAGAACAATCCGCGCTATCCCGATGCACCGACAGTACCGGAAACGGTGCTGCTGAATCCTGTGCTGACACCGCTGGGAGAGGAGACTGAAGCGGCATGGGAAGGGTGCCTGTCGGTACCCGGCATGCGCGGCCTGGTGCCGCGCTGGACCCGGTTGAGGTACGAGGGTTTCGATCAGTTTGGCACGCACATCAGCCGCGATGTGGATGATTTCCATGCCCGCGTGGTGCAGCATGAGTGCGATCACCTGAATGGGGTGCTGTATCCCATGCGCATCAAGGACCTGTCCCAGTTCGGTTTTACCGAGGTGCTGTTCCCAGAACTTGACCCCAATGATGACGATTAAGCATGCTATTGCTGTTTAGCAGCCGTTTTGCCTGAAATATGGTGGAAACCGTGTGTTTTTGTCGTATTTACTGAGCAAAATACGACAAAATAAAAATCTTTCCCTGATGTAAATATACTGAGTTTATAATCAGCAGTATTTTCGAATCAGGAGATTAAAGAAATGATTGAAGCTCAGGTGTCCTCGCAAATCCGTACCCTGTCATATACTGAGAATGAAGGCCATCCGGTACTTGGCACCCTGGTCGAGCAAATCCTGCATCTGCTGAACTCGCGCCTGAGTTTCAGCGACATCCTGATTCACCAGAACAGCCCCATCATGCTGCGCCAGCCGAAAGGCCTGGTGGCTGTCACCGACTCGCCCATTACCCGCGAAGAACTGGAAGAGTTTTTTGAAGTGATTGAGCCTAATTGGGCCGACCGTATTCAGGATCGGGCTTTTGACCGCTCCATCGACCTCAACACTGCGCGTATCCGCGCCAACTGCTTCACTTTCCAGGGCAAGAAGCGCCTGGGCTGCGTGATTCGCCGTTTCCCGCGTGAACCGATGGAGCTCAGCCAGCTGGGCTTGCGTCAGTGCGAGCAGGATTTCGCCAAATGCACCAGCGGCCTGGTGCTGATCATTGGCGACACCTGCCAGGGCAAATCCACTACGATCGCGTCCATGATCGACGAGGTCAACAAAACGCGGTCTGGCCACATCATCACGATTGAAGATCCGGTGGAAACGCTGATCCCGCAGCGTAAATGCATCATCACCCAGCGAGAAGTAGGTTTCGACGGCGACGTGGCGAGCTATTATCTGGGCGCACTGGATGCCTTGCGGGAGCGCCCGGACGTGATCGTCATCGGCGAAATCCGCGATGCACAGACTGCGCAGGAAGCGCTGGCGCTGGCAGAGTCCGGCCCGCTGGTGCTGGCTTCTCTGCATGCACGTTCCACTGAATTAGGCCTGCAGAAAATGTTGCGCCTGCTGGGTAACGGCGAGCCGCAGGCACAGGCGCTGGCCAAAGCCTTGCGTGGCGTATTGTGCCAGGCGCTGCTGCCGTCACTGGATGGTGCACGCTATCATCTGGCCACCGAGTGTCTGACGACCAATCCGGAAGTAGTGCGCCTGATAGAAACCGGTGGCTTTACAGGATTGCGCGCGCTGATGGATGGCGCCGGAAGCCCGGACAATGGATGTCACTCAATGAATGCAGCTTTGTTGCAATTGCTGCGCGAAAAGAAAATCAACCCGGAAGATGCGAGAAATGCGACGACTGACCGCGTTGGTTTCATGGATGCTGTCGGTGCATTAAAAACGTCAAAATAATGTTACCCAGACCACAGGCATGCATCCTTGCGATGTGTGCCTGTGGTTGCTGTAATCTTTTGCTGTAACCCCTTATTGCCTGCGTGCCATGTGGATGACCAGGCCTGCCTGCTCTTCTGCCTCAAGTTCCAGGCAAGCTTTCTGGTACACCAGCGAGCCCACCACCATCAAGGGATACAAATCCGCCTCGCTCAGCTTGTCCGATAAGTCCGAGAGCCGCTGCGCCCAGATAGCGGCCAGTTCAAGATGCGTCGGCAAATCGCCCTGGAACCGGGGCATCATCATAATTCTCAGAATCTCATTCGTTGTCATCGCAGCCCCCGTAAGTACAATTCGAGACTACTCCTTTAGTGAAATAGTGGCATCCGAAAATCTTTCAGTAAATGTCAAAGAGTGTCACGGCGGCCGGCAGGTGTCGGGGTGTTTTGCCTGATTAATAAAAAGTGGGTTTGCGATAGTCAAAAGGCCAGGGCGGAAGAACCGGCCTGGCCTTTTGACGAGGGCATTGCTGATCAGAATTGTTCGTCGTCGCGCAGATAGCGCCATTGCCCCTCAGGCAAATTACCCAGCCTGACCTTGCCTATGCGCACGCGCTTCAAGCCCAGTACTTTCAGTCCGACCATTTCGCACATGCGGCGGATCTGGCGCTTCTTGCCTTCACGCAGGACAAATTTTAGCTGGTCTTCATTCATCCAGCTGACTTTGGCCGGGATCAGCGCCTTGCCGTCCAGCGTCAGCCCATGGTTCAGTCTTTTCAGGTCGGCATCCGGCAGCCGGCCGGGCTTGCCGTACTGCACCCTGACCAGATATTCTTTTTCAACACTGGTGTCCTGGCCTATCAGGTGCTTGGCAACGCGGCCGTCCTGGGTCAGCACCAGCAGGCCCACGGAGTCGATATCCAGCCGCCCGGCCGGCACCAGGCTGCGCAGTTGCGTAGGATGGAATTGAGTTTGTACTGCACATTCAGTCCAGCGGTTTTCCGGCTTGACCAGTGTGACTGCGGGCTGGTAGCCGTCCTCGGCCTGGCCGCTGACATAGCCTACTGGCTTATTGATCAGAATGGTCACGCGCTTGGATTGCTCCGCTGCAGCCTGGCGCTCGACGGAAATTTTCTGGTGCGGCAAGACCTTGCTGCCCAGTTCGGAGATGATTTTCCCATCCACCCGGACCCAGCCGCGCTCTATCCATTCATCGGCCTCGCGGCGTGAACAGATTCCCAGTTCGGACATTCTTTTTGATAGGCGTACAAGTTCGGTCATAGTAACAACGAGGTGATTCTTTAATGTAGTGATTGCTGAAGGAATGGATACTCAGCGCGTTTTTACACGCGCAAGGATTCCAGCAGCTCCGTTTCAATTTGCAACTGGCTGCGCGGACTTTGCAGGGCGGCGCCGTCAACCAAAAATACGTCTTCCACCCGTTCTCCCAGCGTCATGATTTTTGCCGTGTGCAGGTTGATTTTGTATTTGGCCAGCACATTGGCAATTGCATACAGCAGGCCTGTCCTGTCATTGGCCGAGACCGACAGAAGGAAATACTGGCCGCGCTCGTCCGGGCGCAAATCCACGGTCGGCACCATGGGGAAGGTCCGGGATAGCCGTGACAGGCGTCCCTTGTTCGGCGAGGATAGCGGCGTCTGCTGCATCAGCACTTCTGCCAGTTCATGCTCGATCAGGTTGATGATATCGCGGTAATTGTTGGCAAATGCAGGTTCGATGACGAGGAAGGTGTCCAGCGCGTAGCCGCCCTTGGTGGTATGGATTTTTGCATCCAGGATGCTAAAATTCTTGCCGTCGAAATAGCTGCAGATACGGGCAAACAGATCGGGCTGGTCGCGCACGTAGACGGTGACCTGCAAGCCTTCGCCTATCGGCGACAGGCGGCATTTGACAACCGGCACCGGGCTGTTGATCTTGTCGTGCAGCGAACGCGTCTGCCAGGCAATGTCGGATGCGTCATGGCGCAGGAAATAGGCGACATCCAGCTGCTGCCACATCTGTTCATGGGCATTGCCGGGCAAGCCGTACAGCCTCAGCGCTTTCAATGCGTCTTCCTGGCGGTTTTTCAGTTCGCGGTCCGCAGACGGTGCTTCTCCACCCAGAACGCGCAGCGTAATGCGGTACAGGTCTTCCAGCAATTTGCCTTTCCATGCGTTCCATACCTTGGGGCTGGTGCCGCGGATGTCGGAGACTGTCAGCAGGTAGAGCGCCGTGAGGTGGCGCTCATCCTTGACTAGCCTGGCAAAAGCCTGCACCACGTCCGGGTCTGACAGGTCCTGCTTTTGCGCCACGTGCGACATTGTCAGGTGGTGCTGCACCAGGAAGATGATCAGTTCCGAATTTGCCTTGGAAATGCCGTGGTCGTAGCAGAATTTCTTGGCGTCGGACATGCCCAGCAGTGAATGGTCGCCGCCCCGGCCTTTGGCGATATCGTGGAACAGCGCGGCGATATACAGCACCCAGGGCTGCGTGAAATTGGCCATCAGCTGGCTGCAGAATGGATATTCGTGCGCATGCTCCGTCATTGCAAAACGGCGCAGGTTGCGCACCACCATCAGGATATGCTGGTCGACCGTGTACACGTGGAACAGGTCGTGCTGCATCTGGCCGATGATGCGGCGGAAATTGGGCAGGTAGCGTCCCAGGATGCTCATCTGGTTCATGCGCCTTAGCGCATGGGTCAGCCCTTGTGGGGATTGCAGTATCTGCAGGAACAAACCGCGGTTGAAAATATCATGCCGGAAACCGGCGTCTATCTGGAAGCGGGCATGCCATAGCGCGCGCAGGCTGCGGGCTGTCATTCCTTTGAGTTCAGGATGGCGGGCCAGCAGCAGGAAAATTTCCAGCAGTGCCGAAGGCTCGTTGTCGAACAGGTCGTCGCTGGCGATATCGATCAGGCCGTTGACCTCGTTGAAGCGTTCATTGATGGGGTGCGGAACCGAAGGCTGCGGAAACAGGCTGGCCTCGATATTTTGCAGCAGGATGGTGTTCAGCTGCGTGACGGCCTTGGCGGCCCAGTAATACCGCTGCATCAGGTGTTCGCTGGCGCGGCGGGATTCTGTGGTCTTGAACCCGAACGTCTCGGCGATGGCGGTCTGCACGTCGAAAATCAGCCGGTCTTCGCGCCTGCCTGCCTGGATGTGCAGGCGTATCCGTATATCCTTGAAGGCGTGTTCATTGCGTTTCAGCTGGCGCGCTTCAATGTCGGTGATCAGTCCGCGGTCTGCCAGCTCTTTCCAGGAGTTGCCGAGGTTCGCGGCCTTGGCTACCCACAATATCACTTGCAGGTCGCGCAATCCTCCCGGGCTTTCCTTGCAGTTTGGTTCCAGGCTGTAAGGCGTATCTTCGTACTTGACGTGACGCTGCTGCAGCTCCAGCAATTTTTCCTGGAAAAATCGCTGTGGGTCCATGCTGGCAATATAGCGTTCCTGCAGTTCCTTGAACAGCTTGCGGCTGCCAGTCACGAGCCGCGCTTCCAGCAGGCTGGTCTTGACGGTGATGTCGGCTTCGGATTCTTGCAGGCATTCGTCCACGGTGCGTATGCTGTGGCCGAGATCCAGGCCTATGTCCCAAAAAATCTGGACCAAGTTCTCCAGCTTTTCCCGCGTTGGCTTGTCCGGATGTTCCGCCAGCAGGATCAGCACGTCCACGTCGGAGTAGGGATAGAGCTCGCCACGGCCGTAGCCGCCAACGGCGATCAGGGCGGCGGCTTTCGGCAGGTCGAAATTTTTCCAGATTTTAGCCAGCACGCCATCCACGCCGCGGCACAGGTTCTGCAGCAGTTGTTCGGCTTTGAAGTTTTCCTTGAAGGCGGCGATGACCGTTTGCTGTCCGGCCTTCAATTCCTCCTTGAACTGTAATGCGGGTGAGGCTGTTACTGCCATTATGCGGGTACGCCTGACTGCGCCTGCGTCGTGATGAACGCGGGCGGAGGAGGGGAGCCGGCCGATAGCGTCAGCACTTCATAGCCGGTTTCGGTGACCAGGATCGTGTGTTCCCATTGCGCGGAAAGGCTGCGGTCCTTGGTTTTAATGGTCCAGCCGTCGCCCATTTCCTTGATTTCACGACGGCCTGCATTAATCATCGGTTCTATCGTGAAGATCATGCCAGGCTGCATTTTTTCCAATGTGCCTGGACGGCCGTAATGCAGGATCTGCGGTTCTTCGTGAAATACCGTGCCTATGCCGTGGCCGCAGAACTCCCTCACCACGCTGTAGCCGGCTTTTTCGGCATGCTGCTGGATCGCATGGCCGATGTCGCCGAGGTGGGCGCCGGGTTTGACCTTGGCAATGCCTATCCACATGCACTCATAAGTGATCTCGTTGAGGCGTTTGGACAGGATGGAAGGCTCGCCGATCAGGAACATACGACTATTGTCGCCATGATAACCATCCTTGATGACGGTAATGTCCAGATTGACCGAATCGCCGTTTTTCAGCACCTTGTCGCCCGGTATGCCGTGGCAGATCACATCGTTGACCGAGGTGCAGATTGCTTTCGGAAACGGTGTATAGCCTGGCGGACAGTAGTTCAGCGGCGCCGGGATCGTACCCTGAACGTTGACCATGTATTCATGGCACAATCTGTCCAGCTCGCCGGTGGTAACGCCTGCCTTGACGAAAGGGGTGATGTAGTCGAGCACCTCGGAGCCCAGCCGTCCTGCGATGCGCATTCCGGCGATGTCCTGGGGGGATTTAATAGAGATAGATGTCATGCTGGCCAACCGTGTAGGCAATAGGAAATAGGTAGGGCTGATTCCGGCCGCGGCATCGGATGCCGCAGGCAGAATGTTTCAATGCAGATTATAGTCTAGTCCGGACACGCGATGTCCGCTCAGGCAATATTGGCATAGACTTGAAAGGTGCATGATTTTCGTAGTACAATTGATGGTTAGCTTGAATGAGTTTCTTGCTAATGATTGGAAAATCATTTTATTAATGCACGAATCTGGTCTAAAAGGGTGTCTGGCAACGCCGGATCACTGACTGGATTCAAGACCTAACCCTGGAGTTATTATGTCTGTAACAATGCGCGAAATGCTGGAAGCCGGCGTCCATTTTGGTCACCAAACCCGTTTCTGGAACCCTAAGATGGCTCCGTTCATCTTCGGCCATCGCAACAAAATTCATATCGTCAATCTGGAAAAAACCCTGAGCATGTATCAGGAGGCGATGAAATACATTCGTCAGCTGGCTTCCAATCGCGGCACTATCATGTTCGTTGGCACAAAACGCCAGGCACGCGAAATCATCGCTGCTGAAGCGCAACGTGCAGGTATGCCTTTCGTCGACCAGCGCTGGTTGGGCGGCATGCTGACAAACTTCAAAACTGTCAAAACATCGATCAAGCGTCTGAAAGACTTGGAAGCTTCGGTAGAAGACGGTTCTGTAGAAAAACTGAGCAAAAAAGAAGCGCTGATGTTCCAGCGTGAAATCGTCAAGCTGCAAAAAGCTATCGGCGGCATCAAGGACATGGGCGGCATTCCTGACGCAATCTTCGTGGTTGACGTCGGCTACCACAAAGGTTCCATCACTGAAGCAGCAAAACTGGGTATCCCGGTCATCGGCGTGGTTGATACCAACCATTCCCCAGAAGGCGTAACTTACGTCATCCCAGGTAACGATGACTCCTCCAAAGCGATTGCCCTGTACGCTCGCGGCGTTGCCGATGCTATCCTGGAAGGCCGTGCCAATGCAGTCAACGAAGTAATCGAAGCTATCAAGCCTGACGCAGACGAATTCGTTGAAGTGGAAGATCAAGCTTAATTCAAGCTTTTTCTGACTGATATGCAAGTAAAAGGGGCAACAGCAGTTGGCCCCTTTTTTTAAACAGATTTTGATAATGAGCGCCTTGCGGCGCTAATTTGAACTAGGAGAAAAACATGGCGGCGATTACAGCAGCGATGGTAGGTGAATTGCGTGCAAAGACTGATGCACCGATGATGGAATGCAAAAAAGCCCTGACTGAGGCTGAAGGCAATATGGAACGTGCAGAAGAGTTGCTGCGCGTTAAGCTGGGTAGCAAGGCTTCCAAGGCTGCTTCCCGTATTACTGCTGAAGGCGTTGTTGCTGCTTTTATCTCCGGTAATGTCGGCGCGCTGGTTGAAGTTAACTGCGAAACAGATTTCGTGACCAAGAACGATGATTTCATCGCTTTTGCCAATTCCTGCGCAAAACTGGTTGCCGAAAACAATCCTGCAGATGTTGCCGCTCTGGTAGCTCTGCCTTTCGAAGCAGGCACAGTAGAATCTCACCGTGCAGCACTGATCGGCCGCATCGGCGAAAATATGTCTATCCGCCGTTTCAAGCGTTTTGATACGACTGCCAAGCTGACTTCCTACCTGCACGGCACACGTATCGGTGTCATGGTTGAGTATGACGGCGCCGAAGAGCAAGTTGGTAAAGACGTGGCAATGCACATTGCTGCGATGAAACCGGTTTCCCTGTCCGCAGACGAAGTTCCTGCCGACCTGATCGAAAAAGAGCGTTCAGTTGCTTCGCAAAAAGCTGCCGAGTCCGGCAAGCCTGCAGATATCGTTGCCAAAATGGTAGACGGTTCCGTACAGAAGTTCCTGAAAGAAGTTTCCCTGCTGAACCAGCCTTTCGTCAAAAATGACAAACAGACTGTTGAGCAAATGCTGAAATCGGTCAATGCTTCGATCAAATCCTTCGCCATGTTTGTCGTGGGCGAGGGCATTGAGAAGAAGCAGGATGATTTTGCAGCGGAAGTGGCTGCGCAGGTGGCGGCAGCAAAACAGGCGTAAGCAAAAAATGCGGGCCGAAAGGCCCGTTTTTTTAAAGCTTAATCTTGTTGGAATGGCATCTGTCATTCCAATTTGCATTACGAATAAGTGGACCGGTAGTGTGTTTTTGTTGGAGTTGTCTTCGTCTGGTTTGGCGGCGGAGCCAGAAACAGAACGTAACGATGTGGTTTTGCAGTACCGTACTTGTTTTTAATGCTAATTCTTTATCTATTTACCAGAAGGAGTCCAGACCGTGACCAAACCTGCTTATAAGCGAGTTCTTTTGAAGCTCTCTGGCGAAGCCCTGATGGGCGATGACCCGTTCGGCATCAACCGCGCCACGATAGAGCGCATGGTGGCAGACGTTGCCGAAGTGGCAAAACTGGGTGTTGAGCTGGCCATCGTCATTGGCGGCGGCAATATCTTCCGTGGCGTTGCGCCGGGTGCGCAAGGCATGGACCGCGCGACTGCCGACTACATGGGTATGCTGGCGACCGTGATGAATTCGCTGGCGCTGGCCGACGCAATGCGCCAGGCGGGCATCACCGCGCGCGTGATGTCGGCCATTGCGATTGACCAGGTGGTGGAGCCTTATGTGCGTCCCAAGGCGCTGCAGTATCTGGAAGAGGGCAAAATCGTCGTGTTTGCAGCAGGTACCGGCAATCCGTTTTTCACTACCGACACTGCTGCGGCATTGCGCGGTTCGGAAATCGGCGCCCAGATCGTACTGAAGGCTACCAAGGTGGACGGCGTCTACACTGCCGACCCTAAAAAAGATCCGACCGCAACCCGTTATTCCACCATTTCCTTCGACGAGGCGATTGCTCGCCACCTGCAGGTGATGGATGCCACCGCGTTTGCCCTGT
Organism: Undibacterium sp. TJN25; assembly: GCF_049339885.1. Lineage (NCBI taxonomy): Bacteria > Pseudomonadati > Pseudomonadota > Betaproteobacteria > Burkholderiales > Oxalobacteraceae > Undibacterium > Undibacterium sp. TJN25. The sequence continues at coordinate 282,024 of NZ_JBMPPM010000001.1, read as the reverse complement.
GCCGCGACCAGAAGCTGCCGATCAAGGTTTTTTCCATCATCAAGCCGGGTGCGTTAAAGAACGTGATTATGGGTGCAGACGAAGGCACCTTAGTACACGTATAATTTATCGTTTAATATTATTTGGATGGCCGCTTAGCCAGCTTCTTAATCAGAAGCAGCTCCAGGCAGTTTGAATGGCAATACGGATCCGCACCGCACTTGTAATAGGGCGGCTGCGCGGATCGGGAGTTTTTGCCATGCCTGGAGGTTTCGGCGTTGCCAGTATCGATGCACAGGAGGACAGCATGACTGTTGTAGATGTAAAGAAAAATACCGAGCAAAGAATGCAAAAGTCGATAGAGACGCTGAAGTCGGACTTGTCCAAAGTCCGCACCGGCCGTGCTCATACCGGCATATTGGACCACGTGCAGGTGGACTATTATGGTTCGCCCACGCATATCACGCAGGTTGCCAATGTGACGCTGATCGATGCCCGCACCATAGGCGTACAGCCGTGGGAAAAGAAAATGATCTCGGCGATTGAAAAAGCGATCCGCGATGCCGACCTGGGCCTGAATCCGTCCACCCAGGGCGACATGATCCGCGTCCCTACGCCGCCGCTGACCGAAGAGCGCCGCAAGGAAATGGTCAAGCTGGTCAAGACCGAAGGCGAAGATTCCAAGATCGCGATCCGCAACATCCGCCGCGACGCCAACGAATCGCTGAAGAAATTGCTGAAGGATAAAGCCTGCTCGGAAGATGATGAGCGCCGTGCGCAGGACGACGTCCAGAAGCTGACGGACAAATTCGTCAGCGAAGTGGACAAGCTGCTGGCTGAAAAAGAAAAAGAAGTTTTGACAGTTTAAGCATTTAATCCGGCAATCGACGTTCATCATCCTGGAAATACATGACCCACGCTAGCTCCACCAAAGAAGTTCCGGCTATCGGCGCCATTCCACGGCATATTGCCATCATCATGGATGGCAATGGCCGCTGGGCGACCAAACGGTTTTTGCCGCGCGTGGCGGGCCATGCCAAGGGCGTGGAGGCCGTGCGCGCTGCAGTGGAGGCGTGCGCGCGCAAGGGCGTCGAATATCTGACGCTGTTCGCCTTCAGTTCCGAAAACTGGCGCAGGCCGGAGGAAGAGGTCTCCTTGCTGATGCGCCTGTTCGTCACCGCGCTGGAAAAAGAAGTCGCCAAGTTGCATGCGAATGACATCCGGCTTAAAGTGGTGGGCGATTTATCCCGTTTTGACCAGAAGCTGCAAAAGATGATACAGGTTGCGCAGGCAAAGACCGCCGGCAACAAGGGCATGACGGTCACTATCTGCGCCAACTATGGCGGCCGCTGGGATATCATGCAGGCAGTCAACCGGCTGCAGCAGGAAGGCAAGCTGGAAGGCGGCATCAGCGAAGACCAGCTGGCTTCCTATCTGTCGATGGCATACGCGCCGGAGCCGGACCTGTTCATCCGTACCGGCGGAGAGTCGCGCATTTCCAATTTCCTGCTATGGCAGCTGGCCTATAGCGAACTCTATTTTACGGACACTTTTTGGCCCGATTTCGACGCATCTTCACTGGACACCGCTATCCTGTCCTACCAGTCCAGGGAGCGGCGTTTCGGCCAGACCAGTGCGCAACTGGTGGAACAGGCATCCTGACCTCATAGGAACTTAATGCTTAAAACTCGCATAGCGACGGCGCTTGTATTGTTGGCAGTATTGCTGCCGATTTTGTATTTCGGAAATTTCCTGGCTTTTTCCATCGTCGCTATCCTGTTTTTCGGGGTTGCCTTGTGGGAGAGCCTGCGCCTGTTTAAAAACCCCGCTCCCGTGATCGCCGCAGTAGTCTGGGCTGCGCTGTTTGCCTACATCACACTGAGCGGCGCTGCGATTTCCTTTTCTTTCCTGTTCATGCTGTGCGCGGCCTTCTGGCTGCTGCGCCTCGTTCCCGCATTGAAGTTAGGTTTGCCGCCATTTAACGGCGCTTCCAATGCGTTTTTGAGCGGCGTCTACAGCGCTTCCATCTTCGGCTGTTTTGTCGCGATCGCCGTGCTGTTCAGGCACTCGCCGGTTTTTCTGCTGTCCGTGATGGCAATAGTATGGATTGCCGATATCGGCGCCTATTTTTCCGGCAAGGCATTTGGTAAGCGCAAGCTTGCCCCCACCATCTCGCCGGGCAAATCATGGGAAGGCGCAATAGGCGGCTGGATTGCCGTGTTATTGATCGCTTCCCTGGTGGCTGTTCAGCCGATGCTGGCCGACACCTTTCCTGCACGTATGCTGGTCAAGGGCGGCTGGGCCGCCCTGGTCGTTGTAATGAGTATTTTGTCGGCGGCCAGCGTGGTCGGCGATCTGTTTGAGTCCATGCTGAAACGCCGTGCCGGAATGAAGGACAGCAGTTCCCTTTTGCCTGGGCATGGCGGCGTGCTGGACCGTATCGATGCTTTGATACCGGTCTTGCCGGTAGCGGCTCTTTTGGATTATTGGTGGTAACAGGCATGAGCATTGATCAGCAGCGCAAACAGGTTCCAGGCACGCAGCAGTTAAGCATATTAGGTTCCACGGGTTCTGTAGGGGTCTCCACGCTGGATGTGGTGGTGCGCCACCCGGACCGCTATCGCGTGTATGCGCTGACGGCGCATACACAGGTGCAGAAACTGGCCCTGCAATGCGAGCAGTTCCGCCCCGAAGTCGCAGTGGTCGGCTCGGCCGCCGCCGCCGCCGAGCTGCAGACACTTCTGCGTGAAAAGAAAATTGCCACCCAGGTAGAGCATGGCCCCGAGGCCCTTTGCAAGGTTGCCAGCGCATCTGGCTGCGACACGGTGATGGCCGCCATTGTCGGCGCCGCCGGGCTGGCGTCGTCGCTCGCTGCAGCGCAGGCAGGCAAAAAAGTGCTGCTGGCAAACAAGGAAGCGCTGGTGATGTCCGGCCAGCTGTTCATCAACGCTATCATCGAGAACGGTGCGACGCTGCTGCCTATCGATAGCGAGCACAACGCGATCTTCCAATGCCTGCCGCGCGACTACCAGCGCCAGCCGGACCGGCATGGCGTCCGCAGGATCGTGCTGACGGCGTCCGGCGGGCCTTTCCTGAACCGCGACGTCGAATCCCTGACCAATGTGACACCGGATGAGGCGGTGGCGCATCCGAACTGGGTCATGGGCCGGAAAATCTCGGTGGATTCGGCGACGATGATGAACAAGGGCCTGGAAGTCATCGAGGCGCACTGGCTGTTCGCCACACCGGCTGAACAGATTGAAGTCGTCATCCATCCGCAAAGCGTGATCCATTCCATGGTGTCCTATGCCGACGGCTCCATGCTGGCGCAACTGGGCAATCCGGATATGCGCACGCCTATCGCCTACGGTTTGGCGTATCCTGACAGGATAGATTCCGGCGTGGCGCCTTTGGACCTGACCCAAATTGCCAAGTTGAGCTTTGAAGCGCCCGATCTGAAGCGCTTTCCCTGCCTGGCGCTAGCGTTTGATGCATTAAAAACAGGCCGCTCGGCGCCGACCATACTGAACGCCAGCAATGAAATCGCTGTCCAAGCGTTTTTGGACGGCAAAATCGGCTTCAGGATGATAGACCAGATAATTGCCCGCACCTTGGACAAAGTCGCGGTGACGGACATACAGGATCTGGCCGGCATTCTTGAGCAGGACCGGATAGCGCGCGCAACCGCAGAGGCATTCATCGCATCATGATCTTATTGCAGACCATACTGGCCTTCATGGTGGCGCTGGGCACGCTGGTGGTCATTCATGAGCTTGGACACTATACCGTCGCACGCCTGTGCGGCGTCAAGGTGCTGAGATTCTCCGTGGGCATGGGCAAAGTGGTTTTTTCCCGTAGATTCGGACCCGACCAGACGGAGTGGGCAATTTCCGCGTTGCCGCTGGGCGGCTACGTCAAATTGCTGGACGCCAGGGAACAAGATATCGGCAGTCTTTCCGAGCAGGAACTCAAGCGCGAATTTTGCCGGCAATCGGTATGGAAGCGCATTGCGATCCTGGCAGCGGGGCCGCTGGCTAACTTCCTGCTCGCGATAGTGCTGTTTTCCGGTTTATATTTCCATGGCGTACCCGAGCCGGTCAGCAAAATCCAGGTCAGTTCAGAGCAGTCTCCCGCTTATGTCGCCGGTCTGCGCGCGGGTGATCTGGTAACCAGTGTCAATAATGTTCCCGTGCTCGGCTGGTCCGACCTGCGCTGGAAGCTGATGGAGCTGGCCCTGGAAAAAGCGCCGGCCAGCCTCGGCGTCAAAAGGGCAAACCGGGACAGGGCAGGCACTTACGACCAGTTGACGCTGTCCTTGCCGCTGGACCAGCTTTCCAGCAAGGACCTGGAAGCTGATTTCCTGTCCAAGCTGGGGATGTCGATCTCCTTGCCTAAGGCGACGCTGGCCGAGGTAATGCCCGGTGGGGCTGGCATGAAGGCAGGACTCAAGCCTGGCGACGTAATCCTGCAGGCGGGTGGCAAGAATCTGGCAGATGCACAGCAGTTTACCGGGATGGTGCGGGCTTCCGCAGGACAGACACTGGATCTGCTCGTCAAGCGCGGCGTGGACGAGCTGAATATTGACGCGGTTCCGGATGTTGTGGAGGAAAACGGCACGAAAATAGGGCGCTTGCAGGTGGCAATGACCGGGCCTGAAATGCAGCTGATCCAGACTCCGTTATGGCAGTCCGTCGGGCGCGGTACCCAAAAAACCTGGGATACCAGCATCATGACGTTTAAAATGCTGGGCAAAATGCTGACGGGCGAAGTTTCCTGGAAGAACATCACCGGCCCCATTACGATCGCGGATTATGCCGGGCAGACCTCCAGAACCGGCGCCATCAGTTATATCAGCTTTATCGCGCTCATCAGTATTAGTCTCGGAGTAATGAATTTGCTGCCTATTCCACTGCTGGATGGAGGGCATTTGTTGTATTATTCGCTGGAAGTTTTGACGGGCAAGCCTGTTTCCGAACGTTTCGGCGAAATTGCCCAGCGCGCCGGGGCAGCTCTGCTGATGACCCTGATGGCGCTCGCTTTTTTTAATGACATTGTCCGACTAGTGTCATAATGCTCGGCTGAGCCGGCCGGGCATGCAATTTCTTTAAGGAAATTGGTGTTTTCGGCGCTCAGCAAGATGCGTTCAAACCAAAGCGCATGGTGGCAAGGCGGTGTACGACTGGGAGGATATCCCGGGCAGGTGCGCGATGCCCTCCAGCGTGTGTTTTGGTTTGAACTCGGAGGGGGTTGGAATAAACGTTGCGCGAAGAACATTTCAGCGCGCTGCGTGCCGGGATGATGAGGGCTGCCGCTGAAAGTGCAAGCCGGCTCTCCATTCCAGGCAGGTTTTATCCCGGCCCCTACAAAGCAATTTGATTGTCAACAGGCCCTAAGATTAAACAACAACCAATGAAATTACATATCGAGAACGTTGATCACCTTACTTTGCCTAAATTACGCCGACACGTGTTGGCATTAGCTGCACTCGCTGTATGTTCTGGTAGCGCAATGGCAATTGAACCATTCATAGTAAAAGATATACGGGTTGAAGGCATCCAGCGTACCGAAGCGGGAACGGTGTTCAGTTACCTGCCTGTACGCGTCGGCGAAACGTTTGACGATGCAAAAAGTACTGCGGCGATCAAGGCCTTGTACGCAACCACTTTCTTCAAGGATGTGCAGATTGAGGCGCAGGACGGCGTTCTGATCATCTTGCTGGAAGAGCGGCCATCGATCGCCGGTGTGGATTTCACCGGCACCAAGGAATTTGAAAAAGACAATCTGGTCAAGGCGCTGAAGGACATCGGCGTTGGCGAATCGCGTATTTTCGATAAAGCCAGCGTGGACCGTGCCGAGCAGGAATTGAAGCGGCAATACCTGTCGCGCGGCCTGTACGGCGTGCAGATTACGACTACGGTGACGCCGATCGAGCGTAACCGCGTCAATGTGACATTTGCCGTAGACGAAGGCGACATCGCCCGTATCGCGCAAATCAATATCATCGGCAACAAGGCCTTCTCCGACAGCGAGTTGCGCGACATGCTGGCCTTGAGAACGCCGGGCTGGTTCACCTGGTACACCAAGGCCGACCAATATTCCAAGCAAAAACTGTCGGGCGACATAGAAACTCTGAAGTCTTTCTATCAAAACCGCGGCTACCTGGAAATGCAGGTCGAATCGACGCAGATTTCCATTACGCCGGACAAGAAAGACATCTACATCACCATCAATATTATTGAAGGCGACAAGTACACTGTGTCGGGCGTCAAGCTGGAAGGCGAAATGTTCGGCCGCGAAGATGAGCTGGCCTCGCTGGTCTTGCTGAAAAGCGGCGATACGTATAACGCCGCGAGATTGACCGACAGCACCAAACGCATTTCCGAGCGCTTGGGCAATTTCGGCTATGCGTTTGCCAACGTCAATGCAAACCCGCTGCTGAACAAGGAAAAGAAAGAAGTTGCGTTCACGATCTTCGTCGATCCGGGTAAGCGCGTCTACGTGCGCAAGATTAATCTAGCCGGTAATACCCGCACGCGTGATGAAGTCATCCGCCGCGAATTCCGCCAATTTGAAAGCTCATGGTACGACGGCGAGAAAATCAAACTGTCGCGCGACAGGGTAGACCGTCTGGGCTACTTCAAGGAAGTCACGATTGATACGCCAGAAGTGCCGACCAGTACCGACCAGGTAGACGTCAACCTGACCGTGACTGAACGGCCAACCGGCAACATCCAGCTGGGCGCAGGCTACTCGCAGCTGGAACGCCTGACCCTGTCCGGTTCCATCCAGCAGGCCAACGCATTCGGCAGCGGCGATACGATAGGCCTGGAAGTCAACACCAGTTCGCTGTACCGCACCATTGCATTGACGCACACCAATCCGTATTTCACGGATGATGGCGTCAGCAAGAGCACCGAGGTGTATGTCCGCACCACGCGTCCCGTTATCGGCAGCGTCGGCGATTATCGCATCCAGACCACGGGCGCAAAACTGAGTTTCGGCGTGCCATTCTCGGAAGTGGATACCGTGTTCTTCGGCCTGGGTTTCGAGCGGACCAACGTCTCAACCTTCCTCGGGAGCCCATTCCGCTACCTGAAGTATGTGGCGGATTACGGCAATGCGGTCAAAGACCCAACCGACCCGAATTACGGTATCGGCGACTCCATTACCAACTCTTTCCCGCTGACAGTGGCGTGGCAGAGGGATAGCCGGGACAGCGCGCTGATTCCTACAGTGGGCCGTTATCAACGTGCCAACCTTGAACTGTCGGCTATCGGCAGCTTCAAGTACTATCGCGCGAGCTACCAGGCGCAGCTGTTCAAGCCGGTGTATAAATCCATTACACTGGCGCTGAACGGCGAGTTCGACTACGGTCATGGCATAGGCGGCAAGCCTTATCCTCTGTTCAAGAACTACTATGCCGGCGGTATCGGCTCGGTTCGCGGCTATGAATCGTCCACACTGGGCACCAAGGATCCTAACGGCGATGCACTGGGCGGCGCCAGCCGGGTCTTCGGTAATGTAGAATTACAGTCGCCTTTCCCGGGTTCCGGCAATGACAAGAGCTTGCGCTTGTTTACTTTCTTCGACTTCGGTAACGTTTTCGATGAAAACCAGAAAATACGCGTACAGGACATGAGGGCAGCGGTCGGTATCGGCCTGAGCTGGATTTCCCCTGTGGGCCCGTTGAAGCTGAGCTATGGTAAACCGGTGAACCTGAAACCTGGCGACAGGCCTGAAGCGTTCCAGTTTAATCTGGGCGGCGGCTTCTAAAGATACAATGGCGGTGTAATTTATTTTAAGCAATGCGGAGAAATATTTTGAAGCAATTTATTACCCCTAGCGGTTTGTTTCGAAGCCTGATGACGTGCGTGGTATGCCTGGGCCTGTTCGGGCAGGCGCACGCACAGGAAGTAAAGATTGGCTATGTAGATGCGCAGCGCCTGTTGCAATCGGCGCCTGCCAAGGCGGCCGAAGAAAAAATTGCACAGGAATTCTCCAAGCGCGAAAAGGATAATCAGGACCTGGGGCTGAAGCTCAAGTCCCTGGCCGAGAAATATGACAAGGATGCACCTGTATTGTCTGAGACGGACCGTATCAAGAAGCAGCGCGAGCTGCTCGATATGGACCAGGACCTGAAGCGCAGGCGCCAGATTTTCAATGAAGACCTGAATCAGCGCAAGAGTGAAGAATTGGCCAATTTCTCGGTGCGCGTCAGGAAAGCAGTGAAACAGATTGCGGAATCCGAAAAATACGATATCGTGCTGCAGGAAGAGCCTATCTATTTCAATCCCCGTATAGACCTGACTGAGAAAGTGCTTAAAGCTCTTTCCAAGTAAATAAAATGACCACCGTAAGCATTCGGCTGGGAGAATTGGTCGATCGCTTCGGTGGTCAATTGATTGGCAGCCCAGACATCCAGGTAGCCGGCATTGCTCCTTTGAGCGACGCGGACGAGCGCTACCTCACTTTCCTGTCCAACCCCAAGTTCCGTTCCCAGGCTGAATTGACAAAGGCCGCTGCGCTGATCCTGTCCGCCAGGGACCAGGACCATGTGGGCCCTGTCTATACCGGTGCCCGTATCGTCGCCGATAATCCTTACGCCTATTTTGCCCATGTAGCGCAGCACTTTGCCGCGCTGCATGCGATACCGCCCGAGCAGGGCATACACCCCACTGCCCATGTCAGTCCACATGCCAGCGTCGCTGCAAGCGCCAGCATAGGCCCGCATGCAACGATAGAGGCGGAGGCCGTCATCGGCGAGGGTGCGGTCATCGGCGCCGGCGTATTCATCGGGCGCGGCGCCAGCATAGGCGAGGGCACTCGGCTGTTTCCGAACGTCTGCGTTTATGAGTATTGCGAAATTGGCCGGCGCTGTTCGCTGCAGTCCGGCGCTGTCATCGGCGCCGAGGGTTTCGGCTATGCCAACGAGAGCGGTAAATGGATCAAGATCCCGCAAACCGGCCGCGTGCTGATTGCGGACGATGTCGAGATCGGCGCCAACACCACGATAGACCGCGGCGCGCTGGCCGACACCATCATCGAGGAAGGCGTGATCCTGGATAACCAGATCCAGATCGGCCATAACTGCCACATCGGCGCCTACACCGCCATGGCAGGCTGCGTCGGCGTCGCAGGCAGCGCGAAGATAGGCAGGCATTGCACTTTCGGCGGCGCGGCGATGGTGCTGGGCCACCTGACCATCGTCGATAACGTGCATATTTCGTCCGGGAGCATGGTCTCCCGGTCCATACTGGAAGCAGGCCAGTACACCGGGTTTTATCCATTGGCAAAAAATGCAGACTGGGAAAAGTCTGCCGCAATCGTCCGTAACTTGTCGACCATGCGCGAAAAAATCCGCCAGATGGAAAAAACAATCAAATCGCTCACAGAAAAGTAATAATGAATACCTTAGACATCAATCAAATCAAGCAGTACCTGCCGCACCGTTACCCTATGCTGCTGGTGGACCGCGTACTGAACTGGGAGAGCGGCAAATCCATTACCGCAATCAAGAATGTCACCGCGAACGAAGAGTTTTTCAACGGGCATTTTCCCAACAAGCCGGTAATGCCCGGCGTGCTGATGATAGAAGCGCTGGCACAGACCGCCGCAATCCTGTCTTTCCTGACGATGGGGCAAAAGCCGGACGAAAACACCCTGGTGTATTTCCTTGGTATAGATGGCGCGCGCTTCAAGCGGCCGGTGGAACCGGGCGACCAGTTGAAGATAGAAGTGGAAATCCTGCGCGTGGCGCGCGGGATTTGGAAATATAAAGCCAAGGGTAGCGTGGATGGACAATTGGCCGTGGAAGGCGAGCTGATGTGCACCATGCGCACTGCCAATGATGTGCCGGTGGGCTTGCCTGCAGGCGTTACACCCGGAGAATAGACATGGCGATTCACCCAACGGCAGTCGTCGACCCCAAAGCCAGCCTCGATAGTTCGGTGGAAGTTGGCCCTTATTCTGTCATCGGCCCTGATGTCAATATTGGCGCCGGCAGCAAGATAGGTCCGCATGTGGTGATACAGGGCCATACGACGATAGGCCGCGACAATACGCTGTTCCAGTTCTCGTCCATCGGCGCTGCGCCGCAGGACAAGAAGTATGCAGGCGAACCTACGCGCCTGGAAATCGGCGACCGCAACGTCATCCGTGAATTCTGCACCTTCAACCTGGGTACGATACAGGACGGCGGAGTAACCCGCGTCGGCAATGACAACTGGATCATGGCCTATGTGCATCTGGCGCACGACTGCCATGTCGGGAACAACACGATCTTTGCCAACAATGCGCAGCTGGCCGGCCACGTACATATCGGCGACTGGGTAATCCTGGGCGGCTTTACCAATATCCACCAGTTCTGCCGTGTAGGCGCGCACGCGATGACCGGCATGGGTACGACACTGACCCAGGATGTGCCGCCTTTTGTCACGCTCTCCGGCAACCCTGCAGCGGCGCACGGCATCAATGCAGAGGGCTTGAAGCGACGCGGATTCAGCCGCGAGCAGATCGCCGCAGTCCGCCAGGCCTACAAGCTGATCTACCGGTCCGGCCTGACGCTGGAAGAAGCGAAGGCTGCCCTGGATGCCGAACAGGCCGCCTTGCCAGCTGACGAGGCCTTGCACATGCAGGCCATGCGCAGCTTCCTTGACACCAGTACCCGCGGCATCGTTCGATAGTGCCGGCTGTGGATCAGAATCAGCGGCCCATCATTTCGATGGTTGCCGGCGAAACCTCCGGTGACCTGCTGGCGGGACGCCTGCTGTCCGGGCTGAGGCCGCAACTGCCTGCTTCCCTGATGCATGGCATAGGCGGCCCCAGAATGGCCGAGCACGGCTTTGTCAATGACTGGCCGATGGACAAGCTGGCAGTGCGCGGCCTGTTCGAAGTGCTGGCCCATTACCGGGAGATCAGCGGCATACGCAAGCAACTGCGCCAGCGCCTGCTGGTAGAAAAGCCCGATGTCTTTATCGGCGTGGACGCGCCGGATTTCAACCTCGACCTGGAAATCCAGCTGAAGCAGGCCGGGATTCCGACCATGCACTACATCAGCCCCTCGATCTGGGCGTGGCGCGGCGGCCGCATCAAGAAGATTGCCGAAGCGGTGTCGCACATGCTGGTCGTTTTTCCATTTGAAGAGCAGATTTACCGCGACGCCGGTATTCCTGTCACCTATGTCGGCCATCCGCTGGCCCAGGTGATTCCGCTGGAACCGGATGTGGCTGCAGCCAGGGCAGAGCTGGGTCTGCAGCCCGATGCGACTGTGGTAACCATCCTGCCCGGCAGCCGCATGTCCGAGCTTAAATACAATACCGAAGCATTCATCGCAGCCGCTCAACTGCTGGTCGAGCGCGATCCCAAGATCCAGATCGTGGTGCCGATGGCCGGCGCCAAACAGCGCAGCTATTACATCAAGCTGGTGGTCGATGCAGGGCTGGAAGAAGTGCCGGTCTTGCTGATAGATGGCCAGTCGCATGCTGCCATCGCCGCTGCCGACGCAGTGCTGGTAGCTTCCGGTACGGCGTCGCTGGAAGTGGCGCTGTTCAAAAAACCGATGGTCATCGCCTACCGGATGATGGAAGCGTCCTGGCAGGTGCTTCGTCACATGGGTTACCAGCCGTGGATAGGTTTGCCCAACATCATCGCGCGTGATTTCCTGGTGCCGGAATTTCTTCAGCGCGCGGCATCCCCCAAGGCGCTCGCAGATACGCTGTGGCAGCAATTGAATGATGCGCCGCTGCGCGATTCACTGAAGCAACGCTTCACCGACATGCACCATAGCCTGCTGCTGGATACCGCCAACGTGTCCGCGCAAGCCGTATTAGAATTGATGGCGAGCCGCAAGGCCTGATTTTTGCCGGCAGCGTCCGGCCTACCTCCCTGGTTCCTCTATGTACGTCGATTCTCATTGCCATATCAATTTCCCCGAACTGGCGGTTCGCTTGCCTGAAATTCTGGCCAAGATGGAAGAAAACGGGGTCACGCACGCCCTGTGCGTATCGGTGGACCTGCCTGATTTTCCGCAAGTGCTGGCGCTCGCCGAAAAATATCCGAATATCTATGCGTCAGTGGGGGTGCATCCGGACTATCCGGATACCGAGGAGCCGAGCGCGGAGCACCTTGTGGAATTGTCCCGGCATCCTAAAATCGTGGCGATAGGCGAAACCGGCCTCGATTATTTCCGCTTGCAGGGAGACCTGGAATGGCAGCGCGAGCGCTTCCGCCAGCATATCCGCGCATCCCGCACCACCGGCAAGCCGCTCATCATCCATACGCGGTCGGCGTCTGCCGATACGATCAGGATCATGCAGGAAGAGGGCGCCGGCACTGACAAGGGTGGTGCTGCAGGCGTCATGCATTGTTTTACCGAATCGCTGGAAGTGGCGCAGGCCGCGATAGAGATGGGCTTTTACATTTCTTTCTCCGGCATCGTCACTTTCAAAAGCGCCAAAGACCTTCAGGCGGTGGCAAAGGCATTGCCGATGGACCGCATCCTGATCGAGACCGATTCGCCCTACCTGGCGCCGGTGCCCCATCGCGGCAAGATGAATGAGCCCGGATTCGTCCGTCATGTAGCCGAATACCTGGCCGACCTCAAACAGGTTCCGCTAAAACAGATGCAAGAAGCCACGACCGAGAATTTTTTCAATCTGTTCAAGATAGCGCACTGACACCGGATGATTCATGCGATGAAAAATAACAATAGCTTGCCGTCCCTCCAGTTGAGAGCCAGACGTCTGTTCGCCATCGCTTCAGCACTGCTGTTTTGCCTGCTTACGGTGTCTGCGGCGCCCGCGGCGTTTGCCGGCGCCTACGACGATTTTTTGACGGCGGTCAAGTTCGACGATATCAAGAAACTGCAGTCTTTACTGAAAAGGGGCATGGACCCGAACACCGTAGAGACCGTGCGTGGGGAGAGCGGCATGATGATCGCGCTGCGCGAAAATTCCTCGAAGGTGTTTGATGCCTTGCTGGCAACCGAGGGCATCAACATCGAAGCGAAGTCGAAGAATGGCGATACCGCGCTGATGATCGCCAGTTACATGGGCAACGTGGATGCGGTCAACAAGCTGATCGCCGCCGATGCGGAGGTCAACCGCCGCGGCTGGACTGCGCTGCACTATGCAGCTGCGAAGGGCGATCCCGAGGTGATCGCGATCCTGCTGGAAAATTACGCCTATATCGACGCGGCGTCTCCCAACCGCACGACGCCGCTGATGATGGCGGCGCGTTCCGGCAAAACGCCCGCGGTTAAACTGCTGCTGGATGAGGGGGCGGACGTAACACTGAAAAATGACGTGGGTATGACGGCGCTCGATTTTGCCGTGGATCTGGAGCTGAAAGAGATTTCCGGCATGCTTCGTTCAGCGTTAAAACAACACGCCAAATAATCCGGCAGCGTCGTTTTTTACGGATGCCGGCGATACAAAAAAATACAATCTCAAATGATATTGCCAGCCTTTTGCCGCCGTGCTACAGTTCGCGCTTCGCTTTAATGGAGCACATTCTGTGGATAGTTATAGTAGTCGATCTTGTATCGGCCACATAATGGCAGAGTAGGCGCGCATCATATTGCCGCTCACCTGCCAACATGGCGGGTAGCGGTGTCAATCAGCTTTCAAGGCTGCATTTTTACTTACCCAATTTATTTTTCTGCGTGTCGCCGGGCTGATGCTCCGCACCCGCCTGCACTTGCGATATAGTCCGTGTCAGACTATGTCTGGCCGGTGTGAGCATGCTGGTGACCGTTTGAATTTTCCGTATTGATCGGAACCGCTTGCGATGAGTCTGCTTTGTCGCATGCCGGTAAGGGAGGTTAATTGTTTTTCTTCGTTCACATCTTCAATCGTCATCAGGCCGGATCAATTCCGGCACCATGCCTTCACGCTATTGCCGTGTCGCTGACTCACGTGGGAGCCGCGCATGTTTGAACTCTTCAATCCGCAAAAATCAGAGGACAGTGGCCAGGACCGCGGCCCCAACCGCTGGGACTGGGCTTTGTTGCCGCTGGTGCTGGCACTGCTGATCGTATTCGCGTTCGGCGCAATGCAGATGAGCCATCCGTTTTCTGTCGGCGAAGCCTCCGAGATTTCCCTCGATCCTTCGTATCTGCCTTACTACCTGCTGCGTACTATTTTGCGCATGTTTACTGCACTGGGATTTTCGCTGCTGTTCAGCCTCGCGTTTGCTGCCATCGCAGTCAAATACGCGAAGGCGGAAAAAATCATGGTGCCGATGCTGGACATCCTGCAGTCCGTTCCCATTCTTGGATTCCAGGCCATCGCCATTGCACCATTCATCGCTTTATTTCCAGGTAATCTACTGGGGGTGGAATGCGCGGCCATCTTTGCGATCTTCACGTCCCAGGCCTGGAACATGGCATTCAGCCTGTATCAGTCGATACGCACGGTGCCGCCTGAGTTGAGCGAGGCAACCCGTATTTTCCGGCTATCCAGCTGGCAGCGTTTCTGGCGCCTTGAATTGCCTTTTGCAATGCCGGGTTTGCTGTGGAACATGATGATGTCGATGTCGGGAGGCTGGTTCTTCCTGGTCGCCGCAGAGGCGATCTCGGTTGCCGGACAGGATATCAAATTACCCGGCATCGGCTCCTATATCGCCGTTGCGATAGAAGCCAAGAACGGCATGGCGATTGCATGGGCGATTGCCGCGATGCTGACCGGCATCCTGCTGTACGACCAATTGTTTTTCCGGCCCTTGCTGGCTTGGGCCGACAAATTCCGCTTTGAGGAGTCGCAGTCTGAAACCTCGCAGGAATCCTGGCTGCTGCACTGGATGCGCAGCAGCCACTGGTTCCGCGGCCTGACAGACAAGCTATGGGCAGCGCTGAGCCGTCCGCTGGGCTGGTTCGCCGTGCGGCATGACGGTACTTCCGTCAAGGCCAGCGTGCGTCCCATCAACCCTGTCTGGTCCAGGGTATGGGATGTGGCGCTGGCGCTGGCCTGCCTGTGGGCGGCGTACCGGATGATTACCTTCATCCACAGCGATGTCGGCTGGGGCGAGACCGGCCATGTGATCGGCCTGGGGCTGATCACGCTGCTCAGGGTCATGCTGCTGATCGCGCTGGCATCGGTAGTCTGGGTGCCGATCGCGGTATGGATAGGCCTGAGGCCGCAATACTCGCAGCAGGTGCAGGCGGTGGCGCAATTCCTGGCCGCTTTCCCGGTAAACCTGATGTTTCCGCTGGTGGTGTTTGCGGTTGTGTCGCTGAACCTGAGTCCGAACATCTGGCTTAGCCCGCTGATGGTCTTCGGTACCCAGTGGTATATTTTGTTTAACGTCGTGGCAGGTGCCTCGACGATTCCAAACGAGCTGCGTCTGGCGGCAGACAACCTGGGCCTCAAGGGCTGGCTCAAATGGAAACGGGTCTATCTGCCGGCGATTTTTCCTAGCTATATCACCGGCGCCATTACCGCCAGCGGCGGCTCCTGGAATGCCAGTATCGTGGCGGAATATGTTACCTGGGGCAAGACCACACTGATCGCGGACGGCCTTGGCAGTTACATCAAGCAGATGACCGAAGTCGGCGATTTTCACCGCATTGCGCTGGGCATAGGCGTGATGTGCGTATTCGTAATGTTGTTGAACCGTTTTTTCTGGCGCAAACTGTATTTGCTTGCCGAAGACCGTAGCCGTTGAGGATGCATGATGAATCAGAATTTTTTAATAGAACTGAAGGGTGTTGCCAAGTCTTTCCGTGCCGCCGATGGCACAGCCCGCAGCGTGCTGGAAAAAGTCGATTTTGAATTGAAAGAAGGCGAGATCGTTGCGCTGCTGGGTAAGTCCGGCTCAGGCAAGTCGACGCTGTTGCGCATTATTGCCGGCCTGATTCCTGCCGATACCGGCAAGGTGGAATACCGTGCCCGCCCGATCTATGGCCCGGTAGCCGGCATTGCGATGGTGTTTCAGTCGTTTGCACTGTTTCCATGGCTTACTGTGCAACAAAACGTGGAGCTGGGTCTGGAAGCGCAGGGCGTCCCCGCGGACGAAAGGGAAACCAGGGCCGATGCGGTGCTGGAGCTTATCGGCCTGGCGGGTTTCGGCGGCGCCTTGCCGCGCGAACTTTCCGGCGGCATGAAGCAGCGTGTCGGCATTGCGCGCGCACTGGTCACCAATCCTGACGTGCTTTTGATGGACGAGGCTTTCTCGGCGCTGGACGTGCTGACCGGCGAAACGCTGCGCAACGACATGCTGGAATTGTGGGATGAAAGCCGTATTCCCACCAAGGGCATACTGATCGTCTCCCACAATATTGAAGAGGCGGTCATGATGTCGGACCGTATCATCATCATGGCCAGTGATCCCGGCTGCATACGCTGCGAAGTGAAGATAGATTTGCCGCGTCCGCGCGATGTCGATTCCGCCGAGGTGAGGGCGCTGATCGATGAGGTATATGGTCTGATGACGATGCGTCCCGTGCAGGAAGCCGCCGCCGGCACGCCTGTGCCGAAATCGCAGGTGTACCGCCTGCCGGAAACCGACATCAGCCGCATCGAGGCGGTGCTGGACCTGTTGGCCGATACCCCGTTCAACGGCCGCGCCGACTTGCCGCAGCTGGCGGAGGAAGCGGAGCTTTCCGATGAAGAGCTGTTCCCGACCTATGAGGCACTGGGGCAGCTGGGTCTGGCCATCGTCGAAAAGGGCGATATCAGCCTGACGCCGCTGGGCAAGCGTTACGTGGAAGCGGAGCAGACCGAAAGGCAGGAGCTGTTTGGCCAGCAACTGCTGACCCATGTGCCGCTCGTTGCCCATATTCGCCGCAGCCTGGAAGAAGACGCCAACGGCAAGCTGCCGGAAGGGCCTTTCCTGGAGTTGCTGGAAGAATTCCTGGATGGCGAGGAAGCCAAGCGGGTATTGGGCGTTGCCGTTGAATGGGGCCGCTATGGCGAGGTGTTCGAGTACGACTACCATACCGGCCGCCTGACTTTGCCTGAGCCAGAGGAAAGCGTCTAAAGGATTTACAGGGCGTGTTAGGCATGACCGGAAGACTTGTTCCGGTCATGCATGTCCTTGATGCAGCAGGTGCAGGAAAGCCAGCGCCGCCGGGCTATGTGGGCGGCTACCCATTTCCAGCAAGTGCAGGCTGCGCGCAAATTGCAGCTTGCCGCCGTTTTCTGCCGCTACATTCACCACCTTCAGTTTGTCCAGCGCAATCAGGTCCTGCGCCAATACTTTCGGCAGCATCGCAATGCCCACGCCTTCGGCGACGATGCGCGCGATGGCCTCGTTGCTGCCCACTTCCATACTGTGTTCGGGATAAATCCGGTGTGCCTGCAGCAGTTGCTGCGTTGCTTCCCGCGTGCCCGAGCCGGGCTCGCGCACGATCCATAGCAACTTGCTCAGATGTCCGGCTTCCACCGGGCTGCGCCGGTGCAGCAGCGAATCGCCGGCTGCAACAATGACCAGTTCATCTTGCTGCCAATGGCTGGACCTGATCAGCGGATCGTCCACCGGCCCCTCCACCAGCGCCAGGTCGATGCGGCAATCCAGCAGATCCTGGCGGATGGCCTGCGTATTCCCCACGAGGATGTGCGGCGCTATATCCGGAAATTGCAGTGTGAACTGTGCAACATAATGCGGTAGCCAGTAGCTCGCGATTGTCGTGCTTGCGCCTATCGTGAGGCTGCCGCGGTGCAGGCCTACCCGGGCGCGCACATCTTCCACCGCTGCGCGTTCCAATGCAAAGATGCCGCGCGCATGCTCAAACAGCGCTTTGCCGCTTTCTGTCACCCGTATGCCCTTGCCGCCGCTGACGCCGCGCTCTATCAGCGGCAGGTCCAGCTGCTGTTCCAGCTCGCGCACCGCCTTGGACACCGCCGACTGGCTGATGAACAGCGCTTCCGCCGCACGCGAAAAACTGTTTTGCCCGGCCACTGCAAAAAATACCCTCAAGAGATGTAAATTCAAGATCATGACTATATTTCATGGTTATGTGAAAATTATCTATTCGACTCATGATAATCCAAAGGCTATCCTTACGCCATCTTCTCAAGGGATTGCGTCATGGAAAAGAATTCATCTTTAACAAGTACAGTCAAAGCCAAATTACCAGGCATGCTGCTAGCCGCTAGCATCGCCTGGCTTGGCATCCTCGCCGCCGACCATCCGCTGGCTCGCCAGTTCGGCCTTAGCGCGCTAAGCCTGGCTATTATCTTCGGCATCTTCATCGGTAATTCGGTCTTCTCCCGCTTCGCGGCGCAGGCTGCGAATGGCGTCGACTTTTCCAAGAATACATTGCTCAGGGCGGGCATCGTACTGTACGGATTCCGCATCACCTTCCAGCAGATTGCCGCCGTCGGCTGGGCGGGTGTCGTGATCGATGCGCTCATCGTCGGGCTGACCTTTACGCTGGCAGTGCAGCTCGGCACGCGCGTCTTCAAGCTGGATCGCCAGACGGCGATGCTGATAGGGGCCGGCAGTTCCATCTGCGGCGCCGCGGCAGTGATGGCAACCGAACCTGTGGTGCGCGGGCAGGAGCATAAAGTATCGGTCGCCGTGGCGACGGTTGTCATCTTCGGCACGATTGCCATGTTTGCCTATCCGCTGATCTACCCCTATCTCGGATTGTCCGAACAGGCTTACGGCATTTTCGCCGGCTCCACCATTCATGAGGTAGCACAAGTCGTGGCAGCCGGAAATAGCGTCAGCATTGCTGCGGCCAATACGGCCGTCATAGAAAAAATGCTCAGGGTAATGATGTTGGCGCCTTTCCTGCTGCTGCTGTCCGGTATCGTCAAGTCAGGCAAGGGCGGTAGTACGGAAGGTGCAAGCGGCAATATCACCATACCCTGGTTTGCCTTGTTCTTCCTTGCCGCCAGCGCCATCCATTCGGCAGGTGTGCTTCCGGCTGCGCTGGTGGATGCATTGGTCGGCCTGGATACTGCCTTGCTGGCAATGGCGATGGCAGCCCTTGGCTTACGCACTAATATAGGCGCGGTGCGCCAGGCCGGCCTGCGTCCTATCCTGCTGGCAGCGGTATTGTTCGGTTTTTTGACAATGGGCGGCTACGGTATTAATTATGTGGTCAGGCTGGCATTTCAATGAATGGTTATCGGATGCGGCTGGCTGTAGGCGTTTTCCTATGCGATGTCGCAACCTACGTCCAATTGTTTCCTTCCAATCGCTGGATTATGCTATCTCGCAATGGCATCTCCAATGTAAGTTATGTCAGTGATGTCAGCATTTTTGTGCATTGACCTCATGCACGTGTCCAGCCGGAAGAACTCAACATGACAATAGCAATAAAAAAGATTTTTTCCTTGATGCTCCATGCAGGCCACATACTTGGCCTCAGGCTGCTACGCTCGCATATAGGCGTGTGGTCGCGGCTGCTGCCGCTGACAGCGTTGACCGTGACGCTGTCAGCCTGCGCCGGCCTGCCTGAAGTTAACTATCTGGGTGAAACCTTGTCGCCCAAGGCCACGCCCACGGTAGAGGGCTCCAAAGGGACCATCCCTGCCGGCAAGGCCAGTGCGCTGCTGTCGAAACGCTGGGCCAAATCTCCCGACAACCTGAAGGCGATTGCCGCCCTTGAAGAGGCTGCTACCGGCGAGCCGCTTGTCGCCGGCAACAAGGTGACGCTGCTGCTGGACGGCCCTCAGACAATGGCCGCAATGATGGATGCAATCAGCAAAGCCAAGGACACGATCAATCTGGAAACCTATATCTTCGATGAAGACGAACTGGGAATGCGCTTCGCCAACCTCCTTATGGAAAAACAAAAGGCCGGCGTACGCGTCAACATTATTTATGACTGCGTCGGTACACTGGAAACGCCGCAGGAGTTTTTCACGAATATGCGCAATGCCGGCATCCACCTGATGCCTTTCAATCCGGTCAATCCCTTTAAGCGCTTCGGCCATTGGGATGTGAATAACCGCGACCACAGGAAGCTGCTCATCGTTGACGGCAGCGTTGCATTTACCGGTGGCGTCAATATCAGCAAGGTGTATTCCAGCAGTTCATTCTTCCGTTCCGGCGGCAACAAGCCAGCGTCAAAAGCGGGGTGGCGTGATACGCATATCCGTATTGAAGGCCCGGCAGTCGCCGCATTGCAGCTGACCTTTATCGAGGCCTGGGCCAGCCAGGAACAGGGCGACCTGCCGGATCAAAAATTCTTCCCCCCTTTAAGCCCCGTGGGAGACAAGCTGGTGCGCGTGCTGGCAAGTGAGCCGGACGGCGATTTCGATATCTACAAGGCCTACATCCTGGCGATACAGGGCGCAAAAAAGAGCATACACATCACGTCTGCCTACTTTGTGCCGGACGTGCAGATGGTACAGGCCTTGTGCGACGCGGCCCAACGCGGCGTGGATGTAAAGCTGGTGCTGCCGGGCGTGTCGGATAGCGGCCTGGTTTATCATGCGGGCCGTTCTTTCTATGCCAAATTGCTGCAAAGCGGTGTCAAGATTTTCCAGCTGCAGGTGTCTGTTCTGCATGCAAAGACGGCGGTCATCGATGGCGCCTGGTCCACAGTAGGATCTACTAATCTGGATACCCGCAGCTTTTTGCATAACCGGGAATTGAACGTCATCGTACTCGGTGATTCCTTTGGCGACGATATGGAAAAAACCTTCGATGGCGACCTGCGCGGTTCGAAGGAAATCAGCAAAGAGGAGTGGGAAAAACGCCCCTTCGGTGATAAGCTGAAAGAATGGGCTGCGATGAGAATGGGATACTGGTTGTAACCGGTCTGCCGTCTTGTCCGGCAAAAAAAGCAAAGCCGGGAAGGGGACTTAAATGAAATTCAGGACAGTAGTGGCTTTGGGGGCTTGCCTTTGCGTCGCCTGCTCGTCACGTGGACCGGATACACCCGCAAAAAGAGATGAGACGGTCAAAAAAATCACTGAAAAAGTCGACACCACGCCCGATGCGACATCAACAGCAAGCACCTTGGACGGCTACAAGCGCGACCTCGCCGAGCGGATAGCGCAGGTTAATTCCACCAAGGTGTACATAGAACGGCCGCAAGCCTTGCTGCGCGCAGTGATCGTCATCAAATATGCAGTGGCGCCGGACGGCAAGCTGCTGCGTAGCGATATCGTGCGCACCAATCACGACAAGGCAACCGAATCAACCGCACTGCTAAGCCTGAACAACACCGCGCCTTTTCCAAAGCCTGCATCGCACCTGCTGAAAAACGGGAAGGTGGAAATCTCCGAAACCTGGCTGTTCAATAATGACGGCCGCTTCCAGCTACGAACGATTGCGCTGCCGCAGATGGCAGAGTAGTGCGCCTGCAACAGCGATTGCTCCGGGCAGCATTAGTTCGTTAGAATCCTGCTTACACGGTACCTGCCGTGGATTTGATAAAGGCAACCATGAAGCATCTCGCTGCAATACTGGTATCGGGCTTTGCAAGCGCCGTGATGGCTACAATTGTTCCGTCTGCGGCATCTGCTGCGTCTCCTGCATCTCCTGCATTACCCGCGGCAGCTCCTTCGTCCACGGCGACGCCCGCTGCAATAGCACAGGCGGAGACGAATGTTTTCAGGACAGTCGATAAATGCACGTCTGCCGGCTGCGTCATCACCTGTAAAAATATCCACGGCGCCTGGGAGCGCATAGACCAGGCGGCCATGTCGATCACGACTGTCAACTACCCAAGCGGCAATGTGCGTTTTTTGCTCGATGACGGCGGCAAGGGTAAACGCACGCTGGTCTACGGCCCCAGCAACCTGGCTTGCACGATTACGGGCCACGAATAAAAAAACGGCTGGATTTTAATCCGGCCGTTTTTTCTTTGCAGGCTATTCCACTTTCTTGGGAACTCCGCGTTCGTTCTTTTCTCTGACCTCTTTTTCCTGCCTCGCAGCAGCCGGCGCAGGTGCTGGCGCCGGCATGGGCGCCGGTTGGGCAACCGGGGCTGGGCGGGGAGGCGCTTCCCTGCGGATTTCCATCGGCTCCTGGCGTTCCATGCGTCTTTGCGGTTGCACCGGCTGTTGTGGTTGCTGCTGCGGCGGTTGCGCGATCTCTTGCGGGCGCGGTTGCGGCCGTTGTGGAGGCTGTGCCGTTGGCGCCGGCTCAATATGGGCTGGCTGGGCTGGCATAGGCTGGATCTGGTTGCGCAGCGCTTCCCTCTGTTGCCGTTGTTGCTCCTGCTGTTGCTGTTGTTCCCGCTGCTCAGGCATCAGGCCATCCCTGCTTCTGCGTTCCAGTGTCGGCCGATATTCCGGTCTTGCTTCCCTGGGTGGCTGGGGTACCGCCGGACCTGCTGTGGGAGCATTGACTACAGCAGGTGTCTGAACCTGGGGCATTTGCTGTGCAGGCGTTGCCGGCATGGGCTGGCGGACGGACGGTGGTGCATTACGTCCGTCGCTGTAGGCGGGTTGCATTTGCTGGCGGTTACCGTTTTCAAAAGCCGGTGTGTTCTCCTGCCTTGGCAAATTTTGCATAGTGCCGTTCGCGCCGGGGGCCTGCGGCTGTCCGCGTCCGGCTTCCTGTTGCACTGGAGCCGGCGATGGCTGCGCGGCGCCGCGCTGTACATTACCGATGACGTTAGGCTGCCCCAAGACGGCCGGGCGGGTTTCTTCCGCATTGTTCCTGCGATCGGTCTGGGCTTGTCTTGGCGCGCCTGCGGCGATCCTGACATTGGAAGGGTCTACGCGCTGGGATGCTTGCCTACCGCGGTTGTCGGGCGGATTTCTGCTGCCTTGGCCGAGTACAGGCGCCACAGCCTGGGCGCCAGTTTGCTGCCGGACCAATGCAGGGCCTACGCCGGGGATGGCAGGACCGGCATGCTGTGCGAACTGCTGCGCCAGCGCATCCTGCCTGGCAGGCGCGACCGGTGGCGCAACGGTTGCGACGACCGGGCGCTGCCATAGGTGGGCGCCGGCCGGCATCCCTGCCGGCTTGGCGTTGCCTAATATGCTTTCCCTGACCGGCGCCAGCTGCGGTCCGGCTGTTGCTATTTCAGCCCTGTCAAATTCATGCGGCCGCATGGCGCGGGCTACCGGGCCGACCGGCTGGCCTTTGACAAAGGCGGCTGCCGGCATGGCAATGACGGCGTTGGGAATATCCCGGTTGCGGTATCCATCTCTGACGATATTATTGTTGCCGCCGCGGATGATGATTGTTTCATTGACGCGGCTGATGTAGCGCGGACTGACGCGGTAACCAGGCTGATAGCGCTCTCCCGGGGCAAGCGGAAACCAGGCCACGCCCGGGCCGCGGGCCGGGCCAGAAGAAATGGACAGGCCGAAGCTTGCCCCGTTGTTGCCGCCGACAAAAGCGACCAGCGCCGGCGCATACACCGGCGAAATATGCCGCGGGCCCGGCACCCAGCACCAGCCGGAACGGATATGGGCCCACCTACCGTAGTGAAAGGGTGCAAAGCCCCATGGTGCATCATCAATCCAGGTCCATCCCCACGGTGCCACCCAGGTCCAGTGGCCGTTGCGGTAAGGCGTCCAGGTGACAGCGACGGCGCGCGGCATCCACACGGCACCGTATTCCGGGTCGTTGCTCCAGGTGCCGTAGCTGTCCAGCTGCTCGTAGCCTATTGTCTCGCGCGATACGTAAGTGGCCGACACGGAAACCTCTTCCGCGCGGTCGCGGCCACGCGCCCAGGCGTCGAATGCATCAAATGGCGCAGCAGTGCCCAGCGCCGCCTGCGCCAGCCCGGTGCCGGAAAAGCGCATTTGCTCATTCTCATGCAGCGTCAGGCTGTCGTTGTCGCCATACGCGATGCCTATGCCTTGCCTGACCGTGACAGTGGTGGCGCTGCCGTCCGCAGCTACACTGAGACGGTATTCGCCGGGCTCCTGTATCGCAAACGCCAGGTTGGGCGTGTCGATTTCAAAATTCTGGTTATTCGGCAACGAACGGATGCGCACGCTCAGGCTGCCCTGGCTCAGCTTCAGTTGGACCATGTCGTCCGTCAGGTCAAGCACGCTCAAGCTGGTCGTGCTTTCCATACGCACGGCGCTTGAGCCTATGTGCAGTTCCGCGCGGGCACCGCTATCGGCCCACACGCTGTCGCCCACGGTCAGTGGCCGGTTCAGCTCGGCATAGGCCCACTGGTCACTGGCAGCAGGTGCAAAAGTAACGCTGCCGCTGATGTAATTGAGGCGGGCCACGCGTCCCGGAGGATCTGTTTGCGCGTGGGCTGTTCCGAGGACGCTTAGCATGGAGAGCAGTGCGGCAGCGCAGGCCAGTGATTTGAATGCTGCTCTGCTTGAGGTAAAGAGTTTCATTTCCGTCTCCTGCCGCAGTTTATCTGCGGCATTGTTTGTATCGATGTTGCGGGATCGTTCCTGCACATTGCCGGCGCGGTGAGCGGTCCGGCAAGGAAGCGCCCAGGGAGCTGCTACCTGCGCTACCTTGTTAACGCGCCAGACGCAAATCGGGATGTTACCGAATGTAAAAGGCTGCAAGCGCCAGCGATAGTATCTTAAACGTTGTCCATCAGCAAAGGTTGACCCACCCCACCCATATATACATGAGGGCTTAATTTTGTTACACTTGCGCGGCTGCGATGGATGGACGCGTTTAACGAGTTCCGAGGACCTCCTGCAAGTGCCAGGGAACGAGCGTGCCGCTTCGAAGCGGCTTTTTATTTGCCCCGGCCTGGTCTTCACGCAAGACTGGTGCTGCCCGGCAGCATCCTATACCGTAAATCCTTTAGAATAACGGCTTGAACTTCAACCTGCCGCGCGGCATAACAGACGCGGCTTTCAGCAAAACAAGCGCCTAATTCAGGATATCTTCCATGAGCATGTCAAATACCAAAGAAATCGTCGAAGAACTGCGCGCTGGCCGCATGGTCATCCTGGTCGATGAAGAGGACCGCGAAAACGAAGGCGACCTGGTGCTTGCGGCAGAGTTTGTGACCCCGGAAGCGATCAACTTCATGGCCAAGTTCGGCCGCGGCCTGATTTGCCTGACGTTGACGGAAGAGCGCTGCGACCAGCTGAACCTGGCGATGATGACCAGCCGCAACGGCACCTCCTACGGCACTAATTTCACAGTGTCGATAGAAGCCGCCGAAGGCGTCACCACCGGCATTTCCGCAGCCGACCGCTCGCGTACGGTGCAGGTTGCCGTTGCCAAAAATGCCAAAGCCAGCGACATCGTGCAGCC
The DNA here is from genome assembly GCF_049339885.1 of Undibacterium sp. TJN25. Taxonomy (NCBI): domain Bacteria; kingdom Pseudomonadati; phylum Pseudomonadota; class Betaproteobacteria; order Burkholderiales; family Oxalobacteraceae; genus Undibacterium; species Undibacterium sp. TJN25. The sequence goes on along the minus strand of NZ_JBMPPM010000001.1, from coordinate 256,944 downwards.
GGGACATATTTTCCCGCTAAAGGCGCAAAAAGGCGGCGTGCTGATGCGCGCCGGCCATACGGAAGCAGGGTGCGACCTGGCCGACCTGGCTGGACTGACGCCCGCTGCTGTCATCTGCGAGATCATGAAGGATGACGGCACCATGGCACGCCTGCCGGATCTGATGGAGTTTGCCAAGGAACACGGCCTGAAGATAGGCACGATTGCCGACCTGATCCACTACCGCAGCCAGAACGAGAGTATCGTAGAGCGCGTTGCCGAGCGCGATATGCAGACTGTGCACGGCAGCTTCAAGGCTATTGTGTACCGCGACAAGCCTAGCGGTTCCGCGCATCTGGCGCTGGTGCATGGCGACATCACGCGCAGCGAAGAAGCGCTGGTGCGGGTGCATCAGCCGGTATCGATACTGGATTTGCTGGAAAGTGAAGTCACCACGCATTCCTGGAATGTGGCTTCGGCAATGGCGGCCATCAAGGCATCCAAGGCCGGCGTGATCGTGCTGCTCAATTGCGAAGAATCTGCCGAGCAGATGTTTGAGCAGTTCAAGGCGCTGAGCACGCCGGAATCACGGCCGCAGGGGCGCGCTGCGCGCATGGACTTGCGCAACTACGGCATAGGCGCGCAGATATTGAAAGATGTCGGCGTCTGCCGGATGAAGCTGCTGGCCAATCCGCGCAAAATGCCGTCAATGACCGGATTCGACCTGGAAGTAACGAGCTATTTTGACAAGCCTTGCGCAGACTGATGCCCCTGATTTGCGTTCTTTGACACCAATCAACCCTATTTTAAGCGCTCCGGCGCAAGCGAGAACATCATGACAGTTGGACACTACGAATCAAACCTGGACGGCGCCGGCGTACGCATTGGCATTGTACAAGCCCGTTTCAATGAAAAAGTCGGCAATGGCCTGCTGAGCGCCTGCCTGGCCGAGTTGGCACGGTTGGGCGTGCTGAACGAAGATATCCTGCACGTTACCGTGCCTGGTGCGCTGGAAGTGCCGCTGGCATTGCAAAAACTGGCGGAAACACACCAGTTTGATGCGCTGATCGCGCTGGGTGCCGTAATCCGCGGCGAGACTTACCATTTTGAACTGGTATCCAACGAATCCGGTTCGGGCATTACCCGCGTGGGCCTGGATTTTGGGCTGCCGGTTGCCAATGCTATCCTGACGACAGAGAATGACGAGCAGGCTGAAGTGCGGATGAGCGAAAAGGGCGCCGATGCAGCTCGCGTTGCCGTTGAAATGGCGAACCTGACGCTGGCGCTGGAAGAATTGGCGGAGTCCACCGAGGACGCCAACTACGACGCCTGAGCTTCGCTTGGCAATCAAGGCGGCGCTACAGCAAGTAAGAATACGTTTTTTGAGAATACTATGACAACAAAAACCCAACACGCGAATCCGAGCAAAAGCCGCTCGCCCCGGCATCGCGCGCGCGAATTTGCGCTGCAAGGCCTGTACCAATGGCTGCTGAATAACGAGGATGCCGGCGCGATTGAAGCGCATATCCGCGAAGCGCACGGATTCGACAAGGCCGACAGGGAGCATTTTGATTCGCTGCTGCACGGCAGCATCAAGCAGTCGCTGGAACTGAGGGAAGATATCGCTCCGCTAATCGACCGCAAAATCTCTGAATTGTCGCCGGTGGAACATGCGGCGCTGCTGATCGGCACCTATGAGTTGAAAAACCATATAGAGATCCCTTATCGCGTCGTCATCAACGAAGCCGTCGAACTGACGAAATCCTTTGGCGGCCTGGATGGGCACAAGTATGTCAATGGCGTGCTGGACAAGATGGCGGGTAAGCTGCGCGCGACGGAAGTGAGCGCGGGCAAATAATTTCATTCCGCTTTTGCCGCTGGTGCCCGAGGCACCCGGCAGATCGGCATCAGACTGGCCGTCTTCTCCCGTGAGGGACAAGACGGTTTTTTTATGGCAGGTATCTAGTATGGAAAATAATCTCGCGTCCCGGCTGCAGCACATCGCTCCTTTTCACGTGATGGAATTGATGAAGATGGCCGCCGCGCTGGAAGCCCAGGGCCGCCACATCATTCACATGGGCATAGGCGAGCCGGACTTCACCGCGCCGCAGCCGGTCATCGATGCCGCGGCCAAAGCGATGGCGGATGGCAGGCTGCAGTATACGTCCGCGCTGGGTGTTCCTGCCTTGCGCGAGGCTATTTCCGCTTATTACCTGCGCAGCTACGGCCTGCAGGTGCCTGCCTCCCGCATTATCGTCACTGCTGGCGCATCCGCTGCGCTGCTGCTGGCCTGCGCAGCGCTAGTGCAGCCTGGCTGCGAAGTGCTGATGCCGGATCCTTGCTATCCATGCAACCGTCATTTTGTCGCTGCGTTTGAGGGCACTGCGGCGCTGGTGCCTAGCGGACCGGAACACGGCTTCCAGCTGTCGGACTAGATGGTGCGCCGCCATTGGACGGATGCCACGTCAGGCGTGCTGCTGGCATCGCCATCCAATCCCACCGGCACTTCTATTGCCGCTGACGAGTTGGCGAAGATCATTGCCACTGTCAGGGAAAAGGGTGGCTTTACGATCGTCGACGAGATTTACCAAGGCTTGTCCTACGACGCTGCGCCTGTATCCGCCTTGTCGCTGGACGAGGATGTGGTGGTCATCAACAGCTTCAGCAAGTATTTCAATATGACAGGCTGGCGCCTTGGTTGGCTGGTGGTGCCCGAGCGTATTGTGCCGCAGATGGAAAAGCTGGCGCAAAACCTGTTCATCTGCCCCTCTTCGGTGGCTCAGTATGCGGCGATTGCCTGTTTTTCAGAAGAGGCGATTGCCATCTACGAACAGCGCAAGCAAGAGTTCAAGCGCCGGCGCGACTATATAGTACCCGCGCTGCGCGAACTCGGGTTTGCCGTGCCGGTGATGCCGGACGGCGCGTTTTACGTCTATGCCGACTGTTCCGCCTTGACCGATGACGCCGACCGCTTTACCCGCGAACTGCTGAACGAGGCCGGGGTAGTGCTGGTGCCTGGCCTGGATTTCGGGCCTTTCACTGCGCACAGGTATATCCGGCTCTCTTATGCGACATCCATGGAGAACCTGAAGGAAGCGGTTGCGAGGATGGCGAAGTTCCTGAAAAAATAAGCATCCTCGAACTGGCCGTGCCAATGGAAAATGCCGCCTGGATGAAGCAGGCGGCATTTTTTATGGCAGCGTATTCTCTATAGTCAGAGCTTGGCGACCTGTTCCGGATTTTGCGGTTCAGTGGCCGTAGTCTTGACGTCCAGCACGGCTTCCGCTTTGTGCGTTTCCTGTGGGCGCGCAGGCGCGGAAGGAACCACGAAGGTAGGCACATTCTTGCCGGTGGCCACGTCCTTCAGACGTTTGTATTCTGCCAGGACGCGGCTGCCGTAGCCCGAGTCGTTTTCAAACGCTGCTGCACCTACGTACAGTTTCAGGCCGGCTTCGACTGAGCCGCCGCGGGATACATAGTCTTTCAGTATCAACGCGCCGACACGGATATTGGCAACGGGATTCAGTGCAGCCTTGATACCGCCCAGGTCTTCAAATTTTTCCTGGTGTACTTTTGACATGACCTGCATCAGGCCTTGCGCTCCCACGGGGCTTTCCGCAAACGGGTTCAGTCCCGATTCGATTGCCATGACGGACAGGATCAGCAGGGGATCCAGCTTGATTTCCTTGGCCGTCAGATATGCAGCAGAGACCAGCATGTCGGTCGCATCGCTGGCGACGCGGTAGCGCTTGGCCAGCCAGTTGGTGACCCATTGCTGCTGGCGCTGGGTGCCCAATATTTTGCTTTCTTCTTCAGTCAGGCCGGTTTTTTTGTCTGCCGGCGCGCCTGCGGGGGCCGCGGCAACCTTGGTGGCCATCAGCATCGCCAGGTTCGGCGGCGGTACTACGTTGTCTTCTTGCGCCACTTCTTCACTGATGGTGAAGGGGGACAGTGCCTTGAATTTTTCAGCCAGGTCAGGTTTGATAAACATGAGGCCCAGTGCTGTAATTGCTGCTACGCCTAATACCATCAGCAGGTGGTGAATGGTAGTGACGAACCCGTTTTTAGTATCACGGGCGAAAATGCCTACTGCTTTTGCGATGCTGGTCTTGCCGGCTGCCGACAGGCTGCCTTGTTGAACTGCTAAAATGAAACGTTGAAACATGTTACCTCCTGAATACTCGCGGCACGTGTTGAATCCTTTGCAGGAAAACAAATATGCAGATGCAGAATCTATCGCGAATCAGTACATCGTCTGTCACCGCTAGCGCGAGCCGACAGACGCCGGAGTTGTGTGCCATGTCGGCTGGTTGGCTCCTGAAGGCCTGACCAGCGGCAAACAACTTTTTTTCGGGGATAAGGCAGACGCCTTGTGAAAACAATCCTTAAAATGTTATGTGGGGCCCGAACCCCTTGAATGATGTTACCGTGTGGCGTTACTTTCTTTGTTCGAAAGCCGCGGAAGTCAAGTACCTCTTCATCAAGTTGGGCGAATTGTAGGGGCGGTTTTATATCAAGTCAATACTATAAAATGCAATCGTTATTACTTTTGGATCTTAAAATTTGTGCTGCATTGCAGCAAAGTTCAATAAAATCAAGCACTTGCCGGACTTATCTCCATTAACAAGTTCATATCATAAAAACGCTAAAAAACATGAAATACACGGATTTGAGAGACTTTATTTCTCAGTTGCAACAAAAAAGTGAATTAAAACAGATAGTTACGCCAGTTTCTCCTTTTTTGGAGATGACTGAAATCTGCGACCGCACGCTCAGGGCTGAGGGGCCCGCACTGCTTTTCCAGCATCCGACAGGCCATACGATACCGGTGCTGGGCAACCTGTTCGGTACGCCAAAGCGCGTAGCGATGGGCATGGGCGCTGATGACGTCAGCGAGCTGCGCAAGATAGGCCACGTGCTGTCTTCGCTAAAAGAGCCGGAGCCGCCGAAAGGGCTGAAAGACATACTGGGCCTGGGCTCCCTGGTCAAGGCGGTATGGGACATGGCGCCAAAAGAGTTGCGTAGTGCGCCTTGCCACGAGATCGTCTGGGAGGGCAATGATGTCGATCTGGCGCGTCTGCCCATCCAGCATTGCTGGCCTGGCGATGTCGCGCCGCTGATCACCTGGGGCCTTGTCATTACCAAGGGGCCCAACAAGAAGCGGCAGAACCTTGGCATCTACCGGCAGCAGGTCCTGGGCCGTAACAAGGTCATCATGCGCTGGCTGGCGCATCGCGGCGGCGCGCTGGATTTTCGCGAACACTGCATCGTCAACAAAGGGCAGCCTTATCCCATCGCCGTTGCGCTGGGTGCCGACCCTGCAACAATACTAGGGGCGGTGACGCCAGTGCCCGACAGCCTGTCTGAATACCAGTTTGCCGGCCTGCTGCGCGGTAGCCGGACCGAGCTGGTGAAGGCGATAGGCAGCGAGCTGCGCGTGCCGGCATCCGCCGAGATTGTGCTGGAAGGCCATATCTATCCGGATGAATCGCACCCCAGCGGTTATGAGCACGCGCTGGAAGGCCCGTATGGCGACCATACCGGCTACTATAATGAGCAGGACTGGTTCCCGGTGTTTACGATAGACAGGATCACGATGCGCCGCGATCCTATTTATCACTCCACGTATACAGGCAAACCACCGGACGAGCCCGCCGTGCTTGGCGTGGCGCTGAACGAGGTGTTTATCCCCTTGTTGCAAAAACAATTTTCAGAAATCCTGGATTTCTACTTGCCGCCGGAAGGCTGTAGCTATCGCATGGCGGTTGTACAGATCAGGAAAGCGTATGCCGGCCACGCAAAACGGGTGATGTTTGGCGTATGGAGTTTCCTGCGCCAGTTCATGTATACCAAGTTCATTATCGTTGTCGATGAAGACGTCAATATTCGCGACTGGAAGGAAGTGATCTGGGCGATCACAACCCGGGTAGATCCATTGCGGGATACGACGCTGGTGGACAATACGCCGATTGATTACCTGGATTTTGCGTCGCCGGTCAGCGGACTCGGCAGCAAGATGGGCATTGATGCCACCAACAAGTGGCCCGGCGAAACCAGCCGCGAATGGGGCACGACAATACAGATGACGCCGGAAGTAAAAAGCCGGGTGGATCAGATCTGGCAGGAGCTGGGTATATAAGAACGGCGCCGTGCTTCGGCGCTTCTTGCCATGATAAAAACCGCTGCAGGGACGCACGTTATGCGCTACAATGCGCGCTGGCGGGCCCCTGCGCATTGCGGCATGGCCAATCTGGTCAGGTCGGGAACGAAGCAGCCACAGTCATTTCCCGCAAGTGCCGCAGACAAGGCTCGCCTCTTTCTCTTTCGACCACACGGTCGCGTTTTTACTTTACATCCCCTCAAATAGTTCTCGCCAGCGTTGCACAACGGTAGCAATTCGCTTGCAATCTCTCTTGTTTAAAATTAACCTGAATTGGCAATTTTTTTCAATATCCACCTTTGGAGACGCAATGAAGACACTCAATAAAGTGCTTGCCGTATGTGTGCTGGGATTGACGATGCTGGCCCCGGCTTTTGCCGCGGATGACAAGGGCACATCGGAGCAGGCGGTGGCGATGGTGAAAAAAGCGATTGCGTATATCAAGGAGGTTGGCAAGGAAAAGGCCTTTGCAGAATTTGCCAATCCTGCCAATACGCAGTTCCATGACCGGGACCTATACCTGTTTGTCTACGACCTGAACGGCAATACGCTGGCGCATGGCAATAACCCCAAGATGGTGGGTAAAAGTCTGATCGATCTCAAGGATGGCGACGGCAAGCCCATCATCCGTGAAATGATTACGCTGGTCAATACCAAGGGCAAGGGCTGGGCCGATTACAAGTGGCCTAATCCGGTTACCAAGACGCTGAAAGCCAAGTCCAGCTACGTTGAAAAAGTGGATAATTATTTTGTCGGCTGCGGCATCTATAAATAGACAGCTGCCATAAGCATCTGCGGCAGCAAGTCCTTTCGTCGCCTGGCATGTCAACAGGCGGCGGAAACTGTGCTTATTTCATCGCCGCAAGCGAAGCTTCATATTCGCCAAATTTCTCTCGCAAGAAAGCCAGCAGCGCCCTGACCCGGGGCGATGCGCTATTCCTGTGCGGGTACACCACGTTCAGCGGTACCTCGTCTCCCCGAAACCCCGGCAGCAGCCGGACCAGCCTGCCGCTCTCCAGATCGTGTTTGACATCCAGCCATGACTTATAGGCGATGCCGAAGCCGGCCACCGCCCACTCCCGCACAACCGCGCCATCGTTGGCCATGCGGTCTCCGCGTACCTTGACCTCGATCAGCTCCTTGCCGGACTGGAAAGGCCAGGTATTGTTTAGCCCGTGCTTTAGGTAGTACAGCAGGCAATTGTGATTGGCCAGGTCGCGCGGACTCTGCAGCGGAGGATGTGTGGCTACATAATCAGGGGAGGCCACCAGGATGCGGCGATTGTCTATCAAATGCTGCGACACCAGCGTGGAATCCTGCTGCTTGCCATAGCGAAAAGCCATGTCCACGGGTTCGCGGAACAAGTCCACATTGCTGTCGGACAGCTGCAGTGTCACGGTGACGGCGCTGTGGAGGCGCTGGAAATCGTTAAGCCAGGGCAGCAGCACGGTGCGGCCCAGATCCGATGATGCGGAAATCCGGATGTTGCCGCGAATTGCATCGCGGTCAGCAGTGATCAGCGCTTCGCCTTCCTTCAGCAAAGCCAGTGCGTTGCGCCCGTATTCCAGGAAAATTTCGCCGTCCTGCGTCAGGCGCATGCTGCGGGTGGAACGCACAAACAGCCGGGTGCCCAGTTTTTGCTCCAGCCGCTTCAGGCTGGCGCTGGCGGTCGCCGTGCTCAGCTCCAGGTCGCGCGCTGCCTGGGACAGATTGCCGGTATCGGCGGTGCGGATGAATAATTGCAGGTCAGCGGTGGAATACATGGTGTTTTCCTATGAAAACAGATCGCTTCATCTTCAATTGATTATCAAATAATGTTTGAAAATAAATCAAATTTTTGCGTGTTTATCAAATTATCCGTCATAAGCATAATAGTAGCTAGCTAAACCTAAGCGCATATTCAGCACAATGTCGGGCTTGGTTGATCTGAGCCGTTTGCCGTCACATGAAAGGGAAATACCATGAAAGCAGTTGCATTGACCCACTACCTTCCTATCGATAATCCTGAATCCCTGCTTGATGTCGTGCTGGATAAACCTGTGCCGCAAGGCCGCGACCTGCTGGTCGCCATCAAGGCAATTGCCGTCAACCCGGTGGACACGAAAGTGCGTGCACCGAAAGCAACGGTAGAAAAATCACCGCGTGTATTGGGCTGGGATGCCGCCGGCGTGGTGGAAGCCGTCGGCCCGGAAGTGACAGGCTTCAAACCGGGCGACAAGGTATTTTATGCCGGCGACATCACCCGCGCGGGCAGCAACAGCGAGTTCCATCTGGTGGATGAGCGCATTGTCGGCCACATGCCCGTCAGCCTGGAGTTTGAGCAGGCTGCTGCCTTGCCGCTGACGGCGATCACTGCATGGGAATCCCTGTTTGACCGCCTGCGTGTCAGCACGCCGCCGCATGCAATGCCGCGCAAGACCATCCTGATCATTGGCGGCGCCGGCGGCGTCGGTTCTATCGCGGTGCAACTGGCATCCAAAGTGGCCGGCCTGAATGTGGTGGCCACGGCGTCCCGCCCTGAGTCTGCAAGCTGGGTGCGCGACCTGGGGGCCCACCATGTCATCAATCACCACGGTGACCTGGCAGCGCAAATGAAGGAACTCGGACATGCGCATGCCGACTATGTGCTGATCCTGAATAATACCGACCAGCATTTCGCCGCGGCGGCAGAAATCATTGCGCCGCAGGGCACTATCTGTTCCATTGTCGAGAACAGCGCGGCGCTGGATATAGGCGCGCTGAAGGGAAAAAGCATCAGTTTCGTATGGGAGCTGATGTTTACCCGTTCCATGTTCCAAACGCCGGACATGGCGGAGCAGGGTAATCTGCTTAACGAGATCGCGAGGCTGATCGATAGCAAGATCATTACGACAACGGTCAGCCAGGTGCTGTCGCCAATCAATAGTGCCAACCTGCGCAAGGCGCATGCCTTGCTGGAGCAGGGCAGCGCAATCGGCAAGATCGTGCTGAAGGATTTTTAAGCGGGAAGATCTGCATGCATTTTTTAATGCAGCAGACTTGATTTGACAGGATAAAACGGCAGGGTGGCGCAGGCAGGTGCACCACCCTGTTTTGCATTTATTTTTTGGAAGCGGCGGCTTTGCGGCGACGGGAGATAAAGGCGATCAGGCCCAGTCCCAGCGTCATCGACGCCAGCGTTGCCGGCTCAGGCACCGTGCTTGAGGCCGGTGTGTTGCGCGAGCCATTGACGTTGACGGCATCCAGATAGGAACCGTAGCTGGAATCGGACGTCGGCCCCAGCGACTGAAAGCTCAGCACAGTGCTGGCGGAAGAGGCCAGCAGATTATTGAAGCTGTACTGCACCCAGCCGCTATTGGAGGCGGCCGTGATTTTGCCCAGGTCCAGCGTGCCCCAGAATACTTCCATCGAGCTGGCCGCCTGGGAAGGGGTATCGGAACGTCCGGAAAACGCGAAAGACAGGTCGTAGCGGCCGCCTGTGCTGGTGTTCAGTGATTGCGAAATCGTGGTCAGCCCGCTGGAGTTCAACTCCAGATACTGTACGCCCTCGTCGGCAACGTCAAACACGCTCAGGCCACCGGTATTGCTGCCTTTTTGCAATTCGAAAGGGCCGGTGGATGTCCAGCCGGCAATTGAGGGCAGCGTCGTCCATGAGCCGTCAAACTGGTTCGCTTCAAAGCCGCCGTTGGTCACGATGCTGGTGGCGTGGCTTGCCGCAGAGCCGCAAAGGAGTGCAGCCAGGGCGATCAGTTTGAGTGATTTCATGAGCATGTCCCGAATAGGTAAGTAGATGTTTCCATACTACAATAAGTATCCGTGTGGAAATGTCAAACATCAATAAATAGCTGATTTTAATGAGAAAAATTATCGGGATTGCCACGACTTTATCTTTGAATATACAAAAAACAGGGCCGGTATCGTCGCAATAGCGGTCCTGGGTGTCTAATAGCAATATTAATAAGCAGTAGTAATAAGCAATATTGATAAGCGGTATTTAAAGACAGGGCCAGGCGCGTTCCAGTATGAGGGTTTGCACGTCCGCACCCACTGCCTCTCCCAAGGTGCCGTAGACCCTGCCATTTTGCCCCTCCAGACGGCTGGCAATAAACGCCTGGGCGCTCGCGGCAGGAGCGTGTTCTTGCATCAGCAGCGATTGCATCGCCAATACCAGTTTTTGCACCAGCCTGCGCGCCTGCGCTTCCCTCTGAGCCGGTTCCGCTGCCAACTGCGCGCGCAGCTCGGCCGCCTGCATGTGCAATGCGGGCAAGGCGGACTGCTCCAGCTGGCCCAAGAGCAAATGCATGCCCTCCGGGTCCCGTTCCATCGCGCGCAATACATCCAGGCACATCACATTGCCGGAACCCTCCCAGATGGAATTGACCGGCGCTTCGCGGTAGTAGCGCGCCATCGGGCCGGTCTCTACATAGCCGTTGCCGCCCCAGACTTCCATGCATTCACCGGTAAATTCCAGCGCGCGCTTGCAGATCCAGAATTTGGCGGCGGGTGTGAGGATGCGTTTCCATGCGCGTTGCAAGGGGTCGTCAGGCTGTTCCAGTGCACTGGCCAGTTTCAGCATCAGCAACGTGGCGGCTTCGCTTTCCAACGCCAGGTCGGCCAGTACATTGCGCATCAGCGGCTGGTCTGCCAGCAGACGGCCGAATGCCTTGCGGTTGCGCGCGTGGTGGATAGCCTGCGTCAATGCCTGCCGCATCAGCGCTGCGCTGCCGATGACGCAATCCAGCCGGGTAAGGTTCGCCATTTCTATGATGGTGGGTATGCCTCGTCCTTCTTCGCCCACCATGACGCCGTAGGCTCCCTGGAATTCCACTTCGCTGCTGGAGTTGGATTTGTTGCCCAGCTTGTCTTTCAGGCGCTGTATCAAGATAGGGTTCTTGCTGCCATCCGGTTTCCAGCGGGGCACAAAGAAACAGGACAGGCCGGCGTCGGTGCGCGCGAGCACCAGGTGTGCATCGCACATCGGCGCCGAGAAAAACCATTTATGTCCGGTCAGCAGGTATGCCGCGCCGCGCCCCAGACCGGATAAAGGTTCGGCCACCGTAGTATTGGTGCGTACGTCGGATCCGCCCTGTTTTTCGGTCATGCCCATGCCGATCAGGATCGATTTTTTTTGTTCGATGGGCAGGTCGCGCGGGTCGTGCTCGTTGGAGAACAGCTTGTCCTTCAGCAGCGCATACAGCCCAGGCTCTTGCGCCAGCACGGGGATGGAGGCAAAAGTCATCGTGGTCGGGCACAGCGAGCCAGATTCAACCTGCGACTGAAGGTAGTAGCCGGCAGCCCGGGCAACATGCGCGCCGGGTTTTTGTACCGCCCAGGGCATGGCATGCAGGCCTTCTCGCCGCAGCAGCGCCAGCAGGCTGTGCCAGCTGGGGTGGAAATCGACCTGGTCGATACGCTTGCCAAAACGGTCGTGCGTTTTAAGTTCAGGCAGGTGATGGTTGGCCAGTTCTCCTAGTTGAAGCACCTCCTTGCTGCCGAGTTCGGCGCCGAAGTTGCTGAGCCGGTCCGCGTGCCAGCCTGCCTCGCCACGCTGCACCCCTTCCATCAATGCCGCGTCGCTGCGGAAAATATTGTAGTCTTGCAGTTCGGGAACTTGATTGCTCACTTCGTGGGTCTGCCATTGCATGCCGGTCTCCTGATAATGTTGTAGTCCTTGTTATGCATCGTAGTGTATGCCCGATGCAACCGCCGGGTGTTCGTATTTTGTTTGCATTGCCGATTAACGATGAGCCCTGACAATAGCCCTTTAAGATCACGCCGCAAGCCGGTGCAGCAGCGCTCCAGGATGACCCAGACAGCCATTCTGGATGCCTTTGTTCGGCTTTTGGTCGAGAAAGGCTACAGCCGCCTCACAATCCGTGACATTGCGCTGGTGGCAGGAGTCGGGCTGGGGACCGTCTACGAGTATTTTCCCAGCAAAAAATCAATTGCCGCGCACTGCATCCACCAGCGTTTCAAAGGCGTGGGCGCCTGCATGCTGGCCTGCATCGACGCCAGGCGCGGTTGTTCCTTGCCGGACATGGCGGCAGCGCTGCTGGACGGCATGCTGGAACTGCACAGCCGGCATACCGAAGAGTGGTCGGCGCTGATTGTCCTGGAGCGGCAAGTATCCGATCCTTCGGCCTATAGAGCGCTGTACCAGCATATAGCCGATATCTGGTCGCAGGTTTTCAGCGCCAGCAGTGACGGCGCGCAATATGCCGGCAAAAACCCCGACGTGGTGCACGCAGCGGTGTATGGTGTGCTATACCAGCGGCTGATGACGGCGCCGGAGACCGTGCCCGGAGAAGAATTCCGGCACCAGCTGAAGTCGCTGGTGCTGGGATATTTGCTTTCATAATCAGGCGTTTACGCGCGGCTTCATCATGTCAGTGGTGGCTGCGGCAGCGTCCATTGGAACTTGCCTGGCCGGTTTGGTAGGTTTCGATGTGCGGATAGGGTAAAATCATGGGATGTCATATCAAGTCCTCGCCCGAAAATACCGTCCCAAAAGCTTTGAAACGCTGGTGGGACAGGAGCACGTCGTACGTGCATTGAGCCACGCCCTGGATCAGCAGCGCCTGCATCATGCCTACCTGTTCACAGGAACACGGGGTGTGGGTAAAACGACGCTATCGCGCATCCTGGCCAAATCCTTCAACTGCCAGGGGCCGGATGGCAACGGCGGCATTACCTCGCATCCTTGCGGCGTCTGTGAAGCCTGTGTTGCGATCGATGCCGGCCGCTTTGTCGATTACATAGAAATGGATGCTGCATCCAACCGCGGCGTCGATGAAATGGCCCAGTTGCTGGAGCAGGCGGTGTATGCGCCGTCCAATGCGCGCTTCAAGGTCTATATGATCGACGAGGTGCACATGCTGACCAACCATGCGTTCAATTCCATGCTGAAGACGCTGGAGGAACCGCCCGAGCACGTCAAGTTTATCCTGGCGACCACCGATCCGCAAAAAATCCCGGTAACCGTGTTGTCGCGCTGCCTGCAGTTCAACCTGAAGCAGATGCCGCCTGGCCATATCGTCGGCCACTTGGAAAATATCCTGGGGCAGGAACAGATAGAGTTTGAAATGCCGGCCTTGCGGCTATTGTCGCAGGGCGCGCACGGCTCCATGCGCGACGCCTTGTCGCTGACTGACCAGGCAATCGCTTATGCCGCCGGCAAGGTCACGCTGGAAGCAGTGCAGGGCATGCTGGGCGCGCTGGACCAGTCTTACCTGATCCGCCTGCTGGATGCGCTGGCCGCCAATGACGGCCGGGCCTTGTTGGACGTGGCCGACGAGATGGCTGCGCGCAGCCTGTCGTACAAGGCCGCGTTGCAGGATCTCGGCACTTTGCTGCATCAGATTGCGATTGCGCAGATGGTGCCTGCGGCTGTGGCGGACGAATTGCCGGAGCGGGAAGACGTATTGCGGCTGGCGACGGCGTTCGACAAGGAAGAAGTGCAGCTGTTTTACCAGATAGCCGTGCATGGCCGCAACGAACTGGCGCTGGCGCCTGACGAATATGCCGGTTTCAGCATGACTTTATTGCGCATGCTGGCTTTTCGTCCCGCCGAAGGAAGTAAGGATCATGTGCAGGGCGGCCCTCCATCCAGGCCGCCAGCTGGCAGGCCGGCGGCTCCCGCAGGCTCTCCACCGGCATCCGTAGCGCCGGCGCGGCCGAAGGCGGCTTCGCCCGTTCAGTCTGCTCCGGCAGCCAGTCCGCAAAAACCGCCGGGCAATATCAACGTGGTAAGCGCGCCCGTGCCACAGGCACAGATACAGGCACAGACGCCACCGGCTGCTCCTGCTGTTCAGATAAGTGCCCAGGTAAGTGTTCAGGCCGAAGCGCCGGCCGTTACCGCCAAGCCCGCGTTGAGCCCGGCGATGGCGGCGCTGGCGGCCGCGCGTTCCGGTGTGAACAAGCCGGCGACTGCGGCTCCAACGCCTCCAGTAGCTGTTTCTGCTGCGGTTTCTCCTTCAGTTGCGCCGGCACCTACCCGCGCCGCGCCGCCTGTTGCGGCAGCACCTGTAGCGGTGGCGAGCAGGCAGCAAATGGACCCCGCCGATGATATGCCGCCGCCATGGGACGACGACGTCACGCTCAGCACCACGCGCCCCTCAGTCAATAGTAATAGCGGTAACTCCGGCAGCTCCGGCAATGCGCCCGCAAGGGCGGCGAATGCCGGGTCCGATCGCTGGGATGATATTCCTGACGACCGTTTCGGCGACTCCCTGGCGGCAAGCATGGGCGCCGCGCAGCATGAGCAACAACATTCAGCGGCAGGTGAATATTCCGCTACAGAGGCTGTGACTGCCACCGCGGTTGCGGAATATGTGGCGCCGGCGCCTGCAGTTGCCGCACCGGGGCCGGCTTCGTTCGCGCCGGTGGCAGAGCTCGGCTGGGATGGCCATTGGCCTAACCTGGCGGCGGCGCTGCCGGTACGCGGTGTGGCGCAGCAACTGGCGCAACAAAGCGAACTGGTGTCTTGCGAGATCAACGGCAATGCCGTGGTGTTCCACCTGCGTGTGCCGCTGCCGACCCTGTTGTCGGCAGGCAGCGTTGATAAACTGATTGCGGCACTCGGCGAGCGCTTTGAAAGAACGGTGCGCGTCGAAACGCAGATCGGTGCCGTGGAGCAGACCGCGAATGCACAAGCCATCGCGGAACGCGCGGCGCGCCAGAAACTGGCCGAGCAGTCGATACAAAATGATTCCTTCATACAGACTTTAATGCGAGAATTCGGCGCGACTATCGTGACCGGTAGCATCAGGCCTGTATAGTCCATTCAATTAGCAGATAGCGGAGAAATTCTTATGATGAAAAACCAACTCGCCGGCTTGATGAAGCAAGCTCAGGCCATGCAAGACAATATGAAAAAAGCGCAGGACCAGCTGGCCCTGATCGAAGTCGAAGGCCAGTCCGGCGCCGGCCTGGTCAAAGTGGTCATGACCTGCAAGAACGACGTCAAACGCGTCACGATAGATCCTTCGTTGCTGGGCGACGACAAGGATATGCTGGAAGACCTGGTGGCCGCAGCCTTCAACGACGCGGTGCGCAAGGCGGAAGCGACGTCCCAGGAAAAAATGTCCGGCCTGACAGCGGGCATGCCTTTGCCTCCCGGCTTCAAGATGCCTTTCTGATCTGCTGCATCATCCTCAAGAGGCGCGCCTGCGAAAACAGCAGCCGCGCCGTCTTTCCAGGTTTATCCGTATTTTTCCCAGCATCCATCCGCGGCGAGTTTTGTGAAATCCCATACCAGCCTTGAACTATTAGCCGAAGCCTTGCGCCGTCTTCCCGGCGTGGGACCTAAATCGGCGCAGCGCATGGCTTATCACATGTTGCAGCACGATCGTGAAGGCGCCGCACTGCTGGGTAATGCTTTTACGCAGGCAGTGGAAAAGATCCGGCATTGCACCTCCTGCAATACCTTCACCGAAAACACGCTCTGCGAAACCTGCATGGATGGAGACCGCGACGCTACGCTGCTGTGCGTGGTGGAGACGCCTTCGGACCAGTTGATGATAGAGCAGACGATGACCTACAAGGGCCTGTACTTCGTGCTGATGGGGCGGCTGTCGCCATTGGATGGCGTGGGGCCAAAGGACATCCACCTGGAGAAGCTGGTCGCGCGCGCCAGCGATGGCGTTGTGTCAGAAGTCGTACTGGCCACCAATTTCACCAATGAGGGCGAGGCGACAGCGCACTACATCAGCGAAACCATGAAGGCCCGCGGCCTGAAGGTCAGCCGGCTGGCGCGTGGCGTGCCGGTGGGCGGTGAGCTGGAATATGTCGATGCCGGCACGATTGCACGCGCGATGCTGGACCGGCGCAGCACTTAGCGTTTCACCTTATTTCTGCAATCGTAATATCATCTCAGCATAACTAAAAACATAGACGAGAGATGAGTACACTTCCTAAAAACAAAGGTCCACTGGCAGGCATCAAGGTGCTGGAACTCGGCACGCTGATTGCCGGGCCGTTCTGTTCCCGCATGCTGGCCGAATTCGGCGCGGAAGTCATTAAAGTGGAGTCGCCGGATGGCGGCGATCCCTTGCGCCAGTGGCGCGTACTGAAAGACGGCACCTCGTTATGGTGGAGCGTGCAGGCCCGCAACAAAAAAAGCATCACGCTGAACATGAAAGATGCCCAGGGCCAGGAAATCGCGCGCCGCCTGGCGCTGGAAGCCGACATTATTGTCGAAAATTACCGGCCCGGCGTGCTGGAAAAATGGAATCTCGGCTATGAGCAGCTGAAGGGATTGAACCCTGCCACCATCATGGTGCGCCTGTCCGGTTACGGGCAGACCGGACCGATGAAGGACCTGCCGGGCTTCGGCGCGATAGGCGAATCGATGGGTGGCCTGCGCTATGTGTCCGGCCATGCCGACCGGCCTCCGGTGCGGGTCGGCATTTCCATCGGCGATTCAGTCGCGGCGCTGCACGGAGTCATCGGCGCCATGATGGCGCTGCGTCACCGCGACGTCACGGGCGGCCGCTGGAATGGTAAGAGCGGCGTCGATTGCATTGCGGGCCAGGGGCAGATGGTGGATGTGGCACTATATGAGTCGGTGTTCAACCTGATGGAATCGCTGGTGCCGGAATTCGACCATGCGGGCGTCGTGCGGGAACGCACCGGCGGCGCCTTGCCCGGCATAGTGCCTTCCAATACCTATACCACTGGCGACGGCGAAAATATCGTTATCGCCGGCAACGGCGATGCCATATTCCGCCGCCTGATGATCGCCATAGGCCGCGGCGATCTCGCCAACGATCCAGGGCTGGCGCGCAATGACGGCAGGGTGCCGCGCACGCTGGAGATTGACCAGGCGATACAGGCATGGTGCAGCACGCAGGACATCGATTCCGCATTGGATATCCTGAAAGGCGCCGATGTGCCGGTGGGGAAAATCTATTCAGTGCGCGACATGATGAGCGATCCGCAATTCCTGGCCCGCGGTATGTTTGAACAGCATGCATTCAGCGACGGCACACCGGTCAAGCTGCCGGCCATTACGCCCAAGCTTTCCGAAACGCCCGGGCATACGGCATGGATGGGGCCGGGGCTGGGAGAGCACAATGACGAGGTATTGCGCAGTCTCGGTTATGATGATGCGCAGATAGCACAATTCAAAAAAAATAAAACCATTTAAAGCCTGGCAGGAGACAACATGAATAAAAGCTTTTTAAAGCAGTTTGCCATTGCACTCGTCATCTTTTTATTCGGCTATTTCACGACGCAGCTGCTGTTTGCGCAGACGCTGGAAAAACCCAAGGTTTCCATTGCCGTCGGCGGCAAGAACCTGTTCTACTATCTGCCGCTGACCATCGCCGAGCAGCTGGGTTATTTCAAGGATGAGGGTCTGCAGGTAGAGATCAGCGATTTTGCCGGCGGCGCCAAGGCCTTGCAGGCGATGGTCGGCGGTAGCGCCGATATCGTCTCCGGCGCCTATGAGCACACCATCAACATGCAGGCCAAGGGCCAGGCGATTACCGCCTTTGTGCTGCAGGGCCGGGCGCCGCAAATTGTCATGCTGGCCAGTAACAAGACGCTGCCGAACTACAAAAACGTCGCCGACCTGAAGGGCAAGAAGATAGGCGTCACCGCACCCGGCTCGTCTACCAATATGATGGCCAGCTTCGTGCTGGCGCGCGCAGGGCTGAAACCAAGCGACGTGTCTTTTATCGGCGTGGGCGCCGCCGCAGGCGCCTTATCGGCAATGCGCTCCGGCCAGATTGATGCGATGGCCAACCTGGATCCGGTCATCACGATGCTGGAACAGAAAAATGAGGTGAAAGTGATCGCCGATACGCGCACGCTGAAAGATACCAACAGCATCTTTGGCGGCATGATGCCGGCGGCGACGCTGTATGCGCCGGAAGCTTTTATCAAGAAAAATCCTAACACCACGCAGGCGCTTACCAATGCCATGGTGCGTGCGCTGAAATGGCTGCAAAAAGCCGGCCCTTCCGATATCGTCAAGGTAGTGCCGGAGTCCTATCTGCTGGGAGACCGCGCCTTGTACCTGGATGCCTTCATGAAGGTCAGGGAAGCCTTGTCGCCGGACGGCGTCATCCCCGATTCCGGCACAAAGACGATGCTCAAGGCGCTGCAAACCTTTGAGCCCGACCTGGCCGGCAAGAGTATCGACCTGAGCCGTACTTACACCAACACCTTTGTCGCCAAGGCAAACCAGAAATACAAGTAATCCATATAAGCAGTTCATACAAGTAACTCAAGATGCCGACAGCCATGACTCCTGCGCTCTTGTTCGACAATATCAGTTGCACCTTCGTTTCCCGGGAAGACAGCCGGCAACGCCATACGGCGGTTGCCGATACCACGCTGGCGATTGCGCCGGGCGAGTTTGTTTCTGTCGTCGGGCCCACCGGCTGCGGCAAATCCACGCTGCTCAATATCGGCGCCGGCCTGCTGGCGCCGTCCAGCGGCAATGTGCAGGTATTCGGCGAGCCTTTGAAGGGTATCAACCGGCGCGCCGGCTACATGTTCCAGGCCGAAGCGCTGATGCCCTGGAAGACGGCGCTGGAAAACGTCACCGCTGGTCTGAAATTCAAGGGCATTGCCCAAGAGCAGGCAAAAGCGGACGGCGAGAGCTGGCTGGCGCGGGTAGGCTTGCAGGGTTTCGGCGACCGCTATCCACACCAGTTGTCCGGCGGCATGCGCAAGCGTGTCGCACTGGCCCAAACGCTGATCATGGATCCGGACATCATCCTGATGGATGAACCTTTTTCCGCACTGGACATACAAACACGGCAGTTGATGGAGAATGAATTGCTGGCGCTGTGGCAGGCGCGCAAAAAGGCGGTGCTATTCATTACGCATGACCTGGACGAGGCAATTGCCATGTCCGACCGGGTAATTGTATTGTCAGCCGGGCCTGGCACGCACCCGATAGGGGAATTCAACATAGACCTGCCCAGACCGCGCGACGTGGCGGAAATACGTACCGACCTGCGCTTTGTGGAGCTTCATGCGCAGATCTGGGCAGTGTTACGGGAAGAAGTGCTGAAAGGCTATCAGCAGCAAAAAGTCCTGGCCTGAGTGCTTCGGACAGTCTCAGGACAGGGTTTTAAGGTAGTCGCGTATGCCGGCCAGCAGCATTTCCACCGACATCGCGGTCAGGATCAGGCCCATCAGCCTTTCAAATGCCGTCATCGCCCGCTCGCCCAAAACCCGCTGCATGCGCTCCGCACTGAGCAGCACCAGCAGCCAGACGATGGCAACAGCGGTCAGCGCCGCAACGTGGACTACCACGTCCAGCTGGCTGCTGGACGAAAACAGCAGTACGGTTGCCAGCGCGGATGGGCCTGCCAGGGCAGGAATTGCCAGCGGCACGATAAAAGGCTCGTGGTCTCCCTCGATATCGCCGAAAATACCGCCTTGCTGTGGGAATACCATGCGCAATGCGATGAGGAACAGGATCACGCCGCCGCCTATGCGCAAGGAAACGTCGCTCAGTTGCAAGGCTGTCAGAAAGTGTTTGCCGAAAAACATGAAGGACAACAGCAGTACGAAGGCGATGGCGCACTCGCGCACAACCACCCTCCAGCGACGCTCGGGAGACACATGCGACAGGGCACTGACGAAGATGGGCACGTTGCCGAACGGATCGGTCACCAGGATCAGCAGGATGAAGGATTGGAAAAAATCTTGGCGCATCGGAATTATATTGTTGGGCGGTCAGTGCGCATCGTAGGGCATTCGACCATGTCCTTCAAGCAAATTCGCAGGTAAGGCTAGGGGCATCGCGCCAAAAGCGGCCGATTAAGGCTAGTATTGGCAAAATGGCGGCGGGAGCCGCATGCGCATGAGAATTTTTGTTTTAATAACCGATAGTAAATACGCAATACGATGAATGAGAAAAAAGAACGGCCGGACACTCCCTGCGTAGCAGTTTGCTCCACTACCTTTGACGATGTTTGCCGCGGCTGCGGCCGCACGGTAGCAGAAGTGGCCGACTGGGTATTCATGTCGGCAGAACAGAAAAACACGGTCTGGGAACGTATTCTGGCCGAAGGGTATCCGCGCCGGAATAGATAGCGCAAACAGGGAATGCAAAGAGCCTGCACGCATAGACCTTTTTGCAGAGCGGCTTTGCTGCCGGCCGCCTGAGAGTAGACTGTGCTGCAACAGTTCCATAACTTCCTTGAACCGCTTGTTATGGTAATGAAATATACATAGTGTAGTATGCTGGCACTCGTTGCCTTAAATTGCTGTCAGGCACATTTTTATTCGGGTTTGCCGATGTAAAGACAAGTAAAAGCGCTTGAGAATTTTGTCCCGGTTTGACAGCATGCGGCTTAATCCGTGATAGCATTTTTGTCAGCAGACTTATCACCTTTTTGTTTTTAGTATTATTATTTAATTAATTTATGAGCTATCAATTTTCAGGCGGTACATCAGGCCAGGCGCGTAGTCGTGCATTGGCAAACCGCAGCAGCCGCGGATTTACGCTGGTGGAGATCATGGTCGTGGTCGTGATCATCGGTATCATGGCGGCGTTGGTGGTGCCCAAGCTGATGGGCCGTACCGACGATGCCCGCATTACTGCGGCGAGGTCGGATATCGCGACACTGATGAATACGCTGAATCTTTATAAACTGGACAACAGCCGTTTTCCGACGACCGAACAGGGTTTGCAGGCACTGATCACCAAGCCGACCAGCGGCCCGGCAGCCAACGGCTGGAAGAGTGGTGGCTATATCGACAAATTGCCCAAGGATCCCTGGGGCAATCCCTACCAGTATCTTTCCCCCGGCATCCGTGGAGAAGTGGAAGTATTCTCGCTCGGAGCCGACGGCCAGCCGGGCGGCACCGGCAATGATGCGGACATAGGTTCGTGGGACCTGTAAATTTACCGATACAGCAAGCGGATAATCTTTAGTGGTCAACATCGGCGCGCGGCGCAAGCAGCAGGGCAGGCAAGCTGGGCAGCGCGGCTTCACGCTGCTGGAACTATTGGTGGTATTGGTGATAGTCGGCATCATGCTGGGTGTCGTCTCGTTCAACGCCTTGCCCAATAGCCGCCAGCGTCTGCAAAATGACGCACAAAGGATTGCCCTGTTGCTGCAGATGGCGCGCGAAGAAGCGATTGTGCGCAACCGGCCTATCGCCTTTGAAGCCGGGCCTGCGAGCTACCGTTTCCTGGTGCGCGGCGACCAGGGCTGGGAGCCCATACACGACGTTGAACTGCTGCGTGAGCGGGATTTTGTGCTTAGCCCGGTACAGCTGTTTATTGAGCCTGCGCTCGCCTCCAATGACGATAATTTGCGCATCACCTTTGGCCGCGAACCGGTGGACAAGCCGTTTGCGCTGACGCTGGCAGTCGGCGAAGACAAAGTCCTCATCAGGGCGGATGGCGTAGGCCATTTTGTCGTCGAATAATGATGCAAGCCCTTCCTTCCTTTCGCGCCGGCTTCCGGCCCCGCCTGCAGTCCGGCTTTACTCTGCTGGAAGTGCTGGTGGCGCTGGTCATCGTCGGCACCGCACTGGGCGCCAGCCTGCGCGCGGTCGGCAGCTTGACGCAGAACAGCAATGATTTGCGCGCCGCGATGATGGCGACCTGGTCTGCCGAAAATCGTCTGGCGCAAATACGCCTGGGCAAGGAGTGGCCGGCGCTGGGCGACCGCTCTTTCGACTGCTCCCAGGGTGAATTGAACCTGACTTGCCAGGAACAGGTATTGCCCACACCGAATGCGCTGTTTCGCCGGGTCGAGGTATCGGTGGTGGATGCGCAGCATCCTGAAAGACGTATCGTCAAGCTGACGCAGGTGGTGCCGAATGCCATCTGAGCGCGTTGTAAAGGATGGGTGTGCGGTGCCTGAAAATCAGCACGGTTTTACGCTGGTCGAGCTGCTGGTCGCCATCACGATATTGGCCATTGTGGCCGTGCTGGGCTGGCGCGGACTGGATAGTATCGTCCGGGCCAGGGTGGCCTTGACCAGCTCCATGGAGCAGACCAGGGGCACGCAGATCAGTTTTGCGCAACTGGAAAACGATAGCGAGCATGTGGCCGGTCCGGATTTGCTGCCTGTCAGGGAAACGCTGCGCGCGTCACAGCAGCGGCTGACGCTGATCCGCACTGTCTATGACGACAACCAGCCGACGCGGCTGCAAGTGGTTGCCTATAAGCTGCAGGATGGCGTCTTGAGCCGGAGGGAGTCCTTGCCCACGCGCGACCTGCATGAACTGGATTCTGATTGGCAAAACGCGCTGAGCGACAATGACAATATGCCTGTTGTCGTATTGCAGACCAATATCGCCGCGCTTGCCATGCGCACCTGGAATGTGAACGAGCTGGGCTGGCGCATTGCAGGCAGCGATCTTCCTGAAGCGGATTCCAGCGGCGGCATCAAGGCCGCGGCCTCCAAGAAGGGATTGGAAGTCTCGCTGCAGATGATAGGGCAGGAGCGGCCGATGCTGAAGGTGTTTCTGGTGGGGGCGGTATGAGCGGCGTGAAGAATACTCGCCGGCTTGCGCCAACGCCACCGGCGCGGCAGCGCGGTGTTGCCGTGGTGACGGCATTGCTGCTGACGACGCTGGCCATCACGATTGTCGCCAGCCTGTTCTGGCAGCAGCAGGTGCAGGTGCGTTCGATAGAAAACCAGCGTTTGCAGCTGCAAAAGAAATGGGTGATGCGCGGGGCGCTGGACTGGGTAAGGCTGATCCTGCGCGAAGATGCCGCGCATTCGACGGTGGACTGGCTGGGCGAACCCTGGGCGGTGAACCTGGAAGAAACCCGGTTGGACCAGTATGTGGAAAACGGCCGCAGCGACAGCGAAGACAGCGATGCAACGCTATCCGGCCATGTAGTCGATGCCCAATCCCGCTTCAACCTGACCAATCTGGCGGTGAATGGGGAGGCCAGCGCCCGCGAGACCGCTGTATTTGCCAAGCTGCTTGATAACCTGAAGATAGAAACTTCGCTGGCGCAGGCCGCGGCGTCCAGCATAGCGCTGTCGCAGGCCAAGGCTGCCGCGGCAGGGGCCAGTTCCGGTAGCGGCACGGTAGGGCCGGTCAGTACGTCCAGCGTGCCCGACTTGTCAAATACCTCATCGACGGCAGGGCTTCCTGAAGTACAATTCTTGCGTTTTGCTCAGCTGGATGATTTATTATCGGTGGCCGGCTTTACCCCGATGATGGTGCAGAAATTAAGGGATTTTGTGACGGTGTTGCCGCGCGCCACGCCGATCAACGTCAATACTGCGCCGGCCGAGGTGCTGTCGGCGCGGGTCGAGGGTTTGTCGATGTCGGATGCGGCCGCGATCGTTGCCAGCCGAGACAGGGCGCATTTCCTGAGCCTGTCCGACCTCAGGCAGCGTTTTCCAGACAAGCTGACCAGTGTGACGGACAGCGACATGGCGACCAGCACAAGTTATTTTATCGTCAACGGCAAGGTCAGGCTGAGCCGCTCCTGGCTGGACACGAATGCGCTGATAGAAAGGGCCGGCCTGACGACCACTATCCTGTGGGTGAAAGAGAACTGATGTCGATGATGACCGCGAAACCAAAGGCTGCCCAATACACATTGCGCCGCCAAAGCTGCAAGGCAGCCAGAGCAGGAAAACAGAAAATAACATGCTAAGCACACTGTATATATCGTTGCCGTCAAAAACCGTCGCCGGCGCGCAGGGCGACTGGATGTCGCTTGGCTGCCCGTTTGCGCTGATGTCGAATGAGGGGCTGTTGCAACAGCATGGCGAGCGGCCGTTTGCCCAGATGGCGGAATTTATTCCCAAGGCGCGCCAGGTAGTGATGTTATTGGCGGCCAGCGATGTGACGGTGCTGCAGATCAAGGCACCTCCTTTGTCCGCTGCAAGGCTGAAAGCAGCATTGCCCAATTTGGTGGAAGACCAGCTCGCCAGCGACCCTGCCGGCGCAGTGCTGGTATCCACCTCTGTGCAGGACGGCAGTTGCACCGTAGCCGCGGTGGATAAAAAATGGATGGAATTCCTGGCTGGCGCAGTGCTCGGCTTTGGCGCAAGAAAGGTGTCTGCTTACGCCAGCCAGCTGTGTTTTGAACTGGCGCCGGACGCCAGTAGCGTATTCATCAATAGTGACCACGGGGCTGTGGAATTCGCGTTGCGCTCGGCTGCGCTGGAGGGTTTCGGCCTGACGCTGACGCCGGAAGGCGATCAGCATGCGGTCGCGGAAGTAGTGCAGGCGCTCCAGTTGTTTGCGCCGGAAGGCAAGCTGACGCTGTACGTGCCGGCCTTGCAGCAGCCGGACTACCAGCAGGCGTGCGAGCATGATGCTTCGCTGGCGTCGCGCGTCACGGTAAAGCAGTCCAGCTGGGCTGCGCGCATTGCGACAGCGGGCGTCCTGTCGGCTGGCGGCAAGTCTGCGCTGGACCTGATGGAAGGCGTTTCTTTGCCGGATGCAAACAAGCTTGATCTGCGCGCCTGGCGTTGGCCTTTGCTGCTGGGGGCCGCGGCGCTGCTGGTCAATGTGCTGGGGCTGAATATCGAGTGGATGAGCATGAAGCGCGAGGCAAAAGGACTCAGCGATTCGCTGACACAATCCTTCCGCGCCAGCTATCCGAAGGAAACAGTGCTGCGTCCGCTGGATCAGATGAAACAAAAAATCAGCCTGTCCAGAAAACTCGCAGGACAATCGTCGCCGGATGATTTCGTGGTGATGGCGGCGCAATTTTCGCAAGTGTGGGACCGGGTATTTGCTGCGGCCGGCACGGTCAGTGTGATTTCCATGGAATATCGCGAACGTAGCCTGTTCGTCAAGGTCAAGGCGCAGGGCATGCTGCCGGTAGAGCAGTTGCGTGCTGCCCTGGCGGAACAGTCGCTGGCGCTGGTATCTTCAGCCGACGGCGTTTTGCAGATCAAGCCAACCACAGCAATCACGGCTGCCGGCGCAGGTAATGCCGCCAACAGGAGCAGGAATTGAAGACAGACCAGTTAGCCCACGAACAGCAGGGGTCCTTCCTGTCATTTGCCAGGGATAGTGCGCTTGCATATTGGCAGCAGAGGAATGCGCGCGAACGCCGCATGCTCATTATTTCTTTTCTGGTGGTGGCCGCGGCAATTGTCTACAGCGTGCTGATTGACCCGGCGCTGTCAGGCCGGGCCGACCTGCAAAAACAGATACCGCAGTTACGCCAGCAGGTTGCCGAAATGGCAGTGCTCAGCAAGCAGAGTGCGCAATTGAATACGGCCATGGCGGAAAATATTCCCGCCATCACCCGTGAAACACTGGAAACCTCGCTGGCGCGCTGGTCGGCCAAGGCGCAGACGCTGGCGGTGTCGGATGATATCGTGCGGGTGCAATTGCCGTCGATTGCCTATTCGGGCCTGATGGAATGGCTGCTGGAAATGCAGAAATCCGCGCGCCTGAGCGTGGATGAGGCACGCGTAACTTCGCTGCCTGAACCGGGTATGGTCAGTGTAAGCCTGACGCTAAGGCAGCAAAGAAATGCGGGCTGAGTGTTTGCGCCGCCGGACCGGACCGGGAGAAAAGGCGTGAGGCGTCCTTTTATCTGGATACTCGCGGCAATCCTGAGCGCCGCGCTGACGGTCGCCTGGTTCCTGCCTGCAACCTGGATGGCGGCATTGGTGGAAAAGCAGACGCTGGGCAGGATTACGCTGGGCGATGCACAGGGAAGCTTTTGGCGCGGGTCCGCTTTTATCGGCGGCGCGGCTGGCGGATCGGGCCCGGTAACGCCCTTGTTTGCAGGACGTTTTTCATGGCGGATTTCACCGCTGGTGCTGGTAGGGCAGGTAGACGTGCAGATAGAAAACCCGGTTGCGCTGTCGCAGCCGGTCAGGCTGCAAGGCAGCTGGAGCCAGTGGCAGCTTAGCCCGGCCACTCTGCTGTTACCGCCGGAACGTTTGCAGGGCCTGGGCGCGCCGTTGAATACCGTGGGCTTGTCGGGGCAGCTCAGCCTGACGTGGAATTCGCTGCAGTTTGTGCGGCAGACCGGCAAGGTCGACGTGCTGGGCGCCATGCAGCTGGAAATGAGGGACATGGCGTCGCGCCTGTCGCCTGTCAAGCCGCTGGGCACGTATGGACTGGGTTTCGACTGGCGCGGACAGACGGCGGATATCGAATTGAAGACCCTGAAAGGGCCGATGCTGTTGAGCGGCAAGGGTAATCTGGTGGACGGGCGGCTGCACTTTTCGGGGCAGGCAGAGGCAGAGGCAGGACAGGAAGACAGGTTGGCAAATTTGTTGAATTTGCTGGGACAGCGCCGTAGAGTCGGCGATAAAGACGTGATAGCGTTAGAGTTCAAATGAAAAAAAATCGATTGACCACATCCATGCAAGTTTCCTTCCATTCTGGGCACACCGTGCACTGGCGCCGCCTGCCGGCTGCTGCTGCATTGAGCGCGGCAATCCTCGCAGGCAGCGTTCCTGCCGCCTACGCGCAGGATCCTTCGCAAAATACGGTGGCGCTGAACTTTGTCAGCGCGGACATCGAATCGGTGGTCAAGGCCATCGGCCATTACACGGGAACGACCTTCATCATCGATCCGCGCGTCAAGGGGCAGATCACGATGGTGTCGGAAAAACCGCTGAGCAAGGAGCAGGCATTCAAGCTGCTGACATCGACGCTGCGCCTGCAGGGCTATTCGGTCGTGGTCGGCGACGGCTATGCGAAGGTCGTGCCTGAGGCGGATGCCAAGCTGCAACCCGCGCCGATACAGACTTCGGCAGTGAAGGGCGACCAGATCGCGACGCAGATTTTCCGTCTCGATTATGAGTCGGCCAATAATGTAGTCACGGTGCTGCGTCCGCTGATTTCACCCAACAATACGATCAATGCCAACCCCGGTAATAATTCCGTCGTCATTACCGATTACGCGGACAATCTGAAACGCCTGGGCAAGATTATTGCATCGCTGGATGTGCCTTCCATCAGTGACATGGACGTGGTGCCTATCAGGCATGCGATCGCCAGCGATATCGCGGCGATGGTCACGCGCCTGACGGATGCCGGTGGCGCAGCGGGCGCCGGCGAGAGCGGCCGCACGGTGCTGCTGGCCGACCCGCGCACCAATTCCATCCTGATCAAGGCGCCTTCGGTGGCGCGCGCCGGTCTGGTCAAGACGCTGATAGGCAAACTGGACCAGCCGACCGCGCTGCCCGGCAATGTGCACGTGGTGTACCTGAAAAATGCGGAAGCAGTCAAACTGGCACAGACCCTGCGTTCCATCATCACGCAGGACACCTCCTTGCCCAAGGATAGCGGCTCTACGTTGTCGCAGAATACGTCGTCAACGTCTGGCGGCGGTGGTAACTCGTCGTCGTTCTCGTCTTCTTCGGGCTCCTCCAGCAGCCTGAGCGGCGGTTCCTCGGGTTCGCTGCCATCGTCTTCAAGCAACACAGGTACATCGTCGGGTGGCGGCGCAGGCGGCTTCATCCAGGCGGACGCGGCGACCAATACGCTGGTGATTACCGCTAGCGAAGCCATGTACCGCAACATACGCGGCGTAATAGACCAGCTGGATGCGCGTCGCGCCCAGGTGTATATAGAAACGCTGATCGTTGAAGTGACGGCAACCAAGGCCAATGAATTCGGCGTGCAGTGGCTGGCGCTGACGGGCAACAGTAGCAGCAACTACCGTGTCGGTGGCGGCACGGCTTTTTCCACCGGCGGCGATAACCTGATCCAGTTAGCGGCCGGCGGCAAGGCTGCTGCTGCCTCAGTCAGCAATGGCCTGACGGTGGGGCTGTTCCGCCAGATCGGCGGCCAGCTTGGCCTCGGTGCGCTGGCGCATGCGCTGGAAAGCGCGGGCGGCACCAACGTGCTGTCTATTCCTACGCTGCTGACGCTGGATAATGAAGAGGCGCGCATCATTGTTGGTCAGAATGTGCCGTTCATCACCGGCCAGTTCACGACTTCGGCTGCCACGGGCGCGGCAGGCGTGAACCCGTTTCAGACGATAGAACGCAAGGACGTCGGTATCAAGTTACGCGTAAAGCCGCAGATTTCCGAAGGAGGCACCGTCAAGCTGAGCATCTTCCAGGAAGTATCCAGTGTGGATAGCGCCACCAACCCTGCCGGCATTATTACCAACCAGCGATCAATTGAGACCAATGTACTGGCAGAAGACGGCGACATTGTTGCACTGGGCGGCCTGATTGATGACAATTCCACCGAGTCCAACGAAAAAGTGCCGGTGTTGGGTGATATTCCTTTCGTCGGCAATCTGTTCAAATACCAGAGCGGCAAGCGTACCAAGACCAATTTGATGGTTTTCCTGCGGCCGACGGTACTACGCACTGGAGATCAGGGTACCAACGTATCGGTTGATCGTTATGACTACATGAAGGCGCAGATTGCTCCTGCAGAAGGCGGCGCCGCACCTTTGTTTCCGAACGTAGAGAAAGGTAGACTGATGGTAACGCCGTTGACGATACCAGCGAATAAACCGGCGGAACCGTTAGCAACAAAGCCGGCGCCGATACTCGTGCCGGTGCCAGTTCCGACTCCTGTTCCTTCCGATAACCCGGCGCCTGTGAACAAAGAATGATCGATAACCGTCTTTTGTCTTATGGTTTTGCGCGCGACTTTGCCATCCTGGCCAGCCGCGATGCAAACAATAGCGCGGCCCTGGTGGAGCTGTCGGTGTCTGCTCAGACCAAGCCGACCGCAATTGCCGAAGTGGGGAGGCGTTTCGGCAAGGTCAAGCTGAACGTGATGCCGCATGAAGAATTGCTGCAGGTGATCGCGCGCGCCTATGCCGGTTCCGGCGGCGATGCTGCCGATGTCGTCGGCGAGGTGGAATCCGATATGGATCTCGCCAAGCTGATGATGGATATGCCGGCGGTGGAAGACCTGCTGGAATCGGCAGACGATGCGCCGGTGATCCGCATGATCAATGCCTTGCTGACGCAGGCGCTGAGGGAAGGCGCGTCAGATATTCACATCGAGCCTTTCGAGCAGATTTCCATCGTGCGCTTCCGCGTGGATGGATCGCTGCGCGACATCGTGCGGCCCAAGAAGGCCGTGCATGCATCGCTGATATCGCGCATCAAGATCATGGCGCAACTGGACATTGCAGAAAAACGCCTGCCGCAAGACGGCCGGATTACGCTGCGCATAGGCGGCAGGCCAGTGGACGTGCGGGTTTCCACGCTGCCGACCGGCCACGGCGAACGCGCGGTGCTGCGTTTGCTGGACAAGGAAGCCGGCCGCATGGATTTGACCAGCCTGGGCATGAGCGACCATGTGCTGCCGCAGTTCGACAAGCTGATTGCACAGCCGCATGGCATCGTGCTGGTGACGGGGCCGACAGGCTCCGGCAAGACCACGACGCTGTATGCCGCCCTGTCGCGTGTCAACGCCGGCACCACCAATATTCTGACAGTGGAAGACCCTATCGAGTACGAACTGGCCGGGGTGGGGCAGACCCAGGTCAATCCTCGCATCGACATGACCTTTGCCAAGGCGCTGCGCGCCATTCTGCGCCAGGATCCCGACGTCATCATGATAGGCGAGATTCGCGATCTGGAAACGGCGCAGATTGCCGTGCAGGCGTCGCTGACGGGCCATCTGGTGCTGGCAACGCTGCACACCAACGATGCCGCCGCTGCGGTGACGCGGCTGCTGGACATGGGTATCGAGCCTTTCCTGTTGTCTTCTTCGCTGCTGGGCGTGGTCGCACAGCGCCTGGTCAGGAAGCTGTGTTCTCATTGCAAGCGTTTCGACGGCCAGTCCTGGCATGCGGTTGGCTGTGACCAGTGCGGGCAGACCGGCTACCAGGGACGGGTCGGCGTATATGAGTTGTTGTTGACTACCGACGCAATCCGGTCGCAGATACATCATCAGGCGGCAGAGGCGGAAATCCGGGCCGCGGCCCAGCGCGATGGCATGGCGACCATGCGCGAAGACGGCGAGCGCTGGCTGCAGGCCGGCATCACCACTCCCGAAGAACTGCTGCGTGTGACGAAAGAGTAAAACAGTGCCAGCATTCCGATATGAAGCCGTTGACGGCGGCGGCCAGACCAAGAAGGGCGTTCTCACCGCCGACAGCGCCCGCGCGGCGCGCGGAGACTTGCGCGCCCAGGGTTTGCTGCCGATTACCGTCGAGCTGATCACGACGCAGCTGGACAGCGCCGGCAAGCGCAAACGCAGCATGTTTGCCGAGCACTTGTCCACCGTGGAGCTGGCCTTGTTCACGCGCCAGCTGTCCAGCCTGCTGGAAGCCGGCCTGCCGCTGGAACAGGCCCTGTCTGCTTTGCTGGACCAGGCCGAGCGTCCTTATATCCGCGATCTGATTGCATCGATACGGTCCGAGGTCAACGCAGGTTCGTCGCTATCGGACGCGCTGAAGCAGCATCCCAACGATTTTGTCGATTTCTATCTCGGTCTGGTGGCGTCGGGCGAGCAGATCGGCCACCTGTCGCGCGTGTTGTCGCGGCTGGCGGACTACATAGAACGGCGCAATGCGCTGGTGCAAAAAGTCAAACTGGCGTTTACCTATCCGGCAATTGTTACCGTGGTCGCATTCGCGATCGTGATTTTCCTGCTGACCTATGTCGTGCCGCAGATTGTATCGGTGTTTGCCAATACCAAGCAGAAGCTGCCGTTCCTGACGGTGGCCATGCTGGCCATTTCAGATTTCGTGCGCAGTTACGGCCTGTTTGTCGCCGCGGCTGCTGTAGCAGTCTATTTCAGCTGGCGTTCTGCGCTGAAAAACGAGGCGATCAAATTACGCTGGCATACCTGGCTGCTGAACGTGCCGTTGTACGGCCGCTTCGAGCGCAGCCTGAATACCGCGCGCTTTGCCAGTACGCTGGCTATTACCACCGGTTCGGGCGTGCCCATCCTGCGCGCCTTGCAGACCAGCCGCGAGACGCTGGCCAACGTGGCGATGCGGATGCAGGTGGAAGAGGCGACGGCCAGCGTGCGCGAAGGCGTCGGCCTGGCGCGGGCGCTGTCTTCGCACAAGCATTTCCCGCCGATGCTGATCCACATGATACGGGCAGGCGAAGTGACGGGCGAACTGCCGGCCATGCTGGAGCGCGCGGCCAATACGCAGGAGCAGGATCTGGAGCGGCGCGCGCTGACGATGGCGGGTTTGCTGGAGCCGGTGCTGATCCTGGCCATGGGCGTCGTGGTGCTGCTGATCGTGCTGGCGGTGCTGATGCCTATTATCGAAATTAACCAGCTGGTCCGATAGGGCGATTTGCTCGGGCAGCTTGGGCAGCCCTGTAAACATCCGATGCCGACACTGACTATAAAAAAATATATGCAAGGAATGAAATGAAGCGCCTGCCTTTGTACGCCAGTTTTGCCGTGTTTATCGTACTGTGCATTTCACTCAGCTATTGGGGGCTGCGGATGTTCAGGCCACAGGTGCGGCCTTTGGCCATTCCCCAGGGTGCAGCTGTCTATGACCCCGCACCGGGCCAGTGGGGCAGCCTGTTCGGTTCATCGCAAGTGGCACAGGCTGCCAGCAATTACCAGTTGAAGGGTGTCGTCGTCGCAAAACGCGCTGAAGAAAGCGTCGCCATTATCGGCGTCAACGGCCAGGCGACGCTGGCGGTCGCTGTCAATCGGGAACTGTCGCCGGGAGTGAAGGTGACCGAGGTACACGATGGCTATATCATCCTGTCGGATTCCGGCGTCAACAAGCGCGTTGATCTGCCGCAGCCCAAGCCGGGTACGGCAATGATCTCCCCGGTGCCGGGTGCGCAATTCGTTGCACCTCCTCCGCAACAGGCCGTGCCCATGCAATCGGCTCCCCGCATGGGGCAGCCTCCTGCAATGCAAGTGGTGCCGCCGGCATCGCTGCCGGCAGCAATGCCTGGTGCACCTTTGCAATAATCAGCGAGATGCCGGCATGAAAAACAACGAGTTTTCCCCTTCCATCCAGCGGGCTCTGGAACTGGTCGATGCCTCCTGGCTACCGGCGGTGCAGGCGGGCCTGGCCGCAGTACAGGCGGCCAATCCTGCTTATTTGGCCGGCCTCATTGACGGCGAGTTCCTGCCCACTCATGGTCGCCTGTTTGCCGCGTTTGCGCTGCCTCTGGCGAAGGTGAGGCATGTGCTGATCGGCGAGGGGCCTTATCCGCGGGAAGACAGCGCCACCGGCTACTGCTTCATGGATGGCGCGGTAAAGGAATTATGGTCGCAAGAGCCGCAAGGAGGGCTTTCCAAGAAAGTCAACCGCGCGACGTCCCTGCGTAATTTCATGAAAATGCTGCTGGTCGCAGACGGCAGGCTGACGGTGGAAAATACGACCGGTCCGGCGCTGGCGGAAATTGCCGCGCTGGCGCGCCAGCCGGGGTCGGGCTTCATACAGACCTTGCCTGCGCTACAGGCCAACCTGGAGGGCCATGGCTTTCTGCTGCTGAATGCGTCGCTGGTGTTTCGCGCGGATGTTCCCCCCGCCAAGGATGCCAAAGCGTGGATGCCGTTTTTGCGGGAGATACTTGGCGCGTTGCTGGCCCATCACGGCGCCGCAAAAACGTTGCCGCAACTCGTGCTGTGGGGCAAAATCGCCGAGCAGCTGAAACAGGTTGAAGCCAGCCACTCCTTCCCGCATGTGCTTGCAGAACATCCCTACAATCTCTCCTTCATCGCCAATCGGGACATGCAGGCGTTTTTCGGCCCCATGCATCTGCTGAAGCACATCTGAGCGTTGGCGGCAGCTTCCCAGCCCCCTTTCATTCTCCCTTTTCAAAAAGCCATAGTTTGCACCGGCATGGTGCAAACTATGGCTTTTAACATAAGTTGACATGATTTTGCTATCGGTTGGCAGAAATTTGTATAATAATTGGCGCATGGAAACAAACTGCGCGTAGTTCATTATAAATATAAAGTATTGCGGCGGTATGCATCAGTTCAAAACATGACAGATCGGCTCAACATGTTAAAAAAAATTGATGTTAAGGAGTTGCGGGTGGGGATGTATGTCCATGAACTGGACAGCTCCTGGATCAATACCCCGTTCTGGCAGAAATCCTTCATGCTGGAAGACAAAGCGACGCTTGCCACCGTCTGGAAGACGGGTATCCGGCATGCATGGATCGATACGGGAAAAGGCCAGGATATACCCGTGGCGCTTGATGCCGTTTTAGCTGCGAGTCCCTCTGTCGAAGAAAAAATTCCAGTTACGGAAGTGAGCAAGCGGGCTGCCGTTTCCTTGCATGAGGAGTTGGGGCGCGCGGCGCAGATTGTCAATAAATCGCGTGAAGCCGTTTTTTCCATGTTCAACGAAGCGAGGATGGGCAAGGCTGTTGATGCGGAGGAGGCCATGCCGCTGGTGGAGGAAATCACCGCGTCGGTGATCCGCAACCAGGATGCACTGATCGGGCTGGCGCGCCTGAAAAGCAAGGACGACTATACCTACATGCATTCGGTTGCCGTGTGCGCGCTGATGGTGGCGCTGGCCAAGCAGCTGCGCCTGAGCCCGCAGGAGACCCGCGATGCCGGCGTGGCCGGGCTGCTGCACGACATCGGCAAGATGGCCGTTCCCGTCACTATCCTGAGCAAGCCGGGCAAGCTGACGGATGCAGAGTTCAGGTCCGTTAAAGCCCACCCGGAAGCCGGCTACAAGATGCTGCAGGGTGGGATAGGCGTCAGCGAAGCGGCAATGGATGTCTGCCTGCACCACCATGAAAAAATGGACGGCACCGGCTATCCCCACGGCCTCAAGGGCGAGGAAATCAGCCTGGTGGCGCGCATGGGCGCCGTCTGCGATGTGTACGATGCGATTACCTCCGACCGCCCTTATAAACAAGGCTGGTGCCCGGCGGATTCACTACGCAAGATGGCAGAATGGAGCAAGAACAAGCATTTCGACGAACGGGTATTCCAGGCCTTCGTCAAGAGCATAGGCATCTATCCGTGCGGCACGCTGGTGCGCCTGGAGTCGGGCCGGCTGGGCGTAGTGGTGGAGCAGCAGGTAGGAAAGTCCTTGCTGCAGCCCAAGGTCAGGGTGTTTTTCTCAAGCAAATCGATGACGTATATCGTGCCTGAACTGCTGGATCTGGCAGGCCCCGGGGTGCAGGACAAGATTGCTGCGCGCGAAGATGCCGCGAAGTGGGGATTGACGGATATCCAGCGTTTCTGGCTGGGTGAAGCTGCCGAACTGGTGCACTGACACGTCGAAAAAAAGCCATCGCTGCAACTTGCAGGCGATGGCTCTTCTTTACTTATTTTTCCGGTTGTATCACTACTTTACCTGTGACCTTGCGCGCCGCGATGTCGTTCAGCGCAATCGCGGTATCCGCCAGTGCGTAGCGGCCGGAGATATGCGGCCGTATCTTCCCTTCCGCCAGCCAGCCCATCAGTTCGCGCATTGCAGCCTGGTTGGCTTTTGGTTCCCGCCTTGCATAGTCGCCCCAGAATACGCCAACCAGCGACGCGCCTTTCAGCAGCGTCAGGTTCAGCGGCAGTTTCGGGATTTCACCATTGGCAAAACCGACAACCAGGTAACGCCCGCGCCAGCCTATCGAGCGGAATGCAGGTTCAGCATAAATGCCGCCGACCGGGTCGTAAATAACGTCCGGGCCTTTGCCATCGGTTGCGGCCTTGATGGCTTCACGCAAATCAGCTGTGCTGTAGTTGATCAGGATGTCGGCGCCGTGGTCTTTGCAGATGGCCAGTTTTTCATCGGAAGATGCCGCTGCGATCACGCGCGCGCCCAATGCCTTGCCAATCTCTATCGCCGCCAGTCCAACGCCGCCGGCCGCTCCGAGCACGAGCATGGTTTCGCCGGCCTTCAATTGCGCGCGGTCCACGACTGCGTGGTGCGATGTGCCATAGGTGAGGGTGATCGCTGCGGCAGTATCGAAATCCATTCCCGGCGGCATGGGCATTACCGCGTTGGCTGGCGCCGCCACCTGCTGTGCGAACGCGCCGTGGCCGATGAAGGCAATGACCTTGTCGCCTACTTTGACGTTGGAGACGCCTTCACCGATTGCGCGCACGATGCCGGACAGTTCGCTGCCAGGTGTAAACGGTAACTCGGGCTTGAACTGGTATTTGTTCTGGATGATCAGCACATCCGGGAAATTAACGCCCGCTGCCTTGACGTCGATTGCCACCTGGCCGGGGCCGGGCACTACGTCGGGCAACTCTTCCACTACCAGTGTGTCGGGCAATCCCCAGGCCTTGCAAACTATTGCTTTCATACGCTTGTCTCCTCGCTTAAAAATAGTACGGTCGTTTGTTTTTAACGATTATGCCTTAAAAAAATAATTGCTGTATAAAATTGTAATGAGGCATCAGGTAAAATGCCTGTATGAAAATCCTGATCAGCAATGACGATGGTTATCTCGCGCCCGGTATCGCGGCTTTGGCCGACGCACTGGCGCCCATCGCCGACATTACCATAGTTGCGCCGGACAGCAACCGCTCCGGTACGTCCAATGCCCTTACGCTGGACCGGCCGCTGTCGGTTTTTCGCGCGGCCAACGGCTATTATTTTGTCAATGGTACGCCTTCAGACTGTGTGCATATCGCACTGACGGCGATCATGCAGGACAAACCCGACCTAGTCGTCTCCGGCATCAACCAGGGGCAGAACATGGGCGACGATACGCTGTATTCCGGCACGGTGGCGGCTGCCACCGAGGGCTATCTGTTCGGGGTACCGTCGATCGCTTTTTCTCAGCTGGATAAAGGCTGGACAAACCTCGATGCAGCGGCCCGCGTAGCGCGCGAAATGGTGGAGCGCAAGTTCGATTCGCTGGCGCGGCCTTTCCTGCTGAACGTCAATATTCCCAACTTGCCGTATGAGCAAATCAAGGGAGTGCGTACTGCCAGGCTGGGCCGCCGCCACATGGCGGAAGGCGCGATCAGGGCGAAGGATCCGCATGGCCGCGACATCTTCTGGATAGGCCCCCCCGGCAAAGCCAGGGATGCAGGCGAGGGCACCGATTTTTTCATTGCAGCACAAGGCTACGTATCCGTGACTCCTTTGCAGATAGACCTGACCGATACCCGGCAGATGGACCAGCTGGGAGCAGACCTGGCATGAGCGGTAAAGACAAGCGTTTTCCTTTGCCTCTGTCATCCATCGTGGACAAGGGGCGCGGCATAGGGGCGTCGCATTCGCCAAAGACCGCGATGCCGCAGACGGCGATGCAAAACCAGAATGCGTCCAGGGGCTTGGCGCCTAAGCCGCTGACGGCAGGCATAGCCGGCGCCTACGGGAGCACAGGCACGCCCGCAGCCGCACGAGCAGCTGCGGACATCCGCGGCCTGCAACATTCTCAACATTCGCCGCAATCAAAGCCCCTGCCGCAGCAAGTGAGCGCAGGGTCCCGGCCGCTGGTATCGGACGCTGTGCGCCGGGCAATGGTCGCGCGCGTGGCGCAGCAGGGTGTCAAGGACAGCCTGGTGCTTGCCGCGATGGAAGCGGTGCCGCGGCACCTGTTCATTGAGTCAGGGCTGGTCAGCCAGGCATATATCGACGCCTCTTTGCCCATAGGACATCATCAGACCATCTCCCAGCCATATATCGTTGCGCGCATGATAGAAATCATGCGTAACGGCGGCACGTTGAACCGTGTGCTGGAAATAGGCACGGGCTGCGGCTATCAGGCGGCGGTACTGTCGCTGGTAGCCAAGGATGTCTATTCGATAGAACGCATCAAGGCGCTGCATGAATTGGCAAAAACCAATTTAAGACCGATGCGCATTGCCAATATTCGGCTGCATTATGGTGACGGCATGCTGGGAATGCCTCAAGTTGCCCCTTTTGACGGTATCATATTGGCTGCGGCAGGAATGGAAGTGCCGCAAGCCTTGCTCGACCAGCTCAGCATAGGGGGCAGGCTGATTGCGCCGGTTGGCGGCAGAAACCAGGTTTTGCAACTGGTACAGCGCGTGGCAAAAAACGAATGGAGCAGCACCGTCATGGAGCAATGCCATTTTGTTCCCTTGCACAAAGGCGTGATCTAGTTGGCTGTAGCAAAGACAGTCCTCTAGATGGATAAAGAAAGTCCCGATGAAGGGCTAGCGCTCCCAGGCGAGCGGCCCGTTTCATCCAATAATATGAAGTGACTAGCAATGAGAATGAAGAAAATACAGTTTATCGGTGTGGGTTTGATGATGGCTTTGCTGGCAGGTTGCCAGACCACAGGCAAGGCACCGGTGGTAGAGCGCGGCACGGAAAGCATTCCGGTGGAAACGCCAAAGGCGGATGCGGTGAAACCAGCCAAGCCGGCAGATACGCGCGGTACCTACGTCGTTAAAAAGGGGGATACGCTGTACCGGATCGCGCTGGACCATGGCCAGAGCTACAGCGACATTGTGACCTGGAATAACCTGAAAAATCCCAACGACATTAAAGTGGACCAGGTGCTGCGCGTTGCTCCACCGGATGGCGCGGCGCAGACCGGTAGCGTGACGGTCGGTAGCGGCGTGGAAGTGCGCCCACTGACGCCGGTGCCGGCAACGCCTGTGCCTTCGGCGAATAATAAAACCGGCCCGCGCGGCGACAAGAAGCCATATTCCGACACCAACCTCGCCGAATTGCAAAAGGCAGACAGCGCCGCTGCTGCCGGTGCTCCCGCCAGCGTCGCTGTAGCCAATATTCCGAAGCCGGATACGCCGCCGATAGCTCCCCCCGTCGTCAAGCCTGCGGAGGCGCCGGCATCGGATGCCGATGCGGTGGACTGGATGTGGCCCTCGGATGGTAAAGTTATTGCGACTTTTGACGAAGCAAAGAACAAAGGCCTGGATATTTCAGGTAAGCTGGGACAAGCGGTGTTGGCGGCCGGTTCGGGAAAAGTCATGTATGCCGGTAGCGGCATACGCGGATATGGTAATCTTGTAATTATCAAACATTCAAGCAATCTGCTGTCGGCATACGCGCACAACAAGTCCATCCTCGTGAAGGAAGGCGATTCGATCAGCAAGGGACAAAAAATAGCAGAGATGGGCAACTCCGATAGCGATGCAGTCAAGTTGCACTTTGAAATTCGCCAGCAAGGCAAACCTGTTGATCCTGCCAAGTTTTTACCGGGTCGCTAATTTTAGATAAAACATGCCCAATCCTACCAATTATCAAAGTCAGAATTCGGAAATGGACGATGACCTGGACCAGGTTGCCGATGCGGCGCCAGAGGAGCAGGCCGAGCTGTCCGATTTTTCCGACGGCGGCGATGATGCCAAGGAGGAGATGGGCGACAATCCCGCCGCGCTGATTGTTGCGCCGATTGATGAATTGAAGACGGTGCTGGCTGCGGAATTGTCAACCGACACGACGCAGCACTACCTGAACCAGATCGGTACCCGACCGCTGTTCGGTTCTGCCGAGGAGCTGCATTACGCGACACTGGCCAAGCAGGGCAATTTTGAAGCCCGCCAGAAAATGATAGAGCACAACCTGCGGCTGGTGGTCTCTATCGCCAAGCACTATATCAACCGCGGCGTGGCGCTGCTGGACATGATAGAAGAGGGCAACCTGGGGCTGATGCATGCAATAGACAAGTTTGAGCCCGAGCGCGGCTTCCGCTTTTCCACCTACGCTACCTGGTGGATACGCCAGAGCATAGAGCGCGCCATCATGAACCAGGCGCGCACGATACGCCTGCCGGTGCATATGGTGCGCGAGCTGAACCAGATATTGCGGGCGAAGTACCATCTGGAGTCGCAGCAGAGGGACGGCCGGGATGCGGCGCTGGAAGATATCGCGCACCTGGTGGACAGGCCGATTGACGAGGTGCAGGACATCCTGGCCTTATCCGAGCATGCCACTTCACTGGATACGCCGCTGGACAATGATCCGCAATCCAGCCTGATGGACATGCTGCCCGGTGATAGCGACGACGGGCCGGACATCAAGGCCGAGCATCATGAAATGACGATACTGGTGCGCGACTGGCTGTCCAAGCTGCCGGACAAGCAAAGGATTGTGATCGTGCGCCGTTTCGGCCTGGATAATGACGATCCTGCCACGCTGGAAACACTGGCGGACGAAATGGGCATCACCCGGGAAAGGGTGCGCCAGATACAGCAGGAAGCGCTGGTGAAGCTGAAACGTTCCTTTGCTTCACGCGGCGTGGGCAGGGATGCGCTTTTGTAAAATGCACCGGTAGCTCCCCATGGATGCTGCCTGCATTTTGCCGGTTTGCCGGCAGATACGTCTTGCCGCATCTCATCACGGTGGGTTCTCCACGCAGATTCCCTTATAATTCCGGTTTTCTTGCAATTCCTGTTGCAGGCTTTCTTACAAATAATATAAAACAGCGCCTAACTCCCATGAGGGGTGCTGCAGGCAATCATGAATACTATCAATATCCGCTCTTTTGACATGGACGCGCGCGGCGTGGGCCATTTGCTGAATGAAGACGGCAGCCAGGGCAAGGTTGTTTTTGTCGAAGGCGCTCTGCCGGGTGAAACAGTGGGCTTTCAGACCTTCAAAAAGAAAGCCAGCTGGGAGGCCGCGACGATGACTGCCTTGCTGAAAGAGTCGTCCCAGAGGGTGCAGCCTAAATGCGAATTCTTCGGCACGTGCGGCGGATGTTCAATGCAGCATCTGGAGCCGAATGCGCAGGTGGCGATGAAGCAGCGGGTGCTTGAGGATAATCTGTGGCACATCGGCAAGGTGAAGGCAGAAATCATGATGCGCCCCATCTATGGGCCTACCTGGGGCTACCGTTATCGCGCGCGCCTGTCGGTGCGTAATGTGCGTAAGAAAGGCACGGTGCTGGTCGGTTTCCATGAAAAGAAATCGCGTTACGTGGCCAATATGGAAAGCTGTGAGATCCTGCCGCCAAACGTATCGCAGATGCTGATGCCTTTGCGCGGTCTGATCGCTTCGCTGTCTATCGTCGAGCAGGTGCCGCAGATCGAACTGGCAGTCGGCGAGGGTGTCACTGCGCTGGTGTTGCGCATCATGGCGCCGCTCAGCGCTGATGACGAGTCGCTGTTGAGGTCTTTTGCGGACCAGTATCAGGTGCAATGGTGGCTGCAGACCGGCGGTCCGGATACGGCCGAGGTGTTTTATCCGACGACTCCCGACCTGCATTACACCTTGCCGGAATTTGGCGTGAAAATGCCTTTCAAGCCGACAGATTTTACCCAGGTCAATCACCATATCAACCGCGTGCTGGTGGCGCGCGCACTGCGTTTGCTGGACGCTCGCAAGGATGAGCGCATCGCTGACCTGTTCTGCGGCCTGGGCAATTTCACGTTGCCGATCGCCACCATGGCGAAAGAAGTGGTTGGTATAGAGGGTAGCACCGCGCTGACGGAGCGTGCGCTGGGTAATGCAAAAGCCAACGGACTGGACGCCAAAACCTCATTTGGCACCCGCAATCTGTTTGAAGTTACGGCGGAAGATTTTGTCGCCCTGGGCAAGTTCGACCGCTTCCTGATCGATCCGCCGCGCGACGGCGCGATGGCCGTCTGCCAGGCGCTGATCGATCTCGGCAAGTTCGCGCCGCAGCTCAGGCCGAAGAGGATCGTCTATGTGTCATGCAGTCCCTCCACGCTGGCGCGCGACGCCGGCATGCTGGTGAATGAAGGGGGGTATCGACTGACGCATGCCGGTGTGGTCAATATGTTCCCGCATACCTCGCACGTGGAGTCGATGGCGGTGTTTGACCTGGCATAACCGGTCGCAAATAAGGTTTAATCGCTCATGGATTAAAAAAGAGCCGGCATCATCATGCCGGCTCTTTTGCTTGGTGCTTGATATCGATCGTTAATCGCGGTTGCCGCCGAAGATGCCGAGCAGGGACAGCAGGTTGACGAAAATATTGTAGAGATCCAGATAAATATTCAGTGTCGCACTGATGTAATTGGTTTCGCCGCCATTGATCACGTTCTGGACGTCATACAGGATGTAGGCGGAAAAAATGAAGATTGCAATTACGGACATCGTCAATTGCAAGGCGGGTAATTGCAGGAAGATATTTGCAACTCCCGCTACGATCATGACCAGCAGGCCGGCAAACAGCCATTTGCCCATGCCTGAAAAGTCGCGCTTGGATACTGTTGCAATGGTCGCCATGACGCCGAAGATGGTCGCGGTGCCGCCGAACGCCAGCATGACAAGAGACGATCCATTGGAATAGCCCAGCGTGCGGCTGATCAGGCGCGACAGCAGCAGGCCCATGAAAAAAGTAAAGCCCAGCAAAATGGCGACGCCAAGTGCAGATTGCTTGGTTTTTTCTATGGCGAAGATAAAGCCGAATGCGATCGCCAGGATTGCAAACATGGCAATGCCAGGGTTGTTAGGGAAAAAAGCAAACTGCAGTTGTACTCCCAGCCATGCACCAAAGACGGTTGGAATCATCGACAAAGCGAGTAGCCAGTAGGTGTTGCGCAGTACGCGATGGCGCACTAATGCCGGATTGGCGCCAAATTCATAGGATTGTTGGACGGGTTGGTTCATTGCATTCTCCTTAAGGCGATCTATCCTGTGTGCATGGCATCAATATTGATCTTATGGATGAGTGTTTTGCCATGTGTATTTGGAAGGTTACCACGTAATCAGTATTTCCCGCGGCGGGCATTTAGTGCTAAATTGCAAAAGAATGCCTGCTGGTAATTATGATAATCGACGGGCTCCCTAGAAAGGCATGTTTCGTGGTAAAATCTAAGGTTAGATGAATTCTTGAGTTTTTGTCTTAACCCTTTCATTTTATTGGAGTTTTTAGATGGCTATCGAACGCACATTGTCTATTATTAAGCCTGATGCAGTTGCAAAAAACGTCATTGGTCAAATTTACAGCCGTTTTGAAAATGCAGGCTTGAAGATCGTTGCCGCTCGCATGATCCATTTGTCCCGCGCTGAAGCAGAAGGCTTCTACGCAGTACACGCTGCACGTCCTTTCTTCAAGGACCTGGTTGACTTCATGATCTCCGGCCCTGTCATCATTCAGGCGCTGGAAGGCGAAAACGCCATCCTGAAGCACCGCGACCTGATGGGCGCAACCGATCCTAAGAAGGCAGAAGCAGGCACTATCCGCGCTGATTTTGCAGACTCCATCGATGCGAATGCAGTGCACGGT
This sequence comes from Undibacterium sp. TJN25, assembly GCF_049339885.1. Taxonomy (NCBI): domain Bacteria; kingdom Pseudomonadati; phylum Pseudomonadota; class Betaproteobacteria; order Burkholderiales; family Oxalobacteraceae; genus Undibacterium; species Undibacterium sp. TJN25. The sequence continues at coordinate 214,875 of NZ_JBMPPM010000001.1, read as the reverse complement.
TCCGATGCGGCAGAAACAGCGGCTGTTGAAATCGCTTATTTCTTCCCGGCTTTGAACGTTTACTCACGTTAATCATTGCGTTAATCAATATCAGTAATTAATGTACGTCGTCCTGCCTGCCTATCATGGCGAGGCGGGACTAGAAAGAAGAAGCAAATGACGGCACTCACCAATCTGTTGGACCTGGATCCCGCGCAACTCGTCGCTTATTGCGGCGAGTTGGGTGAGAAGCCGTTTCGCGCAAAACAATTGCAGCGCTGGATACACCAGTTCGGCGCCGGCGATTTTGAAACAATGACCGACCTTGCCAAATCCTTGCGCGAGAAGTTGGCGACGCGTGCCCATATTACCTCTCCCGCCATCATCAGCGACCATACCTCGACGGATGGGACACGCAAGTGGCTGCTGGATGTAGGGCAGGGCAACGCTGTTGAAACAGTATTTATCCCGGAAGAAAACCGCGGCACCCTGTGCATTTCCACGCAGGCGGGCTGTGCGGTCAACTGCCGTTTTTGTTCTACCGGCAAGCAGGGCTTCAACCGCAACCTGACTGTCGGTGAAATCATCGGCCAGTTGTGGATGGCCGAATTTGAACTGCGCAGGACCAAGGGTATTGCGCCCGGCCCCAAGGGCGAACGCCAGATCACCAACGTGGTGATGATGGGCATGGGCGAGCCGCTGCTGAATTTTGAGCCGACCGTGACTGCCTTGCGCCTGATGCTGGATGACAATGCCTATGGCTTGTCGCGCCGCCGCGTGACGCTGTCCACCAGCGGCGTGGTGCCGATGATAGACAAGCTGTCCAAGGAATGCCCGGTAGCGCTGGCTGTGTCGCTGCATGCATCCAATGATACCTTGCGCGATGGGCTGATTCCGCTGAATAAAAAATATCCGCTGCGGGAATTGCTGGATGCGTGCAGGCGTTACCTGGACTACGCGCCGCGCGATTTCATTACGTTTGAATACTGCATGCTGGATGGCGTCAACGATAGCGACCAGCACGCGCGCGAGCTGGTGGCGCTTGTCAAGGACGTCCCATGCAAGTTCAACCTGATCCCGTTCAATCCTTTCCCGGAGTCCGGCCTGAAGCGTTCGCACAACCCCAGGATCAAGGCTTTTGCGCAGGTGCTGATGGATGCCGGTCTGGTGACCACCATACGCAAGACCCGTGGCGATGATATCGATGCGGCCTGCGGCCAGCTGGCCGGCGAGGTGCAGGACCGGACGCGCGTGCAGGAGCGCATGCAGAAGATGGCGGAGTACAAAAAGAAGTTTGGCGAAAATTTTGGCAAAATCGTGGAGATCACTCAGTGAAAATTTTTGGAATGCACTACCGTTTTGTATTCGGCGCAGTTTGCTGTGCGCTGGTCTTATCCGCATGTGCAACCAAATCCACGCTGGAGGGCCCGAAGAATGACGGCCTGTCCGGCACTGAGAATATGGACAAGCAGAAGCGCGCGTCGATACGGATGCAGCTCGCCATCGACTACTACCAGCAGGGCCAGCAGAAGGTGGCGCTGGAAGAGATCAAGCAGGCGCTGATATCGTCACCTGATCTGGTCGATGCGTATAACGTGCGCGGCCTGATCTTCATGGACATGGGTGAAAAGAATCTGGCCGAAGACAACTTCCTGTATGCATTGAAGCTGGCGCCGAATAATTCCGACGTGGCGCAGAACTATGGCTGGTTTCTATGCCAGAACGGCCGCGAGAAGCAGGCAATGGCTTATTTTGAGCAAGTGCTCAAAGACCCCAAATATACCGGTGTCGGCAAGACGCTGAATACCGCCGGCATCTGCAGCATAAAAATGAAAGACGATGCGGCGGCCGAGCGCTATTTCATGCAGGCCTTCCGTGCTGATCCGTCCAACCCATCGGTAAACATCAATTTGTCCAAGATGCTGTTTGAGCGCGGCGACTATGAAAAAGCGCATTTCTATATCGAGCGCATGGTCAAGGCGGAACAGCTGACGCCGGAAACACTGTGGCTTGCCATCAAAATAGAAAACAAACGCGGCGACCAGCTTTCCGTCAGCAGCCTGGGAACCCAGCTAAGGCGCCGTTACCCCAATTCCAAAGAATACGACTTATTGCAGCGAGGAGCTTTTAATGAGTGAGGTAGGTCCGAATTTGTTACCGGAACAATTGAATACCTCGGAGCCTGAACTGGACCCGGCGGCAGAAGAAGCGTCCGTAGCCGACGTAGTTGAAATGACCGTTGTGACGCCGGTCGCCGTTGCGGACCTTTCCGCCGGCGGGCAGCTGGCCGCGGCCCGTCATCAGAGAAACATGTCGGTACAGCAGGTCGCCGACCAGTTGAAGCTGTCGCCCCGTCAGATCGCGGCGATGGAAGCGAACCAGTTCGATGCCTTGCCGAAAGCAGTCATCGTGCGTGGTTTTGTACGTTCTTACGCCAAGTTGTTGAGAATAGAAGCTGAGCCGATTATCGCCTTGCTGCCACAGGATGCAACACCGGCCGGCGCCCAGGTCAGCGCGTTAAAGCCGGCCATGGCCACGCCTTTCATGGAGTCCCGCCTGCCGCTGCTGGGCCGGCCGGATGCGAACAACAATAAGTACATCTGGGGTGCGGGTTTTTTAGCTGTTGCGGCGATCGCTTTTTTTGCCTTCCAGAAGTTTGAGCATACCGGCTTCCTGAAGGACTGGCTGCCTGCGGCTACCCCGTCTGCAGCTAGCGCCAGTTCCAGTGTTACTAGCGAGTCTGCTGAAAACGCCGTCGTACAGCCGGCCGTACCGGCGACCGGCGATGAGCAGCAGTCCAGCGTTGCTCTGCCCATTGCTACCGGGCAGGAGGCAGGCAGTAAAATTGCCGATGCCGACAGTGCGGCGGCCAAGCCTGACCCTGAAAAAAAAGCCCCTGAGCCTGTAGCGCCTGTTGCTGTATCGAATGCCGCTGTGCCCACTCCGGTAGCGGCTGCGCCGGCATCTGCCGCCAATGCGCTGGCCAGGCCGGCAGCGGCCCCTGTACCGGCCGGCCAGCTGGCCGCCGCACCCGTGGCCGCTAATGTGCCTGCTGCTGTTGCTGCAGATCCCGCCAATGCGATGAAATTGAAATTCCGCCAGGATTCATGGATACAGCTTAAGCGCGCCAACGGTACTGTCGTGACATCCCACCTGGCCAAGGCCGGCACCGAAGAGACTTTCGATGTGAAGGAGCCTTTGCAACTCAGGCTGGGCAATGCCAGCGGCGTGGATGGCCAGTTGCGCGGCGCGTCGATGGATATCCAGGGCAGCAAGGATAGTAACGTCGTTAACCTGAATGTGAAGTAAGAGTATGACGTCTTCTCCATTTGCAATAACTTCCGGCCCTATTGCGCGCCGCACGAGCCGCAGCGCAAAGATCATCTATGGTAAGCGTGAAGTGATCATCGGCGGTAGTGCACCAGTGGTAGTGCAGTCGATGACCAATACCGATACCGCAGATGCGATCGGCACCGCTATCCAGATCAAGGAGCTGGCGCGCGCCGGCTCGGAACTGGTTCGCATCACGGTCAACAACGCCGAAGCCGCCGCTGCAGTCCCTGCTATCCGTGAGCAGTTGGACCGCATGGAAATCGATGTGCCGCTGGTCGGCGATTTCCATTACAACGGCCATACGCTGCTGAAAGATTTCCCTGATTGTGCCCGTGCCTTGTCCAAATACCGCATCAATCCGGGCAACGTCGGGCAGGGTGCCAAGCGCGATACGCAGTTTGCACAGATGATAGAGATGGCCTGCCTGTACGACAAGCCGGTACGCATAGGCGTTAACTGGGGTAGTCTGGACCAGGCACTGCTTGCACGCATCATGGATGAAAATGCGCAACGCGCGGCGCCGTGGAGTGCCCAGTCTGTGATGTATGAAGCGCTGATTACGTCGGCAATAGAAAATGCGGTCAGGGCTGAAGAACTGGGCCTGGCCGGCGACAAGATCATTTTGTCCTGCAAGGTGTCCGGCGTGCAAGACCTGATTGCGGTTTACCGCGAGCTGTCCAAGCGTTGCGACTATCCGCTGCACCTGGGTCTGACCGAAGCCGGCATGGGCAGCAAGGGTATTGTAGCCTCCACTGCGGCGCTGTCGGTATTGCTGCAGGAAGGCGTAGGCGACACGATACGTATTTCGCTGACGCCTGAGCCGGGCGGCGATCGCTGCAAGGAAGTGATCGTAGGCCAGGAAATTTTGCAGACCATGGGCCTGCGAAAATTCACGCCGATGGTGATTGCCTGCCCAGGCTGTGGCCGCACCACATCCACCGTGTTCCAGCAGCTGGCGGATGATATCCAGACTTTCCTGCGCGATCAGATGCCGCTGTGGAAGAAACAGTATCCCGGTGTGGAAAACATGAATGTGGCGGTGATGGGCTGTATAGTGAATGGCCCCGGGGAATCCAAGCATGCCAATATCGGCATCAGCTTGCCGGGAACCGGCGAATCGCCTGCAGCACCGGTTTTTATCGACGGCGCCAAGGCAATGACGCTGCGCGGTGACAACATCGCAGAAGAATTTCATGCCATCGTGCTCGACTATGTCAAAAGCCATTACACGCCGGCACAAGAAACTGCAAACGCAGTTGCTTAGTGCGCAGGCAGTGCAACCATACATCCAGTTTCAGCAAACCGGAACACACTAAAGCAGCATGAACAAAATGCAGCATTGCCTGCTGCAATATCAGAATCGGGTATTCAAGAATGTCGGAAAATAAGAAAATTGAAAAAATCGTCGGCGTCAAAGGGATGAATGACATCCTTCCCGCTGACGCGCCTTTGTGGGAGCTGTTTGAAAATACCGTGCAGTCGGTATTGAAGAGCTATGGCTTTCAGCAGATCAGGACGCCTATTGTCGAGCCCACGGCGTTGTTTGCGCGTGGCCTGGGCGAAGTGACCGATATCGTCGAAAAGGAAATGTATTCCTTCGAAGACACGATGAACGGCGACAAGCTGACGCTGCGCCCTGAAAACACCGCTGGTGTGGTGCGCGCCGCGCTAGAGCACAACCTGATCTACGACGGCCCAAAACGCCTTTGGTACAACGGCCCGATGTTCCGCCATGAGAAACCGCAGCGCGGTCGTTACCGCCAGTTTCATCAGGTTGGCGCGGAGGCGGTTGGCTTCAGCGGCCCGGACATTGATGCCGAGCTGATCATGATGTGCCAGCGCCTGTGGGATGACCTCGGCTTGCAGAATATCCGGCTGGAGCTGAATTCCATCGGCAACGCGGCGGAGCGCAACCTGCACCGCGCAGATTTGATCGCCTATTTTGAACAGCACAAGGATGTGCTGGATGCGGAAGCGCAAAGGCGCCTGCATTCTAATCCTCTGCGCATCCTGGACACTAAAAACCCGACCATGCAAGAGATGGTCAACGGCGCGCCTAAATTGCTGGATTACCTGGACGAAGAGTCCAAGGCTCACTTCGAAGGCGTGCAAAAGATACTGCGGCATAACGCGATACCGTACACGATCAATCCACGGCTGGTGCGCGGCATGGATTACTACAACCGCACCGTGTTTGAATGGGTAACCGACGAACTGGGTTCGCAAGGCACTGTCTGCGGCGGCGGCCGGTATGACCCGTTGATCACCATCTTCGGCGGTAAGCCTACTCCAGCCTGCGGTTTTGCGATGGGCGTGGAGCGTCTGCTGGAACTGATGAAGGCGGCGGGCGAAACCCATGCGCCCAGCCAATGCGACGTTTATCTGGTGCACCAGGGCGATGAAGCGCAGATGCAATCTTTTGTTCTGGGAGAGCGTTTACGCGATGCAGGGCTGGATGTTGTGTTACATTGCGCCACTGCGGCATCTGTCGGCAGCTTCAAGTCGCAGATGAAGCGTGCGGACGGCAGCGGCGCTGCCTATGCAGTCATCATCGGCGAAGATGAAGCGGCGGCCAATACCGTGACGGTAAAGGCCCTACGCTCCGAAGACATGGAAAACAACCAGGTCAGCGTGCCTTTCGATACCGCGGTCGACTACCTGGTGGACCAGATTACCGGCGCGGCGGATGCGGCGGATTGCTGCGACGATCCAAATCATATTCATATTCATCACTAGACTTATAACAACATGGCATACGATCTCGAAGAACAAGAGCAGTTAGACACGCTTAAAGCATGGTGGAAGCAATACGGCAATCTGGTTACCTGGCTACTGATCATCTGCCTGACGGCATTTGCCGGCTGGACCTACTGGAATAATTACCAGAGCGGGCAGGCACTGCAGGCTTCCCAGTTGTATGAGGAGTTGCAAAAAGCCGCGCAAGCCAAGGACAATGCCAAGGTGCAGCGCGCGGCCGGCGACCTGATCGATAAATTCGGCAAGACAGCCTATGCGCCCATGGCGGCGCTGTCTGCGGCAAAAAGCGCGTTCGATGCGAACGACCTGAAGGCCGCCAAGGCACGGTTGCAATGGGTCGTCGACCAAAGCGGATCGGATGAATACAAGGCGCTGGCCGGTATACGCCTGGCCGGCATTGCGCTGGATGAAAAAGCCTATGACGAAGGCCTGAAACTGCTGGCCGGCGATTTTCCAGCAGAATTCGCGGGCGAAGTAGCAGACCGTAAAGGCGATATCTACACGGCTCAGAATAAAATGACCGAAGCACGCACTGCGTATCAGACTGCACTGGAAAAGACCAATGAGAAAAATCCGGGACGCCAGTTGATACAGTTGAAGCTGGAAGCCATAGGCGGTACGGCTGCAGCCAAAGTGGCAAGCAAATAAAAGGGGTTATACATGCGTTTTTCTACCAAGATCGTTGGTATTGCAGCATTGCTGGCGATGGCAGGATGTTCCACCATTTCCAAATACAATCCGTTTTCCAGCAAGGAAAACAAGCACCCCCCTGCAGAGCTGCATGAGTTCAAGCAGACCATGGCCGTCAAGCAGGCATGGTCCGCTTCTGTAGGCAGTGCAGATATCTATGTGTTTGCTCCCGCGCAGGGAGGCGACTTTATTTATGCCGCCGGTGCGGACGGCACCCTGGTCAAGCTGGAAACAGGCAGCGGACGTTCGGTATGGCGTATCAATGCCGGCATGCCCCTGACCGCCGGTGTCGGCGCCAACGCTGACACAATTGCGGTGGTGGGTCAAAAAGGCTTTGTGATGGCGTTTGACAAGGATGGCAAGCAGCGTTGGAAAGTGCAGGCTTCCAGTGAAGTGCTATCCACTCCCGCCGTAGGGCAGGGGTTGGTCATTGTGCGTAGCGTGGACAACAAGATTTCTGCGTATGATGCAGAGTCAGGCGCCCGTAAATGGATGGTGGACCGTCCCTTGCCAGCGTTGACGCTGCGTACCGTGCCCGGCATCGCTATTGCAGACCAGCTGGTCGTCGTTGCCTTGCCCGGCGGCCGCATGGCGGCAATGTCAACAAATAACGGCGGCCTGCGCTGGGAAACCGCCGTTGGCGATCCCAAAGGGGCAACCGAGCTAGAGCGTGTTGCCGATGTGTCCGGCACGCCTTTCGTGGCCGGCCGCGAAGTATGTGCCGTATCCTATCAGGGCCGCGTCGGCTGTTTTGACTTGGTTTCAGGCGTAGTGCGCTGGACCAAGAATTTTTCCAGCGAAGTCGGCATCAGCGTCGATGAGCGCTTTGTCTTTGCGGCGGATGACCAGGGTGCTGTTTCTGCGTTCTCCCGCGGCGCGGGCGCCAGCGAGTGGAAAAACGACAAGCTGGCGCATCGCCGCCTGTCGGCGCCGATTTCTTTCGGCCGTTCGGTCGCCGTCGGCGATTCTTTCGGCTATGTCCATTTTCTCTCCAGGGAAGATGGTTCTTTCATCGGTCGTATCAGTACCGATGGCAGTCAGATAGTTTCAGCGCCTCTGGTGGCTGGCTCTGATTTGATTGTCCAAACCAAATCAGGGGCAGTGGTTGCGTTGGCAGCCGAGTAATTGAAATGAAGCCGGTTATTGCACTTATAGGCCGACCTAACGTCGGCAAATCCACGCTGTTCAATCGGCTTACTCGTTCTCGGGATGCATTGGTTGCGGACCTTCCTGGCTTGACCAGGGACAGGCATTACGGCGAAGGCCGTGTGGGCGAAAGACCTTTCCTGGTGATAGACACCGGCGGTTTCGAGCCGGTAGCCAAAGAAGGCATCATGCACGAAATGGCCAAGCAGACCAAGCAGGCGGTCGCTGAGGCTGACGTGGTCATCTTTATCGTCGACGGCCGCCAGGGCCTGACGCCGCACGACAAGACCATCACCGACTTCCTGCGCAAATCGGGCCGTTCGGTAATGCTGGTGGTGAACAAGGCCGAAGGCATGAAATATACGGCGGTGACGGCCGATTTCTACGAACTGGGCATGGGTGATCCGTATGTGATTTCCGCTGCCCATGGAGATGGCGTGGTGGATCTGGTGGAGGAGGCGCTGGATATCGCATTCGCGCAGCGCCCGCCCGAAGAAACCGAGCCGGAAGACATCGTCCGGGGCATCAAGATTGCAATCGTGGGCCGGCCCAACGTTGGCAAATCCACGCTGGTCAATACCTTGCTCGGCGAGGACAGGGTTATTGCGTTCGATATGCCGGGCACCACCCGTGATTCGATCGAGATCCCGTTCGAGCGCGACGGCAAGCACTACACGCTGATCGATACCGCCGGTATCCGCAGGCGCGGCAAGGTATTTGAAGCCATCGAGAAGTTTTCGGTCGTCAAAACGCTGCAGTCGGTTTCCGAAGCCAATGTCGTACTGCTGCTGCTCGATGCGCAGCAGGATATCTCCGAGCAGGATGCGCACATTGCCGGCTTCATCCTGGAATCCGGCCGTGCGCTGGTGGTCGGCGTGAACAAATGGGACGGCCTGCAAAGCGACAGGCGCGACGAAATCAAACTGGATATCGACCGCAAGCTGAGCTTCCTGTCGTTTGCCAAGTTCCACTATGTGTCGGCGCTGAAATCGACCGGCATTGCGCCGCTGATGAAATCCGTCGATGCTGCCTATGCGGCGGCAACGGCCAACCTGTCCACGCCTAAACTGACGCGCGCGTTGATTGAGGCGGTGGAGCACCAGCAGCCCAAGCGCAAGGGTTCAATACGCCCTAAACTGCGGTATGCTCACCAGGGTGGACAAAATCCGCCTGTCATCGTTATCCATGGCAATGCACTGGAAGCAATCGGCGATGTGTATAAAAGGTACCTCGAAAAACATTTTCGTGAAACTTTTTCACTGACGGGGACTCCATTACGTATCGAGATGCGATCGGGTAAAAATCCTTTCGCAAAAACCGAAAAGTAAGTGGTGCAGCGGTTCCGGGCGGCGGTTTGCGAAAGCAGCGCAGTCCGGTAGCGGCAAGTTTCTGGCACCAAAATGGAAAATCGATTACAGTTATATCGTAATCAACTTCTGGGACACTTGAGATTTTATAAATTGTCCCCAACTCCTGAACACAACAACACAATGGAGCTGTTATGAGCAACAAAGGGCAACTGTTACAAGACCCGTTCTTGAATGCACTGCGTAAAGAACATATTCCCGTTTCCATCTATCTGGTGAACGGCATTAAACTGCAGGGCCATATTGAATCTTTTGACCAATATGTCGTATTGTTGCGCAACACCGTCACGCAGATGGTTTACAAGCATGCGATTTCCACTGTGGTGCCAGCCCGCGCCGTAAGCATTAACCTTGAATCTGAAGCTGAGTAATCATTTGGTTTGTTGCAACCTGGAAAAATGTCTTTGACTATGCGCGCCGCTTTAGTCGGTGTTGACTTCGGTAAAGACGATTTTGCCGCTAGCATAGAAGAGCTCTCTCTGCTCTCCCAGTCTGCGGGGGCAGAGCCGATTACAACCATCACCTGCAAGCGTTCCAGCCCCGATGCCGCATTGTTCGTCGGCTCCGGCAAGGCGGACGAGATTGCGCATGCGGTGGCCGATGCCAATCTGGATATCGTCATCTTTAACCATGCGCTATCTCCGGCGCAGCAAAGAAATCTTGAGCGTCATCTGAAAGTGCGGGTGGTTGACCGCACCAGTCTGATTCTGGACATATTTGCGCAAAGAGCGCACAGCCATGAAGGCAAGGTACAGGTTGAGCTGGCCCAGTTGCAGCATCTGGCAACCCGCCTGATACGCGGCTGGACTCATCTGGAACGGCAAAAAGGCGGTATCGGCCTGCGGGGTCCCGGTGAGACACAGCTGGAAACCGATCGCCGCCTGCTGGGCGACCGTGTGAAGGCGCTCCGGGCCAAGATGGACAAGCTGCACAAGCAAAGGGAGACGCAAAGGCGCTCGCGCGGCAGAAGCCATACCTTTTCCGTCTCGCTGGTCGGCTACACCAATGCAGGCAAGTCTACTTTATTCAATTCCCTGACCAAGGCCGGCACTTATGCGGCAAACCAGTTGTTTGCAACGCTGGATACTACGTCGCGCCGCCTGTACCTCGGTGATGCCGGCAATGTCGTGATATCGGATACGGTAGGTTTTATCCGTGAACTGCCGCATCAGCTGGTGGCGGCTTTCCGCGCGACGCTGGAAGAAACCATTCATGCGGACCTGCTGCTGCATGTAGTGGATGCCAGCAGCCCTGTCAGGCTGGACCAGATAGAGCAGGTGAACCAGGTATTGAAAGAAATCGGCGCCGATCATATTCCCCAGTTGCTGGTATGGAACAAGATTGATCTGGCAGGCATGGAGCCGGGTTTGGAGCTGGGCGAGTATGATAAAATCCACAGGGTTTTTCTGAGTGCTCAAACCGGCGCTGGAATGGACATGCTAAGGCAGGCAATCGGTGAGTTTGCAAAAGAAGATGCGTTGAAACGTGTGAATCCTGTCCCGGCAGCAGAGTTGGACGACGTGCGTTTTAGCTAAAATAATTACAGTACGGCTTACTTGTAGTCCAACCTTTTATTCATTGGAAAACGACAGAATGGTTGTTTCATTTCTAAAAAAAATTGGTTTGACGCTTTCGTTGAACGATCCCCAATGGGGGCGCGGTTCAAAAAACGATAACCAGGATGGAAAAAAGCCGGCGGAAGGCCCGCCCGATCTGGAGCAGCTCTGGCGCGATTTCAATCAGCGCCTGAACCGCCTGTTCGGTAAAAAAGGCAATGGCGGCGATGGCGGCGGCGGTGGTGGTTTCACGCCGGATGCCGCAGGCGCAAAATTAGGCTTGGGCGTTATCGTTGCCGTGCTCGCGTTTATCTGGATGGTCAGCGGATTCTTTATCGTGCAGGAAGGCCAGACAGCAGTCATCACCACCTTTGGCAAATACAGCCATTCCACGGTCGCCGGTTTTAACTGGCGCTGGCCTTACCCTATCCAGGGCCATGAAATCGTTAACGTGTCGCAAGTGCGCACAGTGGAAGTCGGCTACCGTTCCAATGTAAAAAACAAGCAGCCGAAAGAAGCGCTGATGCTGACCGACGATGAAAACATCATCGACATCCAGTTTGCGGTCCAGTACACGCTGAAGAGTGCGGCTGAGTGGCTGTATAACACGCGCGATCCCGAAGAGGCGATGCGCCAGGTCGCCGAAACGTCCATCCGCGAGATCGTCGGCAAGAGCAAGATGGACTTCGTCCTGTATGAGGGCCGCGAGAAAGTCGCGCTGGATGTGCAGACGCTGATGCAGCAGATCCTGGACCGGTATAAAGCCGGCGTGCAGGTCACCAACGTGACGATGCAGGGCGTGCAGCCGCCGGAGCAGGTGCAGGCCTCGTTCGACGATGCTGTCAAGGCAGGGCAAGACAGGGAGCGCCAGAAGAATGAAGGCCAGGCCTATGCGAATGACGTCATTCCGCGGGCGCGTGGCGAAGCTTCCCGCCTGCTGCAGGATTCCGAAGGTTATAAATCCCGTGTAGTCGCGAATGCCGAAGGCAATGCCGAGCGCTTCAAGCAGGTGCTGACCGAGTACCAGAAGGCGCCGGCGGTGACCCGTGACCGTATGTACATCGATGCCATGCAGCAGATATTTTCCAATACAACGAAGTTGATGGTGGATACCAAGAATGCTAACAACATGATTTACCTGCCTCTGGATAAACTGATTTCGCAATCCGATCCGGCGAAAGCTGCACAGCCCGCACCCGCGCCGGTCGTACCTTCCGGCAGCCAGCTGACGGACACCGTGCCCACGGTAGAGATGCGCTATAACAGGGATGCCCGCAGCCGTGATTCCAGGGATTCACGCGACAGGGAGAGCCGATAATGAACAGGCTGATATCCACGATCATTGCGATCGCGATCGCGTTGATGATCCTGTACTCGACTATCTTCGTCGTTGACCAGCGTTCCTATGCCATCGTGTTTGCGCTGGGCGAAGTCAAATCCGTCATCAGCGAACCCGGCTTGCATTTCAAGCTGCCGCCGCCGTTCCAGAACGTGTTGATGCTGGACAAGCGCATCCTGACCATTGATTCTCCGGAAACCGACCGTTTCATCACGGCGGAAAAGAAAAATATCCTGGTCGATACCTATGTCAAATGGCGTATCACCGCGCCGCGCCTGTACTTCGTCAGCTTCGGCGGCGACGAACGTCGCGCGCAGGACAGGATGTCGCAGATCGTCAAGGCAGCGCTGAACGATGAAATTACCAAGCGCACCGTGCGCGAAGTAATCTCCGGCGAGCGCGGCAAGGTGATGGAAGCGATTCGGACCAAGGTCACAGAAGAATCCAAGCAGATCGGCGTTGAAATCATCGACGTGCGCCTGAAGCGCGTGGACTATGTGGACCAGATCAACAATTCCGTCTACGACCGCATGAAGTCCGAGCGGGCCAGGGTGGCAAATGAATTGCGTTCCACCGGCGCTGCCGAGTCTGAAAAAATCCGCGCCGATGCCGACAGGCAAAGGGTGGTGATTTTGGCGGAAGCGTATCGGGAAGCGGAAAAAATGCGCGGCGCCGGCGATGCGGAAGCGTCGCAGATTTATGCGCAGGCGTTTGGCCAGAATCCCGAGTTTTACAAGTTCTACCGCAGCCTGGAGGCTTATCGAGCCAGCTTTAAAACGAAAAACGACGTATTGGTGGTAGACCCCAATTCCGAGTTCTTCAAATATTTTAAAGCGCCTGGAGCTGGCTCAGCAGGAGCAACAAAAGGGAAGTGACAATTTGAGGCTATCCGGACGCTGATGCAGCAATCCGGGTTGGCGAATATTAGGCAGGCGGCAATCTTTTGATTGCTGCCTGCTTACGTCTGTTCCGGTCTTTTGTTTATCTTGAGGGGCATAATAGTGGCGATCCTGGCCCTGGCATTTGGTTTGATGCTGATCCTGGAAGGCCTGCTGCCGTTCGTATTTCCGCGGCAATGGCGTAAGACCTGGGAACGTATAGCGCAATTTTCTGATGGGCAAATCCGTTTTCTCGGTTTATTGCTGGGTGGCTGCGGTTTGCTGATCGTTGTAATTGTTTCTTTTTTGACTGATTTCTGAATATATTTCTCATGCCGAATTGGCTTTTACCCGAAAATATCGCTGATGTCCTGCCGTCCGAGGCGCGCAAGATAGAAGAGCTGCGCCGTGTACTGCTGGATAACTTCCGGCTGTATGGCTACGAACTCGTGATGCCGCCTATGCTGGAATACCTGGAGTCGCTGCTGACCGGCGCCGGCCAGGACATGGATTTGCGCACGTTCAAGTTGGTGGATCAGATGTCCGGCCGCACCATGGGTGTTCGCGCCGACATGACGCCGCAGGTGGCCAGGATAGACGCCCATTTGCTGAACCGCGCGTCGGTAACCCGCCTTTGCTATGCCGGCAGTGTGCTGCAAACGCGCCCGTCAGGCCTGCATGCAACCCGCGAGCCTATACAGATAGGTGCGGAGATATATGGCCATGCAGGGCTGGAGGCGGATGCAGAGGTTCAGGAGCTCGTGCTGGCCTCTCTGGCGCTGGCCAATATTTCTGAAGTACGGCTCGACTTATGCCATGTAGGCGTGCTGCGCGCCTTGCTGGCAGATGATGCAGAAGCGAAAAAGCATGAGTCCCGCTTGTTTGCATTGCTGCAAGCCAAGGACACCCCTGCGCTGGATGCCATTTCCCGGGATTTTTCGCCGGTGGTCAGGAAGGCATTGCTGGACCTGCCAGGCCTGTACGGCGATATCTCGGTGCTGCAGCGCGCCCGTCAGGTGTTGCCGCAGCTTGCTGGAATTGCAACGGCGCTGGACGAACTGGAATACCTGGTGACGCTGGCCGGTAGCGCGCAGGTAACGATAGATTTGGCTGATCTGCGTGGTTACCACTATCATAGCGGGGTAATGTTCAACGCGTTTGTGCCGGGACTGCCGAACCCCGTCGCGCGCGGCGGCCGGTATGACCACGTTGGCGAAGCCTTCGGCAGGGCGCGCCCTGCAACAGGTTTTTCGCTGGATTTGCGCGAGCTGGCACGGCTGATGCCGGTGGCGGAGCGTAAGGATGCGATCCTGGCGCCGTGGAGCCGCGATGCAGCCCTGCGTCAGAAAATTGCCGAACTCCGCAAAGCGGGTGAAATTGTTATTCAAAGCTTGCCGGGGCATGACAGCGAGCAGGACGAATTTGACTGTAATAGGGCAGTCGTATTTGATGGTGGAAACTGGATTCTTAAAAACGTAGGCTGAGTGATGTCACAAACTAAAATCGCAAAAAACGTCGTTGTCATTGGTACCCAGTGGGGTGATGAGGGCAAGGGCAAAATCGTCGACTGGCTGACGGACCACGCGCAAGGCGTCGTGCGCTTTCAGGGAGGCCACAATGCCGGCCATACACTGGTCATCGGTGGCCAGAAGACTGCATTGCAGCTGATCCCTTCGGGTATCATGCGTGCCGGCGTGGCCTGCTACATCGGCAACGGCGTCGTGCTGTCCGTGCCCGATCTGCTGCGCGAGATCGACAAGCTGCAGGCCGTCGGCGTGGAAGTCGCTTCGCGCCTCAAAGTGTCTGAAGCCTGCCCGGTCATCCTGCCTTACCATACGGCGTTGGATGCTGCCCGCGAAGCAGCGCGTGGCGCAGCCAAGATTGGCACTACCGGCAAGGGCATAGGCCCTGCGTACGAAGACAAGGTTGCACGTCGCGCGATCCGCGTGGCCGACCTGCTCAACGCAGAGCGTTTCGCCGAAAAGCTGAAGGAAAACCTGGATTACCATAACTTCGTGCTGGTGAACTACCTGAAAGCTCCTGCCGTCGATTTCCAGAAAACTTTGGACGATGCGCTGGCCCTGGTGCCACGCCTGCGCCCCATGGTATCCGATGTGTCCAGCGATCTGTATGCTGCACATAAAGCCGGCGCCAGCCTGCTGTTTGAAGGCGCCCAGGGCAGCCTGCTGGACGTGGACCACGGCACTTATCCATTCGTCACTTCCAGCAATTGTGTGGCAGGTAATGCCGCCGCCGGCAGCGGTGTGGGTCCGAACATGCTGCACTACATCATGGGTATCACCAAGGCTTACACGACCCGTGTGGGCTCCGGTCCTTTCCCTTCAGAACTGCCTACCGACCAGGGCGTCGGCAAGCATCTGGCGAGCGTCGGCCATGAGTTCGGCACGGTCACCGGCCGCGCCCGCCGTTGCGGCTGGTTCGATGCTGCGCTGCTGAAGCGTTCCATGCAGATCAACGGTGTGTCCGGTATGTGCCTGACCAAGCTGGATGTACTGGACGGCCTCGAGACATTGAAATTGTGCACCGGCTATATCGTGGACGGCAAGGCTGTCGATATCTTCCCGGTCGGCGCCGAAGAAGCGGCACGCTGCGTGCCCGTCTATGAGGAAATGCCGGGCTGGACCGAGTCCACGGTCGGCGCCAAGAGCCTGGATGCATTGCCGGTTGCCGCCCGCAATTACATCAAGCGCATCGAAGAACTGGTCGGCGCCCCTGTCGATATGATCTCCACCGGTCCGGACCGCGAAGAGACTATCGTTTTGCGCCACCCATTTGTATAAGCCAGAGAGAAAAAGAAGGTAAAGTATGAATACGCCAGTTTCAGACGATAAGCATCTGTGGGTCAGCTGGGATGCCTATCACCGCTCAATTGAGCAGCTTGCTTCGAAGGTGCATGAATCAGGCTGGAAGTTTGACCAGGTGCTGTGCCTTGCGCGCGGCGGCTTGCGCCCGGGAGATATTTTTTCTCGTATATTCGACGTGCCGCTGGCGATCCTGTCGACCAGCTCGTACCGCGAAGAATCGGGAACAGTACAGGGCCAACTGGACATCGGTAAATATATTTCGATGACGCGTGGGGCGCTGGAGGGTAAAGTGCTGGTCGTGGATGACCTGGTCGATTCCGGCGTGACGCTGGAAAAGGTGCTGCATCACCTGCGCGAAAATTTCCCGGCGGTGACCGACGTTAAATCGGCAGTGATCTGGTGCAAGGGATGCTCGTCCATCAAGCCGGATTATTACCTGGACTATCTGCCCAGCAATCCATGGATACACCAGCCGTTTGAAGAATACGACAGCATCAGGCCGCATCAGTTGAACGCCTGGTTGAAAAAAGGCGCTGCGAAAGAGTAGCAATACAGAACGGAAGCAAATGAAAGTTTGCTTCCGTTTTTTTTTAGTCTGCGCACCTGAAAATTGAGTTGCATCTGCAGATGGGCAGAGGCGTGGCCGGTGGGGCGAGTGCAGGGAAGCAAGTGCTGTGGAACGGAAATGAAAAAGCCCGCTGATCTTTAACAATCAGCGGGCTTTCAATATAGCTTGGTGCCCACGGAGGGACTCGAACCCCCACACCCGAAGGCACATGGACCTGAACCATGCGCGTCTACCAATTCCGCCACGTGGGCAACGAAAGGCGAGATTATAAACCATTTTCAGGAAACGTCTACAATTATTTTCAATCATAGCGGCGCGCCGGAAATATGCGGAAAAGAGAAGGGTGGGGCGGCGAAAGACTTCGGGACAAGATCGCCGCAGTGCAGCGATTGAAGGTAGAATTGTTGCGACAATGAAAAAGCCCGCTGATCTTTAACAATCAGCGGGCTTTCAATAAAGCGTGGTGCCCACGGAGGGACTCGAACCCCCACATCCGAAGACACATGGACCTGAACCATGCGCGTCTACCAATTCCGCCACGTGGGCAGCGAAGAACAACATTATAGATGATCTGTTAGAGATGTCAAGAGATTTGCTTCTAATAAAACAAGAATTGTTAGGTGATTATTGCACTGTCCGGTAAACTAGGGATGCCGCGTTGGTCGGCATGTATTTCAACTATAGAGAACACTTTCCGCTTTTGAATAAACATTCATACCCCATTCCCAGCCGCGAGGAAATTCTCGGCATACTGCGCACCTCCACGGGCAAGCAGACAGTGGAAACGATTGCAGGCAAACTGGGCGTCAAGCCCGAGGAGTTTGATGGCATGGTGCGACGACTGAACGCGATGGAAAGAGACGGCCAGATCAAGCAGGACAAGTCAGGCAATTACGTGCTCGCCAACCAGGACAGCTTTATCACCGGCCGCGTCAACAGCCACAGGGATGGCTACGGCTTCCTGATCCCGGAAGACGGTAGCGAAGACCTGTTCCTGCCCGAGCGTGAAATGCAGCGCGTATTGCATGGCGACAAAGTCACCGCGCGCATTGTCGGCACCGACAGGCGTGGCCGCCTGGAGGGGGGCATAGTAGAAATCCTGGAGCGTGCCAACAGCCACGTCATAGGTCGTCTGCTGAATGAAAACGGCGTCTGGATTGTCGCCCCTGAAGACAAGCGCTTCAGCCAGGACATCCTGCTGGCCGGTTCGCCGGGCAAGGCCAAGTCGGGCCAGATCGTCAGCGTGGAGTTGACTGAGCAGCCGACCAAATACGCGCAGGCAGTAGGCAAGATCGTTGAAGTACTGGGCGATGTCGATGACCCCGGTATGGAAATCGAAATCGCGGTCCGTAAGTTCGGCGTGCCCCATGAATTCACGGCAGAAGCCAAAAAGGCTGCCGAAAAGCTGCCGTCACAGATACGTCCTGCCGATCTGGAAGACCGCGTGGATTTGCGCGATATTCCCTTTGTCACCATTGATGGCGAGGATGCGCGCGATTTTGATGATGCTGTCTACTGCGAACCGGTCAAGGTTGGCCGCACGAAAGGCTATCGCCTGCTGGTCGCGATTGCCGACGTCAGCCATTACGTCAAGCCCAATGATGCGCTGGACCACGATGCGCTGCTGCGTAGCACCTCGGTTTACTTTCCGCGCCGTGTCATACCGATGCTGCCTGAGAAGCTATCCAACGGCCTGTGTTCGCTGAACCCCGATGTGGATCGCCTGACGCTGGTATGCGATATGGTCATTACGCCGGATGGCGAAGTCACTGCCTACCAGTTCTATCCGGCCGTCATCCATTCCGCCGCGCGCTTCACCTATACCGAGGTGGCTGCGATCCTCGGCAATACCAAGGGGCCTGAGGCCAACAAGCGCATGGTGCTGGTGCCACACCTGCTGCATCTGTATGAGGTTTTCCATGCGCTGCTGCGCGCCCGCCATGCTCGCGGCGCGATCGACTTTGAAACAACCGAAACCTATATCGTCTGCAACCCGTCCGGCAAGATAGAAAAAATCCTGCCGCGCACCCGTAATGATGCGCACAAGCTGATTGAAGAATGCATGTTGGCAGCCAACGTCTGTGCTGCCGATCTGCTGATGGAATACAAGCATCCCGGCACTTACCGCATCCACGCCAGCCCCACCAAGGAAAAGCTGATGCAGGTCAGGACTTTCCTGAAGCAGGTCGGCCTGTTCCTGGGTGGCGGCGATACGCCTTCAGCGTCCGACTATGCGGAACTGATGAAAAAAATCAAGGGCAGGCCGGATGCGCCGCTGCTGCAAACCATGTTGCTGCGCTCCATGCAGCAGGCGGTATACAGCCCGGACAACATCGGCCACTTTGGCTTGTCCTACGACGCCTACGCCCATTTCACCAGTCCGATCCGGCGCTATCCCGATCTGCTGACGCACAGGGCCATCAAGGCCATCCTGCAAGGCAAGAAGTATGAGCCCAAGGGGATAGACCCTAGTCTGTTGAACACCACCATTTCCAATGCAGCGCGTAAGCAGCAGATATTGGACAAGGCGGCCGGCAAGAAAAAGCCGGAAAAAGATCTGACGGTCTGGGACGCGCTGGGTGTGCACTGCTCCGCCAACGAGCGCAGGGCCGACGAAGCATCCAGGGACGTAGAAGCCTGGCTGAAGTGCTACTTCATCCGCAACAAGATAGGCGAAGAATTTACCGGCACGATTTCCGGTGTCACGCAGTTCGGCATCTTTGTGCAACTGGACGATATCTATATCGAAGGCCTGGTGCATGTCACCGAGCTGGGCGCGGATTACTTCCAGTATGACGATGCGCGGCATGAGCTGCGCGGCGAACGCACCGGCAAGCGCTATCAGCTGACTGACCGCGTTACCGTCGAAGTCAGCCGGGTGGATCTGGATGCGCGCAAAATCGATCTGTCCATCGTGCAGCCTACCGGCATGCGGCCGCCATTGGCGGCGGATACGCGCGGCTCAGCGGCCGAGCGTGGCAAGCAGTCCGGTGTGGCGGCGAAGGCCGGCGCCAAACAGGGTAAGGGCGTTGCTACGACCAAAAATGTAGCGCCGGTCAAGGAAAAAAGCAGTGGCGGCAATAGCGCTTCCAAAACCAGGGCCAAGGCATCTCCCGCCAAGCCTTCGGTGCGCCAGCCTGCAGCCAATACGCCTGTGGGCAAGCGCGCCACCAAGGCGGCAGCATCCAGGACAGGGAAGAAAAAGCGTTAACAGCAAGTAGTGAGTAAAGAAGCCGCCGCAGCCAGCAACTTTAGCGAATGGCAACTGGAAGTGGCAGGCAGCGGCTGGCAGCGGCAAGCAGAGTAGTACGCAGTAAATTATCAAGATAGTGAAGAGCAATAATGAAAAGTAAAATGATTTTCGGCTTCCATGCCGTGACGTCCCGCATACGGCATGAAGCCTCGTCGGTGGAAGAGATTTATGTGGATTCCGGCCGCTCCGACGGCCGCATGCAGGAGCTGCTGCACGCAGCCAAGGCAGCAGGGGTGCGCATTATCCAGACCGATGATCAGCGCCTTTCCAATATAGTCGGCACGCGCCGTCATCAGGGTGTCGTCGCCAAGGCCGGCGAGCTGTCGCTGGCACGCAACCTGGATGAGCTGCTGGACGCCATCGAAGGCCCTCCTTTACTGCTGGTGCTGGATGGCATTACTGATCCGCACAACCTCGGCGCCTGCCTGCGGGTGGCTGACGGGGCCGGTGCGCATGCGGTGATTGCACCCAAGGACAGGGCTGTCGGCCTGAACGCCACCGCGGCGAAAGTCGCCAGCGGCGCCGCTGAGACAGTGCCTTATATTACCGTCACCAATCTGGCGCGTACGCTGCGCGAGTTGAAAGAGCGCGATATCTGGCTCGTCGGCACCACCGATGAAGTGGAAAAAAATATCTATGATGTCGATTTCACTGCGGCCGGCGGCAGCGCGCTGGTCATGGGTTCAGAGGGCGAGGGTATGCGCCGCCTGACCCGGGAAACCTGCGATATGCTGGTCAGTGTGCCGATGTTCGGATCGGTGGAAAGCCTGAACGTTTCGGTCGCCTCCGGCATCTGTCTCTACGAGGCCCGCAGGCAGCGCCTGGTGCGCAAGTAATTCCTAAAACGCATTTCATCCATCGCATCCTGCTCCCGCTGATGAAATGAGTTTCCATTCCTTTGTTGCATAAGCATATTCGGGGAGGCCTGCAGGCTTTCCCCGAACGCGCTAATATGCATGTCCGATTTTCTCTTTCCTGTCCCCATGTTCAGCCGTTTGCGTGACGATATATCCAATATCATCCAGCGAGATCCTGCCGCCCGCAATGCATGGGAGGTCGTCACGTGCTATCCCGGCTTCCAGGCAATCATGATGCATCGCTGGGCAAGCTGGTGCTGGA
Organism: Undibacterium sp. TJN25; assembly: GCF_049339885.1. Classification (NCBI taxonomy): domain Bacteria; kingdom Pseudomonadati; phylum Pseudomonadota; class Betaproteobacteria; order Burkholderiales; family Oxalobacteraceae; genus Undibacterium; species Undibacterium sp. TJN25. Next base: position 194,065 of record NZ_JBMPPM010000001.1, on the reverse strand, counting down.
AGCGCGGACTCAAATGGATGGGGCGTTTTACTGCTCACGTGGCGCGTGTGCTGACCGGTATAGAGATTCATCCTGGCGCGACCATAGGCCGCAGGGTCTTCATCGACCATGGCTTCGGCGTGGTGATAGGGGAGACCGCAGAAGTCGGTGATGACTGCACGATCTATCAGGGCGTGACGTTGGGTGGCACATCGCTGTCAAAAGGCGCCAAGCGTCATCCTACGTTGGAGCAGGGCGTGATCGTCGGCGCCGGCGCCAAGGTGCTGGGTGGCTTCACTATCGGCGCGGGCGCCAAGATCGGCTCCAACTCGGTAGTAGTCAAGCCTGTGCCTGCAGGTGCAACCGCAGTCGGCAATCCTGCCCATATCGTTAAAAAGGAACCGGCTGCGGCGGGAATGGGGGCGACGCAGCTTTTCTCCGCATACGGTGTCACCGCCAATGGCGACGATCCAGTGTCCAAGGTGTTGCACAAGCTGATAGACCATGCCGCGGCGCAGCAGGAGCAGATAGAAAAATTGAGTGCGGCGCTGTCGGCTGCCGGCATCGCTTGCGACGCCAGACCCGAGGCCGTAGCGATAGATCCGACGCAGATCAATAGTCTGGTGGATTAGCCGGCTTCAATTGCCCGCTATGTGCCTGCTATGGGTGAGTGAGGGTGTGCGGGTATATCCCTTGTTCATCGACAAGGGCGCTGCCATCCAGTGCGTGCCTGACGATATCGCCATTCCCATAAATTGCCAGCCAGCCGCCGCGTGCGGGTTCGCTTTCGCAATCCCAGTCCGGCAACACGTAGCGTTGCTGTCCTTGTGGATAGCGGTGTAGTGCCGGCCTGTGCGTGTGACCATGGACCATCAGCATGGTGCCGCTGTCTGCAAACAATGTGGCGATCGCGCCCGGATTGACATCCATGATGGCGACTGTCTTTTCCTTTTGCTCCATCTTGCTGTCTTTGCGCAGGCCCTCAATGATGGCCTTGCGCTGTGCCAGCGGCATTGCCAGGAATTGTGCCTGCCACGCCGGTTGCCTGACTTGGGCGCGGAATGCCATATAGGGTGCGTCGTCCGTACATTGGGCGTCGCCATGCGTGATGACGATGCGTCTGCCGGCTACGTCGATAATGCTTGGGTCGGGTAGCAAAATAGCGCCACTGGCCTCGGCAAAGGCGCTGCCGACAAGAAAATCGCGGTTGCCGGCGATCCAGAATACCTGGGTGCCGCTGTCGCTGAGCGCGCGGATCGCATCGACAACCAATCGGTTATAGGGTGTGGCAATGTCGTCGTCGCCGGCCCAGTATTCAAACAGGTCGCCCAGAAGATAAAGCTGCCGGGCCCGCACCGCTTGTTTCAAAAAAGCAAAAAAAGCGCCGGTGGTGACCGGTAGCGAAGGGCGCAGATGGATGTCGGAAGCAAAAAGCGCAACCGGATCCGGTTGCGCATTTGCTTCGCCATGCAAGGTTTGCACTATTGTAGGCTCGCCTGTTGGCTTAGATGACTTCCGCTTTTTCGATGACGACGTTTTCTACAGGAACGTCCTGGAACATGCCCGTGCGCGTAGTCTTGACGGCCTTGATCTTGTCCACGATGTCGGTGCCTTCAGTCACGGTGCCGAATACGCAGTAGCCCCAGCCGTCCTGCCCTGGATAGTCCAGGAAGCTGTTGTTCTGCGTGTTGATGAAGAACTGGGCGCTGGCGGAGTGCGGATCGCCTGTGCGTGCCATGGCGAGTGTGTATTTCGCATTCTTCAGGCCGTTCTTGGCTTCGTTTTCGATAGGCGCGTTGGTCGGTTTCTGTTTCATGCCGGGTTCAAAGCCGCCGCCCTGGATCATGAAGCCGTCGATCACGCGATGGAAGATGGTGCCGTTGTAATGGCCGGCTTCCACATAGGAAATGAAATTTTCCACGGTTTTCGGCGCTTTTTCAGCGTCCAGCTCGATTTTGATGTTTCCGTGGTTGGTGGTCAGCAGTACGGCCATGATAAGTATCCTTCAGAAGTTAATAAGCTTTTTATGATTGTATATTATTTGATGATTTTGGCTGATTCGATGATGACAGGCTTGACCGGGATGTTCTGCATCTCCCCAGCGTCCTTGACTTCAACGGCCTTGATCTTTTCGACCACGTCCATGCCCTGTATCACCTTGCCAAAAGGCGTGTAGCCGGCGGTGGCCAGCAAGGCTTGCGAGCGCGGCAGGGTCTTGCTCACGCCGCGGCGGGTCACCTCGACAGGATCGCCATCCGGCAATATCTGGTGGTTCAGAAAATCGTTGTCTGCCACATTGATGAAAAACTGGGCAGTGGCCGAATTAAGGTCGTTGGTGCGCGCCATGGCGACTGTGCCCACATCATTTTTCAGGCCTTTGTCCAGCGCGTAGCGTGCTTCCAGCGCGATCGGCTTCTGTACCGGCTTTTCCTTCATATTTTTGTCGTAGCCACCGCCCTGGACCATGAAGCCATTGATGACGCGGTGGAAGATGGTGCCTTTGTAATGGCCCGCCTTGACGTAGCGCAAGAAGTTGTCCACGGTTTTAGGCGCCGCTTCAGGGTACAGTTCCAGCACGATATCACCCATGCTGGTTTTCAGTTCCACTTTTGGGTTGTCGGCAGCGGCAGCGGGCAGGGTATTCAGGGCAAAGGCGGAACCGGCGAGCACGGCTGCCAGCAAATGACGGCGGGTAATTGACATAGGTCTTCCTTTATTCATGGTTGCTTATCGGATAACGCCAGGGGGTTACACCAGGCCTTCATAAATGATTCTCCACCGCGAGGCTTCCTTCATCCAGTACTGGCGCTTGCGGATGCTGCTTTTGATCTTTCCTACCGAGGTTTCCTGGGTGAAAGTGCAGACGATCAACTCGTCCTTGCCGGGATACCTGAACTGCGTCACTTCCGTCAGCTTGATCGACGGATGGTGCTGCGCATCGAATTGCTGCTGCTTGCCAAACCAGGCATTGATATTGTCGCCCTGTGCATTTTTGAAATTGCGGGAATAGTTGGCAAGGAAGCGGTTGGCATCCGTACTTTCTGCATCGAGCCGCCAGTCGTCCAGCAACTTATTGGCAACCTGCTTGTCGCTGGCCCATTTTGCCTTGCTGACGAATTCTACCTGTTCGCTGATGATCACCGGTGTTTTGCCGACATCGACTGCCGCTGATATTTTCAGGAAATCCGGGTTGGTCAGCACCACGCAGCCATCGGATGCCAATGGCGGCCGGCTGAAATTGGCGGAAGGCATGCCATGCAGCCAGATGCCGGAACCGCTGCGGCCATTGACCTTATCCCATTCATTCGGATAATTGATCGGTAGCGCACCAGGGCCATAGAAGTCCGGCAGCTTTGCGCCGGCCAGCCGGCTGGTGATGTAGTAGATGCCTATCGGCGTCTTCTGGTCACCCTCGCTGCTTTTATTGATGCCGAACCGGCCCTGGCTGACATAGTAGTCCGTCACAAAGCGCGGCTGGCCGCCGTTGTTTTCGTAAAGGTAAAGCCGGGATTTTTTCGCATCCACCACCAGCGCCAGTTTCTGATCGTCGCGCAATTGCAGGATGGCGCGCGGGATCAGGTTGGGGTCGGGCTTCTGGGAGATGGATTTGATGCGGACCATCGCCTCATCGCGCAGGTCCTTGAGCTTTTCCGCCGGCGCATTCTTGATGGCGCCGAACGCCGTCACCGGCTGCGTATGCATCAGCAGCAGATCACCGCGTATCAGATGGCCTAGCTGAAAATGCGGATAGGCTTCCACCAGCTCGTCCGCCTTGGCTTGCGCCAGACGCAGATTGTTGGCAGAAAGGCTTTTGTAGACCTCAATCAGCAATGCATCGGGATTGGGCAGGGCCTGGCCGGACTCCGGAGGCTGGGAGGCTGCGCGGGTCTTGGCAAAAGCCGGGGAGGGCGGCAGGGCCGCCGCCGTCAGCAACAGGAAAAATGCGCAAAGAGCCTGCTTTCCGAACTTGCAGCGGATCGGAAGTGTATTTAAAGCAAAACGAAACATCAGCTACCCGCGCGCTCCTGCTTGATCTGCCATTTGCCGTCTTGTTTGGTCAGCACCAAAGTTTTACGGCTGTTGGCAGTCAGTTGATCTGAACTATAAATTTGCCTGAATTTGACGGTCGCCGTATTGCCGTCGATGCTAACTTGCGGCGACTCAATCTTGACGGTGATATGGCCCTTGCCTTCGATGCGCAAACGGCGTTCGTCAGCCCAGTTTTTGCGCGGCTCGCCCTTGGGCGTCTGGAAATCCTTGCCGTAGTACGCCAGGTAACTATTGGTTTCCTTGTTACTCCAGGCCTTGGCCCAGCCGTCGACGGCTTTTAGCACGTCATCCTGCTCGCCGCTGTTGGCCGGGGCTGCCTTGGCAGGTTTGGGCTCGGCTTTGGCGACTTCTGCCTTTGCCGGTTCAGGCTCTGCCTTGACCGGTTTTGTTGCCGCAACGCTGGCAGGGGTTGGTTTGGTCACAGGCGCGGGCACTGGCTTAGTCGCGGCTGGTGCAGGCGCAGGTGCTTGCGCGACGATGGTTTTCGGGGTATTGGCCCCGCCGGTGCCATTGCCGATCAGGTTACGCACCATCGTCAGCTTGAGTTTTGCGCCGGCATTGCCGGAGTCCAGTTGCAATGCCTTGTCATAGGCCTGGCTGGCCAGTTTGGCATAGACGTCGCCAAGATTTTCGTGTGCGGTACCGTAAGTCGGGTTGGTGCGTATTGCCATTTCCAGCGCTGCACGCGCCTTGTCGTACTGCCCGGTGGACGCATACAGCACCGCCAGATTATTGTAAGGCTCGGGCAATTCGGGATAATCGTCAGTCAGTTTTGAAAAAACCGTAATCGCTTCCGGTGTCTTGTTTTGTTCTGTCAGGATCAGGCCCTTCAAAAAACGCATCTGCGCATCTTTTGGCTTTTGGGCCAGCACCGCATCGACCTTTTGCATTGCTTCCGCATACTGGCCGGCGCGCAAAAACTTGCTCGCTTCGGCGGCATCGTCAGCCAGGGCCGGAGCCGCGGCCAGTGACAAACCGGTAAACAATCCCAAGGCGGCAAAAACGTTTCTTATGTTTTTTATGGTAGGGCGCATAGAGGTTGAGCTTTTGTTTAAGCTTCGTTTCATAAGGGAACAGAGGAACATCGGTTCAGCAATGTTATACTGCAAATAAAAGCGACATCTTATCAAATAAGTGCAGACAAAAGGGTTTTTGAGGCGCAATAGGATACAGAGCCGGAAAGATTTTCGGCAGATATTGTTCCCTCCACTCAAAAACCGGTAGATCAAACCCCACACGCAGCTCATGAGCAAGCAAAAAATATATAACACATTAAGCCGTGAAAAACAGGTATTCACCCCGATAGAGCCTGGAAAAATCCGTATGTACGTCTGTGGCATGACAGTCTATGACTATTGCCACCTCGGCCATGCGCGCGTGATGGTCGTATTCGACATGGTGCAGAGGTGGCTGCGCAGTTCCGGCTACGATGTCACCTATGTCCGTAATATCACCGACATCGATGACAAAATCATCAAGCGCGCGGTCGAAAACGGTGAAACCATTTCCGAACTGACTGGCCGCTTCATCCAGTATATGAACGAAGATGCCGCCGCCCTGGGTGTGCAGCCGCCGGATCACGCGCCGCGCGCCACGCAATATGTGCCGCAAATGCTGAACCTGATACAAAAGCTGGAACATAATGGTTTGGCGTATAAGGCCGACGACGGTGACGTCAATTTTTCGGTACGGGATTTTGAGGGTTACGGCAAGCTGTCCGGCAAAACTCTGGACGATCTGCGTGCCGGCGAAAGGGTGGATGTCAATACCGGCAAGCGCGATCCCCTGGATTTTGTGCTGTGGAAGGCGTCGAAGGAGAGCGAGCCGGAAGAAGTTAAATGGAATTCTCCTTGGGGAAGCGGCCGCCCGGGCTGGCATATAGAATGCTCGGCCATGTCGGGCGAATTGCTGGGAGAGCAGTTCGACATTCACGGCGGTGGCCAGGATCTTCAGTTCCCGCACCACGAAAATGAAATCGCGCAGTCCGAGGGCGCGCACAAGCATACCTTCGTCAATTACTGGATGCACAACGGCTTTGTCCGGCTGGACAATGAAAAAATGTCCAAGTCCCTGGGGAATTTTTTCACGATCCGTGACGTGCTGAAAAAATACGACCCTGAAGTAGTGCGTTTCTTTATTCTGCGGGCACATTACCGCAGCCCGTTGAATTATTCCGATGCGCACCTGGACGACGGTAAAACCGCGCTGACACGACTGTATACGGCGCTCAAGGAAGTTGCGCCAGACGGGCTGCCGCTGGATGCCAGCGAAGCGCATGCGCAGCGTTTTGCCGATGCCATGCTGGACGATTTCAATACGCCGATTGCCATATCGGTCTTGTTTGACCTGGCCAATGAGGTGAATAAAACAAAATCACCCGTACTGGCCCGTCAGCTGAAAGCACTCGCTGCGACAGTGGGCCTGCTGCAAAGGGCGTCTGTAGATTTCCTGCAGGCAACCCCATCTGTTGTGGATGGAAAATATGATGTTATGATTGCGGCAAAAATCGAAGCGCGGGCCCAGGCCAAAAAAGCAAAAAACTTTGCCGAATCTGACCGCATCCGTAATGAATTACTTGCTGACGGGATCATTCTTGAAGATAAAGCTGGTGGCATCACCGAATGGCGCAGGGCCTGAGCAACATGGATAATCCCGTGGATACGGCCGGCCGGGCGCTGGTTCCTGAGTATTGGGAAGATGCCAAGGTCGAGCTGATGAAGCGCGACCGGATCATGCGCAAGCTCATCCCCCAGTTTGGCGACCTTTACCTGGTAGGCCGGGATGATCCGTTTACGACACTGACCCGGTCTATCGTCGGCCAGCAAATTTCCGGCAAGGCTGCAGATGCCCTGTGGCAGCAATTTTTGGAATTGTCGCCAAAGTGCGTGCCGGTTCAGGTGTTAAAATTGGGCACCGACAAGCTGATTGCCGCGGGTTTGTCCAAAAGGAAGACTGAATACATCCTCGATTTAGCGGATCATTTCAAAGAGAAACGATTGCATGTCGATAAATGGGTGGAGATGGCCGATGAAGACGTTATTTCAGAGCTGATACAGATACGCGGCATAGGACGCTGGACAGCGGAGATGTTTTTGATATTTAATCTGCTCCGTCCAAATATTTTGCCTTTGGATGATCCCGGTTTGCTCAAAGGTATAAGTATTAATTATTTTTCAGGTGAACCCGTCTCTCGCAGCGATGCCAGGGAAGTCGCCGCCAACTGGGAACCGTGGCGCACCGTTGCCACCTGGTATTTGTGGCGCAGCCTCGACCCATCGGCATGAGCTTGCATGATGTCGAGGAAGCAGATGCACCTGCATTGACGTAAACATTCAGCATTATTTTTCAACTCGTGTTGAATTTGAAGGAGGCACGATGACTAAAACGACATTTCTGGGCTTTGAGCAATCTATTGCAGAGCTAGAGTCCAAAATCGAAGAATTGCGCTTTGTGCAAGACGATTCAGCGGTGGATATCTCGGAAGAGATCGACCGCCTGTCCAAGAAAAGCCAGATGCTCACCAAGGACATCTACGCTAAGTTGACCCCTTGGCAGGTTTCCCAGATTTCCCGGCATCCGCAGCGTCCATATACGATGGACTATGTGAACAACATCTTTACCGATTTCCATGAGTTGCATGGGGACCGCAGTTTTGCCGATGACCAGTCGATCATCGGCGGCATGGCGCGCTTCAACGGCCAGGCCTGCATGGTCATGGGTCATCAGAAGGGCCGTGACACCAAAGAGCGTGCTATGCGCAACTTTGGCATGCCCAAGCCTGAAGGCTATCGTAAGGCGATGCGCCTGATGAAACTGGCCGAAAAATTCAATCTGCCTGTATTCACCTTTGTGGATACCACTGGTGCCTGGCCCGGTATCGATGCGGAAGAGCGTGGCCAGTCTGAAGCCATCGGTCACAACCTGTATGTGATGGCGGAGCTGAAAGTGCCGCTGATCACCACCATCATCGGCGAAGGCGGCTCCGGCGGCGCGCTGGCGCTGGCAGTCGGCGATGCCGTGCTGATGCTGCAATATGCAACTTATTCCGTGATTTCCCCGGAGGGCTGTGCTTCCATCCTGTGGAAGACATCCGACCGTGCTGCCGATGCGGCAGAGGCGCTGGGTCTGACGGCGCACAGGCTGAAAGCCATGGGCCTGATCGACAAGATCATCAATGAACCTCTGGGCGGCGCGCATCGCGATCCAAAACAGATGTGCGCATTGGTCAAGCGCGCGCTGGCTGACACGCTGCGCCAGTACCAGGGAGTCAAGACCAAGGATCTGCTGACCGCTCGTCATGAAAAATTGATGGGCTATGGCAAATTCAAGGAAACCAAACTGGCGGAATAGCCTGAGTGAAAAGCCATACCGCAGGTTTGCAGCAGCAATTCGACACACGCCTAGAGTTTATTCTTTCCAGTTGCAGCGGCCAAGGCTGCCTTCCCGATGCCCAGGTGCGGGAAGGCACGTCGCGAGCGCAGACGCATCAATCCATTGCAGTTGCTTATAGCGGAGGACTGGATTCCTCCGTGCTGCTGCAGCTCGCCCGTGAATTTTGCACCAGCCGCGGCATCGATCTGTTTGCCTTCCATGTACACCATGGCATCAGCCCCAATGCCGGCAGCTGGCTGCTGCATTGCAAGGCGCAGGCGATGCATGCCGGCATACCGTTTGATTCCGCGCTTATCCAGGTAGACTCCGCATCCGGTGAAGGCGTAGAGGCGTCGGCCCGCAGCGGACGTTACCGCGCCCTTGGCGACATGTGCCGCGCCCGCAGCATACCTTTGTTGCTGACTGCGCACCATCAGGATGACCAGGCCGAAACGCTGCTGCTGCAATTGTTGCGGGGCTCCGGTGTGGCCGGCTTGTCCGGCATGGACCTGTACAACAAGGCGCCGCAGCTCCTTGGCACGGATGCCGTGGCAATTGCCCGGCCCTTGCTGGAGCAAAGCCGGCAGGCACTGCAGGAATTTGCAACAGCACGGGAAATCCCCTTTGTCGAAGATGAGTCCAATGCGGACAGCAAATATGCCCGCAATGCGCTGCGTCTGCAGGTGATGCCCATCCTGGCGGCCATTTCGCCCGGATTTACCGAGCGCATCGCCAGAAGCGCCCGCCACGCGCGATCTGCCCACCGTATGCTGCTGGAGCTGGCGCAGCAGGATGTGCATGCATGCACCGTGGATGGAGGCCTTGACATCAATAAAATGCAAGGCTTCAGTGATGACCGCATCGACAACCTGCTGCGTTTCTGGCTTTCCGAAACGGGCGTGCGCATGCCGACCACAGCCAGGCTGGCGGAGATGCGCAAGCAGCTGTTTGCTGCGCGCGATGACGCCAGGATTACCGTCACGCATGACGGCACGGGCATACACCGTTACGAAAACAGGATATATGCATCCCGCCATCTGCCGACCGATGTTCAGCCCCCGGCGCCGGTCCACTTCCAATGGGCAGGTGAAGATGAATTGCATTTCCCCGGATTCGGCGGCAAGCTGCACTTTGAGCGGGCGGACGTTGGCCTGGATAGCGAATGGCTGCGGCAGCAAAGTCTTACCTTGTGCCTGCGCGAAGGCGGCGAGCGGCTCCGGCTGGGGCTAAACCGTCCTAGTCGCGATATCAAAAGCCATTACCAGACTTTGCGTATCCCTTTCTGGCAGCGCCTGCGCCTGCCTTTCGTGGCGATAGGAAGCGAGTTGCTGTTTGCTGCCGGCGTTGGCCTGCATGCGGAGCACTGTACAGACAGCGCTTCAGATGCAATACAGCTGCGCTGGGAAGCCGACACGGCCTGAGTGCGACCTCGCCTGCATGGATAGCATGAGTGACTTTTTTAATGAATGGCGGCGTGACAGCCGCAGATTTCCGGACCATACCAAATGACGCGACAAATTGTCCTCGATACCGAAACCACAGGCCTGAATCCAAGATCGGGCGACAGGATCATAGAGATAGGCTGTGTGGAACTGGTCAATCGCAAGCTGACGGGCAATAATTTTCATCGCTACGTCAACCCGGAGCGCGATTCGGAAGAGGGCGCGCTGGCAGTCCATGGATTGACGACGGAATTCCTTCGCGACAAACCTAAATTTGCCGAAATCATTGATGAGCTGCGCGATTATGTCGCGGGCGCCGAAATCGTTATCCATAATGCCCCGTTCGACGTCGCTTTTCTGAATGCGGAATTCGCCTTGCTGGAGTTGCCTGAATTTACCCGGCATGTCGGTCAGGTGGTTGACACGCTGGTGCAGGCCAAGGAACTGCACCCTGGCAAGAAAAATTCGCTGGATGCCTTGTGCAGCCGCTACGGCATATCCAATGCGCACAGGAAGTTGCATGGCGCGCTGCTGGATGCGGAGTTACTGGCCGATGTGTTCCTGGCGATGTCCAGAGGGCAAAATAGCTTGACGATGGAGATGCAGGTTGAGGACGGCGGCCAGCAGGCGGGCGACCTGGCTCTGGATATCCCTTTGCCGGACGTGATAGTCGTTCTGGCATCCGATGCAGACATCGAGGCGCACAACGCGTTGTTGACCGGCCTGGATAAAGACTCCAAGGGCAAAACAATATGGCGCATGGAAGCCGGCGCTCCTGCCGCCGGTTAAATACCTGTGGCCAGTGGCCGCGCAGCAAGGATTGAAAATAGGGCGAATTTTTTTCGCCCTATTTTTTATCTTTTTTGTCTTTATGCCAAGGGATCATGCTTACATTTCCATTTCAGCGCCTATTTTTCAGGTGTTTTTATTTCTTCGATTCAAGAGAACAATAGCTTTTGTCAGACCAAATCGGGATTTTATTGTTTTTTTGATTATATTTTTCCAGCATAAATGCAACAGCAGTTACAGTTTCGACACAAATTTAAATAAATTTTGCATTCAGACCCTAAAGTTCTTGGCCTGCGGCACCGTTATAAATGACAGGTAAAAAGAATAAAAATATTTTTCGATTTACCCTAAAGTTCTGCAATTTGCTGCCGTTAATGTATTTGAGAGAGACGATATCCGCATGCGAATATTTGCTAACTCGTTGATTTAATATGGAATTTTCTTCTGAGGTCAAAGTTAAGAAAATTCTTCAAAAAATTTAATTTCTGCTTAGATTTATTTAGTGCAGATGCCAATATATAGCTTGTAGGGAATTTCCCTACGGGCTTATTCTGTTTTTCCTGTAAAAAAATACCGAGTTCTACCTATACACCGACGTTTTCCTAAGTCCCACAATGTATCTCACTGGCAACGAAATCAGCGCCAGGATAACAGTTTCGGGGGTAGGTAAAATGACACAGAACGATATGATGGCTGAGATTCGCGACGCAAATCTGAGTTACCTGATGCTCGCACAGCAAATGATCCGTGCCGACAAAGCAACTGCGATCTTCCGCTTGGGCATAGGCAAGGAAATCGCCGATCTGATCGAAGGCTTGAATAATGCCCAGATCTTGAAGCTGGCCGGTTCCAACATGATGCTGGCCCGTTTCCGCTTTGAAGATAGCGCGATCCTGTGCATGCTCACCAACTATAACAAAGAACGTGCACTGGCGCATTCGCACGCCGCTATCCTGATGGCAGGCCAACCGGTTGAAGAGATTCATTAATTCCCGGTTACGGTAGCATCCATCGGCAGAACGTGTAAATCAAGGTGATAAAAATGGCAAATAAAAGTGTAGTGAATGAAGCGCATGAAATCCAGTTGGCGATCGATCTGGTCAATCTTGGTGCGAGACTACAGCTTTTGGAATCCGAGACTTCCTTATCTCGCGAGCGTTTGCTGAAAATATACAAGGAATTGAAGGGCGTTTCCCCTCCAAAAGGGATGTTGCCGTTCTCTACCGATTGGTTTGTGACGTGGCAGCCGAATATTCACTCTTCGCTGTTCATGAATATCCATAAATACCTGCAGGACCATGCGGGTATTCGCGGCATTGACGCAGTGGTCAAGGCCTACCGGCTGTATCTGGAGCAGGCGCCCGTAGCCGCTGGTGAAGAGCCTGTGCTGTCGTTGACCCGTGCCTGGACCCTGGTGAGGTTCTTTGACGGAAAAATGTTAACGTTTGCAAAATGCCGCAAATGCAACGGCCAGTTTGTTGCACATACGCTGGATTTGCATGATGATTACGCGTGCGGTTTGTGCCATGTGCCATCCCGTGCCGGTAAAACCAAGAAATCCAGGGAGTCGGAAGCGATGGCCATGGTGGCATAATGTTTGTAGCGTGGGGAATATTTGGGCGTTCAATCCGATCATGACGAAGCTGATTCTCCAGTAGCAAACACAAAGGCAATGCTGCCTGCGCTGCATGCATTGCTGATACAAGTCTTCTCCCTGCTTCTTTGCAGCGCGGCCGTTTTTATTCTTGCCGCTGCATTCAGGTTTCAACCCCCGCTGTATGTCGCTGTCATCCTTCAGGCCGGTCTCGCTGCCGGCATCGCCTGCCTGCGCGGCATGGATTGGTGGTGGTGGTGCATACAGCTGCTGTTCCCACCCGCAATTGTTGTATTTCTCGCTGTCGGCTTTCCACCTTCCTATTTCCTGTTCGGCTTCCTGTTTTTGCTGTTGTTATTTTGGTCCACTTACCGGACCCAAGTTCCCTATTACCCCTCCCGGGCCTCCCTTTTTCCTTTTGTGCGGGACTTGCTGCCTGTCGGGAAAGCGGTGCAGTTCATCGACATCGGCAGCGGCCTCGGTGGACTGGTAATCAGTCTGGCAAAAGCTCGGCGCGATGCCGGTTTCACGGGCGTGGAGATCGCGCCTTTACCCTGGTGCATCAGCTACTTACGGGCAAAACTGAGCCGCTCAAACGCTCATTTTTTGTTGCAAAATTATATGGAACTGAACCTGCAATCCTATGATTTTGTGTTTGCCTACCTGTCGCCGGCGGCTATGCCCGGGCTATGGCAAAAAGCGAAATCTGAGATGCGCGCGGGTGCCATGTTGCTCAGTTATGAGTTTGTGATTCCCGGTGCGGAGCCGGATTTGTGCATAAATACGGGGGATAACGCTCCCATTCTTTACGCTTGGCGCATATAATGCCAGCTATGAAATGTATTTTTTGGGCAATTTTTCACTTAAATTAAGGCATTTTATCGATAGACCGTAGATTCTCTCGCGGAGCATGTTTCCAGCGCCGGACTAAATCAAATGCTTCAGCAGGTATAAATTGTTGTTTCTCTTTTTTAGGAGTCATCGGTCGTGTTAGTTATCGTCGGCTATATTGTAGTCATGGGGTCCGTTTTCGGCGGATTTGTGATGTCCGGTGGGCACGTTGCGGTGTTGTTCCAGCCGCTGGAGCTGCTCATGATCGGTGGTGCGGCAGTCGGTGCCGCGCTGGTGGGGAATAATTCCAAGTCCCTGAAGGCCTCGTTGAAGGCGCTGCCTGGAGTGCTGAAAGGCTCTAAATTCAATAAGCAGCTCTATATGGAGCTGATGACCATGCTGTTCGACGTGCTGACCAAGGTTCGCAAAGAGGGTCTGATGTCGATCGAGGGCGATATCGAAAAGCCGGAAGAGAGCCCCCTGTTCAGCAAATATCCTGCCGTGCTCGGCGACCATCACATGATGGAATTCATCTGCGATTACCTGCGCCTGATGGTGTCCGGCAATATGGATGCCTTCCAGATCGAGAACCTGATGGACAACGAACTGGAAACCCATCACCACGAAGGTGCAATCCCTGCCCATTTCGTTGCCAAGCTTGGCGACGGCCTGCCTGCCTTCGGTATTGTTGCGGCGGTAATGGGCGTGGTGCATACGATGGAGTCGGTCGGCATCCCGCCGGCAGAGTTGGGCATCTTGATTGCCCATGCGCTGGTCGGTACTTTCCTCGGTATCTTGCTTGCCTACGGTTTCGTTGGCCCGCTCTCCACCCTGCTGGAACAGCAGCTGGATGAGTCTTCCAAGGCGCTGCAATGCATCAAGGTGACGCTGCTCGCCAGCCTGAACGGATATGCGCCGGCACTGGCGGTGGAATTCGGCCGCAAAGTGCTGTACTCAACCGAGCGGCCGACCTTCTCGGAACTGGAAGACCATATTAAACAGTCTAAATCGAAATAATCAGCTTGATTAGAGGTGCGTGATGGCGAATGAAGAACTTCGGCCAATTATAGTTAAGCGGATCAAGAAGACTGCCGGCGGCCATCATGGCGGCGCCTGGAAAATTGCGTATGCCGACTTCGTGACGGCGATGATGGCATTCTTCTTGCTGATGTGGCTGCTGGGGTCGACCGCGAAGGGCAACCTGCAGGGTATTGCCGAGTATTTCCAGACGCCGCTGAAAGTGGCGATGGCCGGGGGCGAAGGCAGCGGCGATAGTTCCAGCGTGATCAAGGGCGGCGGCAAGGACCTGACCATGAGTACCGGCCAGGAAAAGCGCGGCGACGTGGCTGCTAAAAAGAAAACCATCAACTTGCAGGCAGCGGAAGCCGCGCTGGCCAAGGCAGACGCTGAACGCCTGAAGACCTTGAAAGCCAAGATCGAGGCGGTAATCGATGCCAATCCTACACTGAAGCAGTATAAAAACCAGCTGCTGCTGGACTTGACGACCGAAGGCCTGCGTATCCAGATGGTGGATGAACAGAACCGGCCCATGTTCGCATCGGCCAAGGCGGAGCTGCAACCGTATACGCGCGAGATCCTGACCGAGATCGGCAAGGCCTTGAATGACGTGCCTAACCGCATCAGCCTGTCCGGGCATACCGACGCGGCGCCTTACGGCAGCGGCGAAAAGGGGTATAGCAACTGGGAACTGTCGGCCGACCGCGCGAACGCGTCGCGCCGGGCGCTGATCCTCGGTGGCATGGACGAAGCGAAAGTGCTGAGGGTGGTAGGGTTGTCTTCATCGGTACTGTTCGACAAGACCGATCCGCTGAACCCGATCAACCGTCGCATCAGCATCATCGTAATGAACAAGAAAGCGGAAGAAGCGGCAGAGACGGATGGCGGCTCCATAGAGGTAACGACGCCGGCCGATCCGGGCGCCGGCGTATCCGTTAAAGCGAACTAGCTGCATGACGAAGCACCGTCTGAACAAATCGAGAAACTGGGATGCCTGATATGCCGAAAAAGAAAACCTTGGGCCCTCAAGTAAAACGGCTGCTGACCGGTGTTTCAGACCACGGCAATGAACATCTGCTTGAGGTGGAAACCGACCTGGTGCAGACCACGATACTGCTTGCCGAAGCCATCGAAAAATTGGGCACGAGCTTCCTCGCGCTACATGCCGCCATCTCTGCCCAGCAGCAGGAAATTGACCTGCTGATTTCTTCCGGAACGGCGTCGGATGCAACCGTGGACAAGCTGAAAGTGATCCAGGGCGACATTACCCAGCACATCAATTCCGCGGTGACCAGCCTGCAGTTCCAGGATTTGACAAGCCAGCTCATTTCGCGCACGGTGCAAAGAAGCGCCGGCTTGCGCGAGGTATTGAGCACCCTGGGCATCATCGGCGGCGATATCCCCCAGGATGGCGGAAGCGACGAGATTGCCGTGCTGCTGAAAGAGATCACGATGCGGCTGGAAACGCAGAGCCAGGAATTGAAGGGCTTGCTACGCAAAGCGGTAACGCAAAAGCACCTGGACAGCGGCGATATAGAATTATTTTAGCCAGCAGGCCGAAGTGCCGCAAAGGCACGCAAGCAGATTGCGCAAAGGAGCCTTTGGCAGCACTTGAGCCAGCGGCTACGTAAGATTCCGATCAGGTCCGTGCAATGACAAGCCCGAACGGATTGGTAGGTGGAGTGATAAATCTAGGCGAAAGCCTTAAATTTGCATAATGGAGTAATGATGACCAAGACAATATTAGCGGTGGACGATTCCGGTTCGCTGAGGCAGATGGTGGCGTTCAGCTTGAAAGCCGCGGGTTATCAGGTAATTGAGGCCGTAGACGGACAGGATGGCCTGGAAAAAGCGCGCAACCAGGTAGTCGATCTGGTGCTGACCGACCAGAACATGCCCCGCATGGACGGCCTGACGCTGATCAAGTCCTTGCGCGGCCTGCCGAGCTACCAGCGGGTGCCTATCCTGATGTTGACGACCGAGTCCAGCGACGACATGAAAGCCAAGGGCCGCGCGGCGGGCGCCAATGGCTGGCTGGTAAAACCTTTCGATCCGCAGAAGCTGACGGAAGTGGTCAAGAAAGTGATTGGTTGACTATCGATGGATAGTTTGCGACCAATCAGAGTACATCACGGAGTGAGATAATGACCATTGATATGAGTCAGTTTTATCAAGTCTTTTTCGACGAGGCAGAGGAGCTGCTCGCCGAAAAAGAGAAGTTGTTACTGGCTGTCGACGTTTCATCTCCGAGCGAAGAAGAGCTCAATGCCATATTCCGTACCGCCCATTCAATCAAGGGAGGCGCATCTACTTTCGGTCTGACCGATATGTCGGAAGTGACCCACATCCTGGAATCCTTGCTGGACAAGATCCGCAAGGGCGAAATGGCACTGACATCCGAGCACGTGGACGCCTTCCTGGTCGCGAAAGATATTTTGAAAATGCAGCTGGACGGTCACAAGCTGGGGTCCCCGGTGGACCAGGACGCTGTTGCCGATGTGCGCATGCTGCTGCAGTCGCTGTCGCAGGACGTGGTGCCGCTGGTCAAGCCCCCGGTCAGTTACGTTGAACCGCTGATTGACCATGCTGCACAGAATTACTCTTCGCTGTTTACGATAGGCCTGCCCAAACTGCCGCCCGACGATGTGGCGGCGCTGATGGCTGAACTGGGCCTGCTGGGCTCCATCAGCAAGGCAGACGGCAGCGACGGCAAGTTTGTGCTGACGCTGAAGACCAGCGAAAGCCAGGACGATATCGTTGCCATCTGTTCTTTCATTATGGACCCGGACGATCTGAAGATCACGATGGAAAAGATCGCCGCGCCTGCTGCGGACGCCGGCTTGTCGGAAGATGAGCTGGGCTATGGTTTTTTCGAACCGCTGGAATCCATGTTCCCGCCGGAGAACCCGTCTGCCCAGAATGCCGCGGCTGGCGCTGCAAGCGCGCCTGCAGTAGCGGGCACACCGACGGCAGACAAGAAAACACCAGTAAAAAAAGAAGCAGAAAAACTGACGGTGTCGCAGGAATCGTCAACCATCAGGGTGGGCATAGAAAAGGTGGATCAGCTCATCAACCTGATCGGCGAACTGGTCATCACGCAAGCCATGCTGGAGCAGCGCACCAATCACCTGGACCCTATCCATCACGAGCGCCTGCTGAGCAGTGTCGGCCAGTTGACCAGGAATACCCGTGACCTGCAGGAAGCCGTAATGTCCATCCGCATGATGCCGATGGATTATGTATTTTCACGCTTCCCGCGCATGGTGCGCGACCTTGCCCACAAGCTGGGCAAGAAGGTGGAATTCATTACGTATGGCGCGTCCACCGAACTGGATAAGGGCCTGATTGAACGTATCGTCGATCCGCTGACGCACTTGGTCAGGAACAGTATCGACCACGGCATAGAGATGCCGGAAACACGGGCCGCTGCGCGCAAAAGTGAAACAGGAAAACTGTCATTGTCTGCGGTGCATCAGGGCGGCAATATCGTCATTGAAGTCAGCGACGACGGCGGCGGCCTGAACCGTGAGCGGATACTGGCAAAGGCGAAACAGAATGGGATCGCCGTCTCCGATACGATGACCGATAGCGAAGTGTGGCTGCTGATCTTCGCCCCAGGATTCTCCACTGCCGAAACCGTGACCGATGTATCCGGCCGCGGCGTGGGCATGGACGTGGTCAAGCGGAATATCACGCAGATGGGCGGCGTAGTGGACGTCCGCTCGGCCAAGGGATTCGGTACGACGATTACCATTTCCCTGCCGTTGACGCTGGCGATCCTGGATGGCATGTCGATCAAGGTCGGCGAGGAGATTTATATCCTGCCGCTGGGCTTTGTCATGGAATCGCTGCAGCCTGCACCGGAAGACGTCAAGGAAATCAGCGGCAAGGGCCGTGTGGTCAAAGTGCGCGATGAATATCTTCCGCTGATTGCCCTGTATGAGGCATTCGATATCCAGCCGAAGTTTGCCAAGCCCTCCGAAGGCATTGTCGTCATTGTCGAAGTGGACGGAAAAAAAGCGGCACTGTTTGTCGACGACCTGGTTGGCCAGCAGCAGGTAGTGGTGAAAAATATCGAATCCAATTATCGTAAGGTGCCCGGTATTTCCGGTGCAACGATACTGGGTGACGGCGGCGTCTCGCTGATTCTGGATGTGGCTGCCTTGTTGCGCTCCGCCAGGTGACTACGCCAGTCAGCGAATGAAGATTCAACTGAAGAATTCAGGCTAATGAAGTTTTGTTTACCGGGGAATGAAGATGACACAAAATGCGCAGGCATCTGGCAGTAGTAGCGAAGGTTCGGGGCTGGATATTGCAGGCCAGGAGTTCCTGGCTTTTACTTTGGGCAGGGAAGAATACGGCATTGACATCCTGAAGGTGCAGGAGATCCGCGGTTACGAAGCGGTGACCCGCATTGCGAATGCGCCGGACTTCCTGAAAGGGGTGATCAACCTGCGCGGGATCATCGTGCCGGTGGTGGACATGCGCATCAAGTTCAACCTGGGTGAGCCGACGTACGACCAGTTCACGGTAGTGATTATCTTGAATATCGGCGGCAGGATAGTCGGAATGGTGGTGGACAGCGTATCGGACGTCACGACGCTGCTGCCGGAGCAGGTGAGGGCGGCGCCGGAAATGGGCACGACCTTCAGCACCGATTTTCTGATTGGGTTGGGCACGCTCGAAGAGCGCATGCTGATCCTGGTCGACATCGATAAATTGATGTCCAGCCCCGAAATGGGCCTTGCCGAGCAAATGGCCGCCTGACGGATTTGCTTCGACTTACCCGGCATTGCCGGGCAAGCCGGCTTTACGGCAGCACAAAAGTGGTTTCATAAAAGTAGTCCACAATAATAATAAAAATCATAAACAGGAGATATTGGCGATGAATTTACGCGACATTCGTATTGGCGCTCGTTTGGGAATAGGCTTTGGTTTAATTTTAGGCGGACTGATTTTGTTGCTGGCTCTGGCAACCACGCTGTCAACTCAAAACCGGGCGGCAATGGTCGATGCAGTGAGTGCGGCTGCCAAAAAACAGGCCTTGGCCAATGCAATGAAAAGTGCCTTGCTGGAAGGCGGTATTGCGATGCGCAATATCGGCATACAGTCCGATGTCGGCGAAATGCAGAAGCAGGACGGCGTGGTGAAAGAGCAGCGTACTCGCTACGAGAAGGCCAAGACTGAATTGTCCAAATACGGCCTGAGCGACGATGAGAAAAAAATCGTCGCTGAACTGGGCAAGATCGACCAGGATATCGAAAAACCCTTTAAAGATGCGGTTGGGCAGGCTCTGGCTTTCAATTCCGAAGGCGCCGTCAAGATCATTTCCGGCGTTATTGATCCGCTGAGCGTACGATCGATGGTAGAAATCAGCAAGCTGGTTGCGCTACAGGAAAAATCCTCCGCCGAATCAGTCGACGCTTCTGCCGCCACCGGCAAGAAACTGTCTTTTGCCCTGTATGGTGTACTGTTGCTGGCACTGGTGCTGAGCGCCGTGTTCACGCTGATCCTCACCCGCAGCATCACCCGTCCTTTGCAAACGGCACTGGAACTGGCAGAGAAAGTCGCCAGTGGCGACCTGACTTCGCAGGTTGAGGCCGAGGGCAAGGATGAGGTTGCGGCTTTATTGCGGGCATTGAAAGCGATGAATGACAGCCTGGCCGCGACGGTCGGTAAAGTGCGGGTAGGAACTGAAACCATCACCGTGGCCTCTCAGGAAATCGCCTCCGGCAATGCCGATCTGTCTTCCCGTACCGAATCGCAGGCCAGTTCGCTGGAAGAGACTGCTTCCTCCATGGAAGAACTGACCAGCACGGTCAGGCAGAATGCCGACAATGCGCGCCAGGCAAACCAGCTGGTGGTATCGGCCAGCGGTGTGGCCGTCAAGGGCGGCGCCGTGGTGGGACAGGTCGTTACTACCATGGGCTCGATCAAGGACAGCTCGCGCAAGATCGTGGACATCATCGGCGTCATCGACGGCATCGCCTTCCAGACCAATATCCTGGCGCTGAATGCGGCAGTAGAAGCAGCGCGTGCCGGCGAGCAGGGCCGCGGTTTTGCGGTGGTTGCATCCGAAGTGCGCAACCTGGCGCAGCGCAGCGCCGGTGCGGCGAAAGAAATCAAGACGCTGATCAGCGACTCGGTCGACAAGGTGGACCAGGGCAGCAAGCTCGTGGATGAGGCCGGCAAGACCATGGATGAAATCGTCACCAGCGTACAGCACGTGGCCGACATCATGAGCGAGATCACTGCGGCCAGCCAGGAGCAGAGTTCCGGTATTGAACAGGTCAACCTGGCGATCACGCAGATGGATGAAATGACGCAGCAGAATGCCGCGCTGGTGGAGCAGGCTGCTGCTGCAGCGGAAAGCATGGAAGAGCAGGCGGTTGCGCTGGCCGAGGCCGTCAGCGTGTTCAAGCTGGCAGCAGGGCCGTCGTCGGCGCAATTATACTCCGCGCCGGCAAGGCCAGCCGCCAGGGTGGGCAGTGCCTCTGCCGGCATCACTGCGAAGGTAGCGAAGCCTGCTCCCAAGCGCGTCTCGATGGCGTCAGCGCCGTCCGGAAAACCCGCCAGCCAGAGCAAGACCCCGGTAAAAGAATCAGGTGCGGATGAGTGGGAAGAGTTTTAAGCTGGGCAAAGTAAAGAGAATTTGGCTGATATGCCGGCTCATTTGCAAAATAAGGCGAGTTGCATGCCGATGTTGCAGAGTTGCCTCTATCAGCCACCGTTGCAGAACTGCAGGAATGGATAGCAGGCTCGCGTTCATCTGATATTGCTCTCCATGTCGCAGGTGTGATGTACTGTCAGTGGAGAGCGTATGCACAGATTTTCTGTATTCACCCAATGCCTTGTTTATGGCGTGCTCGGCCTGATTGCCAGCTTGCTGGTAACGGCTTGTGCCGGATGGGCCGGTGTGGACAGTTCACCCTACCTGGTGGTCTTCGTGGCGTCTGCCGCGGGCATCGCAATTCCGCTTGCCGCCTATTATCGCAATGTGTCGTCCAACTCCGGTTTTTCAAAAAAGATAGCCGAAGAACTGGACCACATCATGATAGGTTCGGCAGAGACTTCTTATTTCGTCGATTCGATCAAGAAAAAAATCTCGCAGGATGTCGGCACCACCAACACGGTTGCCGGCATCACCGATGACGTGGCAAAAAGCACGCAGGAAATCGCAGACAGCGCCGTTAAGGCGTCCGACTCTGCCACCCAGTTGCGTAGCGATAGTGCTGCCGGCAAAAGCGAGGTCGATGCCCGCATCCAGCAGATCAACAGCGTTCGCCAGGAGGCTGATCAGGCATCGGCAGGCATGGCCGTGTTGCAGGAAAAGTCCAAGCGCATTCACGTCATTGCGGATGTCATCAATGAAATTGCAACGCGCACCAACTTGCTGGCGCTAAATGCCGCGATCGAGGCGGCCAGGGCAGGCGAGAACGGTCGCGGCTTTGCCGTGGTGGCGGGCGAAGTGCGCGAGCTGGCGCAGAGAACTAAAACCGCTACCGACGATATCCGCGTCATGCTGAGGGAAATCAATGACGAGGCCGAACATGCATCGCTGGGCATGTCGCGGCTGGCGGACCGCGTGGTTGAAACGGCCAATGGCATACAGAAGGTGCACTCGTACTTCAATAACATCGAAAAATCGGCGGACCATTCCGAACACCAGATCAAGCTGATCGCGGAGTTGGCGAAAACGCACGTCAAAGACGCACAGTCCATTTCTGTGTCAATCGGTAAAATCCGTGAAGGCATGATTGCGACCGAGGCCAGCCTGCCGCAGGTGATCGCTTCCGCAACCGGCTTGTCGGAGTTGTCGGAAGTGTTGTTTAACGAAATAAGTTCGTTAAATATTGTCACCCAGCATGATCCTGTGAGGAAAGCTGCGCTGGCAACCGTTATAGTGATAGAAAAGTTGTTCGCCGATGCGCTGAAGTCGGGGCAAATCAGCATGAGTCAATTATTTGACCGCAGCTACGCGCCGATAGCGGATACCAATCCCAAAAAGTACACGACCGCGTTCGATGCTTTTACCGATCGTGTTTTGCCGCCGGTACAGGAGGCGCTGCTGGCTGCAATGCCGAAGCTGGTCTATGCAGGGGCGGTGGATAACAATGGATATTTCCCTACCCATAATAAAAAATTCTCGCAAAAGCTGACGGGAAACTACGAAAAGGACCTGATCAATAACCGTACCAAGCGCATCTTTGACGATCGCACAGGGTCGCGCTGCGGTTCAAATACAAAACCCTTCCTGCTACAGACCTATAAGCGCGATACCGGCGAAGTGATGCATGACCTGTCGGTGCCTATCTATATAGCGGGAAAACACTGGGGCGGCTTCCGAATCGGTTACCGTTCCATGGAATAAAAGCGAAAATGGCGGACCATCTCCTCGATAGGATTTGGAGCTGGCAGATGTTCGGGCTCATAATGGCTAATTGTTAAGAATCCGGTGAGTTAAACGGGTTCCAAAAGAAGGATGGTTTTAATGACAAAGCCTTTAGAAAAAAGTAGAACTGAAACATCGAAAGAGTTCGATTTCACGCATCGCGATTTTGACCGCGTCCGCGACCTGATTTATAAAAAAGCCGGCATTTCCCTGGCGGACAGCAAACAGGAGATGGTCTACAGCCGTCTGGCGAGGCGTTTAAGGGCAACAGGCCTGAGCTCCTTTGTTACTTATCTGGATGACCTGGAAAGGGAGCCTGCGGGTGCGGAGTGGGAAGCCTTCACCAATGCGCTGACCACCAACCTGACTTCATTTTTCCGCGAAGAGCATCATTTTCCTATCCTCGCGGAGCATGTAAAGAAAAAACGCGACAACCTGACCATCTGGTGTTCTGCCAGTTCGACAGGGGAAGAACCGTACTCCATCGCGATGACGCTGTGCGAAGCCTTCGGCACAATGAAGCCGCCGGCCCATATCATCGCCACTGACATTGATACGAATGTGCTCGCGACCGCCTCCAAGGGAGTTTACAATCTGGACCGCCTGGACAAGATGTCGCCGGAACGCGCGCGCAAATTTTTCTTGAAAGGGAAGGGCGCGCAGGAGGGTCTGGTACGGGTCAGGCAGGAGTTGCGCGACATGATCACGTTCAAGCAATTGAATTTGCTGGCCGACAGCTGGCCGGTGAGTGGCGAGTTCGATGCGATTTTCTGTCGCAACGTCATGATTTATTTCGACAAACCAACGCAGGGGAAGATACTTAAAAAATTCGTGCCATTAATGAAATCGGATGGTTTACTTTTTGCCGGGCACTCCGAAAACTTTCTATATGTGACGGATGCCTTCAAGTTAAGAGGTAAAACGGTGTATGAACTGGCGAGCCTGCATGAAGCGCGTCAGAGAGCCATGCCGCGTCCAACGGATAAGGGCTAATATGAGCCAGCTAAGTGAAGAGCATTTCGCAACCAACGTCTATTACGACCGGACCTTCGATTGCGACGCCGCTAAAATTTTACCTGGTGAATTTTATTTCACCGGCAAGGATATGTTGATCGTGACTGTCCTTGGATCTTGTGTTTCAGCCTGCATCCGCGACCGTATTTCCGGCGTCGGCGGCATGAACCATTTCATGCTGCCGGATGGCGGCGCGGATACGGATAATCCGGTGTCGGCATCAATGCGTTACGGCACCTATGCAATGGAAGTGCTGATCAACGAACTATTGAAGGCCGGCGCCAGGCGGGAAAACCTGGAAGCCAAGGTTTTCGGCGGCGGCAACGTGCTGCGCGGTTTTACCGCGATCAACGTCGGTGAGCGCAATGCAAAATTTGTACTCGATTACCTGCGCACCGAAAAAATGCGGGTGATCGCTGAGGATCTGAACGACATTTATCCTCGCAAAGTGTATTTTTTTCCAAAGACAGGAAAAGTCCTGGTCAAAAAACTAAAAGTTGAACATAACGATACGCTCAAAAAACGTGAACTGGATTACGCCAGCCGCCTTAAAACGGCACCTGTTGGCGGTGAGATTGACCTGTTTTGACGTGGATGATGCGTATTGTGCGTACGTGACGGCGGAGTATTTTTTATGAAAATTAAAGTATTGATAGTGGACGATTCGGCATTGATCCGTAGCGTCATGAGTGAAATTATCGGCAGCCAGCCGGACATGGAAGTGGTCGGCGTTGCGCCGGATCCTCTGGTCGCGCGCGAGCTGATCAAGCAGACCAATCCCGACGTGCTGACGCTGGATGTCGAGATGCCAAAGATGGACGGCCTGGATTTTCTGGAAAAGCTGATGCGCCTGCGACCCATGCCGGTGCTGATGGTATCGTCGCTGACAGAGCGTGGGTCGGAGATCACGATGCGCGCCCTGGAATTGGGCGCGGTCGATTTCGTCACCAAGCCCAAGCTGTCGATCAAGAGCGGCATGCAGGAATACACCGACCTGATCGCGGACAAGATACGGGCTGCGTCCAAGGCCCGTCTCAAGCCGCGCGCGGCGCACCTGACCGAAGCCAATAAAGGGCCGCTCAACGAGTTGCCCCTGGTGCGCAATCCGCTGACCAGTAGTGAAAAGCTGATTATCATTGGAGCCTCCACTGGCGGCACGGAGGCGATCAAGAATTTCCTGGTGCAGATGCCATCGGATTGTCCGGGCATCCTGATCACCCAGCACATGCCGGAAGGTTTTACCCGTTCTTTTGCCAAGCGGCTGGACAGCCTGTGCAAGATCGCGGTGATGGAGGCCGCCGGCGGCGAACGGGTCTTGCCGGGGCATGCCTATATCGCGCCCGGCCATTCACATCTGCTGCTGGCCAGGAGCGGCGCCAACTATGTGACCAAGCTGGACGATGGCCCGCCCGTGAACCGGCATCGGCCTTCCGTTGACGTGCTGTTCCGCTCCGCCGCCACTTTTGCGGGTAAAAATGCGGTGGGTGTGATTTTGACCGGCATGGGCAAGGACGGCGCCGCAGGCATGTTGGAAATGAAGAACGCCGGTGCATACAATTTTGCTCAAGATGAAGCAACTTGTGTAGTATTTGGGATGCCGCGCGAAGCAATTGCCGTGGGCGCGACGCATGAGGTTGGGCCCTTGAACGAACTGCCTGCCAAGGTATTAAACTATCTTGCCACGCATGGAAGTCGAGCTTTACGGGTTTAATCCGGTTCAATATCCGGTATAGCACCCCTTAAGCTGACCAAATTCAGACAAATTTAACTTGTTCTGCAATTTGGACACCACTTCCCTGCAATTTGACCGATAATACTAAATACTGTCTTTAAAGAAATAATGGAGTAATTCATGGCCGATCAGAATCTCAAGTTTTTAGTTGTTGACGATTTTTCTACAATGCGCCGCATTGTGCGTAATTTGCTGAAAGAACTTGGATATTCCAACGTCGACGAAGCAGAAGATGGCGCGATGGGCCTCGCCAAGCTGAAGTCAGGCGATTTCGATTTTGTCATTTCAGACTGGAACATGCCCAACATGGACGGCCTGACCATGCTGCAGCATATTCGCGCCGACGCTGCGCTGGCCAAGCTGCCTGTGCTGATGGTGACTGCGGAAGCCAAGAAAGAAAACATTATCGCCGCCGCCCAGGCAGGCGCCAACGGTTATGTGGTGAAACCTTTTACGGCTGCGACGCTCGATGAGAAACTGACCAAGATTTTTGAGAAGCTTGAGAAGGGCGCTTAATAATAATTAAAGCAGCATTGCAGCCAGCCCTGACGGATATTCGGGTATTGCGGCAATCAAGCTGGTAATGGGGCAGGCATGGGGATGCCCCAACAAGGAGCGAAAATGAGTCCAATTAATGGCGATAGCGCCCCGCAAGACGAACTCCTGACGCGCGTAGGGCATATGACGCGCTTGCTGCATGATAGTTTGCGCGGGCTAGGTCTGGATAAGTTGCTGGAACGGGCAGCTGACGATATCCCGGATGCACGGGACAGGCTTGAATACGTAGCGCGCATGTCCGAACAGGCGGCGCAGCGGGTGTTGAATGCAACGGACGCCGCGATTCCCTTGCAGGAATCGATTGACGCTGGTGCAAAGAAAATTTCTGCCGGTCTGCAGGGCCTGCTGGATCAGTCGGCAACGGTAGAGCAATACAAGGAGGCTGCGGGCCAGACTCTGGAGTACCTGAAATCGGTAAGCGGAAGCAGTGTGGAAACCAAGTCGCATCTGATGGATATCATGATGGCGCAGGATTTCCAGGATCTGACCGGGCAAGTGATCAAGCGGGTAACTGAACTGGCGCAAAACCTGGAGCAGCAACTGGTGCAGTTGCTGATCGATTATTCTCCGAATGAGATCAAGCGCGACACGGGCGACGGACTGATGAACGGTCCGCAAATCAACCCGACAGGGAACGCCGAAGTTGTTGCGGACCAGAGCCAGGTGGACGACCTGCTGGATAGTCTGGGCTTCTAAGTCTTTATTGAGTATTTGCTTAATAGCGGGTCCTGTTTGGCCGCTATATGCTATTTTTAGATCATCCCACTATGAATGAAGTAAACTTCATTGTCAGAGAACCCCTGCTAGACCCAAAGCAGCGGGTCATCGGTTTTCAATTGTCATGGCAAAAACCGTCTGATCCTTCCGGTAGCGAAAGCGTGGAAGATCTGGATTCCCTGATGACTTTTGTCGCCGAGCAGCTTCATGACGACGACAAGGGTTTCCTGCTGGGCGATAACCTGCTGTTCCTGGAAGCGGTTCCCGCGCTGTTGCAGACCGAAGGCCTGAAACTGCTGTCGCCGAAAAATACCGTATTGATTTTGTCCAAAAGGTATTTTGTGGAAGGCCCGGAGCTGGAGCTGATCAAGGAAGTTCGGCAACAGGGATATGGCATCTCGGTGCGCGGCGGCGACCTGAGCGGCCTGGACCGTAGCCTGCTGTCGCAAATTTCGCATATCGAAGTACAACTGGGCGCCGCCAATTTCGCTGCACAGGCAAAAACCTATGCCGCGTTGAAACAGTCGTCGGTACGTATGATCGCCAGGAAGGTCGCAACCTGGCAGGACTATGATGCCTGCTCTGCGCTCGGGCTGGATAGTTTCGTTGGCAAGCTGCATCTGACGCCACGGCCGAGCACCAACCAGAAAGGTCTGAATTCTTCGCAAACTACCATTTTGCAATTGATGGAAATGGTCAGGAAGAATGCCGACATCCAGCAACTGGAAGCAGTGGTGAAGCGCGATGCGACGCTGGCCTACAAGCTGCTGCGTTATATTAATTCTGCCGGTTTCGGCTTGCGCACCGAAGTGCAGTCGCTGAAGCACGCTGTGCAGATTCTCGGTTATAGCCCACTGTACCGCTGGCTTTCGCTATTGCTGGCCACTGCCAGCACCAGCGGCTATTCTCCGGTACTGCTGGAAACGGCAATCGTCCGCGGACGCCTGGCGGAGTTGCTGGGCCAATCGCAGATGAGCAAGAGCGAAGCGGAAAACCTGTTCGTCGCAGGCATGTTCTCCTTGCTGGACAGGCTGCTGGGCCTGCCGATGGAAGAGGTGTTGTCCACGATACAATTGCCTGATGCAGTCACCGAAGCGCTGATTTCCAGGGGCGGTGTCTATGGACCCTACCTGGCGCTGGCGGAAGCTTGCGAATTGAACAGCATGCTGGTCGGCTCATTGGCCGAATCGCTGCGCATCAGTCCTGCCGACGTCAACAAGGCGCATTTGTCCGCGCTGGTTTGGGCTAAAAACATCGCATCAGCTGCCTGATGCGATAACGCAGCTACATAAATCCATAAAGCCGGAACCGCTAAGCGGTTCCGGCTTTTTTATTTGTTTGACACAAAATTCCCTTGCACACACGCAACTCATGCAATCCTCACGCATCCAGGTGCGGCATTTGCCTAAAAAAGCGACATTTTCCACATGGAAAGAAATTTTTAGTATTTTTACTGGATTGGTGCAGTGAAATAAAGGGGTAATTTTGATCCTGTTCGCTGCATGAGCTTGCGTTGCTTTCCTCAATAATCGTACCTGTAAAACTGTCATGCGACATGTTGTACGCAAGGCATGAAATAACGGGAGTCGGCAATGGCCGAAGAAAGCGATCAGGAAAGAACCGAGCCGGCCTCATCGAAGCGCCTGGAACAGGCGCGTGAAGAGGGCGACGTTCCCCGTTCGCGGGAGCTTTCCACATGCACGATATTATTGGCCGCCGGCGCTTCGCTGTGGGGGATGGGTGGCGGCTTGATCAAGCAATTGAATCACCTGCTGGTCACCGGCCTCAGCATGGATCGCGCACAGGCATTCGACCCCGCGGTGCTGTTTGCGCACATTGCCGACAGCCTGCTGGACGTGCTGATCGCATTTGCCCCTATCGCCGGGCTGCTGATGCTGGTTGCACTGGCTTCCCCCTTGCTGATAGGGGGCTGGCTGTTTAGCGGCAAGGCGCTGCAGCCGAACTTCGGCCGATTGAATCCGTTGAGCGGGCTGGGCAATATGATATCGGCCCGCGCCGGTGTGGAACTGCTGAAGGCAATCGGCAAAACCATTCTGGTCGGCGTCGTGGCATGGATCGCCATCATGGGCCAAAAAAATGCCATCTTCGGACTGGCCGTGGAGCCCCTGAAGCAGGGGCCTGCGCACGTCGGCCACATGTTGGCGGTATGTTTCCTTTCCATCGTCGGCGCACTGGTGGTGATCGCGGCGATCGACGCGCCTTACCAGATGTGGCACTACGCCAACAAGCTCAAGATGACGCACCAGGAAGTCGTGCAGGAATCCAAGGAAGCCAACGGCAATCCGCAGATCAAGGCCAAGATCCGCGCGCAGCAGCGCGAAATGGCCCGCCGCCGCATGATGTCCGAAGTGCCGACCGCCGACGTCGTCGTCACCAACCCGACCCACTTTGCCGTGGCGCTGAAGTACTCCGACGGCGCAATGCGGGCGCCGAAGGTGGTTGCCAAGGGCGCCGACGCCGTCGCCGCCAAGATTCGCGAGCTGGCCAAGGAAAACAATGTGCCCTTGCTGGAAGCGCCGCCGCTGGCGCGTGCGCTGTACACCCATACCGACCTGGGAGATGAAATCCCGGAGAAGCTGTATGCCGCCGTCGCTGAAGTGCTGGCCTACGTTTTCCAATTAAAAGCCTTCCGTCAGCGTGGCGGAAAATACCCTGAGCAGCCGAATGAAATACCTGTCCCTCCAGAGCTGGACCCGAATAATCCTGCCGCTACAAAAACTGCAGCCGGCAATGATGCTGGAGCGATAGCATGAACGGACTGAAACTGCCCAGGTGGATGAAGATATTCAACAACAAGGCCATCGCTGCGCCGTTGCTGATCATCATGATGCTGGCGATGATGGTGCTGCCGCTGCCGGCCTTCGTGCTGGATATCTTCTTCAGCTTCAATATTGCCTTGTCCATCATCGTGCTGCTGACCAGTTT
The DNA here is from genome assembly GCF_049339885.1 of Undibacterium sp. TJN25. Classification (NCBI taxonomy): domain Bacteria; kingdom Pseudomonadati; phylum Pseudomonadota; class Betaproteobacteria; order Burkholderiales; family Oxalobacteraceae; genus Undibacterium; species Undibacterium sp. TJN25. The sequence goes on along the minus strand of NZ_JBMPPM010000001.1, from coordinate 164,633 downwards.
GTATACGGTCAAGCCGCTGGACTTCATGGTTTTCCCTACCGTGCTGCTGGTGAGCACCATGCTGCGCCTGTCGCTGAATGTGGCCTCCACCCGTGTCGTGCTGACCGAGGGGCATACCGGACCTGACGCCGCCGGCAAGGTGATCGAGGCTTTCGGCCATTTCCTGATCGGCGGCAACTACACCGTCGGTATCGTCGTCTTTATTATCCTGACCATCATCAACTTTACCGTCGTGACCAAGGGTGCGGGCCGCATCGCCGAAGTGGGTGCGCGTTTTGCCCTGGATGCGATGCCGGGTAAACAGATGGCGATCGACGCCGACCTGAACGCCGGCCTGATCGCTGAACAGGAAGCCCGCCGCCGCCGTACGGAAGTCGCGCAAGAGGCGGAATTCTACGGCGCGATGGACGGTGCCAGCAAATACGTACGCGGCGATGCGGTCGCCGGCATCATGGTCACCGTCATCAACATCATCGGCGGCCTGATTGTCGGCATCGTCCAGCATGACCTGGATTTTGCCGCTGCGCTGAAGAACTACACGCTGCTGGCCATCGGTGATGGCTTGGTGGCGCAGATCCCGTCGCTGATCATCTCCACCGCGGCAGGTATCGTCGTGTCGCGCGTGGCCAGCGAGCAGGATATCGGCGCCCAGTTCATTACCCAGCTGTTTGCCAAGCCGCAGGTGCTGTTCATTACCGCCGGCATCGTGGGCGGCATGGGCATTATCCCTGGCATGCCGCACGTTGCTTTTATACTGCTGGCAGGCTTGCTGGGGGGCTCGGGCTACCTGATCAGCAAGCGCGGTACGGTGGTTGAAAAAGAAGAGGAGCCGGTCAAGGCAGCAGCCGCGCCGGAAATCGAAGAAGCCACGTGGCAGGACATCATGCCGGTGGATACGCTGGGCCTGGAAGTCGGTTACCGCCTGATACCGTTGGTGGACAAAGGGCAGGGCGGTGAACTGCTGCGCCGTATCAAAGGCATACGCAAGAAATTCGCGCAGGAGGTCGGCTTCCTGTCGCCGCCCGTGCATATCCGCGACAACCTGGAATTGAAGCCTTCTGTTTACCGTATTACGCTCAAAGGCGTCGAGGTCGGCACCGGCGAAGCGATCACAGGCCAATACCTGGCGATCAATCCAGGCATGGTGTCCGGTCCCTTGCCCGGCGCCGAGACCACGGACCCGGCCTTTGGCCTGCCCGCCGTGTGGATCGATGCCGGCATGCGCGAACAGGCGCAGGCGATGGGCTACACCGTGGTGGATGCCGGCACTGTCATCGCAACGCACTTGAACCACCTGATTACCTCGCACGCCGCCGAGTTGCTGGGCCGCCAGGAAGTACAGTCGCTGCTGGACCACGTTGCCAAGGACGCGCCGAAATTGGTGGAAGACCTGGTGCCGAAACTGATCCCGGTCTCCACGCTGCAGAAAGTGCTGCAAAACCTGCTGCTGGAAGGCGTGCATATCCGCGATATGCGCACCATTATTGAAAACCTGTCGGAACATGCAATGCAGACGCAGGACGCGGCAGAATTGACCACGTTTGTCCGTATCGCCCTGGGCCGCGCGATTGTGCAGCAGATCTTCCCGTCTACCAATGAGTTGACCGTGATGACGCTGGACAACCGTCTGGAACGTCTGCTGATGCAGGCGCTGCAAACCAGCGGCGCGGATGGCGCTGGCATTGAGCCGGGCCTTGCTGACACGCTGGCTACTCAGACCGAGGCAGCAGCGCATAACCAGGAAAAACTGGGCCTGACGCCGGTGCTGCTGGTGCCCGGACCGCTGCGGGCCTTGCTGTCCCGCTTCCTGCGTAGATCCTTGCCTCAGCTGAAGGTGCTGTCGCATGCCGAATTACCTGAAACAAAAACGATTAGAGTTACCAGCCTTGTTGGAGGGCAATCATGAATGTAAGGAAATTTACCGCTAACACATCACGTGAAGCGATCAGGATGCTGAAGGAGGCGCTTGGTCCCGATGCGGTGATCCTGTCGAACCGCAATGTGGGCGGCAAGGTGGAGATACTGGCGATGGCGGACGAAGCCATTTCTGCCGCCGCCACGCCCGAACATGAGCGCATGATGGTGCCGGAAGAAACCCGGGTGACGCCGCCGCGCTTTGCGCCTGCGCCGCAGCCGCTGTTCCAGCAGCCATTCCAGCAAAAGGCGCATGAGCCGCAGCCCGTTCACCGGACTGCCCAGGTCCAGCACCAGTTTGCCGCGCCTGCACAGGCTGCTGTCAGACCTGCTGCGATGCCGGGTTTCGCCGGTGCGGACATGACCGGCAATGCCAGCGCGGCTGAAATGTCGAAAATGATGGGCGAGATACGCTCCATGCGCGGCATGCTGGAAGCGCAGTTGGCAGAGTTGTCGTGGGGCAATACCCAGAAACGCCAGCCGCTGAAAGCAGAAATCCTGAAAGAAATGCTGGCCACAGGCTTCAGCGCCAGCCTGGCGCGCTACTTGGTGGACAAGCTGCCCGAGCAGGCCAGCGTTGCCAGCGGCATCGCCAGGATCAAGGCCATCCTCGCCAACAACCTGCCTACCATCGGCAATGAAAACGAAATCCTGGAAAAAGGCGGCGTATATGCCCTGGTGGGGCCGACAGGCGTGGGAAAAACCACGACCACGGCCAAGCTGGCAGCCCGCTGCGTCATGCGTCACGGTCCGGCCAAGCTGGCGCTGATCACCACGGATGCCTACCGTATCGGCGGCTACGAACAGCTGCGCATCTACGGCAAGATACTCGGCGTCATGGTGCATTCGGTCAAGGACGAGAGCGACCTGCGCATTGCGCTCAGCGAGCTGAAAAACAAGCATACAGTGCTGATCGATACGGTCGGGGTAGGGCAGCGCGACAAGATGGTGACCGAGCAGGTGGCAATGCTGTCGGCCGCCGGCAGCGATGTCAAGCGCCTGCTGTGCCTGAACGCCACATCGACAGGAGAAACCCTCAGCGAAGTGGTGCGCGCCTACCAGGGCAACGGCCTGGCCGGCTGCATCCTGACCAAGCTGGACGAAGCGGCGACCATAGGCGGGGCGCTGGACATCATGATACGCCAGAAGCTGAACGCCTATTATGTCGCCAGCGGCCAGCGCGTGCCGGAAGACCTGCACGTCGCCAACAAGCATTATCTGATCGACCGCGCTTTCAAGCTGAAGCGTGAAACCGCGCCGTTTGCCTTCCGGGATGACGAGTTGCCCATGTTGATGGCGAACGCCGCTGCAATGAACAACCGCAGGAACCACATGGAGGTGAGCCTTGGCTAGATTCGATCAGGCGGAAGGATTGCGCCGCATGCTGGAAGGCCCTAAACCCAGGGTGGTGACGGTATTATCCGCATTGCGGGAAGACGAGAAGAGCGGCATGCTGGTTAACCTCGGCGTGTCTTTGGCGCGCCAGGGTAAAAATATCCTGATGGTCGACGCCCGCGCGTCTGCCGACAGCATAGGAGCGTGGTTAAATGCAAATCCGGACCAGACGCTGTTGGACGTTGCAAGACAACAGCGTACAATGCAAGACGCGATTAAAATAGTGTCTGCTGGACTATCGGTGGCGATGCTTGCAAAATATGCCCCTGTGTCGTCCAGTATTCCAAGCGAAAATGCCCGGCGCCTGTCGCGGGTATTCGATATCGCGGTTAATCGCTCGGACTTGGTGATTGTCGACAGTGAAATCGACATCAATGACGCATTTCCTCTTGCATCCCTGGATGAAAGCGAGGTCGTAATGCAGGTATCGGCAAATCCGGCAACAATTAAAACAGCCTATGGCCTGATCAAGCGGGTGAACAGTCGGGTAGGCAGGCGCTCCTATGGAATCATCGTTTCCGGGGCGACAGAAAAAGAAGCAAAACTGGTGTATACCAATATGGCGCAGGCGGCGAGCAGATACCTGGCCGTGCCTTTGCATTTTGTGGGATATGTGCCCGAAGACGAGCATATGAAAAAAGCAGCGCACCTGGGAAGATCGGTCATCGACGCTTTTCCGCTGGCAGGTGCATCGCTGGCTTTTTACAAGCTGGCAGAGCAGATAGCGCTGACCGCCCGTTCGACTTTAAGTTTGCAAGGATTGCCAGAGATAGGTGTTCGTCTCGGAACGTAATGAATATGTACACCGCTAGCGGAAAATCGGATAAAAATTTCTTACTTACGGAGCATGCTTCGCTGGTCAAGCGGCTCGCTTACCAGCTGAAAGCCAGGTTGCCGCCCAGCGTCGAGGTGGATGACCTGGTGCAGGCCGGCATGATAGGCCTGCTCGATGCGATCAACCGCTATGAAGACAATCACGGCGCCCAGTTCGAAACCTATGCCATACAGCGGATACGGGGCGCCATGCTGGACGAGTTGCGCAATAGCGACTGGCTGCCGCGCGGCGTGCGCCAGAACATGCGCAAGATAGAAAACGCCATGAATGCCTTGCAGCAGAAACTGGGCCGTCCACCGCTGGAGACCGAAGTAGCCAAGCAGCTCAAGCTTTCGCTTGGCGATTACCAGGACATGCTGGGAGATAGCGGCGGCCACCAGCTGGTGTACTACGAGGACTTTCATGATGCGGACACCAAGGAGCATTTTCTCGACCATTACACGTCCGACCAGTCCGGCGATCCTTTGCAGGACTTGCTGCACGGCGATTTCCGCGATGCCGTCATCCATGCGATCGACAGCCTGCCGGAGCGAGAGAAACTGCTGATGGGCCTGTATTACGAGCAGGAACTGAATCTGAAGGAAATAGGCGCGGTCATGGGGGTTTCCGAATCCCGCGTATCGCAACTCCATAGCCAGGCGGTCGCCCGCCTCAGGGCATCTTTAAGGGACAGAGCGTGGACTGGTCTAGCCTAGCAGGACTTTTACTCGTCGCCGTCGGCATCCTGTTCGGCCAGGTGCTGGAAGGCGGCCGCATCTCTTCGCTGATCCAGCCGGCGGCGTTTGTCATCGTCGTGGTGGCAACGATAGGCGCCGTGATGCTGCAGAGCCGGATGCCGGTCTTCATCCGCGGCGTCAAGATGCTGCGCTGGATATTTACCGCACCCGAAGACAATACCAAGAAGACGATACAGGATGCAATGATCTGGAGCAGCGTTGCGCGCCGCGAGGGTTTCCTGAGCCTGGAGCGCTACATGGAGTCTTCCAAGGATCCGTTCATTGCCAAGGGGCTGCGGCTGGTGATTGATGGCATTGACCCCACGCGGCTGAAGGACATACTGGACGTGGACATCTCGCTATACGAGATGGAGCAGCGCCAGGCAGTCAAGGTATGGGAATCGGCCGGCGGCTATTCGCCCACGGTGGGGATCCTGGGCGCGGTGCTGGGGCTGATCCATGTGATGGAAAACCTGACCGACCCCAGCAAGCTAGGCGGGGGTATTGCGGTGGCGTTTGTGGCGACGATCTACGGTGTTGGGCTGGCCAACCTGTTTTTTATCCCGGTTTCCAATAAACTCAAGGAAATCGTCATACGTGAGGTGACGCGCAGGGAAATGCTGGCGGATATCTTCTTCAGCATCGCATTGGGCGACAGTACGCGCATTGTGGAAGAGCGGCTGGCCAACCACCGCCAAGCATAGCGCCAGGCACAGATATGGCGCGCAAAAAATACCAGGAAGAACCTGAAAACCACGACCGGTGGCTGGTGTCTTACGCCGACTTCATCACGCTGCTGTTTGCTTTTTTCGTCGTGATGTATGCAATCTCTTCCCTTAATGAAGGCAAGTACAGGGTGCTGTCGAATGCGCTGACCGGCGCCTTCGGTAAGGTGCTGATCACGACAACCGCGAAGCAGCCCGAGGTACCGCCTTCTCCCACCATCAAGTTGGACCCGCTTCCCATTGTCAGGAAAAATACCGAGGCCTTGCACAAGGAGCGCGAGCAGATGACCGGCGTTGCCAGGGACATTCTGGCTGTGCTGGAGCCGCTGGTAAGGGAGGGCAAGGTACGCGTTACCCAGACCAGCCGCGGTGTGACGATCGATATCAATGCCAGCGTGCTGTTTGCTCCGGGCGAAGCCAAGCTCAATGAAGATTCCAACCAGGCGCTGAAGGCCATCGCCTCTGTGCTGAAGAGCGATAACCACGCGATTCAGGTGGAAGGTCATACCGACAATGTCCCCATCAAGAATCCGGTCTATCCGTCCAACTGGGAATTGTCGGCGGTACGTGCCAGCACCGTCGTCAGGCTGTTTTCCGAGAACGGCGTTGACGAAGGACGTTTGACCGCGGTAGGGCAGGGGCCGAAGCAGCCTGTGGGCTCTAACGATACACCGGACGGACGCTCCCGGAACCGCCGCGTCACCGTAACGATACTCGCGCTGCTGCCGGATACTGCCGTGGATGTCCCTGTCGCGCCGCCGGCAAAGAAAGCACCCGGCCCTTAACCTGAATCGCCAGCAAGCCAGTGCAAAGCATGGCACCTTGAATCAAGCGCATTATCCCCCCCCCAAGCGGACTGCCAGCAGGATAGCAAAGCGTTGACGCAGATTGCGGCGCAGCTTTGTCAATTCAGGGTGATCTGTGGCAGGCAATGCACGGCATATTTCATGCACGTGCTACGCTCAGTGGCGCTATGCCCGCAGTGGCTTAGCGCGCGGCGAAACCGCGGCCGGAGGTCTTGTTGATAGTGGTGTGGCCGCTAGGACCATAGAGTGAGCCGGCTACCGGATCATTTTGCTGCAGTATCTTGAGCGCACTCTGTGTGTAATTCATGTGCTTGTTGATCAGGATGCCGTTGGTGCGGTTGTTTTCGTTCGCCTTCGAAGTGATTTCCAGCAGCTTGGTCCAGCAGCGCCCGGTATCCGATTCGGCCGGCACTTGTTTCAGCCACGCCTGCATGCCTTCCTTGTCGGCCTTGAAGCCCAGGGTCATCAGCTGTCTGGCGCGAATTTTTTCCAGCTCGGAAATGTCCGTGATGACGCGCACTTTATTGACGGTCACCTTGGACAGATCTTCCACTTTTCCATCGACGAGCGCAGCCTGTTCTTTCTCCAGCAATTCAGCCAAAGATGCCATCGCTTTTACTTCTTCTTCGAGGCATTGATGCAGACTGGTGATCGTCGTATTCATTATCAGCGTTTTCTAGAATTTAACAGGTCTTTAACGGTATCCAGGAGTCCGTCAGCGACCTTTTCAGAATTGACCTGGAACCGGCCCTCTGAAATTGCCTGCTTGATTTCTTCCACCTTCTTCGTCTCAAATACGCCACTGCTTGCCTGCGCACCCTGCAGGCCTTGCAATTGTGTGGACAGATTCGAAATCTGCACGTTATGAGACGGGGTAGTGGCTACCTCCGCCTTGTCGGCAGTCTTGTCGGTACGGGCTTGCGCCGGACTGCTGGCGGGCAGTCCTCCGGTTTTTTTCAGTGCGTCATCAATTTTCACAGCGTTACCCTCACTTATGGGATTCATATACATCTACAGCATGTATATCGGCTGTGTTATTTTAAACTTTAACATTACTTGCGGAAATATTTTGCCGGTTGTCCTGGTATGCATGGGGTTTTAATGTGTTTGTTACTTTTAGGAACATATCTTTCAATAGCTTACTTCTACGAGTCCACCCGCTTTTGCAACCCCGCTCAACACCGCTCCGGATGCAGTCCTGGCCTTCACCACCTGGCCTTCGCCTGCATTGTTCAACGCCAGCGCATCGGTGGAAACCTGGAAACCTGTTCCTTTGCTGGTCACCCTGACCGACTGGCCTTGCTGGATCACTGGCGCACTGCGCAGGTTGTCCACGCGCAATAAACTGCCGGATACCACTGACATCGACATGGTTTTGCCCACTGCCTGAGAGGGGGTCGTGACTGCGACGGAGGGCAGGGAGGACAGATCCCCTTTAACCTTGCTCAGATCCGACGCCGTAATGACCTGACCCTGGGAAATTGCTCCGGCGGCAACATAGTAATCGCCCGTGACCTGGACATTGGCCGTCATGTAGATGGTCCAGGAGACAGGAGCCGTGCAGCGCACGCCGACACTGATCTTGCCCCACGGTTTGCTGCCCTGTGGCAAAAAAGGCATCAGATTGGCGCATGCCGCAAGGTTCAGGCGGCTATCGATCTGGCCTAGGCTGATATTGACTTCGCCCGGTTGTCCGATAGACTGGGTTTTCAGGAACTCTTCCGCAGCTTGCCGGACGGCAGCCTTGTCCTGTGCCGGCGCAGCGGTCTGCGGCCACGCAAATGGACAAATTGCCATCAACACCAGTGTGCATAGTTTTTTCATCATTGCCTTCGATCTTGCCTTAATGCTAAATGCCGGAAACATAGATCGTGCCGGGGCAGGAGGCATGGCTAGATTCTATGATTTGCCTGCCGATTCGAACCATTGAACAGACAGGTTTTTGCGGTCTTTATCTGCCGATCAAGCTTGAGGCCGGATACTTAACATGCAAGGTATCGAAAACCGTTTGATGGTCGGCGACACAGGCAGTCTGCGGTAAGGAAACAGGGAGAAAATTATGGTGAGCAAGCTTGATGATTATCTGCGCTTTCAAACGACCGCACTGAGCGTGCGGGGCGAGCGGCAGCAGCTGATTGCATCCAACATCGCAAATGCGGATACGCCTAATTATAAAGCCAAAGATATTGATTTTGCATCAGCAATGAATAATGCGCTGGGCCGCGCCAATACCGGTGCAGGCAATGGCAACCAGGCGGCGTCGGAGCTGGCCAAGACTTCGCCGCAGCATCTCGATATCAGGGGAAGTACCGGCGGTGGCCAGCCGCAGTATCGCGGCACCATACAGGGCGCGGTGGATGGCAATACCGTGGACATGGACGTAGAGCAGAATCAGTTCACCGACAATGCGCTGCGCTATGAAGCCAGCCTGACGATGATCAGCGGCCAGATCAAAGGCATGCTCGCCGCAATTCAAGGGTAATCATCATGTCGCTATTTAATGTGTTTAACGTCGCCGGTTCTGCAATGAGCGCTCAGTCGCAGCGCTTGAACGTGGTTTCCAGCAACCTGGCCAATGCGGACAGCGTCACGAGCTCCAATGGCCAGCCTTACAAGGCCAAGCAGGTCGTGTTCAGTGCCACGCCAATGGCCGGTACGCCCTCCACTGGCGTCGCGGTAAAGGAAATTGTCGAAGACGGCACGCCGCCCAAGCTGGTGTACGACCCCAAGCATCCGTTGGCGGACGAAAAGGGCTATGTGGCGATGCCCAACGTGAATGTAGTAGAGGAAATGGTCAACATGATTTCCGCATCGCGCTCGTACCAGACCAACGTTGAAACGATGAATTCCGCGAAAACCATGCTGTTGAAAACCCTGACTATCGGTCAATAAGCTTAAAAGGTAAATAATATGTCCGTACAATCCCCAGGCGCCGTCGATCCAGCTTTGCTGGCAGCCATGAACGGCAAGCCCGCCGCTACCAATACGACGCAGGATGCGCAGGATACCTTCCTGAAGCTGCTGGTCACGCAGATGCAGAACCAGGATCCATTGAATCCCATGGACAATGCACAGGTGACAACCCAGCTGGCGCAGTTGTCGACCGTAACCGGCATCGACAAATTGAACACGACCGTGCAGTCGCTGGGCACCAACATGCAGTCGGCCCAGATTCTGCAGGCGGCCGGCATGATCAACCACGGCGTACTCGCTGCGGGCTCTGCGATGACGCTGGCCAAAACCGGCACGGCCGACGACAGCCCAAGCGCCGCGATCTACGGCGTCAGTCTGCCGCAGGATGTCAGCGACGTCACAGTCACCATCAAGGATTCAACCGGCGCGGTCGTTCGCAAGCAAGACCTGGGCGCGATGAACGCCGGTGTCAACGCATTGACCTGGGACGGCAAGAACGATGCCGGCACGGCCGCCAAGGATGGCTCCTACACGTTTGAGATTTCTGCGACGTCGGCGGGAAAATCGGTGGATGCGACTTCGCTGGGATTCGGCGTGGTCTCCAGCGTATCGTCCAGCACTTCCGGCGTGAAATTATCCGTCGCCAATATCGGCGAAATCGGCTTGTCCGACGTGATGCAGGTTTATTGATCAGTTTTTATCCGTCTTGTTTGGTTTATTGAATTATCCGCGTGCCTGCCGGCATGCAAATTAAAGGGAGTTAATCATGGGTTTTGGACAAGGCTTGAGCGGCCTGAACGCATCTTCCAAATCATTGGACGTCATTGGCAATAACATTGCCAATGCGCAGACTGTAGGTTTCAAGGCGGCGCAGGCACAGTTTGCCGACGTCTATGCAAACTCCCTGAATGGATCGGGAGCGGGGCAGGTCGGTATCGGTGTGAAAGTTGCAGCGATTGCGCAGCAGTTCACGCAGGGGAACATCACGCCTTCCGACAATCCGCTGGATATCGCGATTAGCGGCGCGGGCTTTTTCCGCATGTCGGACAATGGCGCGATCAGTTATACGCGCAATGGCCAGTTCCATCTGGATGACGACGGCTTCATTACCAATGCACAGGGTTTGCAACTGACCGGCTATCCAGTATCCAGCACAGGCCTGATCCTGGCTGGTACGCCGGTGCCGCTGCATATCGACACCAAAGACCTGGATCCGAAAGTGACGACAGAGGCCGATACGCAGGTCAACCTGGATTCCCGGGCGACTCTGCCGACGGTAACCCCATTTAATTCGGCTGATCCGAACAGCTATACCCAGTCCGAACCGGTGGATGTCTACGATACCTTGGGCAATAAGCATAGCCTGCAGGTTTTTTACGTCAAAACCGGCCCAGCCGTTGGCGCAACTGGCCCAGGAACCTGGGATATGTTCGCCACACTGGATGGGGTTGCAGTTCCATCCACGGACCCCGCTGCTCCCGCTGGTGGCCAGATCGGACAACTGTCCTTCGATACCCTGGGCAAGCTGGATCCCGCCGCTACGGTGCCGGTTACCTCGCCTTTGTATAACTTCGGCATGGACCTAAGCGCGATTACGCAGGCATCGGGCGCTGCGGCACAGCAAATCACGTTTAGCGTCAACAACAGTACGCAGTTCGGTGCGGCCTACAGCCTGAATGCGCTGCATCAGGATGGTTTCACCTCGGGTAAATTGTCCAAGTTCAATACCGGCAAGGACGGCACCATCTTGGGTACCTATACCAATGGCCAGACCGCCAAACTGGGCCAGGTTGTCTTGTCCAATTTTACGGATGATAACGGCCTGCAGTCTATCGGTAACAACCAGTGGCTGGAAACCTCGGAATCCGGACCTCCATTGTCCGGTGCGCCTTCCGTCAGCGGCCTCGGTAGCCTGACTTCTTCAGCCACTGAAGATTCCAATACCGACCTGACCGGCGAACTGGTCAACATGATCACGGCGCAGCGCAACTACCAGGCGAATGCGCAGACGATCAAGACCGAAGACCAGATCATGCAGACACTGGTCAATCTCAGGTAATCCGGCTGGATCAGGTTAGATAAGTAAGCTAAGCAACAGGCAATGGCCAACAGCAAAGGGGAGGCAGGATGGATCGCTTAATTTATACGGCGATGACGGGTGCGAAGCACATCATGGAGCAGCAGGCGACGACTTCGCACAATCTTGCCAACACTTCCACTACGGGTTTTCGCGCACAGCTGGATTCTTTCCGGGCGGTTCCCGTCATCAGCGATGGCCTGCCCACGCGCACCTTTGTCGTTGATTCCACCGTGGGCACCGACTTTTCCACGGGCGGCATGCAGATGACAGGGCGCACGCTGGACGTCGCCATTCAAGGCAAGGGCTGGCTCGTCGTGCAGCAGCCGGACGGCAGCGAAGCCTATACGCGCAGCGGCAGTCTCAAGCTGAATGAGAACGGCGTGCTGCAAACACAAGGCGGCCTCAACGTCATGGGCGATACCGGTCCGATCACGATACCGCCGGACGTCAACCTGACGATAGGTGCAGACGGCACGATTTCCAGCATACCCAATACCGGCCAGCAGAATGCAGTCAATGTGCTGGGCCGGCTGAAGCTGGTCAACCCGGATGAAAACAACCTGGTGCGCGACGACGACGGCCTGTTCAAGACCAAGGATGGCGTGCCTGCACAGGCCGATGCCAATGTCACTGTTGCAGACGGCACGCTGGAAAACAGCAATGTCAATATTGTCGAGGCAATGGTGTCGATGATCAACCTGGGCAGATCCTTCGAAATGCAAATGAAGATGCTGACAAACGCTGAGAGTAACGCTGCAAAAGCAGATCAGATCCTCGCTTTGAGCTGAACATAAGCGGGTTACAGTAAGGTGTCGTCATGGCTCGGCTTTCCGGCAGCAATTGTTCTCGCAGCGGCCTGTCGATAGTAGTAATGAGGCAATTTGAAGCAATCGTGTTAGCGGTGTACTTGCAGAAGCAACAAGGAGAAAGAAAATGATACGTTCACTATGGATAGCCAAAACAGGGCTGGATGCGCAGCAGACCCAGATGGACGTTATCAGTAACAACTTGGCTAACGTCAGTACGACCGGCTTCAAGCGTTCGCGCGCGGTGTTTGAGGATCTGCTATACCAGAACATACGCCAGCCCGGCGCCCAAAGCTCGCAGCAGACGCAGCTGCCTTCCGGTTTGCAAATCGGCACCGGCGTGCGTCCGGTAGCGACTGAACGTATCCATACGCAAGGCAACCTGCAGGCCGCCGGAAGCAAAGACATGGCGATCCAGGGCGAGGGTTTTTTCCAGGTGCTGATGCCGGACGGTACAACCGCCTATACCCGCGACGGCTCCTTCCAAACCGATAACCAGGGTCAACTGGTGACTTCCAGCGGTTATGTGATCCAGCCGGCGATCACCATTCCCGCCAATGCGCTGACGATTACCGTCGGGCAGGATGGCACGGTATCGGTGACGCAGCCGGGTACAGTTGCTTCCACCCAGGTAGGCTCCATCCAGGTCGCAACCTTTATTAATCCCACCGGCTTGCTGTCGCTGGGACAAAACCTGTACACCGAAACATCGGCTTCTGGCGCTCCCAGCACCAATACGCCCGGCACCAACGGCGCGGGTTCGGTCGCACAGAATTATGTCGAGTCATCGAACGTCAACGTGGCGGAAGAGCTGGTCAACATGATACAGACGCAGCGCGCCTACGAAATCAACAGTAAAGCGATCACGACGTCCGACCAGATGCTGCAGCGCCTGACGCAAATGTAATGTGAGTGTGCCATGAAATTATTTTCATCTTTTTCCGCAGGCGCAGGTTTTGCTCAACTCGCCGTAGTGCTGGTTGCAGGACTGGTATCAAGCGCATGCTCCACTGTGCCTGAACCTATCGTGCGTCAGCCAATGACGGCAACGCCGCCCAGCGCATTGCCGCAGCGTGAAATGAATGGCGCTATCTTCCAGAATGCTTCTTACCGTCCATTGTTTGAAGATGCGCGGGCAAGGCTGGTCGGCGATACACTGACCATTTCGATCAGTGAAAATACTTCGGCGGGCAAGACAGCGGCGAGCTCCGGCAGCAAATCCGGTTCGGTGTCCATTGGCGCGCCGTCATTGCTGGGCTTGCCCAGTTCCATTACGTCCAGGGCGAGCGCGTCCAGCACCGGTTCCAACCAGTACAGCGACAAAGGCGCCCAGACTTCCAGCAATACCTTCAACGGCGTCATTGCAGTGACAGTGATCGATGTCATGTCCAACGGCAACCTGATGGTCAGCGGCGAAAAACAGCTGGGCTTCGACAAGGGGGCCGAATACGTGCGGTTTTCCGGCGTGATCAATCCCCGGACCATCGCCGCCGGCAACGTGGTCGCGTCGACACAGGTCGCCGATGCCCGCTTTGAATACCGTTCTACAACCAAGGTGGATAAGGCGGAAATCAATTCCATGCTGAACAGGTTCTTCCTGAGCTTTGTTCCGCTATGACAATGTTTGCTGATGTGCCACGGTTTAATTGAGAATGATGATGAACGCTGTAACCCCTTCCAGATTGATCAAGCTCGCCATCCTCGGTTTGGGGCTGGTTTGCGCCGTCGCCGGCCCGTTTGCGCATGCCGAACGCCTGAAGGATCTGGCCGGCATCCAGGGGGTACGCCAGAATCAGCTGATCGGTTACGGTCTGGTCGTAGGCCTGGACGGCAGCGGCGACCAGACCACACAAACTCCGTTTACCGTGCAGAGCGTGGTCAATATGCTGCAGCAGATGGGTGTCAGCCTGCCTGCAGCGACGAGCCTGCAGTTGAAAAACGTGGCAGCGGTCATGGTGACGACGTCGTTGCCGCCGTTTGCGCAGCCGGGCCAGGCGCTGGATGTAACCGTATCTTCAATGGGTAATGCAAAAAGCCTCAGCGGCGGCACTTTGCTGCTGACACCGCTGAAAGGCGTGGACGGACAGATCTATGCGATGTCGCAGGGGAATATTGTCGTTGGCGGGGTAGGCGCTTCCGCCAACGGTAGTTCCGCGCAGGTCAACCACCTGAGCGTAGGCCGTATTTCCGCCGGCGCCACGGTGGAAAGGGCTGTTGCATCGCCGCTGGGACAGGGCAACTTGGTGCATCTGGAATTGAATACTACCGATTTTTCTACCGCCAGCCGCGTCGTTGATGCGATCAACCGCCGCTTCGGCCCCGAGACTGCGGCGGCACTGGACGGCCGCGTGATACAGGTGCGTGCACCGGTGGCCAATGACCAGCGCGTCAGCTTCCTTGGCAACCTGGAAAGCATAGACGTCACACCGGCGCAGATGCAGGCCAAGGTAATCCTCAATGCGCGTACCGGCTCCATTGTCATGAACCAGGCGGTCACGCTGGATTCCTGCGCGGTCGCGCATGGCAATTTATCCGTCGTGATCAATACCGACAATGCCGTCAGCCAGCCGAATGCACTGGCCGGCGGCCAGACTGCCGCCACGGCAAATTCCACTATTTCCATCAACAAGGAAGCCGGCCAGCTGGTCGTGCTGAAAGCCGGCGCATCGCTGGCGGAAGTGGTCAAGGCCCTCAATGCCATCGGCGCCAAGCCGCAGGATTTGCTGGCGATTTTGCAGGCGATGAAAGCCTCCGGCGCCTTGCGCGCCGATCTTGAAATTATCTAAGGACGGGAGCACAGGATGATTTCTCGCGCAGACATCAGCGACAAGGCCGCCTTCGACAGCAAAAGCCTGGACAGCCTCAAGCAATCGGCCAAGGACAATTCGCCCGATGCGCTGAAAGCCGCCGCGAAGCAGTTCGAAGGCCTGTTCATGAATATGATGTTGAAATCCATGCGCCAGGCCAGCGCTTCGACCGAGAGCCCTTTCGAAAACGAACAGACCCGCATGTATACTTCCATGCTGGACCAGCAACTGTCCCAAAACATGGCAAGCAAAGGTGTCGGTCTGGCCGATGCACTGGTCAGGCAGCTGTCGAACAATGCGGCCAGCAAGATGATGCAGCCCGGCAATGCCGCTGACAGCAGCACCAATGCCAAAGCGATAGAGTCTTACCTGACCAGCCAGAGAGCAAGTTCGACCGCAACGACCAGCGTTACTGATATTTCAGGCAAGTCGGCGCGGCTCAGCCACGTAAGGGAATTCCAGAACAAGCTGGCCGACGACGCCGAAGCCGCCAGCCAGGAAACCGGCATTCCTGCCAAATTCATGATAGGCCAGGCGGCGCTGGAAAGCGGCTGGGGCAAGAAGGAGATCAAATCCGCCGACGGCAGCGCCACGCACAACATTTTCGGCATGAAAGCAACCAAGGACTGGAAGGGCAAGACCGTTGACGCCGTCACCACTGAGTACGTGAATGGCGTGGCACATAAGAAAGTGGAGAAATTCAAGGCCTATGATTCGTACAGCGACGCCTTCAAGGACTATGCAAAGCTATTGACGACGAATCCGCGTTATGAAAATGTCATTGCAAATGCCAAAGATGCCACCAGCTTTGCTTATGGGCTGCAAAAAGCCGGTTATGCAACTGATCCGCAATATGGGAATAAACTGAGCAAAATCATCAATCAAACCTTGTCGGCGTGACATCTATTTGCAAAAAAATAAGATGGTTTAACAAGGCTTATTAAAGTTTTCGTGGATCAGGCCGAAAACTCGTATGTAGGTTACCGAGAGAACGCAACAATATTATGTCAAACATTTATAGCATTGCATCCAGTGCGTTACAGGCCGCCCAGATCGGCATTGCCACCACCGGCCATAATATTGCCAATGCATCAACTCCAGGATATAACCGCCAAGTCGTTATCCAGGCTTCCAATCCAGCGCAACAATACAGTTTTGGCTTTGTAGGCCAGGGCACGCAGGTTGCCACTGTCAAACGCGTCTACGACCAGTTTCTGCAGCAGCAGGTCAACGCTGCAACTTCTTCCAAGAGCGAACTGGATACCTACGCCAGCCAGATTACCCAGGTTGCCAACCTGGTTGCAGATGCTTCTGCAGGCCTGTCGCCGGCTGTCAGCGATTTTTTCAGCGCTTTCAGTACGACGAGCTCGTTTAACAGGACCGATATCATTTCCAAGGCGCAGACGCTAGCCTCGCGCTTCCAGAGCCTGCAAGGCCGCCTGAATGAAATCGGCGCCGATACCAATGGCCAGATTACCAGCAGCATTACCACCATCAACGGTTATGCGCAGGGGCTTGCGCAGCTGAATGACGCAATCCAGAAAGCAGAAGCCGGCGGCTCCAGCAACGGCCCGCCGAATGATTTGCTGGATCAGCGCGACCAGTTGGTGACCCAGTTGAGCCAGATCGTCAACGTCAATGTCGTCAAACAAGGAACTGCCTACAATATAACGATAGGCACCGGCCAGCCATTAGTGCTTGGCTCCGATGCGCAGGTCTTGCAGGCAACGACTTCGCCGACCGATCCGCAAAGGGTGGAGATCGCGATTTCCGGAGCGAATGGAAGCTTTACCCAACTGGGTGAAAATGCGATCCAGGGTGGATCGCTCGGCGGTTTGCTGCAATTCCGCGCCAACACGCTGGATGTGGCGCAGAACCAGCTTGGCCGCGTGGCAATCGGCCTGGCGACCCAGTTCAATAATCAGAACAAACTGGGCCTGGACCTGAACGGCGTTCCGGGCGGCGATATTTTCTCGGTTGCCCAGCCTTCCGTGGCACCGAGCAGCCTGAATACCGGTACCGGCGCGCTGACCGCGAGTTTCGAGCCGACCACTGGCGGCAATACCGGTGTCAATGCCTTGACCGGCAGCGACTATAGCGTGCGCTTTGACGGCACCAACTTCAAGATCACCCGGCTTTCCGACGGCAACGCCACGACCACGGCCACCTTTCCTGTGACAGTGGACGGCGTGGTGTTCGATATGCCCAGCGGCACGCCTAATGCCAATGACAGCTACCTGGTAAGGCCTACTGCGAACGGTGCATCCGCTTTCAGCGTGGCGTCAACCGATCCGGCAAAGATTGCCGCAGCGGCCCCTATCAGCACCTCCGTTCCCTCCACCAATACCGGCACAGGCAAGATCAGCGCCGGTTCGGTCGATTCCACATTTGTGCAAGGCAGCGTGGTGGCCGGCACACCGCTGGAATTCAGCTTTGACTCGGCGACCAATACGCTGGTGCCGAATGCCGCCATGGCGGCCTATCCGATCACTGCGACAATCAACGGTACTGCTACCACCTATCCAGCAGGCACCAGCGTCCCGTATGCCAACGGCGCGACCTACAGCTTTGGCGGCATGACCGTGAGCCTCTCCGGTACGCCGGGCGATAAGGATGTGTTCGATGTATCGCTGAATGCCAATCCCGTCGGCGATCTGCGCAATTCCAATCTGCTGGCGGGCCTGCAGGACAAGAAGGGTTTGATCGGCGGCACGGCAAGCTATACGGATGCCTATGCGCAGATGGTTGCGCAGATCGGTAACAAGACTGCCGAAGTACAGACGACCGGTGCTGCCCAGACGGCCTTGCTGGCGCAGGCGACGGCAGCGCAGCAGTCGGAATCCGGGGTCAACCTGGATGAAGAAGCAACTAATTTGCTGCGTTATCAGCAGACATATCAAGCAGCGGGAAAAGTGATGCAGATTGCAAGCCAGATGTTCCAGACGCTCCTCACCATCGGCGGTTGATTGGCGTTAATCGTTGATGCATCGTTGATCAAGCAAGACGGCAGTTGAAAAGGTTTTATTATGCGCATCAGTACGAACACGATTTTTGAAACAGGCGGCTCCCAGATCAGCAACCTGCAGTCCAATCTGTACCGGACGCAGCAAATGATCTCCGCCAATACCAAGATACTCAATCCGGGCGACGACCCGATCGGTTCTGCGCGCGCATTGGTTATTTCACAATCCGAAGCCATCAACGATCATCTGGCTGCAAACCGCAATACCGTCAAAGGTAGCCTGAATACAACGGAAGGCGCGCTGGCCAGCGTGACGACGCTGCTGCAGAATGCCAAGGGCCTGGTCGTCAGCGCCGGTAGCGGCGCGTTGTCCGCCAGCGACAGAGCGTCTTATGCGACACAGCTGCAAAGCACCATGAACGACTTGCTGGGCCTTGCCAATTCTCGCGACGGCTTTGGC
The DNA here is from genome assembly GCF_049339885.1 of Undibacterium sp. TJN25. Lineage (NCBI taxonomy): Bacteria > Pseudomonadati > Pseudomonadota > Betaproteobacteria > Burkholderiales > Oxalobacteraceae > Undibacterium > Undibacterium sp. TJN25. The sequence goes on along the minus strand of NZ_JBMPPM010000001.1, from coordinate 146,214 downwards.
GACTATATGTTTTCCGGCTATGCGACGACCACCCAGCCGTATACGCAGACGGCCGGCGGCGCTACATACAACGGCGATCAGGGACAGCGTACGCTGCAGGTGGATACCTCAAGACAGCTGGCGCTGAGCGATATCGGCCCAGCAATTTTCGGCAACATCCGCGCTTCTGCAGGCAGCTTCAATACACGCGCCAATGCCGCCAATACCGGCACGCAGACGATTGCTGCAGTCAATACCGCGACCCCAACGGTTCCGCCCGCCGTATTGACCGGTCATAACTACAGTATCGTATTTACGGACCCGGCGACCTTTAACGTCACCGACACGACGACTGGCAATGTCGTTGCTTCTGCACAGGCATATACCAGCCCCAGCACAACGGTGACGGTGGATGGCATCGACATGACGCTGAGCGACACCACAGGGCCAGGCGGTACGACAGTGCCACCGGCAGCAGGAGACCGTTTCTCAGTGCAGCCGGGTAACCAGAATATTTTTGAAACCTTCCAGGACATCATCAATGCATTGAACGGGCCTGGAACCAATCCCCAGGACAAGGATGACCTGCAGGCTGCGCTGGCGCAGGCGAATACGAATATCGACAAGTCGCTGGACAATGTCAGCAATTCGCGTACGACGGTAGGCTCCAGCCTGGCTGAGATCGATGCGCTGGACGATGACGGCTCCAGCAAGAATATCAATTACAAATCTGCGTTGTCGGACATCCAGGATCTGGACTACGCAAAAGCCATTACATTGCTGACGCAGCAGCAGATTACGCTGCAGGCTGCACAGAAGTCGTTTATCTCAACGTCTTCGCTGTCGCTGTTTGCGCTGCTGTAAAAGACGCCGTTTTCTTTTTTGCTACGGCCCGGACTGAACATCCGGGCCGTTTGCTTTTTTGGATGGCCAGCCGACTTTCAAGAGCGCCGTAGTACCGCTTCCACCGCCAAAGCCACGGCGAGGATGCGGCTGTCCGCATTGGCCGTTCCCGCGATACTCAGTCCCACGGGCAGGCTGCCGGCTTCATGGCAGGGGATGGAGATGGCGCAGCCGTCGAGGATATTGATGGTTGCGGTATTGCGCAGCAGCAGTGAGTTCGCGGCAAAGAAGGCATCGTCGGAAGCTTCCAGTTCCGCAATCAGCGGCGCGACGATGGGGACGGTGGGCATGATGACTGCGTCGAACAGCGAGAACTCCGCTTCCATGGCTGCGATCCAGCGTTTTCTTGCTGTGTGCAGATCGATATAGTCTGCTGCGCTCAAAGCCGCCCCCAGCTTGATGCGTTTGGAGACGCGCCGGTCGTAGCCTGTTTCCCGGCTGGCCAGCAGCTGCCTGTGCCATGCATAGGCTTCTGCGGCAGAGAACATGCCTAGCGGACGGTAATCCGGCAACATCGCCATCGTTGCTTCAATGATGACGGCGCCAGCAGCGGACAGACGCGACAGCGTGCGCGCAAAGGTAGAGGCTACGTGGCTGTCCAGGTCATCCAGCATCAGGGTTTGCGGCACCGCCAGCCGCAGACCTTTTAGCGGAAGTACCGGGATGTCCAGAACCTTGTCGGCGATGATGCGGTCCATGGCGATGCAGTCGCCGACGGTATGCGCCATCGCGCAAATCGTGTCCAGCGTGGTGGACAAGGGCAGGGCGCCCGTGGCGGGAACCCTGCGCGCAGTCGGTTTGAAGCCGGTCAGCCCGCACAGTGCCGCGGGAATACGTATTGAGCCGCCGGTGTCTGAACCGATGGCAGCAACGCAGATGCCGGCGGCTACCGACACCGCTGCGCCGGAAGAGGAACCGCCGGGTATGCGCTGCGCTTGCCGGTCTGCTGGATTGGCGGCGGTGCCGTAATGCGGGTTTAGCCCCACACCCGAAAATGCGAATTCCGTCATATTGGTTTTGCCGACGATTGCCGCCCCCGCGCGGCGCAGGCGGCTGACCACCGCGGCATCTTTTATGGCAGGTGCCGCATCCTTCAGAACGACAGAGCCCGCCAGCGTGGGTTCGCCTGCGACATCCAGCAAATCCTTGATCGAAACCGGCAGGCCCGCAATGGCCGACAATGGCGCTGCACCGGCTGCCTGCATGTCGTCCGCATAGACGGCGGCAGCTGTTGCGGCTTCGGGGTACAGCCTGGTGAATATGGACTTGCTTTGCGCGGCGGCATGCAGGCTGGCTTCAATGCCGGCCTGGCGCGAATTCCCGCCTGGTGCGTTGATGGTAGGGAGGGGAAAAGTGGTCATGGAACGCCTGACGGAAAAGGGAAAAGGAAAAAGAAAAAATAGCGGATGCCAAAAATATACCGGATTTCCGCCGGCTTCGGTAGAAGCCCGGCAAGTTAGTCTCAACAGCCTGGGGGTACAACTGTTTGCTTTGGCAGCAGCCGGATTGGCTATGTCAATCCCGGCAATATTGGCTCTTTCATCCTGCGGCCTTTGCGTTTATCGTCTGCCTCACGATGCTCCTCTCCACAGGGCAAGGGCAGTGTCGAAGACAATATTCTTTAGAGAGAAAGCAGGCACTATGAATGACCACGTCACCGTGCGCCCGGCGCAGGAGTCAGACTACCCATGCTGGAAAATCCTATGGGAAAAATACAATGCGTTTTATGGGAGGCATGGCGACACTGCGTTGCCGCAGGAAGTGAGCGACATGACGTGGAACCGTTTCTTCGATTCCCATGAGCCCATGCATGCCATCGTGGCTGAGCTGGACGGCAAACTGATCGGCATTGCACATTTCCTGTATCACCGCAGCACTACACACATTGCCCCGACCTGCTATCTGCAGGATCTGTTCACGCTGGAAACGGCGCGCGGTAAAGGCTTAGGCGGCGCCCTTATCGCCCATGTATACGCACACGCAAAAAATGCAGGTTCCCAGCGCGTCTACTGGCAGACGCATGAAACCAATGTACAGGCGATGCGTCTGTACGATCAGGTCGCCGAAAAATCCGGTTTTGTCGTTTACCGCAAAATGCTATGAGCCTGCGAGTGTCGGCGATATTCGATGACATCCGGCGATACTATCCAGTCGGTGATTTTGGTATCAAAATTGCACCTTTAATGCCAGGAGTCCGCTAAAAGCCGCCAATGCAGGCGATTTTTAGGACGAGTTTGCCCGCCACGGGGTATTTCACCTGACAGCGGGTGGAGCTTAGGGGCGTCGTCGCGGTATAATCCCGGTTTCTGATCCAACCCGCGATGTTGCTTGCTGCAGGCTTATGTTTTACCCGCGCTGCTTTGCCCGGCTGCAAGCACCTTGCATCACTTTCTCTCTCGCCATGTTGATATTGCCAGGTTCTAATGCCCTGTCTGCCTTCCGTACCCAAGGTCTCTTGTCCAAATTGCAAGCTGTCGATGCCAATATTAACGGCGTCACCGGACGCTATCTCCATTTTGTCGATAGCGCCGCTGCGCTGAGCGCCGATGACCAGGGGCGCTTGAATGCCCTGCTGACCTACGGTGATGCGTTTTCTGCCATTGAAGACGTTGAAGCCTTCATCGTCATTCCCCGTTTCGGCACGATTTCTCCATGGGCGAGCAAGGCGACTGACATTGCCCATAATTGCGGCATGTCGCACATCAAGCGGATAGAGCGTGGCGTCAGCTATGCGGTGCAGTTGAAAACCGGCTTGCTGGGCGGCGCCAAGAAATTGACTGAAGAGGCAAGGCAGGCCGTCATGGCGATCCTGCATGACCGCATGACCGAGATGGTGCTGCAAGATAAAAACGCTGCTGCCGGCCTGTTCAAAGAACTGGAAGCCAGGCCGCTGGAGTCTGTTGACGTGCTGGGCGGCGGCAAGGGCGCGCTGGTTGCCGCCAATACCGATCTGGGCCTGGCCCTGTCTGATGACGAGATCGATTATCTGGCGGATGCATTCATCCAGGCAAAACGCAATCCTACCGACGTCGAACTGATGATGTTCGCGCAAGCCAATAGCGAACATTGTCGCCACAAGATATTCAATGCGGACTGGACCATCGACGGCGAAAAGCAGGACAAGTCGCTGTTTGCAATGATCAAGAACACCCATCTGCTGCAGCCCAAAGGCACAATCGTCGCCTACAGCGACAATTCCTCGATCATGGAAGGCGCCAGTGTGCAGCGCTTTTATCCGCGCGGCGCGGAGCAGGGCAATACCTATGCTTCGTCGGAAGAGCTGACACATACGCTGATGAAGGTGGAGACGCATAATCACCCGACTGCAATTTCGCCTTTCCCCGGCGCGTCCACTGGCGCCGGCGGCGAAATCCGCGATGAAGGTGCGACAGGGCGCGGCGCCAAGCCCAAGGCCGGGCTGACCGGCTTTACCGTTTCCAATCTGATGTTGCCGGATGCCTTGCAGCCCTGGGAAAACGCAAGCGACACAGTCTCCGGCGAAGCCGGTAAAGCCGTGTACGGCAAGCCTGACCGCATCGCCTCGGCATTGCAGATCATGATAGAGGGCCCCCTGGGCGGCGCAGCGTTCAACAATGAATTCGGCCGGCCCAACCTGGGCGGTTACTTCCGTACGTATGAGCAGAACGTGGGCGGCCAGGTGATGGGCTACCACAAACCGATCATGATTGCCGGCGGTATCGGCAGTATCTCGGACAAGCACACGAAGAAAAATGACCTGCCTGTAGGAAGCCTGCTGATCCAGCTGGGCGGCCCCGGCATGCGCATAGGCATGGGCGGCAGCGCCGCTTCGTCGATGGCGACGGGCACCAACACAGCCGACCTCGACTTCGATTCGGTACAACGCGGCAATCCAGAAATGGAAAGACGCGCGCAGGAAGTGATCAACGCCTGCTGGCAACTGGGTGATGCCAATCCCATCCTGTCCATCCATGACGTAGGGGCGGGCGGCCTGTCGAATGCTTTCCCTGAGATCACCAACGACGCCAAGCGCGGCGCGATTTTCGACCTGCGCAAAGTGCCGCTGGAAGAAAGCGGCATGGCGCCTAAGGAAATCTGGAGCAATGAATCCCAGGAACGTTATGTGCTGGGCATCGCGCCCGAAAGCCTGCCGCTGTTCCAGTATTTTTGCGAACGCGAGCGCTGCCTGTTTGCAGTGGTCGGCACGGCGACCGAAGAACGCCAGCTGAAAGTCATCGATCCCGAGCATGGCAATTCACCGGTGGATATGCCGATGGATGTTTTGCTGGGCAAACCGCCGAAAATGCACCGCGACGTCAGCCACGTCAATACTGCGTTCCCGGCGATAGACCTGACCGGCATGGACCTGCTGGACGTATCGCAGCGCATCCTCAGCCTGCCTACCGTGGCCGACAAATCTTTCCTGATCACGATAGGTGACCGTACCGTCGGTGCGATGTCGGTGCGTGACCAGATGGTGGGGCCATGGCAGGTTCCGGTGGCGGATTGCGCCGTCACTGCGATGAGCCTGGAAGGCTATCTGGGCGAAGCGATGTCCATGGGTGAACGCACGCCGCTGGCGGTGATTAACGCCGCTGCGTCGGGCCGTATGGCAGTCGGCGAAGCCATCACCAATATCGCTGCCGCGCCTATCAGGGATATCTCCGACATCAAGCTGTCCGCCAACTGGATGGCGGCTTGCGGCCAGCCGGGCCAGGATGCCGCATTGTTCGATACGGTGAAAGCAGTCGGCATGGAACTGTGCCCTGCACTGGGCATCAGTATTCCGGTCGGCAAGGATTCGCTGTCCATGCGTACTACCTGGAAAGACGGCGACCAGCAAAAGTCCGTGACGTCGCCGGTATCGCTGATTATTTCCGCATTTGCGCCGGTCTATGATGTCAGGAAGTCGCTGACGCCGCAAATACGGCTGGACGCAGGCGATACCAGCCTGATCCTGATCGACCTGGGCCGCGGCAAAAACCGCCTCGGAGCATCTGCCTTTGCACAGGTCATGCAAAAACTCGGTGACCAGACGCCGGACGTGGATAGTGCAGAAGACCTGAAAGCCTTCTTTGCCGCCATCCAGCAACTGAACAGCGAACAAAAGCTGTTGGCCTACCATGACCGTTCCGACGGCGGCCTGTTCGCCACTTTGTGCGAAATGGCGTTCGCCGGCCGTAGCGGCCTGGCGATCAACCTGGATATCCTTGCAATGGAAAGCGAACATGCTTCCGACTGGGGTGACTCCAAGAACTGGGCAGGGCAGGTGGCTGAACGCCGCAACGACCTGACACTGCGTGCGCTGTTCAATGAGGAACTCGGTGCAGTCATACAGGTGCGCACTGAGCAAAGGTCGGAAGTCATGGACGTGCTGCGCACCCACAAGCTGGGCGCTTGTAGCCATATCATCGGCAAGGCCAATGACAGCGGCGTGATCGAGTTCACGCGTGACGCCAAGCAGATCTATAGCCAGCCGCGTGTCAAGCTGCACCAGCTGTGGAGCAAGACCAGCTGGCAGATTGCGCGCTTGCGCGACAATCCCGCCTGTGCGGACGCTGAATATGCTCGCCTGCTGGACTCCAAGGATCCTGGCATACAGCCGAAGCTGACTTTCGATCCGCAACAGGACATCGCTGCCCCTTACATCGCTACAGGTGTGCGTCCAAAGGTCGCCATCCTGCGCGAGCAGGGCGTCAATTCGCATATAGAAACCGCCTACGTCATGCACCAGTCCGGTTTCACTGCTGTCGACGTGCATATGAGCGACCTGATCGCCGGGCGTGCAAGGCTGGCCGATTTCAAGGGCCTGATTGCAGTGGGCGGATTTTCCTATGGCGACGTGCTGGGCGCTGGTGAAGGCTGGGCAAAGACCATTTTATTCAATGCAAAAATGGCGGAGCAGTTCTCTGAATTCTTCCATCGCGGCGATACCTTTGGCCTTGGCATCTGCAACGGTTGCCAGATGATGAGCAATTTGAAATCCATCATCCCTGGCGCACAGGCCTGGCCTAAATTCACGCGCAATAAATCGGAGCAGTTCGAGGCCCGCTTTGCCATGGTGGAGGTCATGGAGTCTTCGTCCATCTTCATGCAGGGCATGTCCGGTACGCAAACTGCGATTGCCATAGCGCACGGTGAAGGCTTTGCCGATTTCTCCACGACCGGAGATATCGCGCGGGCGAACGTGGCAATGCGCTTCGTCAATAACCAGGGCCAGGCGACCGAAGCCTATCCTTACAATCCTAACGGTTCGCCGCAAGGCATTACTTCCGTCACTACCGATGACGGCCGCTTTACGGTATTGATGCCGCACGCTGAGCGCGTATTCCGCTCGGTGCAGCAATCCTGGCATCCGGACTCATGGGGCGAGTATTCGCCATGGATGCGCATGTTCCGCAATGCGCGCCAATGGGTGGCTTAAGCTCAGCAAGGGAAAGGCGCCGCAAGGCGCTTTTTTTATGTGTTTTTATTTTTTGCCATCGTGTTCAGGCATTTTGAGCCGATACTCTTGAAATACGGCAATATTCTTTTTGCTGTGCGGAATGTAGGCACGATGGTCTGTCAGAGAATGTTAAGTTCACATAAAGACACTTGCCTAACAATGCGGAAAGTCTTAACTTTCGGACATGGCGGCAAATCGGCGGCAACACCCCGGCCCGATGGCGGACCAGGAGCTTCAGGCAATGCCTGAAAATGTCCTTAAAAAATGAAATGGTGATTTTCCGGATTACTGATACTGCATGCGTTTTTTTGTAATCATCTTTTTTTGCCTGCTTGCGTTTCAGGCTGAACCTGCCCGCGCGCAAGCCATGAAAGCCTGTGGCGGCGACGGCAACTGGCCGCCCATGTCTTACGTGGCGTCTGTCAGCCAGCATGTCGAGGGCTTGTCTGTCGATGTGCTGCGGGCGATCTTTCCAGAGCCGTCAGTCGCGCTGCGGCCATGGGCGCGCTGCCTGCACGAAGTACAGACCATGGAGGGCTATGATATTGTCATGTCGGTATTCCGAACCCCGGAGCGCGACAAGGTCTTTCTTTTTTCCCATTCCTACCTGAGCCTGACCCCCTCATATCTGTATGCCACCGCGCGCTATGCGGAACCGCCGGTGAAAACGCTGGCGGATCTGTCGCATCTGAAGGTATGCGCACTGCATGGCGCCTCCACTTTTTATACCCGGCTGCCAACGACCACGATAGAAAGCGGCGCAACGAATTACTCCAGCCTTATCAAGAAAATTGACCGCGGCTATTGCGACGTTATTGTCGATATGCGGGAGGTCTTCCAGGGATTTTCCAACCAGGGCATGCTGCCGTTTAATAATGGCCAATACCGTATTTTTCCTCTGCCGGGCACCGACAAGTATCCATTGCATTTCGGCATCAGCCGCGATCATCCGCAAGCGGCGCAACTGATAGATCAGATTGACCGCGGGCTGGCGGACATGCAAAAAAACGGAAAGCTTGCCCTGATCATTGCCCACTACCAGTTATAGAACAAGCGTCAATGCCGGCGGCTTCTAGCCGGATGTTCATACCTTAGCTTACTCTCTCAAGGCACTTGCCGGGTCGGCCGGAACAGGATTTCGTTCACGTCCATGTCTTCGGGCTGGTCGATGGCGAAGGCCACGGCCCGTGCGAAAGACGCGGCTGGGATGGCAACTGCCTGGTAGAAATCGCGCATGCCTTGCGCGATGTCCTGCTCGGTGACGCTGCCCTTCAGTTCGCTGTCCACCGCACCTGGCGACACGATGGTGGTGCGGATGTTCCAGGCCTTGGTCTCTTGCCGCAGGCCTTCCGACAAAGCCCGCACGGCATGCTTGGTTGCACTGTAGACGGCGCCGTTGAGCATGACCTTGTGGCCAGCTACTGACGACACGTTGACGAACTGGCCGGACATCTGGCGCTGCATGTGCGGCAGGGCAGCCGCGATACCGTATAGCACGCCCTTCAGGTTCACGTCGATCATGCGGTCCCATTCGTCAAGCTTCAGCCTTTCAAGCGGCGACAGCGGCATGAGGCCTGCGTTGTTGACCATCACGTCGATACGTCCGAAGGTCTGTACGGCGGTATCGACCAGGCGCTTTACCTGGTCGCGCTCAGTGACGTCGGTGGCGATGGCGATTGCCTGTTGCCCGGAGTGATTCAGTTCGTCGGCCAGTTGCTGTAGACGGTCGGTGCGGCGCGCGCCGAGCACGAGGTGCGCGCCGTGCGCACTCAACAAGCGTGCAGCTGCTTCGCCGAGGCCGCTGCTGGCACCTGTGATAGCGATGACCTTGCCTTTGATATTGCTATTCATGAGACTCTCCTGATGGTAGTGACGGGGATTGAGGTGGTGGCGCCGGAATCAACTATAGGCGGTATACTGTCAAGCCACTAGACGGTTGTCTCTTGATCCAGTCGCAAGTTCAAGTTGATACTGCCGATTCACATTTTCCGGAGGACCACATGCCCATCAGCGACTTTCGCGCCATTGAGACCTTCACCAAGGCTATCGAACTCGGCAGCATCCGGCGTGCTGCGGCGGCCCAGGGCGTCAGCCCGCAGGCTGCGAGCCAGGCACTCGCAGCGCTTGAGGCAAGGCTGGGCGTACGTCTGCTGCATCGCACGACGCGCAGTATCGCGCTCACTTCCGAAGGGCAGCAATTCCTTGAGGCCACCCAGCCTGCATTGGCGGCACTGGAGCGTGCTGTCGACCGCGCCCGCACCGCGAAGGACGAGATCGCCGGGCCGCTGCGCATCGTCGCCCCAAAATATTCGTTCCTGCCCTTGCTCTGGCCCCTGGTCGACGAGTTTTGCCGCCGCTACCCCGAGGTCCAGCCGGATGTGAAGCTCGACGACCGCATCGGCAACTGGGTGCAGGACCGTGCCGACATCGGCTTTCGCATCGGCTCGGCGCCGGAAGACGGCCTTGCCGCTCGCCGTCTCTTTGCCATGCAGCTGATTGTGTGCGCCGCGCCGGCCTATATTGCGGCACGCGGCGCGCCGAACTCGATCGAACAACTGGCCTCGCACCGATGCAGCGTGTTCCGGCATCCCGGTACCGGCCGTGTGCTGCCCTGGCTTCTTAAGGTCGGTGGCGAAGTGGTTTCGCATGACCTGCCACCTGCCTTATCAACGAATGATGCGCAGCTTGAGACCGAGGCGGTGCTTTCGGGTCATGTGATCGGCCTGTTGTCGGGCCTGTCGGCGGCACCCCTGATCCGTGCAGGACGGCTCGTACCGCTGCTTGCGGACCACGCCAGTGATCACATGAGTGTGCATATCTATTATGGAAGCCGCACGGCGCAGCCTTCGCGCGTGCGGGCTTTCATCGACATGGCGGTGGAGCGGCTGGCAGGATCCTCAGACTACGTGCTGGATGCCAAAGAGTTGGCCGTGGCTGAAGCGAAAGGGCGCAGAAAGATGCGGCGGGGATGAGGCGGGGTTGAGGTGGTATTCGATACGGCATCCTGTGCCGGATGTGCTCCGCTTCGGGAGGGAGCGATAAAAAAAGGGCGCTATTAATAATTAATAGCGCCCTTTTTGTGTCTGGCGGAAGTTCCGCCAGAACTGGTCCAATTACTGGATTTTTGCTTTTTTCAGCAGTGCTTGCTGGTAAATCTGAACCTTCTGGTTTTGCAAGCCTTCGGTGATTTGCGGCTTCACTTCTTCCAGCGTAGGGAACTTCGCAGTGCGGACGTCTTCCAGCTTGATGACATGGTAGCCGAACTCGGTCTTCACAGGCGTTTCAGTGATCTGGCCTTTTTGCAGGGCGACCAGCGCTTGCGAGAAAGGTGCTACGAAAGTACCTGGGGAAGCCCAGTCCAGATCGCCGCCTTTAGCTGCGGAACCGGTATCCTTGGATTGCTTGGCCAGTTCTTCAAACTTGGCGCCGGCTTTCAATTTGGAAATGATGGCTTTTGCGTCGTCTTCCTTGTCCACCAGGATATGGTAGGCGTGATACTCTTTATCGCCAGCCTGTGCTTTTACCTTGTCGTATTCAGCCTTGATATCCGCATCCTTGACCGGGTTTTTTTCGACGTAGTCACGCAGCAAGGCGTTGATCAGGATGGACTGGCGGTTCATTTCCAGCTGGGTTTTCACTTCAGCATTTGCGGCCAGGCCGGATTTTTCTGCTTCCTGGGTCAGCACTTCGATGCCGATCAGGCGTTCCCTGACCGCGGCGCGCAGTTGGGGGCTGTCTTGCTGGCCTTGCGCTTTTGCCTGCTTCAGCATCAGGTCCAATTTGGCAGATGGGATTGCCTTACCATTGACGACGGCAACGTTTTGCGCCATTGCAGGAAGAGCAACTGCAAGAAGTACTACCAGCAAATGAGCAGGTTTAAAAGTCATTATCTGTTCCTAAAATAACAAAGTAAATAAAAACTAAACGGTTAGGTTGGCATCTCTGAGGGAGCCAATGCAACGATCGCAAGGGCATGTATTTCCGTATGCATCATATCGCCAACGGCATCATACACTAGACGATGACGGGAAATGCGATTTAATCCCTCAAATTGCTTGCAAACCAATTTGACGCTGTAATGACCTCCTCCAGAGGCGGCACCGGCATGTCCGGCGTGCGCAGCGGAGTCATCCTGTAACTGACAGGCGAGAGGCTGAAAAGTTTCCGTCAGGCGCGCCTGGATGCGGTTAAAGCGGTCGTCAGGGGGAGTGCTCATGCTGTTTCCTCCATGTATTTGGACAGGAACAGGCTTTGTGCGACGACAAAAGCCGGCATGATCGCCACGATGGAAATCAGCTTGAAATTCACCCAAGTGTCTGTACTGAAGTTGAAAGCAACAAATATATTCGCAAAACCCATGATGATGCAATAGCCTATCCATACGATCCCCAGCCTGCTCCATATAAGGTCGGGCATCTTGATCTGCGATTCCATCGCAGTGCGGATCAGGTTTTTCCTGAAAATATATTGCCCCATGAACAAGGCGGCTCCATAGCACCAGTAGAGCACGGTAGGCTTCCACTTGATGAAAGTTTCGCTATGAAAATAAATGGTGAGGCTGCCGAATACGCTGATAATGATAAAAGAGATCCATAGCATCGCATCGACTTTCTTCCTGCGTGCCAGCAGGTAGCCGATCTGCAGCACCGACGCCAGCATCGCAATGGCGGTTGCCAGCAGGATAGGAGCCTGGTCCGGCGTAGCGATGCCGCCGGAGATCAGGCCTGACAAATAGTGCGATGCCAGGTCTTGCGCCTGGGGTACATGGCTTTCGCCCCATTTGAAGGTGACGAAAAACAGGATGACGGGAAACAGGTCAAACAAAAATTTCATGACTTGGGCTCGAATCTCAGTGACGCGGAATTGATGCAATAGCGCAGGCCGGTCGGCGGCGGTCCATCCGGAAACACATGGCCCAGATGGGCATCGCAGACATTGCAGATAATCTCGGTACGGACCATGCCGTGCGTGCGGTCCACTTTTTCGCGTACGTTGGCGGGGTCCAGTGCCTTGAAGTAGCTGGGCCAGCCGCAGCCCGAATCAAATTTGGCGTCGGATTCAAACAGGGGCGTGTTGCAACAGACGCAAGTATAAATACCGGCCTCGTGATGGTCCCAGAATTCGCCGGTGAACGCGCGCTCGGTCGCAGCGTGGCGGGTGACTTCGTATTCCATTGGCGTCAGTTCTGAGCGCCATTCAGCGTCGGTTTTGGTGACTTTGCTCATCATTGTTTCCTTTATTTATTCCACTCTGATCCCGGATGCCGGTATCGGTGCATTCAAAAAAACCGTTAAGAAGAACAGCTTACTTCCAGATGCAGGGCCCAGTCCGGCGGCAGGTCGGCATAGGCTTCATGCTCCTCCTGTTCGTCGAAAGGCGAGCGCAGTATTTGCAGCAGCTTTTCCACTTCCGAAAAATCTTTGTTCTCTGCCTTTTCTATTGCGACCTGGGCGAGATAATTCCTCAGTATATATTTGGGATTGGCAGTGCGCATCGCCTGCATGCGTTGCTCGTCACACCTGTCTTCGAACGCCAGACGTTCTTTATAAGCGTTAAGCCAGACGTCCAGTGTATTTCTGTCAATAAACAGATCCCTGAGCGGCTCGTCCGGCACACTGCTGTCGCGCTGCACCTTGCATAGCGCCCTGAAAGTCTGCGTGAAATCGGCATGGCTTTCTTGCATTAGCGCAAAGAAACGGTCGAACAGCTCGCCGTCGGCGGCTTCGCTAGTGGCAAGCCCGAATTTGCGGTGCAGCAGTTCATCCATCTTCCGTTTGTAGCTGTCCTGGTAGACGGACAGGGCTGCCTGGGTATCCTCCACACTGCCAATCAGCGGTAGCATGGCTTGTCCGAGCGCGTGGCAATTCCAATGGCCTATCGTCGGCTGCATACGGTAGGAATAACGGCCCTGGCTATCGGTGTGGTTGCAGATATGGCCTTCATCATAGGCCTCCATGAAGCCGAAAGGGCCGTAGTCTATTGTCAGGCCGAGGACGGACATATTGTCGGTATTCATGACGCCGTGCATGAATCCCACTGCCTGCCAATGCGCCATCAATTCGGCTGTGCGTCGCGTGACTTCGCCCAGTAGCGCCTGATAGGGATTGGCGTCCTCCCGCAATTCGGGGTAATAGTGTTCGAGCACAAAATCAGCTAGAGCTTGCAGCTCTTCCGGCTTATTGTTGTAATACCAATGCTCAAATGAGCCGAAGCGGATGAAACTGGGCGCCACGCGAGTGACTACCGCGCTGGTTTCCGGCTTTTCACGCATCACATATTGGTCCGATCCGGTAATGCACAAGGCACGCGACGTCTGGATGCCGAGCGCGGCCATGGCTTCCGAACACAGGAATTCACGGATGGAAGAGCGCAGCACCGCGCGGCCGTCGCCCATGCGGGAGTAGGGTGTCAACCCTGAACCCTTCAACTGGATTTCCAGGCGGGCAGACGGTCCCTTCGAGGCTACGTCCCCCAGCAGGATGGCACGGCCATCACCGAGCTGACCTGCCCAGACGCCGAACTGATGGCCCGAATAGACTGCGGCCAGTGGACGGCTGCCCGCCAGTAGCTGGTTGCCGGTAAATGCCTCGGTGAAGTTATCGCCAGACAAGGCGCTTGCCTCCAGCCCGATCAGTTCAGCGACAGGGGCGCTGCTGCAAACCAGGTAAGGGGACGGAAGAGGGGTCGGCTTCAGCGCAGTGTAAAAAGCGGAAGGCAGGCTGGCAAATCGGTTATCCAGCGTCAATGCATGCAGAGGAGTGGCCGCCTGCGGATCAATTACAGTCATTAGCTTGGTGCCGGCACTCTTGTGAAAGGAATCGCAGCATATAAAGAAGAAGTTAGCGCTATTGTGACAGAGTTTTATCTTATTCGTTCCGGCTTGCAAATGCGGCTGCCACCGGATTTGTTACTTATTGTAATGGCCAGTTTGCTGCGGTGGCTAAGAGAAAGGCCGGAATTCCTTGCGGGAAATCCGGCCTTTCGCGTGCGGCCTGCCTGCCGCCGCCATTACTGCAATTATTGTCTTACGCGGTCATTCTTTCGTGGTCATGGATCTTGCAGCCGTCGAGCAGGAAGGACAGGCCTATCACCAGCACCAGCTCTCCCTCGGCAGAGCGTGCGGTACCGGTAATTCCCGGCGTAGTGATACAGGTCAGCGGCTTGATCACCAGGTCGGCAGTGCCGTCCACGGAATCGACTGCGAGGATATACGGATTCGGCGCCGCGATGACGATACCTACGCGTTCGCTGCTCTTTTCGTAGCCCAATATCTGTCCCAGCGATTTGACCGGCAATGGCCGCCCCAGATCCCTGAGCACAGGCTGGCCGCCAACGCTTTCAAATGTATCGGGCAATTCCACCACGCGCTGCACCGTAGCCATTGGCAAGGCCAGCGAGGCCTCGGCAGTGCGCACCAGCATGGTAGGAACGATGGACAATTCAATAGGCAGCCTGATCAGGAAGGTGGTGCCTGTTCCCAATTGCGATGCAATGCGGATGGCGCCCCGGTGCCGTTCGACGGCGGTCTTGACCACGTCCATGCCGACGCCGCGGCCGGAAACGCTGGAAGCCACGTCCTTGGTAGAGAAACCAGGCAAGAACACCAGCTGGAAGGCTTCATCATCAGTACGCGCATCAGTGGGATTGATGAGACCCTTGGCGATCGCTTTTTCCCGCAGACGGTTGGCGTCCATGCCTTTGCCGTCATCAGTCACTTCGATCATGACGCTGCTGGCTTCCTGCCACGCTTTCAATGAGATCGTTGCTTTCAGCGGCTTGTTGGTGCCGGCACGTTCTTCCGCGGTTTCAATACCATGATCTAGCGCGTTGCGCAGCATGTGGACCAGGGGATCGTACAGGCTGTCAACGACGACGCGGTCGACTTCTGTTTCAGCACCGGAAATATTCAGGTCAACTTCCTTGCCCAAATCCTTGGCCAGTTCACGAATCAGGCGCGGGAATTTCTGGAACAGGCGGCCTACCGGCTGCATGCGTGTTGCCAGCGTGGCCCTTTGCAATTCGGTGGAGTAGCGCGAAGCCCTGGTCAGGGTTTCGGTCAAGGCCGACATCAGCGGTGCTGCCTGGCCATCGAATTTGAACTGCGACAGTTTTTCCAGCAGCACGGCAGCCTGGTTGGCGGCCTGCACGGACTCGCCGGCAACTTCCAGCAGCACGTCCAGCTTGACCGCGTCAATACGGATGCTTTCTTCCTTGGCCGGTGCGTTTTGCTTGACGTCAGGGCTGGACAGCGAGGACTTGACAGCTTCCTGTTCTTCCGCCGCTACGGCGACTTCCGGCAAAGTGCCCTCTGGAACGACAGCCCGGTAGTAGGCTTCCCAGTCCAGGCCGTCTTCACCTGCCGGCGCAGCAGCAGCTTGTTCCTTGACGGGCTCGGCTGCTTTTGCTTTTGCCGCAGGCTTTTTGGCTGAATTGGCTTTGCCTTCAATCGCGTCGGTCAGTATCTGTTCCAGCGATTTTGGCATCGTGGACAGCTGTTCCGGCGGTGTGCCGTTGTTCAGTGCGGTAAGCTGGTCGGCGACAAAGCCGCTGGCTTCCAGTGCTGCTTCAATCGCTACCGGCGTAACCGGCGCCTGGCCGGTGCGCAAGGCGTCGAACAGGTTTTCCGTCAGATGGCAGGCCGAGACCATCGCGGTCAGGTTCATGAAACCGGCGCCGCCCTTGATCGTATGGAAAGACCTGAACACGGCGTTCAGCGTATTCATATCGCCTGGATTGCGCTCAAGGGTGAGCAGATGTTCTTCTACATTTGTCGCCAGGTCCAGCGCCTCAACGACAAATTCTTTGAGCATGTCATCCATTAAAAGCCCAGACTATCAAGTAGGTTGTCTACGTCGTCCTGTTCTAATGCCGTCGTGGGGACGGAAGGGCCTTCCATCAGTTCTACTGCTTTTTCCTTGAAGTTCGCAGGGGCGTTGTCAATCAGTATCTGCGCCAGCTCATGTTCGACGGCCTTCGTGATCGCGACTACTTTCTTGATCAATTGCCCTGTCAGATCCTGGAAGTCCTGCGCCATCATGATTTCCAGCAGGCGGGCTTTTTCGGAGTCTGTCGACGCAATGACCGCATTGGCAAAGCCCTTGGAGTCATTCGCCAGTGCCTTGAATTCATCGACGCTGAGTTTCCCCGCAAACAGGTTCTGCCAGCGCGCATCCATTTCCTTGGCGCTTTTGGCCAGCGCATCCTGTTCAGGCATGCCGACGTCGGTGGCGTTGAGTACTTTGTTGGCGGCCTGTTCCGTCAGTGTGGCGACATATTCAAGCCTGCCCTGTGCATCGGTAATCTGCGACGCTACATCAGAAAGGGAGCGGTCATAGCCTAGCTCGCGCATGGAGTCGTGCAGCATGCGGACAATGCCGCCCAGCCTGTCGAACATCGGTTTGCCGGACTGGTCTTCACTGCCCTGGAAATTGAGTTTGGCCGCTGCCGGTTCGGGCGCTGCCGTTGCGACAGCAGCGGGCGCTGCAGCGGTTTCTACGCGCTGGTTTGCCATTTCTTCAAACAATGCATCCAGGTCATCTGCTGAATCGGTCATAGTCCTTCATTCTCCATAATCGCTGTGATTGCTTTGCAGACGGCTACAAATATCACGACTTACTTTACGTTCGTCACTTCATTCGGCTGCTGTTGTGGAATTGGTACGGCTACTGCGCGCAAGGACATCGGCGCACAGTGCAACAGCCCCTTTTACTCACACAGGCTTGATAGCGCCATAGTACAGGACTTCAATAAGCATAGGATAACCCTGAGCAACAAAATTTGTCATCTTTTAATTGTCAGGAATGGTTAAGCGGGATATTCCGCGACAAATTTTTCCGGCGTTTGTATCGTGTACAATCCGGCCTGCTTTGTTTTTCTTGCCAGCTTCAGCAACGCCTTGTCCTTGGTCACCAGGATGGCGGCGCCGGCATCGCGTGCCAGTTCCAGAAATTTCTGGTCATCCTTGTCACTGCAGACCGGCAGGCGCAGCGTGGATTTCGCGGTGGGGGCGATGCACTCGATATGCAGGTCAAACTGCTGTGCAATGCCGTCGCGCTGATCGTCGGCGATGGGCAGGTGCGGATAGTGCAAAACCGCCAGCCATTCTGCGCGGCAGTCGCTGCGCGTGACGGCCTTGATGCTGCCGTCCTTCAGGCCGCTCAGCAGGGTTGCCCAGCGCGGATCATGAAACACGAATAAATCCAGGCATACATTGGTGTCCAGCACGATGAGCCTGGACGGGGCCGGCAGGGTGTCGGTTGGAGTCGTCATTTTTATGTAGATATTATGTTAATTGTATTGTCGCCTGCGAAGTCGCTTGATTATGAAACGCCAGCCAGAAGCAGAACACATAGTTTACCGGTGTTTATGCAGGATGCAGAGCAATTAATTCAGGTCAGCCGGACTCTGAGCGTGGAACGGATTGCGGAACTGATGGCGATTTCCCCGGCGCTGGCGCAACTGAATGCGGAGCGTTTTGCCGCCTGGTCGCCCGAAGCCACCAAAGAAAATGCCCGCCAGGCTGTGTTCGCTTTTAATGGCGATGTGTACGAGGGGCTCGATGCCCGCAAGCTGGATGCCTCGCAGATCGCCTACCTGGAAAAACACTTGCGTATCCTGTCCGGCCTGTACGGCCTTTTGCGTCCACTGGATCTGCTGCAGCCTTACCGGCTGGAGATGGGTACGCGGCTGCCTAACCCTCGCGGTGCCAACCTGTATGCGTTCTGGGGCGAAAAAGTGACCGATGCGCTGAACGAGCAACTGGTGCAGCAGCGTAGCAAGCTGTTGCTTAACCTGGCGTCTGAAGAATATTTCAAGGTGGTCAAGCCTGCTTTGCTGCAGGCGCCTGTCGTCAGCCCGGTATTCCTGGACTGGAAGAACGGCCAGTACAAGGTCATTTCATTCTACGCAAAACGCGCGCGGGGCTTGATGGCGCGCTATTGTGCGGTGAATAAAATCCGCAAGCCGGAAGATATCAAGGGGTTTGACGTGGAAGGTTATCGTTTTGACGCGGCTGAATCCGGTCAGGACAGCTGGGTATTCAAGCGCAGGATCGCAGACTAGCACGGCGTGGAAAATAAGAAGGCCCCTGAATCAGGGGCCTTTTAAGATGCTAATACTATAGTGCGCGGATACTTATTTGCTCCAGAACTTCCACCATGGCGCTTTTTTGCCTTCGCTGTTTCCCAGGAAGGCGCTTTTCGGAAAGCTCTTCACGAATACGCGGTTGGCATCATCACGCAATTCAGTCATGCCCATATAGTCGTAGGCGCGCACCAGGATGAACAGCGCTTCTTCATTGGCCGGCGCGTCCGGATATTCCTTGATCGCGGACTGGGCACGGTTGGCGGCCGCCAGGAAAGCGCCGCGACGCAGATAATATTTGGCGACGTGCACATCGTATTGCGCCAGGGAGTTGACCAGGAACTTCATCCTTGCGGTTGCATCGGGCGCGTACTTGCTGTCGGGGAACTGGACAACGAGCTGTTTGAAAGCGTCAAACGCATCGCGGGCCGCTTTGGGGTCACGCTCGGTAATATCCTGGTTGGCGATAAAGTTCAGCAAGCCGAGATTGTCGTTGAAGTTGATAAGGCCGCGCAGGTAGTACATGTAGTCGACGTTAGGATGGTTGGGGTGCAGCTTGATAAAGCGCTCCACGGCAGCCAGCGCCTGGGCCTGATCGTCCTGTTTATAATAGGCATAGGCAACTTCCATTTGCGCTTGCTGGGCGTAAGTACCAAAAGGAAAGCGCGATTCCAGTCTTTCAAAATATTGAACGGCTTTTTCGTAACCACCATTATTCAGTTCGTCTTTGGCTTCAGCGTATAATTTTGCGGCGGACCACGTCCTTGTTTCATCGTTCTTGTCGCCTGTCGAGTTGCAGGCCGACAATGCGAGAATCAGGATGAGGCCAAGGAATTTTAAAGATTTAATTTGCATAAGTTTTTTGCATGAGCAGTAGAACGATTTACGGATTATAGCCGATGGGAATTAATGTGATACCAAACGAAGCAGCGATTTTGTCAGAACCCTTGATCGAACCACCGGACGGCGAGGTGGAAGAGGGGGATGATTTTGTTCCTCAGGCCGCACCGATCGAGTTGAAATTGACTCCCCAGGCTTGCGGGGAGCGGCTGGACAAGACACTGTCCAAGCTCGTGCCGCAATATTCCCGGAGCCGCATTCAGCAATGGATAGAAGCCGGATTCGTCACTGTGGACGGTCAGCCTGCGCGTGCCAAGATGACTGTGCTCGGTGATGAGAAAGTGAGCATTCTGCCACAGGCAGCGCCTGATGAGGGTGCTTATCAGCCGGAAAACATCCCTTTGGACATTATTTATGAGGATGAAGCACTGCTGGTGGTGAACAAGCCTGCCGGCCTGGTTGTCCATCCTGCCGCCGGGAACTGGTCAGGCACCATGCTGAACGGCTTGCTGTACCACTATCCTGCGCTGCTAGGTGTGCCCAGGGCCGGCATTGTGCACCGGCTGGACAAGGATACCTCCGGACTGATGGTCGTAGCCAAGACGCTCATCGCGCATACTGAACTGGTTCGCCAGTTGCAGGACCGTACCGTGAAGCGCGAATATTATGCCCTGGTCTGGGGCACACCCAAGCCTTCGGGCACGGTGGATGCCGCCATGGCGAGGCATCCGCGAGACCGCATCAAGATGGCGGTTTCGGAGAGCATGCTGGCCAAGCCGGCCATCACGCATTATCAGCGCATCGGCGCCGGCATGCTGGAGCGCTTTCCGGTCAGCCTGGTGGCTTGCCAGCTGGAAACCGGCCGTACTCACCAGATCCGCGTGCACATGCTGTCGCTTGGCTTTCCCCTGGTGGGCGATACTTTATATGGCAAGCAGCATCTTGCCCGCTTTTTCCCGCGCCAGGCATTGCAGGCCCGCAAGCTGGGCCTGATCCACCCGGTAACGGAAGAGCATGTCGAATGGGAAGTGCCTCTGGCTGCTGATTTCGCGGAATTGCTGCAGCAAGCCGGCATGAGCCTGCCTGCATGAGCTTGCGCGCTTCTGGCCTGCGCACTCCCTATCCGTTTGACGTGATAGAGCCCGGCTGGGAGGGCTTGCCGGCGTGCGTGCGCGCGTTTTCAACGACACGCTCCGGCGGCATCAGCCGGCAACCCTATGGAGGTGCTGGCGACAATGGTAGCGATGGCGGCGGAGGTTTGAATCTGGGTGATCACGTCGGCGACGATGCCGCTGCCGTAGCCGCCAACCGTGCCATCGTAAGGAATGCGATTTCTCCGGATGCCGACATCAGGTGGCTGTCGCAAGTACATGGCGTAGCCGTCTGCGATGCGGCGGCCGCTGCCGATGGCGCCAAGGCCGACGCCAGCAGTACGGCGCAAAAAAATACTGTCTGCGCAGTGATGACAGCGGATTGCCTGCCTGTGCTGTTCAGCGATTGCGAGGGCAAAGTCGTGGCCGCCGCGCATGCCGGCTGGCGTGGCCTGGCGGCTGGGATACTGGATAACACCGTAGCGCACATGCGTGAGTCCGGCGCCGGCGACATCGTCGCCTGGCTGGGGCCCGCCATCGGGCCGACCCGGTTTGAGGTCGGCGAAGACGTGTTGCAGGCATTTGCCGCACTGCCCGGATCCGGCGCATGCTTCGTGCCATGCGCAACGGCGCCAGGAAAGTATTACGCCGATATCTATGCGTTGTCGCGACAGGTGCTGGCGCGTGCAGGTGTGCAAAAAGTGGTTGGCGGCGTGCATTGCACCGTGATTGAAAAAGAACGCTTTTATTCTTACCGCAGAGATGGAGTCACTGGACGCATGGCAAGTTTTATCTGGCTGGAATAAATGAGGCTGTTAGTCACGCTGAATCTCGCTGGTTGACACTATTTCTGGCTGTTGCCGCATCAGTCTTTTTTAATTTCCACATCCGGTTCCGGACTGGCACCGGCAAGCGCAGTAGCGGCGTCATTCTGCGTTGCCTCATGTTGCGCTGCCGCATACCGTGCCTGCATTTCTGCCTTGCGCTGCTTTTTTCGCTGAGGGCTGCGCGCAAGATAGAAAATTATTGCTAAAGGCAACACACAGTACATTAAAAACGTCATAATTCCTGCAGTCACCGAAGACTCTGTGATGGACATCATGAAGACTACATAGATCCAGGCGATGGCGACGATATACATAAAGAAGTAGACTGGTGAAAGAAGGCCGGCAGATGGACCCGGAGCCGACAGTAAGTGCAAAGTTGGTTAGCCGGTCAGGAACAAACGGGCGCTGAGCCCGATTCGAGATGCAACGATACGCGAAAAACAGGAGGCACGCATGAAGACTTACGATCCTCAAGCTATGTACTCCGAATGGATGTCACAGCTGTCGAACCAAGGGCAATTGCAAGACTGGATGAAGCCGGCAACCGCCTTTACCGATGGCAGCATCATGGAGACATTGAAGGAAGTCGGCGCCCAGATCAGTCCAGCCGCCATGAGCAAGCTGCAAAGCGAGTACATGCAGGAGTTCGGCAAGCTGTGGCAGGATTTTATTGTGTCCAAAGTGCCGGATTTCACCGACAGGCGCTTTGCCTCGCCCGACTGGCATAACCATGCAATGCATGCCTACAGCGCGGCATCCTATCTGCTGAACACCCGGTTCCTGATGGCGATGGCGGAGGCGGTAGAAGCTCCTGAAAAGACGCGGCAAAAAATCCGTTTTGCAGTACAGCAAATGACGGATGCCATGTCGCCGGCCAATTTCCTGGTGACCAATCCCGAAGCGCAGGCGAAGCTGATAGAAAGCAAGGGCGAGAGCCTGGCCAAGGGTATCTCGCAGATGCTGGCCGACATGCAAAAGGGTCGCATCTCGCAAACAGACGAGTCGGCCTTCGAGGTGGGCCGCAATGTTGCCACGTCCGAGGGCACGGTCATCTTCGAAAACAAGCTGTTCCAGCTGATTCAATACACGCCTCTGACCAAAACAGTGCACCAACGGCCTCTGCTGATGGTGCCGCCTTGCATCAACAAATTCTACATCCTGGATCTGCAGCCTGAAAACTCCGTCGTGCGCTACGCGGTGGAGCAGGGGCATGCGGTATTCCTGGTGTCGTGGGCCAATCCGGACGAGAACATGGCCGACGTCAGCTGGGACGACTACATCGAAGATGGCGCCATCAAGGCAATCCACCTGGTGCAGGAAATCAGCAAGCAAAAAGAAATCAACGGCTTCGGCTTCTGCGTGGGCGGCACCATTATTTCCACTGCGCTGGCGGTGCTGGCCGCGCGCGGCGAACATCCCGTCAGCAGCCTGACGCTGCTGACCACCTTGCTGGATTTCTCTGATACCGGCGTGCTGGATGTATTTGTCGACGAGGTGCAGGTGTCCATGCGCGAGCAGACGATAGGCAAGCACGGGCTGCTGCCGGGCAAGGATCTGGCCAGCACTTTTTCCAGTCTGCGCGCGAACGATCTGGTCTGGAATTATGTGCAGTCCAACTACCTGAAAGGCGAGAGTCCTACGCCTTTCGATCTACTATACTGGAATGCAGACAGTACCAATTTGCCCGGCCCGATGTTTTGCTGGTACCTGAGGAATACCTACCTGGAAAACAGCTTGAAGGTGGCGGATAAACTGCACGTTGCAGGAGCCGCCGTTGACCTGGGCAAAATCGACGTGCCTACCTTTGTCTACGGGTCGCGGGAAGACCATATTGTGCCGTGGCAGGCTGCGTATGCATCCTGCAATATCCTGAATCGCAAGAGCAAGGGGAAAAACCGGTTTGTGCTGGGGGCATCAGGCCATATTGCCGGTGTGGTGAACCCTCCCGCCAAAAAGAAAAGGAGCTACTGGACTAATGACAGCTTGGGGACGGATCCCGAAAGCTGGTTGAAAGGTGCGACGGAGCATGCTGGAAGCTGGTGGCCGGTATGGGCCGGTTTCCTGGCCGAGCATGGCGGCAAGATGATCAAGGCGCCCGGAAAACCCGGGAACGCCGAGTATCAGGCAATAGAGCCGGCACCTGGACGATATGTCAAGGTACGAGCGGATTAAGCAGCGCAGGCGAGACCAATATGAATAGACCAATAAGGAGACAAGTATGTCAAAACGTATAGCATATGTAACTGGTGGCATGGGCGGTATCGGAACTCCTATCTGCAGGCGCCTTTGCGCGGACGGATTTGTCGTCGTCGCGGGCTGTGGCCCCAATTCTGCGCGCAAGGAGAAATGGCTGGCTGACATGCGCGCTGAAAATTGCGATATCCACGCATCCGAAGGCAATGTGTCGGATTGGGATTCGACCAAGACTGCGTTTGAGAAGGTCAGGGCGGAGATCGGCGAGATCGACGTGCTGGTCAACAATGCCGGTATCACGCGCGATGGCCAGTTCCGCAAGATGAGCAGGGAAGACTGGTATGCGGTCATGGATACCAACCTGAACTCCCTTTTCAACGTCACCAAGCAAGTCATTGACAGCATGGTTGACCGCGGCTGGGGTCGTATCATCAATATCTCTTCCGTCAACGGCCAGAAAGGGCAGTTCGGGCAAACCAACTATTCCACTGCAAAAGCCGGTATCCACGGTTTTACTATGGCGCTGGCGCAGGAAGTAGCCACGAAAGGCGTGACGGTAAATACCGTGTCTCCAGGTTATGTGGGTACCGATATGGTGCGTGCAATCCGTCCTGATGTACTGGAAAAAATTGTTGCCGGCATCCCAGTCAAACGTCTGGCGGAGCCTAGCGAAATTGCTTCCATCGTTGCCTGGATTGCGTCCGATGAAGGCGGCTATGCAACCGGTTCAGACTTCTCCATCAACGGTGGCCTGCACATGGGCTAAATTTGATGTTGCTTTTATGTAAAAAGCCACATCATAATGATGTGGCTTTTGCATGTTTGATTTATATTCAGGAATCGGTATTTTCTGCGAGATTTCTTGGCTGAAATAAAACGATGTAATATCCGTCGATATGCGTGCATAATCAACAGGCAAATATATTAGAATTAAAAAAGGGACAAGCCGGACAAGGTTGCTGCCACTCTACGCAACTACCGGTTTATTTGGATGGATTTGGCGTGACAGGCAGGCTTTCTTGCAAGCTGCCTGATCGACTCAAGCGCTAGGATGTCACTAATTGAGAATTCGATGAATAGTGTAAAGAAAACGACACAGCACCTGATCAAGAAATATCCGAATCGCCGTTTGTACGATACGCAGACCAGCAGCTATATTACGTTGGTCGATGTAAAACAATTTGTTTTGGAAAATGATGATTTTGCTGTCATCGATGCCAAGACCAACGAAGATTTAACCCGCAGCATCCTGCTGCAGATCATCCTGGAAGAAGAAGCCGGCGGAGCTCCCATGTTTTCCAGCGTGGCCCTGTCGCAGATCATCCGCTATTACGGCCATGCAATGCAGGGCATGATGGGCTCTTATCTGGAGAAAAACATCCAGGCGTTCATTGACATCCAGAACAAGCT
Source organism: Undibacterium sp. TJN25 (assembly GCF_049339885.1). Lineage (NCBI taxonomy): Bacteria > Pseudomonadati > Pseudomonadota > Betaproteobacteria > Burkholderiales > Oxalobacteraceae > Undibacterium > Undibacterium sp. TJN25. The sequence continues at coordinate 121,465 of NZ_JBMPPM010000001.1, read as the reverse complement.
GGCTGAAAACTCCAAGGGCGTCTATGAAGGCAAGCCTTTCAGCCCGGAAATGTGGGCGCAGTTCATGAGTGTGCAGGGACCGATGATGCAGGGCATGATGGGCAACTACATTGAGCAGAGCAAAAATCTGTTCGTGCAGATGCAGGAGCAGATGCAGAGCCAGACCAAGAACATCTTCGGCGTTTTCCCGTTTGTTCCTGAAGATAAGAACAAATAAGCAATAATCAGTGGGCAATAACGTTGATTCTGCTTAATTATTGGGCAGTTGCCAGGCAATGAAGAACATGAAAGGGGTACAATAGCGGATTCGTTTATCCGCTTTGTACTCCTTTTTTTATGTCTATTGAACAAATAACAAGACCGGGCGCTGCCGCCAACCCTAAAGTGGGTTTTGTCTCCCTCGGCTGTCCAAAAGCGTTGGTCGACTCAGAGCAAATCCTGACGCAACTGCGCGCCGAAGGCTACGACACTGCCAAGTCCTATGACGGCGCCGACCTGGTCATCGTCAATACCTGCGGCTTCATCGACGCTGCGGTGCAGGAGTCGCTGGACGCCATCGGCGAAGCGCTGAGCGAAAACGGCAGGGTCATCGTGACCGGTTGCCTGGGCGCCAAGAAAGACGCCAGCGGCAACGATATCATCATGGCCGTGCATCCAAAAGTGCTGGCCGTGACCGGTCCGCATGCGCTGGGCGAAGTCATGGACGCCGTGCATATTCACCTGCCTAAACCGCATGCGCCGTTCCTCGACCTGGTGCCTGCGCAAGGCGTCAAGCTGACGCCTAAGCACTATGCCTACCTGAAAATATCCGAAGGCTGCAACCATCGCTGCAGCTTCTGCATCATTCCATCCATGCGCGGCGATCTGGTGTCGCGTCCGATTGCAGATGTGATGATGGAAGCAGAAAATCTGTTCAAGGCCGGCGTCAAGGAGTTGCTCGTCATTTCCCAAGATACCAGCGCCTACGGCGTGGACGTCAAGTTCCGCATGGGTTTCTGGAACGGCAAGCCGGTCAAGACTCACATGACGCAGCTGGTGGAGGCCCTGGGCTCGCTGGCGAAGCAATACGGCGCCTGGGTACGCCTGCATTACGTGTACCCCTATCCGCATGTAGACCAGATCATTCCTATGATGGACGGCAATGTGCTGCCTTATCTGGACGTGCCGCTGCAGCATGCGCATCCGGCAGTACTGAAACGTATGAAACGCCCGGCCAGTGGCGAGAAAAATATAGAGCGCATCCGCGCCTGGCGTGAAATGTGTCCGGACATCACGATACGCTCGACCTTCATCGCGGGCTTCCCAGGTGAAACCGAAGAAGAATTTGAATACTTGCTGGACTTCCTGAGAGAAGCCGAAATCGACCGCCTGGGATGCTTTGCCTATTCCCCGGTGGAAGGCGCGACAGCAAATGAACTGGACAATCCCGTGCCGGAAGAAGTGCGCGAAGACCGCCGCCGCCGTGTGATGGAACTGCAGGAAGGCATTTCCAAAAAGCGCCTGCAGGCCAAGGTCGGCAAGACTGTACGCGTACTGATCGATTCCCTGGACCGCAGCGGCGGCGTGGGACGTACGTCGGCGGATGCTCCTGAAATCGACGGCGTGGTGTATGTCAAGCCGCCTTATGAGCCGAACCGAAAACTGAAAGTCGGCGAATTCGTCGATGTCACCATCACCGCTGCCGATGCGCATGATTTGTGGGGCGAGGCGGTCTGATGCGTGTAATGCTTGGCAGGATCTTGCTGTCGGCAACGCTGGCAGCCTTGCTGCCGCTGGCGGCAATTGCGCAGCAAACATCAGCGGCGCCTGCATCCAGCACCGCGTCCGGCACTTCGTCCAATACAGCAACGCCTTTTGCTGCTCCGGTCGTGTTGCGCGGCAAGCTCGGCAATGAGTCTGTACAAATGCGCCTGCAGCCCAAGTTGGAAGATCCCGATAGCGTGGAAGGTGACTACTTTGTTTTCGGTAAGGGTAGCAAGATATTGCTGGCAGGCGAAGCCTCCGGCAAAGCGCTGACGATGGAAGAGTCGGAAGACGGCATTGACGTCTCCGGCCAGTGGGATGGCAAGCTGGATGGCAAGACCTTGCGTGGTACCTGGGTGTCCGATGACGGTTCCATCAGCAAGGAGTTTGTGCTGGATATCCAGCCTGCCAGCGCCAAACCGGCCAAGCCCGGCAGCAAGCCGGTTAAAAAATCCACTCCCTAGTGTCAGCCGGGTCGCGGCCCTGTTACCATAGCAGATAGAAACATTGCCGCACCCGGTGCGGCAAACCTTGATTTATCTGATATGAGCTAGCATGACAGACAAACTCCACCTCAATACCTCCCTCGTCCACAGCAACTATTCCGCTCCTCCCAATTTTGGCGGACTGCAACCCCCGGTGCAGCATGCGTCGACGGTGATCTTTGATAATGTGGCTGCCATGCGCTCGCGCAGCTGGGAGGACAAATCCTCCTATACCTACGGCCTGCACGGCACGCCGACCAGCTTCACGCTGGAAGCCAGGCTGGCGGAAATAGAGCAGGGCGCTTATTGCCTGCTGGCTCCCAGCGGTCTGGCGGCGATTGCAATGGTGGATTTTGCGTTGCTGCAATCGGGCGATGACGTGCTGTTGCCGGATAATGTGTATAACCCCAATCGCGAGTTGGGCGACTGGCTGACCAGGAGCTTTGGGCTGACAGCGCGTTATTATGACCCCTTGGTCGGTGCGGGAATTGCGGAACTGATACAGCCGAATACCCGGCTGATCTGGACCGAAGCGCCCGGTTCGGTGACGATGGAAGTGCCCGATATTCCTGCCATCTGCGCGGCGGCCCATGCGAAGGGCGTGCTGGTGGCAATCGATAATACCTGGTCCGCCGGCATTGCCTTCCCGGCCTTTGAGCATGGCGTGGACATCATCATGCAGGCGCTGACCAAATACCAGTCCGGCGGCTCCGACGTATTGATGGGCGCCATCATCACGCGCGACCAGGCCTTGAACGCCCGGCTGCAGGCGGCACACATGCGGCTGGGTTTCGGCGTGGGCATGGATGACGTGTATCTGGTGCTGCGCAACCTGAGTTCGCTGAAGCTGCGTTTCGACGCGCATGACCGCAGCGCGAGAAAAGTCGCCGCCTGGCTGCAAACCCGGCCCGAGATCAGCAAGATGCTGCATCCCGCCTTGCCGGGCTGTCCCGGCCATGAATTGTGGCAGCGCGATTTCAGCGGCGCAGGCGGCCTGTTCTCGGTGATGTTCAATCCTCGCTATACCGAAGCGCAGACCGACCGTTTTGTTGATACGCTGAAGCTGTTCAAGATCGGGTTCAGCTGGGGCGGCGCGCACAGCCTGTGCGTGCCTTACCGCATCAGGCAGATGCGCCAGAATTGGCCCTACGAGGGCACCCTGGTGCGCTTCAACATCGGGCTGGAAGACGCGGATGACCTGATTGCAGATATTGAGCAGGCATTTTCGGTGCTGGACACATGAGGCTATCCGCCGGGAGGAAAATGAATCCGCATCTGACAAAATTCTTTCTGGCGGCAACTGCGGCGCTGGGATTGCTCGCAACCACGGGCGGTGCTGAGGCCGCGGTGACAAAATCACTGTGCGTAGGCACCTTTTCCAACCTCGCGATCAATCCTGTGGGCGGCGAATTTACCGGCATGGAAATCCGCGTGGCGCAGACCGATATCGGCTACCGCGCGACGGTTCAGATTGCGGAAGGCGGCGCGGGTATTTTGTTGCTGGTGGATGTCGAATGCGATGGAAACGAAATGAGCTTTCATCTGCCGGCCACCAATACGGACGTGCATGGCAAATTCACCGGCACCGTCAGCAAGCAGAATCTGAAAGGCGATATCAGCTTTGACGATAAAAGGACAGATCGCGTCTTCCTGCTGCGGCGCAAAAGTTACTGGGATTAGTATGCCGGACGAGTTTCCGATGCGCGGGTAGCCCCGATTCATTGCACATCCTTGCGTATGCTGCCATCGCCGGCGCTTGACCGGCCTGATGGCAGCGACGCAGCTGCGTCTTGAAAAGTTCTCCCTTATGATGCATCAATCATAATTTTGCGGCCTTTGGCTGCGGATTGTTCGATCGCGTCAATCAGGCGATGCAGTGTGACTGCGTCGGCAAAGCTGGGGGCTGTGTGCGTGCCATTTTTGAGGTCGGCAGCCAGCAGCGCATAATTATTCGCGACATTTGTCCCCATGCCGAGTTCCGAGCCGACGAGTTTGTATTCTGCAGGTATTTCCAGCTCGTGTATAAGGGCATCATCGTCGCGACCGCCGTGAACGGTTGTCGCGCCTATGCCCGGATAGCCTAGCGAACTCGTAACGACGAGATCGCCGCGCGTGCCGTTGATTTCCAATCGGAAATTGGTGCCGCGCGACATGCCGCCGCGGACATGCGCGGATACGACGGTGCCGTTTTCAAGAGTTCCATTGACGGCAATCTGGTCGGGCGTCTGCATGGCGAGGATTTCTCCTGTTTCGATCACCTGGGCAGTTTTGCGCCGGCTCTCCAGTGTAGCCGCGACGTCGGCAAAGCGGGTATCCAGTGCAAAGCATAGCGCATCAGCGGCATGCGAAAATGCGACGTTGAGTATTCCAGCGCCGTTTTTAGGATCCAGGGTATAGGCAAATCCCGCCGGGATCATGGCTCCGCCGATAATGCCGGAACCGACCAGCGTAGCGGACAGCACTTCACCGACATAGTCTTGCCGCACCATGTCCCGGACGAAATTCATTTCCGGCGTCGCGCGCGATTGCAGGCCCACGGTCGCGGATACCTTGTGCTGCTCAGCCAGTCGCTGCAATTCCAGTGCTTCCTGCAAGCCATTCCCGAGCGGCCATTCGCAGTACACGGATTTGCCGGCTTTGATGGCGGCGCTTACCAGCTCAAAATGGTAGGGTACCTTGACGGTGACGACGACCAGGTCCACGTCCGCGCAGTTCAACAGGTCTTCATGCCGTTGAAAGAAGTGTGGCACTTTGAATTTTCGTGCCGCCTCTTCGGCGGATGCCAGTGTTGAATTGGTCAGGGCGACGACTTCAAAGTCAGGCGATGCCTGCAGTGCAGGGAGGTGGGCTGTTGTCGCCCAGCCTTGCGTTGGGTGGACACCGATGATGCCCACGCCGATTTTTCCGTTTTTCATTTTATTTCCTCGTTGGTTAGAACTCATCTTATTAATAAGGAGTGAGATGCGTTTTAAATGGTAATGACGACACGGCCGAGAATTTCGCCCGCTTCCAGCGCCCTGTGCGCTGCGCCTGCCTCGCTGAGCGGATAAGTCCGGTCAAGATGGACCCGTAGTTTGCCGGCATCCACGAGCCGTGAAATTTCTTGCAGCACCCTGGTCTGGCGCATGCGGTAAGCGTGATTTGCCGTTACCTGCGGCAAGCCTATATTCACGAATTTGACGCTGATGTTTTTGTATTCTGCCGCCATGTTGTTTCCGGATGGCCAGTCGGCAACCACGGTGTTCACCAGTGTGCCGTAGGGTGCTACCAGATCCATGCTGCTTGCAAAATTATCCCGGCCCACGTAATCAAGCACGACATCGGCACCGTCCTTGCCGCTCCATGCGGCTACGGCCGATGCCACGTCTTCGTTCCTGTAGTTGATCACCAGTTCTGCGCCCAGTGAATGGGCCAGTGCCTGTTTGGCGCCACTGCTGACGGTGGTTGCCACCCGCGCACCGCGCAACAGAGCCAACTGGATGCTGATGTGGCCGACGCCGCCGGCGCCACCGTGCACGAGCACAAAATCTCCTGGTTTCACGTCGGCACGTTCCATCACTGCTTCCCATGCAGTCAGCGCGACTACTGGCAGTGCGGCCGCGGTGATAAAGTCCAGTGTCTCAGGTTTTTTTGCAAGATAGTGGCCGTTGATCAGTTTGTATTCAGCGTAGCTGCCATGCCGGTCGGCGTAGCCGCCGTCGTAATACCAGACCTCGTCCCCGGGACGGATGTCGGTGATGCCGGGGCCGACGGCTTCGACGATGCCTGTGCCGTCCATACCGGGTACGCTGAATTGCTGGCGGCCGTCGCCAGCGGCATAGGGTGGGGCACCGGCTTGCCGCACCTGGCAATCGCCAGGATTCACGCCGGCCGCGATAATTTTCACCAGCACATCGTTTGCATCGGATAGACAGGGCTTATCGATGTCGTGCATCCGCAGCACCTCCGGCCCACCCGCTTCCGCGATGGTGATTGCTTTCATTTTTTTCAGCATGCCTGCGCCTCAGTTTCCATGTGAGTTCTGGATCGCCAGAATGGTGCGGGTAAGGTCCATCGTGCGGATGAGCCAGTCGCCGCTGTGTTTTTCCAGGGTTTCTTCATAGTGGCCGTAGCCATGCAGCGAACGGAACGGGCCCGGCACGCCGTCGGGAAAGATGATGCGGTCTTCCATCGACCAGATGACACGTGCAGTGTCCGCCGGAAGCAGTTCAATTTCGGGGTTGTGCACCTGATGGATTGTTTGTGCTTGCTGCAGCATGTCTGCCGTCAATGCAATGAAAGCGTCACGCTCGGTGAATTCATGTGTCAGCGCACCGTCGGTGCCGTGAAAGCGCAACTGGACCTGCTGCGTAAACATGGCTCGCAGGCTATCCCATTGTTTGTGGTCAATCAGCCGGCAATAGCGGGCCTTGGCCTGGCGAATTTCTTCCAGGGCGCTCAGTTGTTGCGTATCCATACGTTCTCCTTCTGTGAGCAAGGATCATATCTGCTAGTATTTGTACTTTCTATGCCAGTTAGTGCGCATTTAATGTCAGATCGTACAAAGGAGTCAAAAATGGATCCTCTATCGGAAGTATTCAGCAGCATGCGTGTCACTGCGGCTGTTTCCACCCGGCTGGAAGCCACTGCGCCTTGGGGATGGCGTTCGGCGGGTGAGCCGGATAGCAGGATTACCTTTGTACTGGTGCAGCGTGGCGAAGCGGTGCTGAGTGCAAAAAGCCATGCTGCGCCGATACGCCTGTTGGCCGGCGATGTCTTTATATTGTTTGATGAAGACCCGTATACGATGATGGATGACCCCGCGTCGGCGGTAGTGGATTGTTCCGTGGTGGAGGAGCACCGGATCGGCAATGTGATCCAGTTCGGCGGCGGCGGTGTGCCTACGACCTTTATCAGCGGTTCTTTCGCTGTTGATCATCTGGAAGCCAAGCCGATTCTGTCTGTATTGCCCAAAATACTGCACCTGAAGCTGGAGCAGGTGCAAAGCAGGGCATTCCAGGCAGTGCTGGAATTGCTGTCGAATGAGCTTGAGCAATCGGGCCTTGCTGCGGAAGCGACGATAGTCCGCCTGTACGAGATCCTGTTTGTCTACGCTATCCGGGCCTATGCCGAAACCGATGCATTGCCTGAGGGGGGCTGGCTGGCCGCAATTTCGGATAAGCAGCTGGGCAAGGCCGCCAGGGCGATGCATGCGCGCATGGATCAGCATTGGTCGCTACAGACGCTGGCAGATCAGGCGGCTATGTCCAGGACTGCGTTTGCGACCAAATTCAAGACGACGGTAGGTCAGACTCCACTGGAATACCTGACGCATTGGCGCATGCACAGGGCCAGGCTGCTCATGCGCAAGGGTTCACATTCACTATTGCAGGTCGCGCAGGCGGTAGGCTACGACTCCGAGAGTTCTTTCAGCCGGGTATTCAAGCAGGCCACCGGCATGTCTCCCGGCGCTTTCAGGCGGCATGCCGGTTAGCAATGCAGGTCGTACCGGTAGTTGAGTGGAATAAAAAAGGCTGGATTTCTTGCGAAATCCAGCCTTCTTGCTTGCCGCCGCTCTGGCGGCAAGCAGCTACATTGTCAGTTTATTGTTAGCTTATGCAGCCAGCAACTGACGCAGAACGAACGGCAGGATGCCGCCGTGTTTGTAGTAGTCGACTTCGATAGGTGTATCGATGCGCAGCAGCACTTTGACTTCCTGTTTCTGGCCGTTGACGCGATTGATCACCAGAGTCACTTCCTGCTGTGGCTTGATGTCGTCTTCGATGCCTTTCAGGTCGTAGCTTTCTTCGCCGGTGATGCCCAGTGTCTGCACACTATCGGTACCCAGGAACTGCAACGGCAATACGCCCATACCGACCAGGTTGGAGCGGTGGATACGTTCGAAAGAACGCGCAATCACTGCCTTGACGCCCAGCAGCTGCGTGCCTTTGGCTGCCCAGTCGCGGGAGGAGCCTGTGCCGTATTCTTCACCGCCGAAAATCATGGTCGGCACGCCGTCTGCAACATACTTCATCGCTGCATCGTAGATGGACATTTCTTCACCAGCCGGCTGATGAATGGTGATGCCGCCTTCTACGCGGGAACCGTCGATCTTCGCAGGGATCATCAGGTTTTTGATGCGGACGTTGGCGAAGGTGCCGCGCATCATGATTTCATGGTTGCCGCGGCGTGAGCCGTAGGAATTGAAATCGGCTTTCAGTACGCCGTTTGCCTGCAGCCATTTACCTGCCGGGCTGGATTCCTTGATCGCGCCCGCCGGAGAAATATGGTCGGTCGTGATGGAATCGCCGAATACGCCCAGTGCGCGCGCAGCGGTGATGCCGGTTGCAGCGGCCTTCGGCTCCATCGTGAAGTCGGCAAAGAAAGGCGGCTCGGCGATGTAGGTGGACTTAGGCCAGTTGTAGACCTGGCCTTCGGCCACGCCCTTGATGTTTTCCCACAGCTTGCCCGGTGCGCCCTTGACGTCGGCGTAGTTGTCCTTGAAGGTTTTGGAGTTCATCGCAAACTTCATCAGCTTGGCAATTTCTGCGCTGGTTGGCCAGATATCGCCCAGGAAGATGTCCTTGCCTTTGACGCGGCCTACAGGCTGGGTCATCAGGTCGGTGGTCATGTTGCCTGCGATGGCGTAGGCAACGACCAGCGGAGGGGAGGCCAGGAAGTTGGAGCGGATGTTCGGATGGATCCGCGCTTCAAAGTTGCGGTTGCCGGACAATACGGCAGACGCGACGATGTCGTTGGTGACGATTGCATCGTTCATTGCAGGCGTCAGGTCGCCGGCATTGCCGATACAGGTCGTGCAGCCGTAAGCAGTGACGCCGAAGCCGAGTTTTTCCATGTATGGCAGCAGGCCGGCCGCTTCCAGGTACTTGGTAACGACGCGGGATCCGGGAGCCAGCGAAGTCTTGATATGCGGCGATACTTTCAGGCCGGCTTCCACTGCTTTTTTGCACAACAGGCCGGCAGCCAGCAAGACGCTAGGATTGGACGTGTTGGTGCAGGAAGTGATGGCGGCAATCAGAACGTCGCCGTTTTTGACTTTGACGCCGTCTGCATTGACGTATTCAGCATCCAGGTCTTCCACTTTCTTGTTGAAGCCATTTTCCGAAGTAGGCTTGCTGAACAGGTCTGCAAACGTGGAGCGGACATTGCCGATCTCGATACGGTCTTGCGGGCGTTTCGGGCCGGCCAGGGATGGTGCTACTGTGTCCAGGCTCAGGGATACTTCGGTGGTGTAGTCGATGTCGCCGGCATTAGGAATGCCGAACATGTTCTGCGCCTTGAAGTAGCCTTCGAATGCGGCGATTTCTGCTTTGGTGCGGCCTGTGCCTTCGAAGTATTCGATGGTTGCTTCATCCACAGGGAAAAAGCCCATGGTCGCGCCGTATTCCGGTGCCATGTTGGCGATCGTGGCGCGGTCTGTCAGCGTCAGCGAACGTGTGCCTTCGCCGAAGAATTCGACGAACTTGCCTACTACTTTGGCCTTGCGCAGCAATTCAGTAATGGTCAGCACCAGATCGGTTGCGGTAACGCCTTCACGCAGCGCGCCTGTCAGGTGTACGCCGACGACGTCCGGTGTCAGGAAGTAGACAGGCTGGCCCAGCATGCCGGCTTCTGCTTCAATACCACCCACGCCCCAGCCGACTACGCCGATGCCGTTGATCATGGTGGTGTGGGAATCGGTGCCCACCAGTGTATCCGGATAGTAAACTTCGTCTTTACCGTCCTTCATCTTGTGCACGCCGCGTGCCAGGTATTCCAGGTTGACCTGGTGGACAATGCCGAAACCTGGAGGAACCACGCCGAAGGTGTCAAATGCCTGCATGCCCCATTTCATGAACTGGTAGCGTTCATTGTTGCGGGAGAATTCCAGCTTCATGTTCAGGTCCAACGCTTTTTTCTCGCGGAAGTGATCGATCTGCACAGAGTGATCAACCACCAGATCCACCGGCACCAGAGGTTCGATGTTTTTAGGCTTCTTGCCCATTTTGGCGGCGACGTTGCGCATTGCGGCCAGATCGGCCAGCAAAGGCACACCGGTGAAATCCTGCAGTACAACGCGGGAAACCACGAAAGGGATTTCATCGGTGCGGGCTGCAGTTGCGCCCCAGCTTGCCAGCTGCTTCACATGCTCTTCGGTGACTTTTTTGCCGTCGCAGTTACGCAGCACGGATTCCAGCACGATACGGATGGAGACCGGCAAGCGGGAAATATTGATGCCCAGTTTCTTTTCCAGAGCAGGCAAAGAATAGAGCGTGCCTGTTTTTGTATCTGAAATCTTGAAATCTTTCAGGGTTTTAAATGCATCTTGGCTCATGGCTGTTCCTTATTATACAAATCGATGATCGAAAAACATGCTTACTACCAGGGTTAAATCCAGTATCAAATATGATGCCCTAAATACTAAACTTTAATTATTACATCCGTACAAAATCTACTTGGTTTGCGGCTGTTCCGGTGCCTTCGCTGCGGCAGAAACTGCAGCAGGCGGTTCTGCCTTTGCCTGCGCGACGACCGGTTCCGGTGTCTTGCATTCATTCGCCAGCTGCTGGCCGCGGATAGAATCCAGCAACATGCCTTTAGCAGGGATGCCTATCCATACCAGGCCGGCTTTTTTGTTTTCAAAGCGCTTGGCGCCGGTCGTAGTGTCAACGCGGGTCAGCCGGTACAGGCGTTTTTTCCAGCGCATCGCAACGTGTTTTTCATCATCCACGTTGGTATATAGCGTGATGAAATTGCCGAGTTCGCATTTATATTCAAATGTTACGCTCTGGCCGACGTCGGGTTCCATGTCATCTTCATCCTGTGCCGCAGGTGCTTCGGCAGGCTTTGCCGCCGGTTTGGCTTTTGCCTTGGATTTGGCTTTTGCTGCCGGCTTGTCCGTGCTGGTTTGTGCCAGTGCGCTTGCCTGCATGCCCATCACGCCTGATGCTACAGCCAGGCATGCCAATAATTGGTAAATCTTCTTCACTGCTTTCTCCTCAAAACCTTGGTAGGTCGTTTCTTTCATTCGGTTTGGAACTGCTTGCGCGCCCTATAGTAGCTTAAGCGCTGCTTCCGGCAAGGAAAGCCGGCTCAGGTGGGCGCGTTTCAATAGCATCCAAAAATAGCGGTAACTGGCCCTGTCGTGCAGGCGGCCATGGAGTTGTATTGGTCCCCAGTTCTCTTGCTGGGCTGTGGTCAGGATGGCGATTGCCTCGTTGACTTCCGCGCTGCGCGGCGAAAGTGCCTTGATGATGGGTTTGATCTGGTCGGGATGGATGCTCCACATCCTGGTGTAGCCGCATTCCAGCAGTGCGCGCGTTGCGTCGCCTGCGACAATGGCAGTGTCCTTGATTTCTGTTGTTACATTATGCGACGGCACTTTGCCGAAGTGATGGCAGGCAGCGGCGATTTCCAGTTTGGCGCGCATCACCAGCGGATGGCTGAACTGCCCCGGCGAACGCATCGCATTGGAAGGGATTGCACCGAAATGCGACGACACGAAATCCATGATGCCGAAAGACAGGCATTCTACCTGCGGCAAGGCGGCAATTTGTTGGGCCTCGGCCAGCGCACCATGGGTTTCTATCAGTACATGCACAGGCAGGTTGCCGCTGCCAGAGGGTGCGGCATAGGCATTGATCTTGTCGATTGCCTGTCTTGCCTGAACTGCGCTTTCCACTTTGGGCAAAACGACGTAGGCCAGCTTGGGAGCAGCAGAAGGCAGGATCAAGGAAAGATCCTGTTCGAAAAAAGGGCTGCCGGCATCATGCACGCGTACGCCGATGCGCTTGAAGGTATTCTGTTCTGAGTTGACGAGGTCTGCAACGAGCTGCGCATGGGCCGCTTCGTTGCCGGCTGCTGCGCCGTCTTCGCAATCGAAGGTGATATCAAACACGGCAGCGAGATCGTTCTGCAGCTGCATCGACTTGCGCATCAGTTTTTCCGAGCCGGCATAGTGGTCGCAGACCGGTAGAAATACCGGTTGCAACTGGTCCTGGAATAACACGGTGGAAGGATGCATCAGTCGGTTGGTCGTGTAGGTAAGCGCTTGATTGCGTAAATTAGCTGTGTAAATTAACTATGTAAGACTTGGAGTAGTGCTCGAATATATTTCGGGTAATGCTTAAAACGCAGGCTGTTTCAGGTAAAACTGCCGAGCCTAAAAATTCGGCGGATATGCTGCAGTGCCGGGCACGCAAGCATATCCGCCTGACGCTGGAGGTTTAACCTACCAGGTGTTTGACGCCGTCGCGTTCTTCTTGCAGTTCCTTGAGCGTGACGTTGATACGTTCGCGGGAGAACTCGTCGATTTCCAGGCCCTGAACGATTTTGTATTCGCCGTTTTCGGTAGTGACAGGGAAGCCGAACATGGTGCCTTCAGGGATGCCGTAGGAGCCGTCGGACGGGATACCCATGGTGGTCCACTTGCCGTTGGTGCCCAGAACCCAGTCGCGCACATGGTCGATTGCCGCATTCGCTGCCGACGCTGCCGAAGACAGGCCGCGCGCTTCGATGATTGCTGCGCCGCGTTTGCCGACTGTCGGCAGGAAGGTGTCCTTGTTCCATACCTGGTCGTTGATCAGGTCCTTGACAGGCTGGCCGTCCACGGTGGCGAAACGGTAGTCGGCATACATCGTTGGCGAATGGTTGCCCCATACGCACAGTTTTTCGATGGCAGCGACAGGTTTGCCCAGTTTGGCCGCAACTTGCGACAGTGCGCGGTTGTGGTCCAGACGCAGCATGGCGGTAAAGTTTTTCGCAGGCAGGCTAGGCGCGGATTTCATCGCGATGTAGGCGTTGGTGTTGGCTGGGTTGCCGACCACCAGTATTTTGACGTTGCGGGAAGCGACTGCATCCAGCGCCTTGCCTTGCACGGTAAAGATCTGTGCGTTGGCTTCCAGCAAGTCTTTGCGTTCCATGCCAGGGCCGCGTGGGCGCGCGCCAACCAGCAGGGCGACGTCGATATCCTTGAATGCCGTCATAGGATCGCTGTGGGCAGTCATGCCGGCCAGCAACGGGAATGCGCAATCGTCGATTTCCATCATGACGCCTTTCAGCGCCTTTTGTGCTTTTTCGTCAGGGATTTCCAGCAATTGCAGGATGACCGGCTGGTCTTTGCCCAGCATGTCGCCATTGGCAATACGGAACAGCAGGGAATAACCAATTTGGCCAGCAGCGCCTGTTACAGCCACGCGCATAGGGGATTTCGCCATGATGCATCTCCAAAGTAGGGTAAAACGATGTTAACGAGGGCTAGAGGCTGGCTGCGGTAGTGTGCCTGGCAAGCCAGGGCGCATCGCGCAGCCGGTCACAGCTCTCTAAAAATCCGTGCCTGTGCAGATAAACCAGGCAAGCAAACACATAATGATACCGTTGAAAATCGGCCTAGTCAGCCAAATTCAGGAGCACAAACAAAAAATGACAGCCCGGACGAGCCGGGGTGTCAATTGGGGTGATCCGATTTTCTAGCTTTAACATTGCTTGTGTTCGAACTATAGTGCTTGATGAATCTGCGTTTCAATCTTGATCCGGCCGGGATGGCGGCGCTGAAAGCGCGTCGCCGAAAAACGTGCGGGATAATTCTAACCGGAGTTTAGGTTGCCTGCACTTAAGTGTCAATGAATATCTTATGTCTTATATAAGACATATCACTTGTCACTTTGTTCTGGACTAAACAGGGGGTTTTGTGGTGAAATTGCAGTCTATGAATTCTATCGCGCCACCTGCCAACAACCAGAATAATAATGCCGCCGGTGCTGGAGCCGGTTCCGGGGGCGCGAATTCCATCACTTCTTCCTCGGTGTCATCATCGGCATCGCCGACCTTCAGCCCGCTGTACCAGCAGATCAAGGCATTGATCACGCAGGGACTGCAGTCGGGGGAGTGGAAACCGGGCGAGCTGATTCCGAGCGAGATTGAACTGGCAGGGCGCTTCAAAGTCAGCCAGGGCACGGTGCGCAAGGCCATTGACGAGCTGTCGGCAGAAAACCTGGTGGTGCGCCGGCAGGGCAAGGGCACCTTCGTTGCCACCCACCATGAAGCGCGCTCGCAATTCCGCTTTTTGCGCCTTGTGCCGGACGGCGGTGTGCCGCACTATCCTGAAAATAAAATTATCGAAGTAAAGCGCCTGAGGGCGCCGGCCGAAGTGGCGCGCCTGCTGGATATCAAGTCTGGCGACTCGGTTGTGTTCATCCGCCGCGTGCAGTCTTTTTCCGGCATACCTACCATCCTGGATGACCTGTGGTTGCCGGGTGCGATCTTCAAGGGGTTGACGGCGGAGCGTCTGAATGAATACAAGGGGCCGATGTACGGCTTGTTCGAAACCGAATTCGGCACGCACATGATCCGTGCTTCGGAAGAGATTCGCGCAGTCTGCGCCGACGAGGTCGCTTCCGAATTGCTGCAGGTGGAGAAGGGCGCGCCTTTGCTGAATGTGGAGCGCGTTTCCTTTACTTACGGCGACAAACCGGTGGAGTTGCGCAGGGGGCTGTATCTGACCAGCGAGCACCATTACAGGAACGAGCTCAGCTAATCATAGTGCTGTCACCGCACAAAATTGGTGAAAGGCAATTCGCATATTCGAAATTAGGACTAAGATATCGGTATTTTGCGGATTTCGGGCTTTTTTTGTTGGTGCATCGCATCAAAATAGGCGAAAATTGCAAAGTTCGTTTACAGACTAGTTAATGGGGAGATTATTTATGTCTGAAGTTGTGAAACCTAAGCCGCGATTTGGTGTAATGCGGCTGACAGATGCGGCCAGTTACAGGCTGCCGTTAGCCGGATTTGTCTCCATATTGCACCGCATCAGCGGACTGCTGATGTTCGTATTGCTGCCGTTCATTCTGTACCTGCTCGACAAGAGCGTCACGTCGGAAAATTCATTTTCCTATTTCCAGGCTTTTACCTCAAACGTCTTCGTCAAGCTGGTCATCCTGGCTTTGTCGTGGGCTTACCTGCATCATTTTTGTGCGGGCATCCGCCATTTGTTCATGGATCTGCACGTGGGCCTGGACAAAAATAGTGCGCGCCAATCCGCCGTCGGCGTACTGGTGATCAGCCTGGTTCTGACCGCGCTGGTAGCGTTGAAATTGTTTGGAGCATTCTGATGGCAAATAATAATATCGGCCCTAACCGCCTCGTCGTAGGCGCGCATTACGGCCTGCGCGACTGGCTGGCGCAACGCGTCACCGCGATCGTCATGGCGCTGTACACCGTGCTGCTGCTGGTGCTGTTCCTGACCGGAAGTAATTTTACTTATGAGGGCTGGGCCGGCATTTTCGCAATGCAGTGGTTCAAGCTGGCGACGTTCGCCGTGTTCGTCTGCCTGTTCTATCACGCCTGGGTCGGTATGCGTGATATCTGGATGGATTACGTAACGCATTCTGTCGCTCTGCGTCTGGTATTTCAAGTTGCCACTATCCTGTGGCTCGTCATTTGTGTCGGATATGCGGCACAGATTCTGTGGAGAGTGTAACCGTGGCAGCAATTAAATCCACAATTCCATCCCGCCGCTTCGATGCGGTCATCATTGGTGCTGGCGGTTCCGGCATGCGCGCTTCGCTGCAATTGGCAGAAGCCGGCCTGAACGTCGCCGTACTGTCCAAGGTATTTCCTACCCGCTCGCACACTGTTGCTGCGCAAGGCGGCATTGGCGCCTCGCTCGGCAATATGTCGGAAGACAGCTGGTACTGGCACATGTTCGATACCGTCAAGGGCTCCGATTACCTCGGCGACCAGGACGCGATCGAATTCATGTGCCGCGAAGCGCCGAAAGTCGTATACGAGCTGGAGCATTTCGGCATGCCTTTCGACCGCAATGCCGATGGCACGATTTACCAGCGTCCGTTCGGCGGACATACCGCCAACTTCGGTGAAAAACCGGTGCAGCGCGCTTGCGCCGCAGCCGACCGAACCGGCCACGCATTGCTGCACACGCTGTATCAGCGCAATGTGCGCGCGCGCACCCATTTCTTCGTGGAATGGATGGCGATCGACTTGATCCGCGATGCAGCCGGCGATGTGCTCGGCGTAGTGGCGCTGGAAATGGAAACCGGCGAAGTCATGATGCTGGAAGCCAAAACGACGATTTTTGCAACCGGCGGCGCAGGCCGTATCTGGGCTGCTTCGACCAATGCCTTCATCAATACCGGCGACGGCATGGGCATGGCGGCGCGCGCAGGCCTGCCGCTGGAAGACATGGAGTTCTGGCAGTTCCATCCTACCGGTGTTGCCGGTGCGGGCGTGCTGATTACTGAAGGCGTGCGCGGCGAAGGCGGTATCCTGGTGAACAGCCAGGGCGAGCGCTTCATGGAGCGCTATGCACCTACCTTGAAAGATCTGGCTCCGCGCGATTTCGTATCGCGCTCCATGGACCAGGAAATCAAGGAAGGTCGCGGCTGCGGACCGAACAAGGATCACGTGATGCTGGATCTGCGCCATATCGGCGCCGACACCATCCAGAAGCGCCTGCCGTCCATCCTGGAAATTGCGCACAAGTTTGCCAACGTCGATGCGACCAAGGAGCCTATCCCTGTCGTGCCGACCATCCATTATCAAATGGGCGGCATTCCAACCAATATCCACGGCCAGGTCATCGCGCCTAAAAACGGTAGCAGCGAGATCGTCAACGGTCTGTATGCGATCGGCGAATGCGCCTGCGTATCGGTGCACGGCGCCAACCGCCTGGGTACCAATTCGCTGCTGGATCTGCTGGTGTTCGGCCGTGCTGCGGGCAACCACGTGGTGGCAAGCAAGCTCAAGGAACGCAGCAACAAGGATCTGCCTGCCGATGCAGCCGATCTGGCGCTGTCGCGTTTGTCCAAGCTGGAAAACAGCACCGGCGGCGAGCGCGTGCAGGATGTGGCTAATGCCATCCGCAAGACCATGCAGCATCACTGCGGCGTGTTTCGTACCGACGAATTGCTGCAGGAAGGCTACAAGGAAGTCATGGAGCTCGATGAGCGCCGTAAGCATGTTTCCTTCAAGGATAAGTCCAAAGTGTTCAACACCGCACGTGTAGAAGCGCTGGAGCTGGACAACCTGATCGAAACCGCGAAGGCAACCATTACCTCCGCCGCTGCCCGTAAAGAATCGCGCGGCGCGCATGCGCACCGCGATTACGAAAAGCGCGACGACGAAAACTGGATGAAGCACACGCTGTGGTATTCCGAAGGCAACCGCCTGGATTACAAGCCAGTCAATCTCAAGCCGCTGACAGTGGAAACATTCAAGCCTAAGGCACGTACATTCTAAGAGAAATTCGAAGAGAACCCATATGGCACGCACACTCAAATTTAAAATCTACCGCTACGATCCGGACAAGGATGCAAAGCCTTACATGCAGGATCTGACCGTGGAGTTGCAAGACACGGACAAGATGCTGCTGGACGCGCTGCAACGCATCAAGGCCGACGTGGATGATTCGCTGGCGTTGCGCCGCTCATGCCGTGAAGGCGTGTGCGGTTCCGACGCGATGAATATCAACGGCAAAAATGGTCTGGCCTGCACCACCAACCTGAACGAACTGTCCGAGCCTATCGTCTTGCGTCCTTTGCCGGGCCTGCCTGTCATCCGCGACCTGATCGTTGACATGACGCAGTTCTTCAAGCAATACAATTCGATCAAGCCTTACCTGATGAATGAATCAATTCCTCCGGAAAAAGAGCGTCTGCAGACTCCTGCGGAACGCGAAGAGCTGGACGGCCTGTATGAGTGCATCCTGTGCGCCTGCTGCTCGACGTCGTGCCCGTCTTTCTGGTGGAATCCGGACAAGTTCGTCGGCCCGGCCGGCCTGCTGCAGGCCTACCGCTTCATCGCCGATTCGCGCGACGAAGCAACGGGTGCCCGCCTGGACAATTTGGAAGATCCGTATCGCCTGTTCCGCTGTCATACCATCATGAATTGCGTGGACGTTTGCCCTAAAGGCCTGAATCCTACCAAGGCAATTGGCAAGATCAAGGAACTTATGGTTCGCCGCGCTGTATAACACCACGAGAGCGGAATCCGGCAAGCTGGATTCCGCCCTTATTTCATGCGGTTTTTGGCGTGTTGGCTAGCGCCGGTGAATCTGTGGGCGGGGAAGCGAATACCGGAGATTTCTTTCCGGTAAAGTAGAAGGGATGTCCCAAACTTCGAAAACGCCTTCGCAGTAGAATGCCGTACAGGTTCCAAGAATTGCATGAAATATGCATAGAGATTGAAGAAGCAAAGTATGTCGATAAGCCATCAAAGTGATCCCGTCAAACGTGCCCGTCTCCGGTGGCGCGCCCGTCGCGGACTTCTGGAAAATGATCTGATACTGACTCGTTTCCTGGATGCCCACGAGGAATCCCTGACGGATGATGAGGTGGATGCATTCAGCCGCCTGATGGAGCTGTCCGATAATGTTTTGATGGATCTGATCTTGGCGAAAAAGCAGCCGGAAGGGGAGGTCGATCTTCCGCATGTCCGGACCTTGCTGCTACGCCTGCAAGCCGCATGAAATACGGGAATGAATCTTTTCGTGTTTTTTTTGATTAACGTCTCACCTCTAGGGAAGAGCCATGACTAACTCAGAAACAAAAGCAACCCTATCTTTTTCCGATGGTTCCCCATCGCTGGAAATGCCTATTTACAAAGGCACGGTTGGCCCTGATGTAATCGATATCCGCAAGCTGTACGGCGCTACCGGCATGTTCACCTATGACCCGGGCTTCATGTCCACCGCGGCGTGCAATTCTTCCATTACCTATATCGACGGCGACAAGGGCGAGTTGCTGTATCGCGGTTACCCGATTGAGCAACTGGCAGTCAATGGCGGCGATTTCATGGAAACCTGCTACCTGCTGCTGAACGGCGAATTGCCGACTGCTGCGCAAAAAACTGAATTCGTCGACACCGTGACCAAGCACACAATGGTGCACGAACAGATGCAATTCTTCTTCCGCGGCTTCCGCCGCGACGCGCATCCGATGTCGGTACTCGTTGGCACAGTCGGCGCGCTCGCATCGTTCTACCATGATTCGCTGGACATCAATGACCCGCATCACCGCGAAGTATCCGCGATCCGCCTGATCGCCAAGATGCCTACGCTGGTTGCAATGGCGTATAAATATTCGATCGGCCAGCCTTTCGTCTATCCACGCAATGACCTGTCGTACAGCGCGAATTTCATGTACATGATGTTCTCCAATCCGTGCGAGCCATACAAGGTCAACGAAGTGCTGGTGCGCGCGCTGGACCGTATCCTGATCCTGCATGCAGACCACGAGCAAAATGCGTCGACATCGACCGTGCGCCTGGCTGGCTCCTCCGGCGCCAATCCTTTCGCCTGTATCGCAGCCGGCATCGCCTGCCTGTGGGGCCCTGCCCATGGCGGCGCGAACGAAGCAGCGCTGGATATGCTGACCAAAATCGGTAGCGTGGACAACATTCCTGAGTTTATCAAGCAAGTCAAAGACAAGAACTCCGGCGTCAAATTGATGGGCTTCGGTCACCGTGTTTACAAAAACTACGATCCGCGCGCCAAACTGATGCGTGAAACTTGCTACGAAGTGCTGCAAGAACTGGGTCTGCAAGACGATCCTCTGTTCAAGCTGGCGATGGCGTTGGAAAAAATTGCGCTGGAAGATGAATACTTCGTCTCCCGCAAACTGTATCCGAACGTCGACTTCTACTCCGGCATCGTGCAGCGCGCCCTGGGTATTCCAACGTCGCTGTTCACCGGCATCTTTGCGCTGGCACGTACAGTAGGCTGGATCGCGCAATGGAAAGAAATGATTTCTGATCCAGAACAAAAAATCGGCCGCCCACGCCAGTTGTTCGTCGGCTCGCCAACCCGCAAAGTGCCGCCTATCGCGGAACGCGGTTAATTCGGCCTGTGCAAAGCTGCTACGCACAGAATGAATGAGGAGTAGAATAAGCGGGCCTTGATGGCTCGCTTTTTTTTTGCGTAGTGTGCTATGCTTCGGCACGATAGAGAAATTTTAGATCCACCATCATTTTTAATTCAAAAAAATTATCGTTTTAGCATCAGAAATGAAATTTTTGATTTGAGAATGGGGTTGTTTGAAAAAAGCCCTTCCCCACAACTTGATGTGCAATCCGCTAACCGGTCAGGCCGTGTCGCGGAAGGTTAGATTAACCCGCTAATCTCGCGAAACGCGAAGAAAGGTGAGCAAGATGATGCAACAATATAACGCCAACTCCTACCTGTTCGGCGGCAATGCGCCGTACGTCGAGGAGTTATACGAAGCGTATCTCAATAATCCCGGCTCGGTACCCGACAACTGGCGCGCATATTTCGATGCGATGCAAAATGTCCCTGCGGTAGACGGCTCCGCCAAACCCGACGTAGCACATGCGCCTGTAATCGCCTCGTTCGCCGAGCGCGCCAAGCAAGGTCCTGTCCGGGTTACTGCCGGTGCAGACAGCGCTGAAATGGGCCGCAAGCGTGTCGCAGCGCAGCAATTGATCGGCGCGTACCGCTTCCTGGGCAGCCACTGGGCCAACCTGGATCCACTGCAACGCCAGGAACGTCCTTCTATCCCTGAGCTGGAACCAAGCTTCTACGGTTTTACCGATGCCGACATGGATCTGCAGTTCAATATCAGCCATACCTATTTTGGCGGTGAAACTGCATCCCTGCGCGATTTGCTGAATGCCTTGCGTGATACCTACTGCCGTTCCATCGGTGCAGAATTCATGTACATCAGCGATCCTACCGAGAAACGCTGGTTGCAACAAAAGCTGGAATCCATCCGTTCCACGCCTGCATTTTCTGTAGAAAAGAAAAAACACATCCTGGACCGGCTGACCGCAGCCGAAGGCCTTGAGCGCTATTTGCATACCAAGTATGTAGGCCAAAAACGTTTCTCGCTGGAAGGTGGCGAAAGCTTCATCGTTTCCATGGATGAGACTATCCAGCGCGCAGGCGAACGCGGCGTGCAGGAAATCGTTATCGGCATGGCCCACCGCGGCCGTCTGAACGTGTTGGTCAATACACTGGGCAAAATGCCGCAAGACCTGTTTGCCGAGTTCGAAGGCAAGCACGGCGACGACCTGCCTGCAGGCGACGTCAAATACCACCAGGGTTTCTCGTCCGACATCTCCACCCCAGGCGGCCCGGTCCACCTGTCGCTGGCGTTCAACCCATCCCATCTGGAAATTGTTAATCCAGTGGTCGAGGGTTCCGTCAAGGCGCGCATGGAACGCCGCGGCGACAAGGACGGCGCGCAGGTTCTGCCTATCCTGGTACACGGCGATGCTGCGTTTGCAGGGCAGGGCGTAGTCATGGAAACCCTGAACCTGGCGCAGACCCGCGGTTACGGCACGGGCGGCACGGTACATATCGTGATCAACAACCAGATCGGTTTCACGACTTCCGATCCGCGCGATTCCCGCTCCACACTGTACTGCTCCGACGTGGTAAAAATGATCGAAGCGCCGGTACTGCACGTGAATGCGGATGATCCAGAAGCCGTAGTCCTGGCGACGCAAATCGCGCTGGACTACCGCCTGGAGTTCAAAAAAGACGTGGTCGTGGACATCATCTGCTACCGTAAACTGGGCCACAACGAGCAGGATACGCCTGCACTGACCCAGCCGCTGATGTACAAGAAGATTGCGCAGCACCCAGGCACCCGCAAGATGTATGCGGACAAGCTGACGGCGCAAGGTACGATCGCGGCAGACGGCGGCGACCAGATGGTCAAGGCTTTCCGCGATGCGATGGATGCCGGCAAGCACACGGTCGATCCTGTCATCTCCAACTTCAAGAACAAGTATGCGGTAGACTGGATTCCTTTCCTGAACCGCAAGTGGACCGATGCTGCCGATACCGCCGTGCCAATGACGGAACTGAAGCGTCTGGCAGAGCGTATTACGACAGTGCCTGAAGGCTTCAAGCCGCATAGCCTGGTAGAAAAAGTATTGGGCGACCGTGCCACCATGGGCCGCGGCGAGATGAACCTGGACTGGGGCATGGGCGAACACCTGGCCTACGCTTCGCTGGTATCGTCCGGCTACGGTATCCGCCTGACCGGCCAGGATGCCGGCCGCGGTACGTTCGTGCACCGCCATGCGGTATTGCATGACCAGAACCGTGAACGCTGGGATGCAGGCACGTATATTCCCCTGCAAAACATTTCCGATAACCAGGCGCCATTCACGGTCATCGACTCGGTGCTGTCAGAAGAGGCAGTGCTCGGCTTTGAATACGGCTACTCCACAGCGGAACCGAATACGCTGACGATCTGGGAAGCGCAGTTCGGCGATTTCGCCAACGGCGCCCAGGTGGTAATCGACCAGTTCATCAGCTCCGGCGAAGTGAAGTGGGGCCGCGCGTCCGGTCTGGTGATGATGCTGCCGCACGGTTACGAAGGCCAGGGTCCGGAGCACTCCTCCGCGCGTCCTGAGCGTTTCCTGCAACTGTGCGCGGACAACAACATGCAAGTGGTGCAGCCTACATCGGCCGCACAGATTTTCCACTTGCTGCGCCGCCAGATGATCCGCATGTTCCGCAAGCCGCTGGTGATCATGACGCCGAAGTCGCTGCTGCGTAACAAGGACGCCGGTTCACCGTTGTCCGAGCTGGCCAAAGGCAGCTTCCACACCGTCATCGGCGAAGTGGACGACAAGATCGATCCTAAGAAAGTGAAACGCGTTATTGCCTGCTCCGGCAAGGTCTACTACGACCTGGTCAACGCTCGCAAGGAACGTGCACAGCACGATACGGCGATTGTGCGTATCGAGCAGCTGTATCCTTTCCCGCACAAGAGCTTTGTTGCTGAATTGAAGAAATTCCCGAATCTGGCTGAATTGGTTTGGGCGCAGGATGAGCCGCAGAATCAGGGACCTTGGTTCCAGATCCAGCACAATATTTTTGAAAGCCTGGAAGATGGCCAGAAGCTGGCCTATGCTGGTCGTCCGGCAAGTGCGTCGCCTGCTGTCGGTTATTACGACAAGCACTATGCACAGCAAAAAGCATTGCTGGAAACTGCATTTTCCAAACTCAAGGGCTTTGTCCTGACCAAATAATGACACCGCGGTGCGCCGGAAGCCGGTGCGCCGCAGGTTTACACCGAAACGGAGAGAAATATGGCAATTATCGAAGTAGTAGTTCCGCAGTTATCGGAGTCCGTCGCAGAAGCGACACTGTTGCAATGGCATAAAAAAGTAGGCGAATCAGTCGGCCGCGATGAAAACCTGATCGACGTAGAAACCGACAAGGTCGTGCTGGAATTGCCTGCGCCTGCAGCTGGCGTAATTACGCAGATTATCAAGCCGGACGGCAGTACTGTCGTTGCCGGCGAAATCATCGCCACGATCGATACGGAAGGCTCTGCCAAAGTCAGCCCGATGGAAGTATCGGCTGCGCCTGCCGCAACGGCATCGGCAACAGTAGCTGCCGTACCTGCCGCTGACCCGGTTGCCGCTGCGATCAATGCGCTGGCCTCCAAGGCTTCCGCTGGCGTTGCAATGCCGGCCGCTGCAAAAATCCTGTCTGAAAATAATCTGGCAGCAGGCCAGGTCGATGGCACCGGCAAAGATGGCCGCGTGACCAAGGGCGACGCATTGGGCGCAGTTGCCAACAAGGCAGCGACTCCGGCGGTTGCTCCTATCGCTGCGCCGGCTGCAAAACCTGCGCTGCAACAGGTTGCCGCTCCCGCGGCGCCTAATCTGGGCGACAGGCCGGAAGAACGCGTACCGATGAGCCGCCTGCGTGCACGTATCGCGGAACGCCTGATCCAGTCGCAATCGACCAACGCCATCTTGACGACCTTCAATGAAGTCAACATGCAGCCCGTGATCGACTTGCGCAACAAGTACAAAGACAAGTTTGAAAAAGAGCACGGCGTCAAGCTGGGCTTCATGTCCTTCTTCGTCAAGGCAGCGGTTGCAGCACTGAAGAAATACCCTATCATCAATGCTTCCGTTGACGGCAACGACATTGTGTACCACGGCTACTTCGATATCGGTATCGCAGTCGGCTCCCCACGCGGCCTGGTAGTGCCTATCTTGCGCAATGCGGACCAGATGTCCATCGCTGAAATCGAGAAGAAAATCGGCGAATTCGGCAACAAGGCAAAAGAAGGCAAGCTGACATTGGAAGACCTGACAGGCGGTACGTTCTCGATCTCCAACGGCGGCACTTTCGGTTCCATGCTGTCCACGCCTATCATCAACCCGCCGCAATCCGCGATCCTGGGCGTGCATGCGACCAAAGACCGCGCGGTAGTGGAAAACGGCCAGATCGTGGTGCGTCCGATGAACTACCTGGCGATGTCTTACGATCACCGTATCATCGATGGCCGTGAAGCGGTACTGGGCCTGGTAGCAATGAAGGAAGCGCTGGAAGATCCAGCACGCCTGTTACTGGACCTGTAATGTCCATCTCAGACGAAATCAAACGTCTGCACGAGCTGCATCTGTCGGGAGCACTGACAGATGCAGAGTTCGCGCAAGCCAAGGAAAAACTGCTGGCGTCCATTGGCGCCGATGCGTCTTACGCCTCCGGCGACGATCCGCTGAATCAGCTCGGCAAATTCCGCCGCTCCCGCAGCGACCAATGGCTGGGCGGCATCTGCGGGGGCCTGGGAAAATTCACCGGGCTGGAATCCTGGGTGTGGCGTTTGATTTTTGTCTTGTTCACATTCTATTTCGGCGTCGGCGTGGTGGCGTATATCCTCGCGTGGATATTCGTCCCGGAAGAAGCCTGAAGCTGAGAATGTGATCCTCACCAGAAAATATGGGATAAATCCATGAGCAAACAATTTGATGTCGTCGTAATCGGCGGCGGCCCTGGCGGCTATGTCGCAGCAATCCGTGCTGCGCAATTAGGTTTTTCCACTGCATGTATCGATGCATGGACCAATGACAAGGGCGGCCCGGCGCTGGGCGGCACTTGCACCAACGTCGGCTGCATTCCCTCCAAGGCGCTGTTGCAATCGTCCGAGCACTATGAGCATGCCGGCCATTCCTTTGCCGACCACGGCATCGAAGTCAAAGGCTTGGGCCTGGACGTAGGCAAGATGCTGGCGCGCAAGAGCACCATCGTCAAACAGAATAATGACGGCATCGTCTATCTGTTCAAGAAAAACAAGGTGACTTCTTTCCTCGGCCTGGGTTCTTTTGTCAAGGCAGCTGAGGGCGGCTATGAAATCAAGGTTGCCGGCAAAACCGAAGAAACCATCATCGGCAAGCACATCATCGTAGCCACCGGTTCCAATGCGCGCGCATTGCCGGGCGCCGCTTTCGATGAGAAGCTGATCCTGTCCAATGACGGCGCGCTGGCAATCGGCGGCGTGCCGAAGAAGCTGGGCGTTATCGGCGCCGGCGTCATCGGCCTGGAAATGGGTAGCGTATGGCGCCGCCTGGGTGCGGAAGTCACCGTATTGGAAGCACTGCCGGTGTTCCTCGGTGCCGTGGACGAGCAGATCGCCAAGGAAGCGCACAAGCTGTTCACCAAGCAAGGCTTGGCGATCAGCCTGGGTGTCAAGATAGGCGACATCGTCACCGGCAAGTCGGACGTGACAGTCAACTATACCGATGAGAAGGGCGTAGCGCAGAAAGCCGTATTCGACAAGCTGATCATCTCGATTGGCCGCACCCCGAATACCAACGGCCTGAACGCCGAAAGCATAGGCCTGAAGCTGGATGAACGCGGCTTTGTTGCCGTGGACGGCGATTGCAAAACCAACCTGCCTAACGTATGGGCAATCGGCGACGTGGTGCGCGGCCCCATGCTGGCGCACAAGGCGGAAGAAGAAGGCGTGGCCGTGGCAGAACGTATCGCGGGCCAGCATGGCCATGTGAACTTCAACACCATTCCCTGGGTTATTTATACCTCGCCGGAAATCTCCTGGGTCGGCCGCACCGAGCAGCAGCTGAAGGCGGATGGCGTTGCCTACAAGGCAGGCACTTTCCCGTTCATGGCCAATGGCCGAGCACGCGCGCTGGGTGACACTTCCGGCATGGTGAAAATGCTGGCGGATGCGAAAACCGACGAAATCCTCGGCGTGCACATTATCGGCCCTATGGCGTCGGAACTGATTGCAGAAGCCGTGGTAGCGATGGAGTTCCGCGCGTCTTCGGAAGATATTGCCCGTATCTGCCACGCCCATCCTTCGCTGTCGGAAGCGACGAAGGAAGCAGCGCTTGCCGTTGACAAGCGTGCATTGAACTTCTGATGTAGTACTTGCCGGCGTCCCGGGGAGGAATGCCGGGCGCCGGAATATCGCCGCTGAGTCGCTTTCTGCCAGCGGCTTTCTTGTTTTTATTGCTGTAGAGATTGTTGCTGCAACAAGTTCTGCGCATGAATTCACATACCAAGCCCGCTTGATTTTATGGTAGGCGCCGACCCTATCCATCATGAATGTCCTGGAATTTTATCAAGAAGCCCTGACCCAGCGCGGCTTTCAAGCCGATGCAGCACAGCAGCGCGCAGTGGACCGCTTGCAACAAGCTTACGATGAATGGGTGGAGTACAAATCCAAACGCTCCAACCGGTTGACCAGGCTGATCACGCGCCCCGAGGTGCCGCGCGGTGTCTACATGTGGGGTGGAGTAGGGCGCGGTAAATCCTTCCTGATGGACAGCTTCTACTCCGTGGTGCCGGTCGTGCGCAAGACCCGCCTGCATTTCCACGAATTCATGCGCGGCGTGCATCGCCAGCTGGACGAGCTGAAAGGCGTCGCCGATCCGCTGGACGAAGTCGCCAGGCGCATCGCCAAGAAATACCGGCTGATTTGTTTTGACGAATTCCATGTGTCGGACGTTGCGGATGCGATGCTGCTGTACAACTTGCTGAAAGCCTTGTTCGACAATGGCGTCTCTTTTGTGATGACGTCCAACTACCAGCCCGATACGCTGTACCCGGAAGGATTGCACCGCGACCGTATGCTGCCGACCATTGCATTGCTCAAGGAGCGCCTGGACGTGCTGAATGTGGATTCCGGCAATGACTATCGCAAGCGCGCGATGGAGCAGGTACAGGCTTACCTGACGCCGTTGGGGGCGGATACCGACAAGGCCCTGCGTTCCGCCTTCAGCCGCATCGCCGAAACTGCCGATGAAGATCCCCGTGTCAATATAGAGGGCCGCGACCTGCGCGCCTTGCGCAAAGCGGGTAGCGCGATCTGGTTCGATTTTGCCACTTTGTGCGGCGGTCCGCGTTCGCAAAACGACTACCTGGAAATTGCCAGCCGTTTCCATACCGTGATACTGTCGTCGGTGCCGCTGATGTCTGCCGCGATGTCGTCCGAAGCGCGGCGCTTTACCTGGCTGATCGACGTGTTTTACGATAACAAGGTCAAGTTGATCATGTCGGCTGAAGTTGCGCCGGAAGAGCTGTATACTCAGGGCATGCTGTCCAATGAGTTCCACCGGACGGTCTCGCGCATCATAGAAATGCAATCAAAAGAATATATGGACGCGGATCAGCGCAATATTGCCGATTCGATCGCCTGAACCCGAGAAAACATGAAAATTTTACCGATTCTTCCCGCTGCCCGCATTTTCCGTACTTTTCAAGCCCCTCAGTTGTCGGCTTGCGTGCTGGCCGGCCTGTTGCTGGCAGGTTGTTCCTCAATGGGCAAGAAAGAGCCTCCAGCCAGCGATGCCGTGGGCAAGCAACTGGGAGCGGAAATTGCCGCGCTGGATGCAAGGTATGCTGCCGGCAGCATACAGTCGATGGATACGGCGGAAGCGGCATTGGTGCAGGTTACTGCCGACGAAGTGAGCTTGCAGTCGTGGTACGCGCAGGCGCAGCAAGCCTGTTACGACGTTTTCTTTGTCAATTCCTGCCTGGCCGAAGCCAATACGCACAGACGCGAATACCGCGCGGTGTTGCAAAGGATACGCATAGAGGCGAACAAGTATCAGCGCAAACTGCATATAGATGAGCTGGACAATAACCTCAAGTCGCGCCAGGAACAGCGCCCGTAGCGGCCTGCAACATCACAAAAAAAAGCAGGGATTACCCTGCTTTTTTTTATGCCTTATCCTGGCAGCTTTGCCGCTGACGGCTGGCAATGCCTTGCCTAGATCTGCTGCAAACGGGCAATCGCCTTTTGCAGTGTCGCATCCTGCTTGGCAAAGCAAAAACGCACGATACCCGACTCTTTGGGCTGGTTATAGAATGCCGATACAGGGATCGCTGCCACGCCGACTTCTGCCGTCAGCCATTGCGCAAATTCCAGTTCAGGCAGATCTGAAATCGCCGTATAGTCCACGCATTGGAAATACGTGCCGCCTGCAGGCAGCAGCCTGAAGCGTGAATTTTTCAGGCCGTCCCGGAACAGGTCGCGCTTGCGCTGATAAAACGCCGGCAGGTCCAGATAGGGCGCCGGGTTCGCCAGGTAGTGCGCCAGACCGTACTGCATGGGGGTGTTGACGGTGAAAACGTTGAACTGGTGCACTTTGCGAAATTCCGCCATCAGCGCGGCAGGCGCGGCGACGTAGCCGACCTTCCACCCCGTCACGTGATAGGTCTTGCCAAAGCTGGAGATGATAAACGAGCGCTGCGCCAGTTCGGGATGTCGCGACAGCGATTCATGACGCTGGCCGTCGTATACCATGTGCTCGTACACTTCGTCGGAGGCGATCAGCACGCCGGTGTTGCGCACGATGTCCGCCAGTGCCTGCACGTCGGCGGCGCTGAGTACGAAGCCGGTGGGGTTGTGCGGCGAATTCAGCATGATCAGCCTGGTTTTCCCCGTGATCGCCGCGGCGACCTTACCCCAGGGGATGCTGTAGCCGTGCTGGTCCAGTTCCATGGAAACGAATACCGGGATACCGCCGGCCAGCCTGATGGATGGCACGTAGCTGTCGTAGACCGGCTCGATGACAATCACTTCATCGCCTGCGTGCACGCAGGCCAGCAGAATGGTCATGATGCCCTGAGTCGCTCCCGCAGTAACGGTGATCTCGGTCGCGGCATCGTACCGGTAGCCGTAAATGGCAGCTATCTTGGCGGCGATGTTCTCGCGCAGCACGGGCACACCCGGCATTGGAGGATACTGGTTCTGGTCGGCCGCCATTGCGGCGGATACCGCCTCTTTCAGTGCCGGGTCGCAGGCGAAATCCGGGAAGCCCTGGCCCAGGTTGACAGCGTTTTTTTCAACGGCAAGCGCCGACATGATGGAAAAAATCGTCGTACCCACCTCAGGCAGTTTGGAACGGAGGGTAGGTGCCGGAGAGGCTGCAACAGGGGCAGGCGTAGTGCTGGTGGAGTTCATGTCTGGATCAATCGCAAGAGTTCCCGGCGCACAGGGCCGGGAACCATACCGTTAGAGAAAGCTATCAGGAAAATATCAACAATTATTTAGTGCCGAACAGGCGGTCGCCCGCGTCGCCGAGGCCCGGAATGATGTAGCCGTGTTCATTGAGGCACTGGTCCACCGATGCTGTCACGATAGGCACGTCGGGGTGCGCTGCCTGCATCACCTTGATGCCTTCAGGCGCTGCCAGCAGGCAGACGAACTTCATCGTAACGGCGCCGCGTTCCTTCAACTTGGCGACGGCGGCAGCGGCAGAGTTGCCGGTAGCAAGCATGGGGTCGACCACGATCACCAGGCGCTCCGCGATGTCGTCCGGCACTTTAAAGTAATACTCGACAGGCTCCAGTGTTTCCGGATCACGGTACAGGCCTATGTGGCCTACGCGGGCTGCCGGCAGCAGGTCCAGCATGCCATCCAGGATGCCGTTGCCGGCCCGTAGCACGGAGATCACGCACAGCTTCTTGCCGCTGATGGTCGGGGCTTCTATGGTTGCCATCGGCGTTTCTATCGTGACTGATTCCAGCGGCAGATCGCGTGTGACTTCATAGGCCAGCATCTGGCTGATTTCGCGCAGAAGGCGGCGGAAATTGTCGGTAGTAGTGTCTTTGCTGCGCATGAGGCTCAGCTTGTGTTGCATCAGGGGGTGCCTGATTTCCGTCACGTGATCTGACAAGGTGTTTCTCCGTAAATGGGTAAGCAATACTGTGCTGCAGAGTAGCGGTGGCGCCGGGGCTTGTGGCCTGGCGCGATGAGAAGGTACAGCAGACCTCAATTTTACGCTGGCGCAGGCGATTACGGAAATGCTTTTAACTGTCTTTATTATATGCAGCAGGCAGGCACGTCAATTTTTTTTCACCAAAACCAGTCCGCTCGTCAATAAAACGGCATATACAGTACATTGTTAAATTTTCTTGCTTTGCAGTCAAAAAGATTGACAGATTTGCACTTTGGCGACTAATCTGGATTGACGGATGATTGCTTCTGTGGTCATCCCCGATGGCCATCCCGCACGATTAAATGCAAACGAAGCGCGCCAATGCAGCAAATGTTAATATAGCTATAATAGTGGCTGCTGGGAAATGTCTCGACAATGTTTGGGTATTGGCAGCATGGGCTGTAATACTGCTGCAGGTAGACCCTGTCTATGTCCCCGGGCTGCCGCCGGGAGAAAACTTTGACAAAGGACGATACGCCTTATATTGCAGATGAACAGATGAAATCCGCAAACAGCATCAAACCCAGTTGGCCGCCGTTGCCGCTGCAGCCTCGGAGAAAGAGTGATGATGAAAGTGCTTGTCGTTGAAGACAATGAAGCAAATATGAAGCTGGCGGTCATCGTGCTGGAAAGCGGCGGCTACCAGGTTGTACAGGCGGTGGACGGCGCCCAGGGCATAGAGCAGGCCAGGCACGAACTGCCAGACCTGATCCTGATGGACATCCAGCTGCCCGGCACAGACGGTCTGACGGCAACCCGTATCCTGAAGGCGGATGCGGCCACCAAACATATTCCCATCATCGCGCTGACTGCCTATGCGATGAAAGGCGATGACGAAAGAATGTTTGCCGCCGGCTGCGACGGCTATATCACCAAACCCATCCATTATCCGGAGCTGCTGGCGCAAGTTGCGCGGCACCTGGGAAGGGACTCCAGTATCTGAAATCCGGCGCCTTTAAAGGCGTAATGCAAACACCCTGGAAAGAAAAGATGTAAACAAGAGAAGAATGGAGAGTAATGATGGCCGATACAGAATCTCGCATACTCATTGTTGACGACGATATCCATAACCTGAAATATCTGGAGGCGGTGCTGAGCACCGGCGGCTACCTCACCAAAACCGCATCAGACGGCGAGCAGGCGCTGGAAACGGTGGGCAGCTTCAAGCCCGACCTGATCCTGCTGGACCTGATCATGCCAGGCATAGACGGATTCGAAGTGGCGCGCCGGCTGAAGCTGGACTCCGCTACCAAAAATATCCCCATCATCATGATCACGTCGCTGGACGACAGGGATTCCAAAATCCGCGCACTGGAAGTCGGCGCCGAGGAATTCCTGACCAAGCCGGTGGACCGTGCCGAGCTCTGGGTCCGGGTCAGGAATTTATTGCGTCTGCGCGAATACACCAATTTCCTGGCCAACCATACGCAGATACTGGAAGGGCAGATCAAGCAGCGCACCGCGCAGTTGACGTCCAGCTATCGCGAAACCATCCAGACGATGAACCGCGCCGCCGCCTACCGCGATGAGGAAACCGGCGCCCATGTCAAGCGCATCAGCTACTATTGCGTGGAACTGGCGGAAACCATGGGCATGAGTGCCGATTTCTGCGAGAGGATCTTCTATGCCAGCCCCATGCATGACGTCGGCAAGATAGGTATTCCCGATGCGATACTGCAAAAGCCGGGAAGTTTCCAGGCGGACGAATGGGAAATCATGAAATCCCATTCGGCGCTGGGCGCCAAGATGCTGGAAAGCGGAGAATCTCCCTATCTGAGCATGGGGCGCGAGATCGCCATGTGGCACCATGAGCGTTGGGACGGTAGCGGCTATCCGCACGGTCTGGCCGGTGAAAACATTCCGCTGGCTGCCCGTATCATGCAGATTGCAGACGTCTACGACGCCCTGCGTTCCAAGCGGCCCTACAAGACCGCCTATACGCAAACCAGGGCGCTGGAAATCATCCTGAACGGTGATGGCCGCGTCATGCCGGGGCATTTCGACCCGCAGGTGCTGGATGCCTTCCGCATCAGCTCGCGCCGCCTGCTGGAGATCTACGATACGGAATTCGAGCATTTCGGCCATGTCTGAAGCTTAATCCCCTATCCGGCCCGCGCCTGCGTAATAAAGGCGGATAAGCGGGAAATAGGCGGCTTTTCCCATTCTGCTTCATCAATTGTTTGTCTTCGCGTGCTGTGATAATCCATGGTAGCAAGCTCCGCTATAGGAGCGACACTCAATTGGAGGCACCGAATGGACGCAAAGGCATTATCAAATAAACTATCTATGGGCAACTTTTCCATGGATACGCATGCCGATTTACGCGACGATTTCCACGCGTCGGAAGCTCCTTTTGAGTCTAATTCACGAATAGATGTCAAAGGCATACGCGAGGCGATTGCCCGCGTCGAAGCCGAAGCACGTGCCACCGTCGCTGCGGAAAACCGCGTCCTGGCAGAAGCCCGAGCCCGTTCCCTGGCGGAAGACCGCGCCCAGGTCGATGCGGAAGCCGCAGCGCTGGCCCAGCAAAAAGCCCAGCTGGACGAGGAAATGATTTCCAGCAACCGCGCACGCGTGGAAGCAGAGCGCCTGTCGCGCGAAGCCAGCCAGGCCAGGATTACCGCTGCCAACGAAGAAACGCATGAACTGCAGGAGCGCATCAAGATGGATGCGCTGGCCAAACAGCAGGCCGAGGAACGCACCAAATCGGAAAAAGAAGCCAATAAACGCGCCGCCGAGCAAATGGAATCCGACGCCGCCCTTGGCGCCAAGGCCAAGGTGGCGGCAGAAGGCCTTGCCAGGGAAACCCTGAATGCGCGCAACTGGGCAACCGCGCGCTTTGCCGCGTCCGATGCGGCAAAACAAGAGGCGGAAGAAAGGGCACGCGCCGACCTGCGCATCGCAGAATTGGCCAAGGAGCGTGAAAAACGTGACCGTGAAGCCCGTGAAACAGCCGAAATGCTGTTGAAAGTACGCACCGAAGCGCTGCAAATGAGCCGCGAACGAGACGAAGCAGATGCAATGGCGCTGGAATTCGCCATCAACCGGGCACCGATCGAAGTGCGTGCCCGCGAAGATGCGCTGGCCAGGGTCGCCATGGAGCAGGAACATGAAGCCATGGCGCAGGCCCGTGTTGAATCGGAAAGGCGCGCCGGCGAAGCGATACAGATGCGTCTGCAGGCAGAGACAGAATTGCGCAATGCCGCCGTCAAGCGCGAGCAGGCCGAGCTGATCGCCGCCGCCACGGCACAGGCCCGCCGCGACGCTGAGGAAAAAATCCGTATCGTTACCGAATCCAGGATAGTCGCCGAACGCGAATTGCAGTCCACCACGATGTACAGGGTGGAAGCAGAGCAGCAGGCCGATGAGGTGGCGCGCGGCAGGCTGATCACGGAAGTGGCTGCGGCTGAACAGGCGCAACGCCGCGGCATGCTGGAAAATCACGCGGCCCAGGCCGCAGACGAGCGCATGCAGGAAGAGCACAGGGCAGCAATGCTGGCGCAGGAACGTGCCGAGCGGGAACTTGAATCGCTGGAACTGGCGCGTGAAAAAGCGGATTCGGAACAGCAGGCCCTGGCTGCTTCCGCGTTGCATGTGGAACTGCTGAAAAAAACCAGCGCCGCAGCTGGCCAGGCGGCGGAAATGGCGCGCGAGCTTGCGCATGCCGAACAGCTGCGCATCGAAGCAGAGCAAAAAGTCGTGCAGGCTATTCAGGAAAAACTGCAGGCAGAACAGAAAAAAACAGAAGACGCGGCAGAAGCGGCAAGGCTGGAGCAAGAAAGGGTGGCGCTGCTGAAAGAACAGCAGGAAGTGGATGCGCAAATCCGGCAGGCGCATGAAATGGAATACTCGGCTGAAAAAGCCATTTTGGAAAAAAACCTGGAACAGGCAGAACTGCAAAAGCAGATCGCTGCCGCCGCCGCTAAAAAGAATGAGCAAGCCGCCGAACTGCTGCGCCTGGAACAGCAACGAGCGGAGGATGAACGTTCCGCCGCTGAGTTGATGCAGGAAAAGCTGGACGTGGAGCGCAAGCGCGCCGGTGCAGTGCAGCAAGTGATCCATGCTACGCAGGAAAAGCTGGAATCGGAACAGGCTGCTCAGCTGGAAGCGGAAGCACGCTTGCACGCCGAGCAGCAAGCGCAAGCGCTGGCGAAAGCCAGGGAATTGCACGATAAAGAAGCCAGAATGGCGCTGGAAGCCACGGCGACGGCAGAGCGCCACGCACTGGAGCAGGCGCAAGTGCAGGCCGAAACCCATAAGAAGGCCGCCAGGCTGGCGCTGGTGAAAGCCCGCCAGGCGATAGAACTCGGCAAGGTAGAGCAGGTCAGGCTGCAGGCAGAGCATGAAGCAGTGGTGGCTGCGCAGCAAAAGCTGGAAGTGGAACGCGCCGCGGCGGAAGAAGTGATCGCACGCGCCGTGATCGACCGCGAGCATAGCGTAGTATTGCGCGAGCGCCAGCAGCAGGAGGCGTTGGCCAGGGAATCCCGTCAAAGCATGTTGCAGGCCGAGCAGTTGCGCCTGGAAAAAATGACTGAACACGCGGACTTGCAGCGTGAAACGTCCGCTGTGGCGCAGGCCAGGGCAGCGGAAGCTGTGGAGCTGGGTAAAACACTGCGCCAACGTGCTGAGTCCGAAAAGCGGGCACTGGCGCTGGTGCAGCAAAAACTGGCGGCTGAACAGCAACTGATCACTGAACTGCAGGAAAAAGCCCGGCTGGAACAGGAACAGCTGGGCGTCTGCGAAGCCAAGCTGCGCTCCGAACAGGAGCTGCTGGCTGCGATCGCTGCGCGCACCGGCGCTGAAAAAAAACTGCTGGAACAAAATCAGGAAAAAACCCGCTCCGAGCAGGAGCTGGCAGTAACCATACGCGCCAAGGCAGGTCTGGCTGAGCAGCTTGCCGGAACGGAGAGGGCCAATGCGCTGGAACAGCAGCGCAACCTTGCGTTGGTAGAGGAAAAACTGCATGCTGAAAAAGAACGCGCGCTGTTCTTGCAGCAGGAAGCGCGCGCCAATGCAGAGCGCTTGCAGGCTGAACAAGCTGCAGCGGCGCAGGCGCAGGCCCGCGCACACGCCGAGCAGGAGCAGGCTGAACTGGCAGTTGCGCGTGCAGCGGCAGAGCAGCACGCCAGCGACGCCGCCCAGGCAAAGTTGGAGCAAGAGCAGGTTTTGCAGGCCAATATCAAGACGTTTGCCGATAGCCAGCACAAAGCCAGGGAATTGCTGGTCGCCAAGCTGCATAAGGTGGCGGAACTCGAAAAAGCGGCGCAGGAACGTGCCGCAGCAGATGCAGAAGTCATCAGCGTTGCCGGCCAAAAACTGGCTACGGAGCAGCGTGCCCGCCAGGACGCCGCCGCGAGTCTGAAAGCCGAACAGCTGTTGAAAGAATATGCGGATGCCAGGGAGGGTGTAGAACGGCAGACGCGCGTTGCCAGTGAGGCCAACCTGCGCGCCGAGCAGGCGCTGTACCAGGAAATGGCGACACACGCCGACGCGCAAACGCTGGTTGCTGCATTGACCGCGCAACGCCTGCAGGAAGAGCAATCTGCTGCAGTACTGCAGCAGCAAAGGGTACAAGCTCAACAGGCCGCTTTGGAATTACTGGCGCAAAAGCAGGCCGCTGAGACGCAAGCCCTGCTGGAAGCCCAGGCAAGGGCGGCAGCGGAGCAAGAACAACTGGTGCTGGCGCAAGCGAAGGCGAATGCCGACGCTGAAGCAAAAGCAGCGGCGGAAGAATTGAATCGGGCCGAACGGGAATGGCTGGCATCGTCTGCTGAAGAAGCGCAGATGAAACAACAGGCGGCACAGGCACTGAAGGATAAAAATCGCCTGCTGGTTGACTCCGCAGTAGCGGAAAAAGCACGGGCCGAGGCCGATCAGCAACTGGCCGCAGAATTGCAGGCCAGGCTGGAAGCTGATCAGCGCGAATGCCAGGCGGCTGAACAGCATGCTGCATTGGAGCGCGGTATCGCCGAAACCTCAAAAGCCAGGGCCGACCTGGAAGAGCAGGCAGTTGCCAGCATGGCCGGCAAGCATGCCGCGGAGCAGCAGCTTTTTGCAAAGTCGGCGGAGCATGCGCGGGCGCAAAGGCTTGCCAACGATACCGTGCACGCCAAACTGCGTGAGGCCGAAGTGCTGGCGCACGCCGAGAATGAGCGCGCTGCGTTGGAATTGCAGGCCTTGAGTCTGGTCCAGAATAAATTGGTAGCTGAAGAACTGGCGACGGCTGAGGCGACAAGCCGTCTGCAAGCCGAGCAGGAATTGCTGGCTGTCTCTGAAGCCAGAGCCAACGCCGAGCGTGAAGCGAACCAGTATGTGCAGGCCAGGCTGGCCAGCGAACGGGAAGCTGCGGACTTGGCTGAGCAGCAAGCCGGCACCGCAAAGCAGGCGGCAGAACTGGCGGAATTGCATGCGAATGAATTGCTGTCGTTACAGCGCGCAGAACTGCAGCGTGCCGATCTGGAACAGCGGAATTTGCTGGCCGCGCAAGAATTGACGCGTCTTGAACAGGATACGATTGCACTGGATAAAGCCGCATTGGCAACGATAGAGCAAAAAATCGAAGCAGAAAAAATGATTTTTGCCGAATCCGAACGGCGTGCCCAGCTGGAGCAGGAATTGGAGCGCCAAAGCGAACTGCGCGTCCAGCAGGAACTCGCCGCCCGCCATGCTGCGCAGGAAAGACTGGAGCTGGAACAAGAACTGAATGCGGCGGAAATAAAATACATCAAGGAGCAACGGCAGGCCGCAACGCTGCTCGCCGCGGAACTGGAACAGCAGGAGCAGCAGCAACAGCAAATGCAGCAGCTGGAAGCAGAACGCGCCGACGCGCAGCGCCGGTTCGCAGAAACACTGCAACAGCAACAGGCAATGGAAAGTAGCCTGCGGGAAGAGGTCGCCTTGCAGAATTCGCTGGAAGAGCAAAAGAATGTTTTGCTGCAGCAGCGCCTGGCATTGGAAGAGCAAGCCACTGCAGCATTGCAAGCCGGCGTCGATGTAGAGCAGGCTGCAATGAATGCACAGCAGGAAGCCATGCAGGCAGCGCAACTAGCGCAATTGGCAGCACAGCAAGCAGCTGCACAGGCAACCGACCTGGAACAGCGCCAGCAACAACTTCGTTTGCAGCATCAGCAGCAGGCAGAATCTGCCCAGCGCCAGCTGCAGCAAGAGACTGAGCAGGCTGAGGCAATCGCCAATGACCTGTTGGCGCGCTTCACGCAAAAAACCGAGCAAAGCGTGGTATGGCGCCATCGTGCAGAGGCGATATTGTCAGAAGCGCCGGTAGCCGTCGCCTTGCCGGCCAAAAACGGCAAGAGCAAGCTGCGCACTTCGGTCTTCAGCGGTATTGCAGTCGCCGCCGGCGTTGCCGGCATAGTGGGATGGAGCACGTTGGATTTGTCCCACGCAGCGGTGGTCAGTACAAAAGGCGCGGCGTCGGCGATTACCGTGGCCGGCGCGACACCGCTGGCCCTGGCCGGTGGCAACAAGCTGCGCATGTCCTACCAGCTGGCCGCTGTTCAGCAGACGGCCGGCGAGAACGTCAAATAATGAGGGTTGGAAATTACGATCAGAAAATGTGGTGAGAAAATAAGAGCAAAAAATAAAACAGGATAAAAGGCAGGGGAGATGAAGGCGGGGGCGGGCAGGCTAGTACAGCTGCCCGCCTTTTGTCGTACGGGGCCCGCATTGCAAAGCCACTGAACTAGGGAAAGGCGATCAGTACCGTAAATCCGCCGTTGGCGTGGTTGGAAATCCTCAGCTTGCCGTGGTGGCGCTTGACGATCCGCTCCACGATTGCCAGCCCCAGGCCGGAACCGTTGGCCTGGCTGCGCGCCGCATCTACCCTCGTAAATGGTCTCAGCAGGCGCGGCAAGTCTGCTTCCGGCACGCCCTGTCCATGGTCCCTGAAGCTGATCATGATGCCTTGCTTCTTTTCCTTGTTCTTGTAGCTGGTGCGGATGTCTACATGCGTGAATGCTGTATTGAGCGTCTTGCCGTAGCGCCTGGCGTTTTCTATGATGTTGGTAAACAGCCGGTGCAGTTCGACGGTATTGCCCTTGATTTCCATGTTCGGGTGGATTGCCGCGCGTATCACGATATCACTCTGGCGGGAATATTCCTCGACGATCTGTTCCAGCATGTCGCTCAGGCTGACGAAGTCGAAATTGAGTTCTTCCGACGGCTTCGCATATACCAGGAACTGGCCTATGATCGCATCCATCTGGCCCAAGTCGGATTGCATGCCGATGCGGGCCTCATCGGTCAGCGAGGCCATTTCCACTTCCAGCTGCATGCGCGCCAGCGGCGTGCGCAAGTCATGAGAAATACCGGCCAGGATTACCGCGCGGTCTGATTCTATGCGTACCAGGTCTTCCACCATCTGGTTGAAGCTGATATTGGTTTCCTTGATTTCGTTCGGCCCCGATTCCGGTAAGGCTTTGGGCTGCTTGCCCTTGGCCAGCATGCGCGCGGCGCCGCTGAGCCGCGCCAGGGGCTCGTTGATCAGCTTGGAAATAAAGGCGGCGCCCAGCAGCGTCAGGAACAGCGTGATGGCGGCCCAGCCCAGCAGTTGCAGGCCGGTGGTCGGCTCCAGCCGCCCCTCGTCGAGCTTGAGCCAGTACTGGTCGCCATCGATCTCAAAGCTGATCCAGAAGCCGGCGACGTTGTTCATTTTCTTGGCGAAGCGGGTATCCTCGCCCAGTCGTTCCCTGACGAGGCCCTGCAGTTCGCGATACATCGGTGTTTCTTCCGGAGGATCTATCTTGTCCGTATTTTCCAGCAGATAGATGCGTATGCCTTCATTGCTGGCCAGGTCGATCAGCAATTCGGTGCGTTTGTCCGGGGCAGAGTGGGTCAGCGCTGCGCGGGTGATGGTCACCACGGAGACGATTTGCGCAGCGATCTGCTGCGCCCTCGGCGTGCGCTCCACCATGCGGAAACTTGCAAACCACGCCGCCATACTGCTCATGACGAGAAAAGTCAGCAGGAAGAAGGTGCGCCAGAAAAGTCCGCTCAGGAGCCAGTCGAAACTGTTTAGATAGGCGCGCATTCAATAAGCGGCATTTGTATTGCTCTCTCGATGTTACTGGCGGGACTGGCCGTCCGGAATGAACACATAACCCAGGCCCCATACCGTTTGGATATACAGGGGATTGGACGGGTCTGGTTCGATCAGCTTGCGCAGCCGTGATATCTGCACGTCCAGGCTGCGGTCGAATACTTCGTATTCGCGGCCGCGGGCCAACTCCATCAGCTTTTCACGCGACAGCGGCTGCCTTGCGTGACGGGCGAATACTTTCAATACCGAGAATTCGCCGGTAGTCAGTGCGATGTTCTCGCCATTCTTCTTTAAAGTGCGGGTCGCCAGGTCCAGCACGAAGTCGCCGAATTCAAAAGATTGCGGACCATCGGAAGGCGCGCCCGGCAGTTCGTCCGGTGTTTTGCGGCGCAGCACGGCATTGATCCTGGCCACCAACTCGCGCGGGCTGAAAGGCTTGGGCAGGTAATCGTCGGCGCCCATTTCCAGGCCGATAATGCGGTCCACTTCCTCGCCTTTGGCCGTCAGCATGATAATAGGGGTCTGGTCACCGGCGCCGCGCAGGCGGCGACAGATCGCCAGCCCGTCTTCGCCGGGCAACATCAGGTCCAGCACCAGCAGGTCATAACGCTCGCGTATCCACAGCTTGTTCATTGCCTGCGCGTTTTCCGCGCTTACTACATTGAAGCCTTGTTCGGTCAGGTAGCGCCTGAGCAGATCCCTCAGGCGGACATCATCGTCGACTACCAGTATCTTTGCTTTTGGACCGCTGCTTGCGGAGTTTTCAGGGTTGTTGTCTATAGTATTCATAGGGGTATGTTACTGTCAGAAACAAATTCGATCGTCATTTTTTGTTAATTCATTACAAACTGTTACACACTTTACCGAATTAGCCGGAGGAATGCGAACGGCAACGCATAAACTAGTTGCATGACTAATTTGAAGCCCAGCGTTGGATTTAAGCATAAAATTGCAGGTTTATGCTGGTCTCCTGCACCCGACTTAGCGCATAATTGCCGTAATGTCATATCAACTTTCTTGATAATCGAATGCTAGGAAGTCGCTTGTTTGCGAAAAATGGAATGGATATAAGACGCTTAAAATTTATTTTCCTGTTGCTGCTGCAAGCAGCAAGCGTCACCGCGTTTGCTGAACCTGGACGTTTTGGCAATTTTTTCTCGTTCGGAAAAAGCCAGGCGCCTGAGCAGAAAGAAGCGCAACTCCATCGCGCAGCCGACAAGAAAATGGAAAAAGAATCGATTGCCGAAGAGCATGCCGAGAATAAGCGCCTGCCTGCGGCCAGCCCATCTGCTGCCAATACCGAAACCAATCAAAAACGCAGCCGCATGACTCCCGACGAGCGCCGCGCCCTGCGTCGCCAGATCAACGAAGCCGGCCACGACATCTACGTTCCGGGCCGTTAATTCCGCGCTTTGTTATTTCTCTGTACCGTATAAGCCGTTTATATCTTCAGGCTGAGTCTTCCGGCTTCGCTGCCGCATCTGCAATGCGGCTTGCGGGCCAAG
The DNA here is from genome assembly GCF_049339885.1 of Undibacterium sp. TJN25. Lineage (NCBI taxonomy): Bacteria > Pseudomonadati > Pseudomonadota > Betaproteobacteria > Burkholderiales > Oxalobacteraceae > Undibacterium > Undibacterium sp. TJN25. The sequence continues at coordinate 80,720 of NZ_JBMPPM010000001.1, read as the reverse complement.
ATACTACCTGCGGTGCTGCTTCATCACTTTTTGCTGTTCCCGCTGCCAATCTCGCTCTTTTTCCGTCTCGCGCTTATCGTGCTGCTTCTTGCCTTTGGCAAGGCCGATCTGGCATTTGATCATGCCTTTACTGAAATGCATGTCCAGTGGCACCAGCGTGTAGCCGGAACGCTCAACCTTGCCGATCAGCTTGCTTATCTCGGATGCGTTCAGCAGCAGCTTGCGCGTCCTGACTGAGTCCGGATGGATATGGGTGGATGCAGTGGGCAGGGCGCCGATATGGGCGCCGAACAGGAAGATCTCGCCATTGCGGACAATGACGTAGGCCTCTTTCAGCTGCGCGCGCCCGGCCCGTATGGACTTGACTTCCCATCCTTGTAATACAACCCCCGCTTCAAACTGTTCTTCGATGAAGTAGTCGTGGAAGGCTTTTTTATTGTCGGCAATGCTCATGCAATGTAATGAATATTTGTGTCCCCGCCTGAAAAATCCTGTTTAAGGACCGCTTTCGCGTTTTTTTAACAAGGAAACAGAGTGAGTCGGTTAAAATTTCGAATTGTGATTCTACCAAATGGTTCTTATTGATGGCAGTCGTACATAAAACAGTTTTCGTCGGATACAGCGCCCAGCAAATGTTTGCGCTGGTGGATGGGGTCGAGGATTACCCCAGTTTCCTGCCATGGTGCGGCGAAGTCAATGTCAAGGAAAGAACCGATGATACATTGATTGCAACGCTGTCCATCAATTATCACGGCATTAAACAGCGGTTTACCACGCAAAACAAGAATGTGCCGCCGCACGAGATGGAAATGACGCTGGTGGACGGGCCTTTCAAGCAACTCTACGGCCGGTGGAAATTTACCGAACTCAGGCCAGACGCCTGCAAGATCGAATTCGACCTGAACTACGAATTTTCCAGCAAATTGCTGGAACACCTGATAGGTCCGGTCTTCGGCAAGATCGCCAACAGCTTCGTCGATTCTTTTTGCACCCGTGCAGAAACTTTATATGGGTGATAGCGGTTTTATCAAGGTCCAGGTCTGTTATTCCACTGTCAGCGACGTGGCCTTGCTGGAGGTGAGGCTGGCGGCAGACGCCAGACTGTCGGACGCCGTTGCCCAAAGCGGCATACTGCTGCTGCACCCGGAAATCGATATGGATGCCAGCAAATTCGGCGTCTACGGCAAATTGAAGCCGGCAGATGCGCCGCTGCATGACGGCGACCGGGTGGAAATTTACCGGCCTTTGATTGCCGATCCCAAGGACTCGCGCCGCCGCCGTGCCCAAAAACAGAAGGACGGGCAGCCCTGAGGGCTACGCCGCCGGCACTGCTTCCATCACTAATTGCAGTCGGCTACCGCGCGCCTGGTTTCCGCGACCTCCTTGGCCCGCTGGTCATCGCTCAGGTAGCTTCTTTCGCCATTGCTGTCGGCCGTGGCGATGCGCGCGCCTGACTCCAGTGAGCGCTGGTAGGAGCGGGCGCGTTCGCAGTTTTTGCTCTTTTCACTGGCGACGCGTTTTTCCTCAGCAGCCTTCTGGTCCTTTGCCGCCTGCTCAGCCCTGCGCTTGTTGAAGTCCTCATTTCTGCTTGCGGTGGTGACGGGCCTGGCTGCCTGATCTGCATCGGCAGCAGGTGCTGCGCTGTCAGCAGGCGGGGCGTCCTGGCTGATTTTCCCCGGCGACTTCAGGATGCGGTTGTTCGGCACAGATTTCGGTGGAGGTATATCGGAAAACTGTTTTATGCCTTTTTCATCCAGCCATACATACTGCGCAAAAGCCGACGCGCACATGAAAAACGACATGAGTACAGAAAAAACGAGTCTTTTTTGATATTTTTGCATGGATATTATTCCGCAGCTTTGTCGGGTCTCTGTAGCACGGGGGCTGCAGAAATGGATTTGAAAGAAATTTTGCTAGAGTTTTACACGGTTAAAGACGTCTCGGCAAGTTTTCTGTATAATGCGGCTTTGCGCCTATAGGAAATGCTATGCGTTTACTTCAAAAAGCACTCACATTCGATGACGTGCTACTCGTTCCAGCTTACTCGAATATCCTCCCTAAAGATACTTCGCTTGTTACGAGTCTGACTCGTAATATCACCCTGAATATCCCTCTGGTTTCCGCTGCAATGGACACCGTGACCGAAGCCCGGCTTGCAATTGCCATGGCCCAGGAAGGTGGCATAGGGATTGTCCATAAAAACTTGACGCCGAAAGAACAGGCGCGCGAGGTAGCCAAGGTCAAGCGTTTTGAATCCGGCGTGCTGCGTGACCCGATCACGATTCCGCCGACGATGAGGATCCGCGATGTCATGGCCCTGTCGCAGCAATACGGCATCAGCGGCTTCCCGGTCGTGGAAGGCAAGACTGTGGTCGGTATCATCACCAACCGCGATTTGCGCTTTGAAGAAGAACTGGATGCCGAAGCGCGCGCCAAGATGACGCCGCGCGACAAGCTGGTGTATGTCAGCGAAGGTGCGGATTTGTCCGAAGCCAAACGCCTGATGAACAAGCACAGGCTGGAACGCGTACTGGTCGTCAACGACCTGTTTGAGCTGCGCGGCCTGATCACCGTAAAAGATATCCAGAAATCCACCGAGCATCCGTTTGCCTCCAAGGACGACCAGGGTAAATTGCGCGTGGGCGCGGCAGTCGGCGTAGGCGCCGACAATGACGAGCGTATCGACCTGCTGGCCAAGGCCGGTGTGGACGTTATCGTCGTTGATACCGCGCACGGCCATTCCAAAGGCGTGCTGGACCGTGTGCGCTGGGTCAAAACCAATTATCCGCATATCGAAGTCATCGGTGGCAATATCGCCACCGCGGCAGCTGCGCTGGCGCTGGTCGAGCATGGTGCGGATGCCGTCAAGGTTGGTATCGGCCCCGGTTCCATTTGCACCACGAGGATCGTGGCAGGCGTCGGCGTACCGCAGATTACGGCGATTGCCAACGTGGCCAATGCGCTCAAAGGCACAGGCGTTCCGTGTATCGCTGACGGCGGTGTACGTTTTTCCGGCGACGTTTCCAAGGCGCTGGCGGCAGGAGCCTCCACCGTGATGATGGGCAGCATGTTTGCCGGTACGGAAGAAGCGCCGGGCGAAGTGATCCTGTTCCAGGGCCGTAGCTACAAATCCTACCGCGGCATGGGGAGCCTGGGGGCGATGGCCGATGGCTCCGCCGACCGCTACTTCCAGGATGCCGCCAATAATGCGGACAAACTGGTGCCGGAAGGTATTGAAGGCCGCGTTCCTTACAAAGGCAGCGTGCTGGCGATCCTGTATCAGCTGGTAGGTGGCGTGCGCTCGTCGATGGGTTATTGCGGCTGTGCCACGATAGAAGATCTGCGCACCAAGGCGGAATTCGTCGAAATCACTTCCGCCGGCATGCGCGAATCGCATGTGCATGACGTGCAAATCACCAAGGAAGCGCCTAACTACCGCGCCGACTAAAAGCTCTGCATAAAAAGCAAGAGAAGGAAGAAGGAAATACCCGGTCCGGCCGGCGTTGCATGAAATTATGTAACGCCGGCCGGGATGCATCTTTGTGAGCATACTGCACTGGTTCGACCAATTCGATTAATCCGGTTTTGATAAAGATAAAGGTGTTGCACGGTATGTCCACTCAGCTAGATCGTTCAAACCCGGCTACCGTGCTGCAGGCCAATTCCGGCTTTGAGAACGTATTTGCCGAAAAATTCGAGAACAGGCTGAAGCGTTTTGAAAGGCTGGGGCTGAGGCTGTTTTCAGTGGCCAATTGCCTGGTGACCTTCGTCAACACGCCATCGCGGTTCGACAAGAGCGAACGGTCGATGGCCGCGCTGGAATCGATGTTCTGCGAAACCATGCCGGTGCCGGAAGATCTGGTTGTCGTTTCCGATACCAGGGAAGATGCCGAACTGGTCAACCACCGCCTGGTGGCAGGTGCGCCGTACATCCGTTTTTATGCGGCACAGCCTATCCTCGATCATGCCAAGACATTGATCGGCAGCGTCGCGCTGGTCGATTACCAGCCGCGCGAGTTCAGCGATGAAGACAGACACCTGCTGGCGGACCTGGCCGTGATGATAGAGCGCGAACTTGCGCTGAGCACGATGTACCATGCGCAGCTGGAGCTGATCAAGCAAAACCGCAGCCTGAAGCGTGATTCGCTGATCGACCCTATCCTGGGTACTTGGAACAAGGCTGCCATCGTGCGTTCGCTGCGTATAGAGATGGAGCGCTGCGCAAAAGCCGAAAAGCCGCTGTCGCTAATTTTTGCCGGCCTGGACCAGAGCGGCGCGATCCGGGATGTGCATGGCATTGCCGCTAGTGACGTGGTCATGGTCAAGATCGTCAGCCGCATCCGCTCCTGCATACGCCCGTTTGATGCGCTGGGCCGTTTCGGCAACGATATTTTCCTGATCGTGCTGCCGGGCGCGTCGCATCTGGTGGCGACTGCTGTCGCGGAGCGTATAAGGCTGGCCGTGCTGACCCACCCGGACACCATAGGCGATGAGCAAATCGCAATGACCGTCAGCGCCGGCATGATCTCGACCGACACCTTTCCCGACACCGATCCTGAAACCCTGATCAGCCTTGCCGAAAAAGCCCTGCTCTCTGCAAAGAGTGCAGGAAACAACCGTGTTGTGCAGGCTACGCCTGTGCAGCCTGACTTTACCATTTGATTTATGCATTCGAAAATACTCATACTCGATTTTGGTTCGCAAGTAACGCAACTGATTGCGCGCCGCGTGCGCGACACGGGCGTTTTTTCAGAAGTCCATCCTTACGATGTCGATGACGAATTCATCCGCAACTACGGTGCAGCCGGTATCATCCTGTCGGGTGGCCCCAACAGCGTGACCGAAGGCGATACGCCGCGTGCGCCGATGGCGGTGTTTGAAGCCGGTGTTCCTGTTCTGGGTATCTGCTATGGCATGCAGACCATGGCGGAACAACTGGGCGGTAAAGTGGAAAACGGCCATGTGCGCGAATTCGGCTATGCCGAGGTGAGGGCACGCGGCCATACGGCACTGTTCCAGGACATCAGCGACTTCACCACGGCCGAAGGCCATGGCATGCTGAAAGTGTGGATGAGCCACGGCGATAAGGTCAACGAGATGCCTGCCGGTTTCAAATTGATGGCTTCCACCGACAACTGTCCAATCGCTGGCATGGCCGACGAAGAGCGCCGCTTTTATGCCGTGCAGTTCCACCCGGAAGTGACGCATACCGTGCAGGGCGAGGCCATCATTGGCCGCTTCGTGCATGAAATCTGCGGCTGCAAATCCGACTGGAACATGCCCGACTATATCAGCGAAGCGGTGGAGTCCATACGCCAGCAGGTTGGCAGCGATGAAGTGATCCTGGGCCTGTCCGGCGGCGTGGACAGCAGCGTTGCCGCTGCACTGATCCACCGCGCCATCGGCGACCAGTTGACCTGCGTCTTCGTGGACCACGGCCTGCTGCGTCTGGATGAAGGCAAGATGGTGATGGACATGTTCAGCAAGAACCTGGGCGTCAAGGTCATCCATGTGGATGCAACAGCACAGTTCATGGGCCACCTGGCCGGTGTGACCGACCCCGAAGCCAAGCGCAAGATCATAGGCCGCGAATTTGTCGAAGTATTCCAGGTGGAATCAGGCAAGCTGAAAAATGCAAAATGGCTGGCGCAGGGCACGATTTATCCGGACGTAATTGAAAGCGCGGGCAAGGGCAAGAAGGGTTCGCACACAATCAAGAGCCACCACAATGTCGGCGGGCTGCCGGATACACTGAACCTGAAGCTGCTGGAACCGCTACGCGAACTGTTCAAGGATGAAGTCCGCAAGCTGGGCGTCGCGCTGGGCCTGCCGCACTCCATGGTCTATCGCCATCCGTTTCCAGGCCCCGGCTTGGGCGTGCGCATCCTCGGTGAAGTGAAAAAAGAATTCGCCGACCTGCTGCGCCGTGCCGATGCCATCTTCATCGAAGAACTGCGCAATACCCAGACCGAACCGGCGCCAGGCAGTAACGAAAAAGCGATGAGCTGGTACGACGCCACCAGCCAGGCCTTTGCGGTATTCCTGCCGGTGAAATCGGTAGGCGTCATGGGCGATGGCCGCACTTACGAATACGTGGTCGCGCTGCGCGCCGTGCAGACGCAGGATTTCATGACGGCACACTGGGCACATTTGCCGCACAGTTTGCTGGGCAAGGTCTCCAACAGGATCATTAATGAAGTGCGCGGCATTAATCGCGTGGTTTATGATATTTCCGGGAAGCCGCCTGCGACGATTGAGTGGGAGTGATTTAACGTCTGGTATTGACCGGTACCTGAGCGCATTGAACGTCGTATAGCTCGCTATGAACTGAACCCCAAAAGTTGGACACCAACTTTTGGGGTTTTTTCATCTGGAGCTTAATGAGCTGGAAGAAGCGATGTCCCGCTGTATGACGCGCTGGGGAAAAACTACGTGGCAGGGGGCACTGCGGCCTCCAGCAGACGAATATCTATTATTGATGATCGTTTGAATTGGCATTTTACTTCGCCGCTTTGCCCCCGGAAGACAGGGAATAACCGTCATTCAGCGTTTTCATGAAGGCGAGCAGATCCGCAATTTCAGCTTTGTCGAACAGGTCAGGATCGGCCGGCTTCCGATTCATCGGCGCATCAAAACGGTTGATATTGGCGCGGTATTTGACAGGGATGTCGTCAAACTGGATGACTTTCCCGTCGATTTTCGGATACCACTTGGCAGGAAGCGTGTCACGCTCCACATAAAAATCCAGCGCTTTTTCCAGTGTGTGAACCACACCGTTATGAAAAAATACTTGGCGGCTGGCAGCATTGCGCAGCGTTGGGGTTTTGAACAGGCCACAGTAAACGCTTTCCTTTGCAAGATCACGACGCACCGGCCCGCAAGCGCCCAAATCGAAATACTTCGGATCCCGGTTCGCCGGAATCGCGGGGTTGCGCGGAACACCCAAGGCCACCAAGCCAAAGTCGGTGAACTGGGCAGGCCTGCCGCCCGGACCAGGTGAATCGACATGGCATTTGGCGCAATTTCCTTTATTGGGGTTGTTAAACAATGCGTAGCCGTGCAATTCCTGCGGTGTGAATGCGGCATTGCCGGACATGGCGGCGTCAAACTTGCTGGTGTAGGGGTGGAAGCTGGGGTCTTCCGTCTGGAATGCCTCCAGTGCCATGGTGGCCTGTTTCAGTGCTTCCGTTGGCCGGTCAAATATATCGGGACCGTAAAGTTGACGGAACGCGTCGGCATAAGCCGCCTGCCTCAGTTTTGCACTGACGCTGAGCGCATCCTGGTTGGCCATCTCGTTCTTGTTCATCAGCGGAAGTAGCGCCTGTTCGTGCAGGGAATCAACCGCGCCATCATGGGTAAAGCCGCCGGTCGGTCCCTCGTCTTCTATGCCATCAGGACTGGGTACGGCGAAATGACGGGTAAATTTCGGTGTGAATTGCAGGTAGCGCAGCGACGGTACGGAGCGGGTGCCGGGTTGGCGCAAATCACTGCCTCCCAATTGCACTGCGAGGTCGTTCGGAGGGCCGTAAGCGTGATCCGGATCGTGGCAGGTAGCGCAAGACATTTTTCCCGAGGCGGACAGTGACGGGTCGAAGAACAAACGCTTGCCCAGCGCGGCGGCAGGGCTTGGCGTTACGTTCGCCGAAGGATAACGAACCCACATTGTCACGGTATCCGCCTTGGCGGGAGGCGCGACAACAGGAGAGCCAATCGGAGGCGCGGCGGCTGTTGTGGCCTTGGCGGTCGATTCCACCGTGTTTTTTGCTTCACCTTGCTCGTGGCAAGCGGTGGTAAATAAGCTGATGAACAATACTGTGGCGCAGATCTTCAGGCGGATGCGCCAAGCTGGCAGTCTAACTTCGGGCAACATGGTAAGCCATTGATGGAAATTGAAAAGCACAAAACGGCGCCGCTATTTGCGGCGCCGTTTTCGACGATTTTTTGATTAAACCAGCCATTGCCTGCTGTGGCTGACGGCGGAAGACGGGTATCTTCCGCACATCTTTTGCGCCATCGTCAGAGCTTGAACATCGACATCAGGTCGCCTACTGCCGGAGTCTTGTTCACCGGCAAATAGGGGCTTGCCGCCGTCATGACGGGGTTCGGCAGGTTGTCGCGGCTACGCGTTGACAGGGGCTTCAGGCGCCAGTTGCGTTCGATGAACTTGAGGACCGATGCATGGTCGTGATAAGTATGGTCGACGTAATTGGTACGGGCCAGCGGCGAGACAACGAGCAGCGGAATACGCGGGCCATCGCCAAAGAAGTCAACGGGCTGGATGGCGCCGGTATCGAAGTGGCCGCCACCTTCATCGGTGGTAATGATGATGGCGGTATGCGCCCACAGTTTTGGATTCGCTTTGACCTTGGTGATCAGGTCCTGCAGGAAGGCTTCGTACTTGGCCGGCACGGAGTAACCAGGGTGGCCGCTGTCCAGATTTTTTGGCACCACAAAGGAAACGGCGGGCAGGGTGCTGTTGGCAATGTCGCCGTACAAGGTGGTCAGGCCCGCCAGGCCCGCTTTCAGCTTGGTGCTGCCGATCACATTGCTGGACGCCACCAGCGGATCGCCGATGGTGTTGTATTGTGCCGCCTGGGCGATCGCCGTCGGGACGCCAAAGGCCGCAGCATCGGCCGTCACGTCAGCCAGTTCGCGGCCGCCGGTATACCACTTCCACGCCACGCCTTTATTCGCCAGCGCTTCGGCGATCGTTGGCACGGTTTGCGGCGGAAGGTTGAAGTTGTTGGCGCCGATAGCCTGGGGATTGCCGTTCAGGTCGTAGCCGAGGCCGTAGTTATTGACGAGGTAATATTTCCCCGTGTCGCAATTGCTTTTGACGTTCTTGGTTGCCAGAACGCTCAGGATGGCCGATACGCCGGGTTGGGTAGCATCCGAGCAGTTCACGTAGGAGCCTCCGCTATAGCCATCCTGGGTATAGAAGTTGGGCGTCTGCGGCATCGGGTTCGGGTTTTCGATCTGGTTTGCCGGCGGCGTTGCTACGGTGCCGGCGTTATTAAAGTACGGCAAGTCGGCAGTAGAGATCGCATAGAAATTGGCGCCTGTGCCACCCATGATCGACTGGTGATAATTGTCACTGATAGCGTAAGTGTTCGCCAGACTCTTGAAGTAGGGCGCGTCGCCGGTGGCCATATTGGCGAAACCCATCAGCTCGCCGCCCTGGGCAGGGTTCGTCGGCGTTATGCCTGGTGTATCGCCGCCCTGGCCGACCGTTGCGGCGACCCAGGTGAACATGTCCAGTTTGGAATTATCGCCCCCAGTCTGCTGCCACATCTGGAAGAAGCGGTGCACCGGGTCGCCCGTCAAATTGCCCAGGGGATTGGACGCGCTGAGTGCGTAGGGGGCGTACTTGGTATTCTGGAACGGGCCGTTCGGCAGATTGGCGGGGAAGCGTGGATCGGGAACGCCACCCTGCGCCTGCAGGGAGGAATTCAGCACGCCAATCAGTTGCGGTTGCGGCAGCACGCTATAGGCTGCACCGCGGGTCGGGCTGACGGTATAAGCGGTTTGAGTCGTGCCCTGGCTTTGTGCAGCCAGACTAAAATTGGGGCCCGGCGTGCCGTCGGCATTGACGATGCCCTGCGACAGCAGATTTTTTACCGTTTGACCGCTGGCTGCCTGATACGTGGCGAAGACGGCGTCGAAGGTCTGGTTCTCGCCGACGACCACAATCACGTTCTGGATCGCGGTAGTGGTGGGGCCGACATTGAGCGCGGCCAGTGAGGTAGCCGCAGCGGCCGGTACGGGTGAAGATAGTGCTCCCGTTGCAGGAATGCTGACCAGGGTGTTGGCGGAGTCCGTACCGATGCTGACTGTGCCCGCATGCACGTTAAAACGCGCGATGGTGAACATATTATCCAATGGGTCACTGGCATTGGCCTGATAGGCTGCGCCGATCGGATCGGTGATCGAGGCGGCTGGAATGCTCAGCGCCGTGTAGGCCGGCTGCAGGACCGTCGTGATACTTTGCTCGGTCGAGGTGATCAAGGCTTGGGTGACGTTGGCAGCAGTAATTTGCGCAGCAGTTGGCGCGGTGGTTGGCACGATGCCCAGTACGCGCTGAGTGATCAGCGAAGTGAGCGGATTCAAATTTGCCGTCAGCGTGGTCGTGGTGCCGCTCGCGCTCGGCGCCAGCACGGACGAGAGCATGGCAGGGCTGCCGTCAGCGTCGCTGAAGGGGACTGTCAGGACGAATGGTGCGCTACCCTGCACGGACAAGGAAAATTTGCCGCTGGCGTCGGTAAGGTTTGATTGCGTGACCACGCCCTTACTGTCTGTGACCGTGACAACCACTCCGACCAACGGTGAGCCGCTGGCGGCGACACCGTTGACGGTGTACGTGGCGGCGACCGGAGTCGACGGGGTGCTGCTGTTATTGTCAGAGCCGCAGCCGGCCAGATAAGCAACAACTGCACAAGCGAAGGCGATGGAACGTAATTGCATGAATAGTCCTAGGTTGGGAAATACCGTCGGTGGGCAACCAACTAAATAAATGGTTTCGCGCCTATCATGCCAAACATATATGACAATATTATGTCATTGCTGCAATTGCCCAGATGCCATCGAATTCACTTCAGTTTGATGTTGTCAATAAGTTCGGCCTCTGCAATGAATGCCTTGTTTCGATGAGAAATTTTTAACTGGCGAACCAAAGGGTGATGACTGCTAATGCCAATACACTGCAGTGGATTTGAGCTTCCGATCGAGCGATCTTGGGCAATGAGGGTGTTTCAAGTCGTGAGCCAAACAACGACGAGTGGAATCATTACTTTTTTGGCCGGGCGCTTTTTTGACCTGCTAACTTTAACTGCGCCAGCCATGCCAATGAGGGCCTGAACTTTTTCGCGCTCAGCCGGGGTCCACCAAGTGCTGAGTCTATTCAGGCATCAAGACTGTTGGCTCGAGGTTTTTCCCAGCCACGCCAGCGTATCGGCCAGCAATTGATCCGATAATTCCGGGTCGTCTACTATCCTCGCCAGCATCGCCGCGCCTATCATCGCCGCCCAACTGCCGGTAGCAGCCTGGCGGCGTTCATCAATGCTGTCCCCTGGCATAGTCTTGCTGAAAATGCCGATGCGGTTGCGCACATTGGCCGTCATCGCCTGCCGCGTTTCGATGGATGCACGCGAGGCCTCCGTGCCCAGGGTGGAATACAGGCAGGCCGTGGCACGTTCATCGCGCTGTTCTGCGCTCAGGTAGATCTGTGCAAAATCCATCATCCGTTCGGGCAGGGCGCTTTCCCTTGTTCCGTCTCCCGGCGCTAGCACATGGGCAAAGGTCTGGGCAATCAGGTCTTCTTTTGACGTGAAGTGTCCGTAAAAAGCCCCGTGCGTCAGGTCAGCCGCCTGCATGATCTCGGCCACTGTCACCCCGTCAAAACCACGCTCGCGAAACAGGCGCGCGGATGCCTCCAATATGCGCGTGCGATTGACGGCCACTTGCTCCCGGCTGATTTTCATGACTGCTCCTTGTTTCCCAAATTGATGCTTGACATTATACCTGATCGCCATCATGATTATTAATGCTGATGTTCATCAGGAATAAAAGGCAGGCATTTCTTTCATTTATATACATTATCGGGGTTACAAATGAGCAATAACACTAAAGCTACTGCGCTGATTACCGGCGCTTCCACAGGTATCGGCGCTGTCTACGCAGAGCGCTTTGCCCGCCGCGGCTATGATCTGGTATTGGTGGCTCGCGATCAGGCCCGCATGGAAACGCTGGCATCGCGTTTGCGGGCGGAAACTGGCGTCAAGGTTGATATCATCGCCGCCGATCTGACATCGGCTGCCGATCTGGGCAAGGTGGAAGCGCGCTTGCGCGACGATGCTGCCATCAGTGTGCTTATCAATAACGCCGGCGCGGCGAATCCGGGCGGTTTCGAAGCCGGCGACGTGGACGCGCAGGATCGCCTGATACGCCTGAACGTCACTGCGGTGACACGGCTCAGCGCTGCGGCGATCCCGCGCTTCCTGAAGGGCGGCAAGGGTTCCATTGTCAATATCGCGTCCGTGGTGGCGCTGGCGCCTGAATTCCCGCTGGGCATGTACGGTGCGACCAAGGCGTATGTATTGGCTTATTCGCAGGCGCTGCATGCCGAACTGGGCGCGCGCGGCATCTACGTGCAGGCGGTATTGCCCGCGGCTACCCGTACCGAGATATGGGAACGTTCCGGCCGCGACGTGAATGCGCTGCAGGGCGTGATGGACGTTGCCGAAATGGTGGATGCAGCGCTGGTCGGCTTTGACCGGCAAGAGCTGGTGACGATCCCGTCGCTGCCTGATGCCGCACAGTGGGATGCGTATGCGGCTGCCCGTGTGGCGATGCTGCCAAACTTTGCGCAGGAGCATGCGGCTGCGCGCTATAAGGGCTGATTAAGGGTTGATGGCTGATATCCAGCCCTGGCTTGACATTGAACCCATCGGGCAGGCCGGGGCAGCAGCAAGCTGTCCCGGCTTGCTTGCTGTAACCGGCCGAAAGTGAGTGCGGTTGCTGCGCGCTCATTTCATGGCAAAAATTAACGCCAGCATCCCGGGACGGCGTTATGCCATTGTGATATTTGCCATTATCTTGAATTCCCTTGCGTTTTTATTGCCCATCCACCCTCGGGACTGACGCGCGGGGGACATTGCTGTATACTTGCACCCGTTGATCATCCGCCGCGGTGCTGCCTTCTGATACACATTCAGACAGATCCTTTCATTTCCCGCACCGGCGAGAACACCCCGGCCAAGCGAAAACAATGATTCAACGCCAGGCGGATTGGCGCCCGGCTGCCTGCCGTACAGGACGAGCCGGCTGATTTTTAAGCGCAACAGAGTACATACATTAAATAGAGTTTGGAAGTGCTGCCGGGTTTACCGGCGGAGGCGCTTCCACGTTGGGGTTTGCAGTGACTTATAGCATTAAAGAGATTTTTTACACTTTGCAGGGCGAGGGCAATCACGCCGGACGCCCGGCTGTGTTTTGCCGTTTTTCCGGTTGCAATTTGTGGACCGGCAGGGAGGCCGACAGGGCGACTGCAGTGTGCCAGTTTTGCGATACCGACTTTGTCGGCACCGACGGCGAGCGCGGCGGCAAGTTCAAGGACAGCGATGCGCTGGCGGCCGAGATCAACAGCCTGTGGCCGGAGATCTACGCAGCCAGCAAGTATGTCGTGTTTACCGGCGGCGAACCGTTGCTGCAACTGGATGCCGCGCTGATCGACAGCATGCATAAAGCCGGCTTCGAAATTGCCATAGAAACCAACGGTACCTTGCCGGTGCCGGCAGGCGTGGACTGGATCTGCGTCAGTCCCAAAATGGGTTCCGAGCTGGTTGTCCGCAAGGGCAGTGAACTGAAGGTGGTGATACCGCAGTTCAAGCAGGTGCTGCGCGACTATGAAGCGCTGGATTTTGAGCACTTCTTCGTGCAGGCGATGGATGGTCCGGATCTGCAAAAGAACCTGCAGATCGCCATTGAACATTGCAAGCAGAATCCGAAATGGAAGCTGAGCCTGCAAACGCATAAACTGCTGCAGATTCCCTGATGTCCTGCCGGTGCATCCGGCTGCTTTTTTACCCTCTCTTTGGCTTTACCCCAGATGCTCACAATTACAAGAAAAGTGGAATTCGATGCCGGTCACCGGATTCCCGACCATAACAGCCAGTGCCGCAACCTGCACGGGCACCGCTACACTTTGCTGATCACGCTGACCGGTGAAGTCGTGCAGCAGGACGGCAAATCCGACAACGGCATGATCATGGATTTCGGCGACATCAAGGCGCTGGCAAACCAGTATCTGGTGGATCTGTGGGACCATGCTTTCATCGTGTATGAAAAAGACAGCGTGGTGCGCCAGTTCCTGGACAGCATGCCTGACCACAAGACTGTCGTCATAGACCGCGTGCCCACGGTGGAAAACCTGGCCAAGATCGCCTTCGATATCCTGAAAGACGTGTACCACGACCGCTACGGCCGTGTACTGTCGCTGCAAAAAGTCACCTTGTATGAAACGCCCAACTGCTGGGCCGAGATAGACGGCTAGCATGTCGGACCAGCATTTCATGCAGCTGGCCTACGCGCAGGCGCAACATGCGCGCACGCTGGGCGAGGTGCCGGTGGGTGCCGTCGTCGTCAGGGACGGGCAGGTCATTGCATCCGGCTACAACCATCCCATCGGCAGGCATGATCCCACTGCGCACGCCGAGATCATGGCGCTGCGCGCTGCGGCCGAAGTGCTGGGCAACTACCGGTTGCCGGGCTGTGAGCTGTATGTGACGCTGGAGCCCTGCATCATGTGTTCCGGCGCGATGATGCATGCACGGCTGTCGCGGGTGGTCTACGGCGCGAGCGATCCCAAGACAGGCGCTTGCGGTTCGGTGCTCAACCTGTTCGAGCATGAGAAGCTGAACCACCATACCAGCGTTACCGGCGGCGTCATGGCGGAAGAATGCGGCGAACTGCTGAAAGATTTTTTCGCGTCGCGCCGGCAGGAAGCCGCCGAGCGCAAGCGCCTGCAGGCAGCCGCCGAGCGCAAGCGCCTGCAGGCAGCTGGCGCTGGCCTCACCAACCTTGACGGAACCACATCTTGAATTCTCCCATCGGTATTGCGATTGTCGCTGCCAGCAGCGGCCCCATAGACGACAGCGTGATTGAGCGCGGCCTGCTGAACTTGGAGCAACAGGGATTTAAAGCCTATAACTACTATAAGCCGGAACAGCGCTACCAACGCTTCGGTGCTGTCGATGCAGTGCGCGCAGAGCAAATCCACGCAGCAGCGGAAAACCCGGCTGTGCAGGCCGTGATGGCCCTGCGCGGCGGCTACGGCCTGAGCCGCCTGCTGCCGCATCTGGATTTCGGGCAACTGGCGCGCAGCGGCAAACGCTTCATCGGCCATAGCGACTTTACGGCTTTCCAGCTGGGCCTGCTGGCCAAGGCTGGCGCCACCAGCTTCACCGGCCCCATGCTGTGCGACGATTTTACGCGCGTAGATGCCAGCACTTATACGATAGACGGTTTTGTTGGTTGCATGCATGCAGCCGCGCACACGGTGAGCTTTCAATCCGCTGGCGCGCAGGATATCCGCGTTTCCGGCAAGCTGTGGGGCAGCAACCTGGCCATGCTGACACACCTGATAGGCACGCCTTATTTCCCGGAAGTGGAGGGCGGCATCCTGTTCGTGGAAGATGTCGGCGAACATCCGTATAAAGTTGAGCGCATGATGCTGCAGCTGCACTACGCCGGCATCCTGCAAAAGCAGAAGGCTATCGTCTTCGGCGATTTTTCTGCTTACCAGCTGGGGCCGCATGACAACGGCTACAATTTCGATGAAATGCTGCGCTACCTGCGCGACACGATTCCTGTGCCCATCCTGACTGGCTTGCCGTTTGGCCATATCAAGGACAAAGCGACGCTGGTATTCGGCAGCGATACCGTGCTGAGCTGTGCCGGTGGCGACGCCGAAATTACGATGTCGGGATGGCCTGCGCTGAAATAGCATTCGCGCGAAATCTGCGCAAATCCGGTAAGGCGTTGAAAGTTTGCTGCCAATAAAAAAACCGCCATACGGCGGTTTTTTTATTGGCAGCTTGCCCGGTACTCCGGGCAAGCTTGCTCAGTCGGCAGCGTAGATATCGTTGTCCTTGGTTTCAGGGACAAACAGCAGGCCGACAACAAAAGTCACCAGTGCGATGATGATCGGATACCACAGGCCGTAATAGATGTCGCCTTTGTAGGCAACCAGCGCGAAGGCTGTGGTTGGCAGCAGGCCGCCGAACCAGCCGTTACCGATATGGTAAGGCAGCGACATCGATGTGTAGCGGATGCGGGTTGGGAACATCTCCACCAGCATCGCCGCAATCGGGCCGTACACCATCGTCACATAGATCACCAGGATCAACAGCAGAACGAAGACCATAGGCTTGTTGATCTGTGCGGGATCTGCCTTGGCAGGATAGCCTGCCGCCTTGATCGCATCGCCCAGCTCTTTCTTGAAGGCCTTGTCTTTTGCGGCGGCTTCCTCTTTAGGCAGGCCACTGGCATCGTAACCCTGGATGACCTTGTCGCCTATCTTGATGGATGCCACAGTGCCGGCAGGCGCCGATTCACTGGTGTACGCTACCGATGCATTGGCCAGCACAGTGCGGGCAATGTCGCAGGAAGAAGTGAATTTCTTCGTGCCGGTAGGATTGAACAGGAACTGGCATTTTTCAGGATCGGCTGTCACTGTGACAGGGGCGCTCTTGATGGCGGCTTCCAGGGCAGGATTGGCGTAGTGCGTCAGCGCGGCGAAAATTGGGAAGTAAGTTACCGCGGCAATCAGGCAGCCGCCCAGGATGATGGGCTTGCGGCCTATCTTGTCGGACAGCGTACCGAACACCAGGAAGAAAGGCGTACCGAACAGCAGCGCGGCGGCGATCAGGATGTTGGCCATGGCGCCGTCGACCTTCAGCGTTTGCTGCAGGAAGAACAGTGCATAGAATTGGCCGGTGTACCAGACCACGGCCTGGCCGGCTGTCAGGCCTACCAGTGCCAGGATGACGATCTTCAGGTTGCCCCATTTAGCGAAGGCTTCTGTCAGCGGCGCCTTGGATGTCTTGCCTTCTGCTTTCATTTTGGCGAAGGCAGGGGATTCATTCATGGACAGGCGTATCCATACCGACACTGCCAGCAGGAACACGGATACCAGGAAAGGAACGCGCCAGCCCCAGTCGGCAAAGGCTTCTTCGCCTATCGCTTCACGGGTGCCCAGGATGACGATCAGCGACAGGAACAGGCCCAGCGTTGCTGTAGTCTGGATCCACGCGGTAAATGCGCCGCGCTTGCCGTGTGGCGCATGTTCCGCCACATAGGTTGCCGCGCCGCCGTATTCGCCGCCCAGCGCCAAACCTTGCAGGATGCGCAGGATAATGAGGATGACAGGGGCGAGGATACCGATGGATGCATAGCTCGGCAGCAGGCCGACGATGAAGGTGGACGAACCCATGATCAGGATCGTCACCAGGAAGGTGTATTTGCGGCCTATCATGTCGCCCAGGCGGCCGAATACCAGCGCGCCGAAAGGACGGACGATGAAGCCGGCGGCAAACGCCAGCAGCGCAAAGATGAACGCAGTATTCGGGTCGGTGCCGGCAAAAAACTGTTTGGCGATGATCGATGCGAGGGAGCCGTACAGGTAGAAGTCATACCATTCGAATACGGTGCCGAGGGAAGACGCAAAAATAACCTTGCGTTCCTCAGCCGTCATGCCGCCCGCCGCGGAACCTACTCCGCCTGACGTAGCAATTGGTGCTGTAGCCATGTTTGTCTCCTTTAGTGTTTTATATATGGGCAATGCAGGAATGTGCGATCTCCTTGCTTTTTGCGCCATGACAGTCTGCGATGCGAAACTTACATCATGCTGTCTTGAATCTTACAGAAACTTACATGCAGGCCAATATTGCGGCCAATCAAGCCCGTAAATGGGGAAAAGATGTAAAAAAGAATAGATAAAATAAGTTATTTGTTTTGCGAACGGTCGTACTAAAAATATGTTATTCTGGTATTCGTCTATGCAAGCAGGCTGGCTGTAGCGTCTGAAAAGCGCGGGATTAAAGCGCATAATTGGCAACGCTGCGGACAAGTCTACAGTCCATTATGTCCAGGCAGGCCTGCAAGTGATTTACAGCGTGTTTTCAGCATCACCAATAAATTAACTTTACATCCATTAGGAGACAAAAAATGTCTGATGCAGTCATCGTATCCACCGCACGTACCGGCCTGGCAAAATCCTGGAAGGGCGCCTTTAACATGACGCATGGCGCGACCATGGGCGGCCACGTCCTGAGCGCCGCCATCGAGCGCGCCAAGATTGAAGCGGGCGAGATCGAGGACGTCATCATGGGCTGTGCAACACCGGAAGGCGCCACAGGCAGCAATATCGCCCGCCAGATCGCTTTGCGCGGCGGTTGCCCTGTCACTACCGCCGGCATGACCGTCAACCGTTTCTGCTCTTCCGGCCTGCAAACCATTGCCCTGGCTGCACAGCGCATCATCGCCGGTGAAGGCGATATCTATGCGGCAGGCGGTGTTGAATCCATCTCCTGCGTACAAAATGAAGCCAATTCCCACATGATCGTGGAAACCTGGCTGAAAGAACACAAGCCTGAAGTGTACTGGCCTATGCTGCAAACGGCGGAAACCGTTGCCAAGCGCTACAACATTGCGCGCGAGCGCCAGGATGAATACGGCGTGCAAAGCCAGCAGCGCGCTGCTGCCGCGCAGGCCGCAGGCCGGTTCAACGCAGAAATCGTGCCGATGACCACCATCATGGGCGTTGCCGATAAAGCGACAGGCATGCTGGTCACCAAGGAAGTAACTATTTCCGCCGATGAAGGCATTCGTGCTGACACGACCTACGAAGGCGTTTCCAAAATCCGTAGTGCGGTGCCGGGCGGTGTCATTTCTGCCGGCAATGCCAGCCAGTTCTCGGATGGCGCTTCGGTTGCCATCCTGATGAACAGCAAATTGGCAGAAGCCAAAGGCCTGCAGCCTTTGGGCATTTTCCGCGGCTTCGCGATTGCCGGCTGCGAACCGGATGAAATGGGCATAGGCCCGGTCTTTGCGATTCCCAAGCTGCTCAAAAAAGCCGGCCTGAAAGTCGAAGACATCGGCCTGTGGGAACTGAATGAAGCGTTTGCGGTGCAGGTATTGTATTGCGCCGACAAGCTGGGCATCCCTATGGACAAGCTGAACGTCAACGGCGGCGCCATTGCGGTGGGCCATCCTTACGGCGTATCGGGCGCGCGCCTGACCGGCCATGCGCTGATCGAAGGCAAGCGCCGCGGTGCGAAATACGTGGTTGTCACCATGTGTATCGGCGGCGGACAGGGCGCGGCAGGCTTGTTTGAAGTAGTCTGATCACCTGATCGATAGAGAGAACACTTCCGGCGGCAAGCCGGAAGCCATGGCCGGCGAGGTGCTACCGCACCTGTGCCGGCCGGGTTGGGCGCCTTGAGCCTGAATTTGCGGCGCGCCTTGCATTCCGAATATCCTCACCCTATTGAGCAGCTCTATGCAATCAAAAATCATCCCCAGGCGCGATCTCGATTTTTTGCTGTACGAATGGCTGAATGTCGAATCCCTGACCGAACGTCCCCGTTTTTCCGATCATAGCCGCGAAACCTTCAACGCTGCGATGGACACCTGCGAGCAGATTGCCACCGACCTGTTTGCGCCGCATAACAAGAAGAACGACCAGAACGAACCGCATTTCGATGGCGAAGTCGTGCATATCATTCCCGAAGTCAAGACCGCGCTGAACGCATTTTGCGAAGCGGGCCTGATGGCGGCCGGGCAGGATTTTGATGTCGGCGGCATGCAGCTGCCTTGCGTCGTTGAAAAAGCCGGCTTTGCCTATTTCAAGGGCGCCAATGTCGGCACTTCTTCCTACCCTTTCCTGACCATAGGCAATGCCAACACGCTGATGAAGTGCGGCACGCCGGAACAGATAGCGCTGTTTGCCAAACCGATGCTGGAAGGCCGTTTTTTCGGCACCATGTGTTTGTCCGAGCCGCAGGCCGGTTCCAGCCTGTCCGATATCGTCACCCGTGCCGAACCGCAGCCCGACGGCAGCTACCGGCTGACCGGCAACAAGATGTGGATCTCCGCCGGCGAGCATGAATTGTCGGAAAATATCGTGCATCTGGTGCTGGCCAAGGTGCCGGATGAAAACGGCAAACTGATACCGGGCGTAAAGGGCATTTCGCTGTTCATCGTACCGAAAAAACTGGTGAATGCCGATGGTTCGCTGGGCGAACGCAATGACGTCGTGCTGGCGGGCCTGAACCACAAGATGGGTTATCGCGGCACCACCAACTGCCTGCTGAATTTCGGCGAAGGCAAGTTCAAGCCGCAGGGCAAGGCCGGCGCGATAGGCTATCTGGTAGGCACGGTGCACAAGGGCCTCGCCAATATGTTCCACATGATGAACGAGGCGCGCATAGGCGTGGGCCTGGGCGCCGTCATGCTGGGCTACACCGGCTACCTGCATTCGCTGGATTATGCACGCACCCGTCCGCAAGGCCGCGCCCCGCAAGCCAAGGATCCGGCAGCGCCACAACTGCCGATCATCGAGCACACCGATGTCAAGCGCATGCTGCTGGCGCAAAAGGCCTATGTGGAAGGCGGCCTGGCGCTGAACCTGTATTGCGCGCGCCTGGTCGATGAAGAGCGCAGCGGCCTGACGCCGGAAGCGCGCAAGCATGCATTGTTGCTGCTGGACATCCTGACGCCGGTCGCCAAATCCTGGCCTTCGCAATGGTGCCTGGAAGCGAATAACCTGGCGATACAGATACACGGCGGCTACGGTTATACACGTGAATACAATGTGGAACAGTTCTACCGCGACAACCGCCTGAATCCCATCCATGAAGGCACGCACGGCATACAGGGGCTGGACCTGCTGGGCCGTAAAGTGAGCATGCAGGACGGCGCGGCCTTCGAGGCGCTGGGTGCGGAAATCCACAAAACCATCGCCAAGGCGACGCTGGAGCCGCAACTGGCAGACTATGCTGCAGCGCTGGCAAAGGCCTTGCAGCGTATTGCAACGGTCACCAAGCAGCTGTATGCGGCGGGCGACCTGAACAAGACGCTGGCCAATGCCTCGCTGTATCTGGAGGCCTTCGGCCATACGGTTGTCGCATGGATATGGCTGGAGCAAGCCCTGCTGTCGCTGAATAAATCACAGCATCATGACGCCGATTTTTATGCCGGCAAGCTGCAGGCCTGCAAGTATTTCTTCCTTTGGGAATTGCCTAAGGTGCACCAGCAGCTGGACCTGCTGGCGACGATAGATACCACTACACTGGAAATGCAGGACGCCTGGTTTTAATATGGCATAAAAACATTGCACAAATCACGCATCTTGAAATCAACAACAGGAGACAACATGACAAATGTACGCACAGTAAAACAATTATTCGACCTGACGGGCAAGACCGCACTGATCACCGGCGGCTCGCGCGGCTTGGGTTTGCAGATGGCGGAAGCGTTGGGCGAGCAGGGCGCCAAAGTAGTGCTCTCTTCACGCAAGCAGGCGGATCTGGACGAAGCAGTCGCACACCTGAAAAGCCGTGGCATTGAAGCCAGCGCCATTGCCGCCGACCTGTCGCGCGAAGAGGCGATCAAGCCGCTGGTGGATGAAGCGCTGAAGCGCCTGGGCCATATCGATATCCTGATCAACAATGCCGGCGCCACCTGGGGCGCTCCCGCGGAAGACCACCCTGTGGAAGCCTGGGACAAGGTAATGAACCTGAACGTGCGCAGCATTTTCCTGGTCTCGCAGGAAGTGGGCAAGCGCTCGATGATACCGCGCAAGCAGGGCCGCATCATCAACATCGCCTCCATCGCCGGCCTGGCCGGCAACGGCCCCGGCACGATGAAAACCATTGCCTACAATACGTCCAAGGCTGCGGTCATCAACTTCACCCGCGCGCTAGCCGGCGAATGGGGCCCGTACGGTATTACCGTCAACGCCATCGCACCTGGATTTTTTCCTTCCAAGATGACCAAGGGTATCCTGGAACAACTGGGCGAGGAAAAACTGTCCAAGGATGCGCCGCTGCAGCGCATAGGCGATGATGAAGACTTGAAAGGCATCGCGATGCTGTTTGCCTCCGATGCTGGCAAGCACATCACCGGACAGACGCTGGCCGTGGACGGCGGTATTTCTGCTGTCTGAACGGGGCCGACGACATGAGCGATCCTAGCGGCCTTCCTCTTGCCCAGCCTACCCAGGTGCTGAACCCTTTCCTGCATGATCTGGGCGTGGAATTCCTTGAAATGGAAAACGGGCGCGCGCTGCTGGCGCTGGACCTGACGGAACGGCACATGAACAGCTGGCAAGTCACCCACGGCGGCGTCACGATGACGATGCTGGACGTGGTCATGGCCATGGCCGGCCGTTCGCTGTGCGATGACCTGAAGGGCGTTGTCACCGTGGAGATGAAGACCAGCTTTCTGCAGCCCGGCGGCGTGCCGGGTGGACGCATAGAGGCCAGGGGACATGCATTTCACCGGTCCTCGACAATGTGCTTCTGCGAAGGTGAAGTGTGGAACGGCGACAAGCTGATCGCCAAGGCCATGGGCACGTTCAAGTACCTGCGGCGCCTGAAGTCGGGAGAGAACATGAAGAAGCTTTACGGCAGCGATTGATTCGCTGCGTCACTGGAAATGCAGCCGCTAAAGCCGTCATCACTGCGATAGCCACAACTGCGGCAACAACTTGCGGAATGCAAAGGCAGCATGTGCCGGCATCCGCCTTCGATCTACTGCAACCTATAATGAAATTAGACCGTCATGACTGCTACTTATCAACGCATCGTTCTGGCATCACGCCCCAAGGGCGCTGTTGTTCCTGAAAACTTCCGCCTGGAGACAGTGCCGGTTCCCGAGCTGAAAGACGGCGAAGTGCTGATCCGCAATCACTACCTGTCGCTGGACCCTTACATGCGCGGACGCATGGAAGATGCGAAGAGCTATGCCGCGCCGCAGGCGATAGGCGAGACGATGATAGGCGGCACGGTAGGCGAAATTGTCGCTACCAAGAATCCCAAATTTGCAGTCGGCGACAAGGTGGTCGGCATGGCCGGCTGGTCCGAGATGGGCGTGTCCGATGGCGTCGCGCTGCGCAAGGTCGATACCACACACGTGCCGCTGTCGGCCTACCTGGGTTCGGTCGGCATGCCCGGCATGACGGCCTGGTACGGGCTGACGCAGATCATGCAGCCCAAAGCTGGCGAAACCATCGTCGTTTCGGCTGCCAGCGGCGCCGTAGGCAGCGTGGTAGGGCAACTGGCCAAGCAGCGCGGCTGCCGCGCAGTGGGCATAGCAGGCGGCGCGGACAAATGCGCCTACGTTGTCAATGAACTGGGCTTTGACGCCTGCATCGACTATAAGGCCGGCAACCTGAAGGCAGACCTGGCAGCGGCAACGCCAAATGGTATTGACGCCGTATTTGAAAACGTCGGCGGCGAAATTTTCGATGCGGCGCTGGAACGCATGAACCCGTTCGGCCGCATTGCCTTGTGTGGCATGATCGCCGGCTACGACGGCCAGCCTACCGTGATCAACAACGCCAGGGTGTTCCTGACGATGCGCCTGACGATGCGCGGCTTTATCGTGTCCGAACATCCTGAACTGTGGCCGCAGGGCCTGGGTGAACTGGGCACACTGGTCGCTACCGGCAAACTGAAGTTCCGCGAGTCGGTTGCGCCCGGCATCGCCGCCGCGCCGGAAGCTTTCATCGGCCTGCTGAAGGGCAAAAACTTCGGCAAGCAGTTGGTCAAGCTGGCTTAGGACGGAGCCATGTCAGACATCATCTTTCACCATTATCCGATTTCACCGTTTTCTGAAAAAATACGGCTGATCTTCGGCTTCAAGCAGCTTAAATGGAAGTCGGTGATGATTCCATCCATCCTGCCCAAGCCGGATGTGACGGCGCTGACCGGTGGCTACCGCCGCACGCCGGTGATGCAGATTGGCGCCGACATTTATTGCGACACCGCGCTGATCGCCGACGTACTGGAAAAACTGGCGCCGACGCCATCGCTGTATCCGGCGCCTGTCGCCGGGCTCAGCCGCACGCTGGCGCAGTGGGCCGATACGACGCTGTTCTGGACCGCGATTGCCTATACCTTCCAGCCCAGCGCCATATCCGGCATCCTGGGCGACGTCACGCCGGAGCAGATGAAAGCCTTCAGCGCGGACAGGGCGGCAATGCGCGCCAATGCGCCGCGCATGAGCCTGCCGGAAGCGACAGGGCAACTGAAAGAGTATTTGCGCCGCCTGGAAGATATGCTGGTCGGCGGCAGCAGCTTCCTGCTGGGCGAACAGGCCAGCATTGCCGATTTTTCCGTCTACCATGCATTGTGGTTTGCGCGGCGGGTGCCTGCAGTTGCCGGCATACTGGATGCCTATCCCAACCTGCTGGCATGGATGGACGGCATTGCAGCGTTCGGCCATCACCAGTTTGACAAAATGGGCAGCGAACAGGCGCTGGAAATCGCGCGCAGCGCTACGCCGGCCAATGCCGCGGAATATGCGTTTGTCGATACGCACGGCATCGCGCTGGGCGAGCGCGTATCGGTTATGCCGACCGACTATGCGCTGGACCCGGTAGTGGGCGAACTGGCGATTTGCAGCGACAACCAGATTGCGGTGCAACGCAGCGATGAGCGCGCCGGCGTGGTGCTGGTGCATTTCCCTCGCGTGGGCTTTCAGATGAAGCGTGCGGACTAAGCTGGACTAATGCGCTGATATAGAACATTGATAGAACATTGACATACGATCGATAAAACAAGACCGGAGACAAGATGAAGAATTTCAAGGACAGGGTAGCGGTAATTACAGGCGGCGCCAGCGGTTTTGGCCGTGAATTCGCGAATATCGGCGCCAGGCTGGGCATGAAACTGGTGCTGGCCGATGTGCAGCAGGATGCGCTGGACAAAGCCAAGGCCGAACTTGAGGCGCAGGGTGCCCAGGTGCTGGCAATGCGTTGCGACGTGCGCCATGCCGCTGAAGTGCAGGCGCTGGCGGACGCCACGATGCAGCGCTTTGGCGCCGTACATCTGGTCTTCAATAATGCAGGCGTCGGTTCCGGCGGCCTGGTCTGGGAAAATACCCAGGCCGACTGGGAATGGGTGTTGGGCGTGAACCTGTGGGGTGTGATCCACGGCGTACGCATTTTTACCAACCTGATGCTGCAATGCGCGAAGAGCGACCCCGACTTCGAAGGCCATATTGTCAATACTGCATCGATGGCCGGGCTGCTGAATGCGCCCACAATGGGTGTGTACAACGTGTCCAAGCATGCAGTGGTATCGCTGTCCGAAACCTTGTACCAGGATCTGGATTTGGTGCAGGCGCCGATAGGCGCATCGGTGCTGTGCCCTTACTTCGTGCCTACCGGCATCAGCCAGTCGCAGCGTAACCGTCCGGATGACGTTGCAGCGACCGCGCCGACCGCCAGCCAGCGCGCCGCGCAGGCTATGTCGGACAAGGCAGTATCGTCAGGCAAGGTCACTGCCGTGGAAGTGGCGGAAATGACTTTTAACGCGATACGCGACAAGCAGTTCTACATCTACTCGCATCCCGGTGCGCTGGGCAATGTGCAGGAAAGAATGGAGGCCATCATCACGCAGGCCAATCCGGGCGATCCTTATAAGGCCGCACCACATATCCGCGACATCCTGCGCGAAAAATTGAAGGCGGTATAAGCTGCTTCATTGGCATTCTTCACGCCAATATGTATCGATGGGCATGCGCTTGAGGCGATGCCCGTTCTCTTTGATTTGCTGTAAGGCTGAAAGAGCGCATGAGTACATCTATCCAATCGAACCAGTTTGCCTCCCTGTCCAACGGCACGCGCCTGCACTATGCAAGCGCTGGCCAGCCGGGGCAGCCACTGATACTGTTTGTCCATGGCTTCCCCGAGTTCTGGTATGAATGGTCGGCGCAGCTGACCGAGTTCGGTAAGGACCATTTTGCCGTGGCCCCTGATCTGCGGGGTTTCAACCTGTCCGACATGCCGGCCGACTTGTCGGCGTACAAGGCCAGGCATATCGTTGAAGACCTGCGCCTGCTGGCAGCGCAACTGGGCTACGACAAATTTACGCTGGTCGCCCACGACTGGGGCGGTGCCATTGCATGGAATTTCGCGATTGCCTTGCCGCAGCTGCTGCATAAGCTGATCATCATCAATTCGCCGCATCCCTACCTGTTCATGCAGGCGGTGGCGAACGATCCCGCACAAAAAGCCGCCAGCGAATACATGAACTGGTTGCGTGCCGAAGGCTCGGAAGCTGCGCTGGCAAAAGATGGTTTTGCGCGCATGGACGGTTTCTTCAGAGGTATGGGGCAGCCAAATGCGGAATGGTATGACGAGGCCACACGAGCAAAATACCATGAGTGCTGGTCACGCGGCCTGACCGGCGGCGTCAACTATTACCGTGCGTCGCCACTGCATCCTCCTACTGGCACCAACCAGGGGCCGCTGAAGCTGCAGCTGAAGCCCGAAGATTTTCATGTCAAGGTGCCGACGCGCGTAATCTGGGGCGAGAAAGACATGGCGCTTCCAGCCACTTTGCTGGATGGGCTGGACAGTTTTATTCCCGATTACCAACTGGTGCGTATTCCTGAAGGTACGCACTGGATCATCCATGAGCAGCCTGACAGGATCAACCGGCTGATCCGCGGTTTCATAGAAAGTTGATGCATGGCGCGTTCCGATTTTTCTTTTTTCCATTCGCTACGGGTGCGCTGGGCCGAAGTGGACATGCAGGCGATCGTATTCAATGGCCACTACCTGACGTATTTCGACGTTGCCTTTACCGAGTACTGGCGCGCGACCGGCCTGCCGAATGCGGTGGAGCAGGCGGCTGACGGCAAGGAAATGTTCGCCCGCAAGGCGACCATCGAATATATGGCGCCGGCCCGGTTCGACGATGTCCTGGATATAGGCGTGCGCTGTTCAGGCATAGGCCGCTCCTCGATACGCTTTGCCGTGGAGATTTTCCTTGGCGAGCAGCACCTGATTTCTGGAGAGCTGTCCTACGTGTACGCCGATACATCGGTGCGCAAGGGGGTTGCCCTGCCTGAGCGTTGGCGTGAGATAATCAGTGGTTTAGAAATTACCCGGCCTGAAAGTTTGTCCTCTGCGGCAAGCCCGGCCGTAAATGGATGATGAACTCAGATCTACATGTCACGCTGGGCGACTGGGCCAGCCTGGAAAAAGACGCACACGCAATTCGCTACGAGGTGTTTGTTGTCGAGCAAAAAATCCCTGCCGAGCTGGAATGGGACATCAAGGACGCCGAGTGCCTGCACGCAGTGGCGTATGATGCCCAGCACCAGGCGCTGGGCACCGGCCGCCTGCTGCCGGATGGGCATATAGGCCGCATGGCTGTCAGGCAGTCTGCACGCGGGCAAGGCGTGGGCGCGGCGATTTTACAGGCGCTGATGGAGCAGGCGCGTGTACGCGGCTACACCGATGTCAAACTGAATGCGCAGACCTCGGCAGAAGCCTTTTATGAGCGCAACGGTTTCATCCGGGAAGGCGATGTGTTTGAAGAGGCTGGCATCCCGCATCTGCACATGCAGCATCAGTTTCCTTCCGAACCCTGATTATTGTGGCCGGCGAGCGCTGCTTGCCGGCTAGCCTTTCTTTACCTCTGCATTATCATCTCCCGCTAGGCGACTGCTTGCCTGTATGTGCGCCGTACTTCCTTTGCATTAATGTCAACTCAACGTTTGATGTTCTGTTTCATTTTCCTGCCGCGTTGATAATGGTGCTTTCAGACATTATTTTTTGTTTCTTTTTCGTAAAAATTATTAATTTAACATCGTAATCAAATTTTTATATTAATAAAATGAATATATATATTTGAAATACAATTGTTGAGCTACTATTAAAATCGTCCCAGAGCCCATCGTCATCAAACTTTCCTTGCTAGCCTGAATTCATTTTTAGCAACATTGTGATACATACTATTGTTGAAAAAGACTTGCATTTAAGAAATATTTTTCATATCTTATTTTGTAATAACAAATACTAAAATGGAGAAAAGCATGAATATAGGGAGCATGAAAGTTTCTACCAGACTGACCGCAGGTTTCGGCCTTGTCCTTGCCTTATTGCTCACCGTAGTGCTTCTTTCATTAACTCGCATGTCGCAGATGCAGGGCCGCATGGAAGAGATTGCCAACGTCAATAATGTGCAGGCCAGCCTGGCGTCCACGATGTACCTGACAATTACCGAGCGCGCGTTGGCGCTACGCAACCTGATCCTGCTCAGCGACGACGGTGAAATCCAGATCGAAATCAACCGTATCAAGGCCCAGGCAAAAAAATATGCGGAAGCGGAGGAGAAGCTGAGCAAGATGCTGAGCCGCGATGGCAATGCCGGCTCCGAAATCAGCTTGTTCAACAATATCAAGGAACAGGCCGCACTCGCCGAACCTTTCATCGCCAAGGCAGCTGGCCTTGGCTTGCAAAAGAAAGGCGACGAGGCCTACAAGGTCTTGCGTTTTGAATTTCGTCCGGTGCAAAAAAAGTGGTGGGACCAGTTGAATGAATTCCTGAGTTCAGAAGACAAACAAAACAGTGAAGCCATACTCGAAGCAGAACGTGCCTATGCCAGCGCCCGCATTTCCGTGATTATCTTCGGTGCGATCGCCTTGCTGACCGGCGTCATTGCATCCTGGCTGATCACGCGCAGCTTGCTCAAGCAACTCGGCGGCGAACCCCAGTATGCGGCTGAAATTGCGGGACAGATCGCCGCCGGCGACCTGTCCGTGGATGTGGTCGTCGCCGATAATGACAAAACCAGCCTGCTGCATGCAATGAAGGAAATGCGCGACAGCCTGGTGAACATCGTCGGGCAGGTACGCACCGGCACAGACACGATTGCCACCGCTTCGGAGCAGATCGCATCCGGCAACCTGGATCTTTCATCCCGCACCGAGCAGCAGGCCGGCTCGCTGGAAGAAACGGCTTCGTCGATGGAGGAACTGACGTCGACCGTGAAACAGAATGCCGACAATGCACGCCAGGCTAACCAGTTGGCCGTGTCGGCGTCAGAAGTTGCGGTCAAGGGCGGCACCGTCGTGGCGGAGGTGATAGGCACGATGGGTTCCATCAATGATTCTTCCAAAAAAATCGTGGACATCATCGGTGTGATAGACGGCATTGCCTTCCAGACCAATATCCTGGCGCTGAACGCCGCGGTGGAAGCGGCCCGCGCCGGCGAACAGGGCAGGGGGTTCGCCGTAGTGGCATCCGAGGTGAGGAATCTCGCCCAGCGCTCGGCCCAGGCGGCAAAGGAAATCAAGGTGCTGATCAACGATTCCGTGCAGCAGGTGGATGCCGGCGCCAAACTGGTGGACCAGGCCGGCGCAACGATGCAGGATATCGTCAGCAGCATCAAGCGGGTGACCGACATCATGAATGAGATCATGTCTGCAACCTCGGAACAGACATCGGGCATAGAACAGATCAATGCGGCCATCATGCAGATGGACGATGTGACCCAGCAAAATGCGGCGCTGGTGGAAGAGGCGGCAGCGGCGGCCGGATCGCTGCAAACCCAGGCAAACAATCTTGCCCAGGTGGTCAGTACGTTCCGGCTGAAGGGCATGCAATATGGCGGCAATACGGCTTCCGCGGGAAGGGAAAACATCATTTCCATTGCAAAGAAGGTCAAGGCAACGGCGAGACCTGAAGTGAAACAGATTCGTCGCGTTGCCAACGCAAAGCAAAGCGGCGAACAGGACTGGGAAGAATTTTGAGGGAGTGGACTTCGGCAGCTTGCTGGAATCTGCCGATACTCTTTGATGCAATTCGTAACACCTGTAGTCTATGTTGGGTACTACTGTTCTTGCCTGGACAAATCGGCACCCAGGCAGCTGATATGACAAACATCGGCATTTTGTGGAGTAAAACATGTTTATAGCAGAGCAGGCGGAAGGCCTGACCCCGGCTGGGGACGGCACGTATTCCGTCCCGTGCGGCGATGTACAAGAAGCAGGCACGCGACCCGCAAGGAAAACGGAGGCGCTGACGCCCAATATCAGCTGGCATCCGGGCCTGGTTTCTTCGCAAGCCCGCCAGGCGGTATTGAAGCAGCGGCCCGTCACGGTCTGGCTGACAGGGCTGAGCGGCGCCGGTAAATCGACAATCGCCGGGGAACTGGAAAAAGAACTGCTCAGCCGCGGCCACTGCTGCTATGTGCTGGACGGCGACAACCTGCGGCACCACCTGAACCGGGATCTGGGATTTACCGCGGCCGACCGCCGGGAAAACATACGCCGCGCTGCAGAAGTGGCATACCTGATGAACGAGGCCGGGCTGATCGTCATTACCGCGATGATTTCCCCTTTCAGCGCGGACCGTCAGATGGCGGCCGATATCATAGGCGATGAGCGTTTTATTGAAGTCTACGTCAGCACCTCGACCGCCGCATGCGAAGCACGCGATCCAAAAGGACTGTACAAGCGGGCAAGGACCGGCGAGATCACTGAATTTACCGGTATTTCCTCGCCTTATGAGGCGCCGCAGTCGCCGGCGATGGAATTGAACACCGAGTTCATGCAAGTGGCTGAAGCCAGCAGCAAGTTATGCCACTATTTATCGGAGCGCTGTTTTGTCAGGTGATACCGCATGAGCATCAATAGGGAACACCTTGCTGCTCCAGGCGGAGCCGGCGATTTTGACGTTTTCAACGGTGATGCCGACGGCATCTGTGCGTTGCATCAGTTGCGGCTGGCCGAACCGCGCGCTGCGCAGTTGATTACCGGCGTCAAGCGTGACATCCAGCTATTATCGCGCCTGCTGTCTCCATCCGCCGGCGGGCAATACACCACCGGACGCATCACCGTACTCGACGTTTCCTTTGATTCCAATGTGGACGCGCTGAAATGCCTGTTGGAGCAGGGTATGGATGTCCGTTATTTTGACCATCATGCCGCGCGTTTGCAGTTCCACCATCCGCGGCTCAGCCTGCATTGGGATGAATCGCCGGATGTCTGCACGAGCATCCTGGTGGACCGTTATCTGCAAGGGCGCTTTCGTCTGTGGGCGGTCACGGCCGCGTATGGCGACAACCTGGGTCACGTTGCCGATGCGATGGCAGTAGAGGCAGGATTGCCTCAGACTGCGCGTGGGCAGCTGTGCGAGCTGGGCACGCTGCTGAACTACAACGCCTACGGCGAAACCCTGGCGGATCTGCATGTGCCGCCCGCGGAGCTGTACCGCGACCTTCATCAGTACGCTGAGCCTTTCGATTTTATTGCCGGCTCTGCCAACTTTGCTTTGCTCAAGCATGCCTATCTGCAGGATATGGGGCTGCTGGGAGACCTGCGTCCACAATGGGAGCAAAAGAACGGCGCCATTTACGTGTTGCCCAACCAGCCGTGGGCACGCCGTATATCCGGCTTGCTGGCCAACAAATTGCAGGTGGAATGCTGCGATAAATCGATTGCAGTATTGACGGAAAAACCGGACGGCTGCTTTGTCGTCAGCGTGCGTTCGGCTGCGCCCGAGCAAAAGGCCGCGCATGGCTTCTGCTCCTCTTTTGCGACCGGCGGCGGCCGGCAGGCAGCGGGCGGCATCAACTCCTTGCAGACCTGCGATGTGGATGCGTTTGCCGAAAGGTTTTTTTCTTATTTCTGAGTTTTGATTTCTGATTGTCTTGTTCACCCGGGGTACAACCCGTTACGGAGAATGTAAGCATGGAAACGTCGAAAACGAAAGATGATACTGAAGATACGCAAGCCGGCTCTGCCAGGAAACGCCCGCGGCCGGTGCTGATGATCCCGCTGCGCAGGTGCGGCAGCCACGCACTGCGGCTGCGCCTGAACAACAGCAGCGAATTCTATTCCCCGTATCCACTGCACATCGTCGATTTCATGCCATTGGTAGAACGTTACGGCGATCTGGCGGATGACAAGGCTTACTTCAAGCTGGTTGTGGATGTTGTCGGCCTGCAGGCAGCCAGCATGGTGAAGTGGAAGGATATCGTCTTCGATCCTGTGGAAATTTTCGAATTTTTGCGCGAGCAGCCGCGTAGCGTGCACAGAATACTGTGGGAACTGCTGTTGCGCAGCGGCGAGCGGCACCAAGCCCGCGTTGTCATGGACAAATCCCTGGACAGCGTGTTCTACGCCGATGAACTGATGGATCTGTTCCCAGACATGCTGTTCCTGAACGTGGTGCGCGACCCGAGGGCGCAGGTAGCGTCGATGAATCGCGCGATCATCCATGACTATGATTCCGGCTTGAATGCGATGGCATGGCTGGAGGCCCACAAGGCTTCCCGGTCGCTGATAGAGCGTTTCCCGGAACGGGTGCTGACGATACGGTATGAGGATTTCCTGAGTAATCAGGAGGCTGTGCTGAAAAGCATTTGCCAGTTCTTCGGCATTGCCTTCCTGCCGGAAATGCTGGATGTCGGTTGTTCGCAGGAAGCGCAGCAGATCTCGCGCATGTCGGCGTTATGGGAGTCGAATGCCTTTCCGCCGGTTGCGGCCAACAAGGACAAATTCAAACAGCAATTGAGCGCGGATGAGATAGAAACGATAGAGACCATTACTCAGGATTACATGCGCCTGTACGGCTATGAAATGATGAGCAAGGCGCAGGCGGATATTTCAGTAGGCGGGCTGCAGCTCGCGCGTGAAGAGTCTGCACAGGCCCGGCAGCTGGCATGGCAAACGCTGGAGAAAAATAACTACAAAGACTATGTGCTGCGGCGAGTCCGCGCGGATTACCTGGCCAGCCTGAGCCGTAACTTGCCTGAACTGGCCAGGCCTGCGCAGTTCAGCCGCGACACGACCGTCAAGCTGACAGTTGCCTGAGAGGCGGCTGGATTACGCCGGCTGGAAAGAAATTTTCCCGGTCAGTAATTGCCAGTACATCACCCAGTCTCCCATGAAGGAAAACAGCGGCTGCTTGAAGGAAGCCGGCCTGTTTTTTTCAAACATGAAATGCCCTATCCAGGCAAAGCCGTAGCCGCACACCGGCGCGGCCAGTAGCCACATTGCATTGCCGGTGACGAGCGCCAGCACGATGGTGCTCAGCACCAGGCTGGAGCCGACGAAATGCAGCTGGCGGCACGTACGGTTGGAATGTTCACTGAGGTAGAAGGGATAAAACTCGGCAAAGCGGGTGTATTTCTTGGTCATGGCTGTCTCCTTCTTGTTATGCCTTCGTGCGGGGCCATCCGACTACACGGCTGCAACCAGTATCCCTGCAGCCAATACCAGTGTACCGACTATTCTTTCGGTAATCACGCTATATCTGGGTTGCGTTGCCCAATGGCTGGCTTTGCTGGCCAGCATGCCGTAGCCCAGCAGGATAAAAAATTCCGGAATCATCGAACATGCCGCGAGTATGCTCATCTGCAGGCCCACTGGCTGATGCGGGTCGATGAACTGCGGCAAGATCGCCACAAACATCAGCAGCGTCTTGGGATTGGTCAGTTGCAGCATCAGCGCGTTCAGGTAGATGCGCCTGCCGCTTTGCGGCTTGCCTTCCAGCCTGGAAATGGTGATCGGTGACGGCCTGCCGAAAATCGCCGACAGGCCAAGATAAACCAGGTAGGCCGCGCCCAGCCATTTGATTGCCAGGAACAACGTCGGCGAAGCCAGGATCAGCGAGCCTATGCCGGTTGCCGATACCGCAAAATAAATTGCATTACCACTCAAAATTCCCAGCGTCACAAACAGCGACATGCGCCAGCCGCGAGAAATGCCGTATGCCACCACCATCATGACTGCCGGCCCGGGCGATAGCGACAGGGCTGCCTCTGTCGCCGTAAACAGCAGCCAGCTTTGCATCGTCATTGCCAAATCTATGCCCTCATAAAACTATATAGTGCCGCCAGCACGGCGTCCGGCTGCTCGGCCATCAGCGAATGCCCGCAGTTTTCCACCAGGCTGACCGTGGCATGCGGCATGGCCTTGGTCAGGGTGGCCGTTGCCTTGGGCGGCGTCATCATGTCTTTCTTCCCTAGCAGGAACAGTACGGGGCAGGAAACGGTCTGCGCTGCCTGCTCGCCATTGGCATACGCATTGCAGGCGGAAAAATCGGTATAGAACACTTTGGCGGGATTGATGGCCGAGATACGCTGCATCAGCCGCCGGCTGCCGCCCATCACATAAAAACCGGGGCCGGGAGCGGACGGTTTGTGCGCGATGCTGGTGTGTGACCAGATATTGACCATGTCGATCGCTGTCTGTTCCTCATCCCTGGCGGCGTTCAGCAGCGTATCCGACACTTTCATCGGATAGGCGGTGCCCACCATTGCCAGCTTGAGGATACGCTCCTTTGCCGCGCCGCAGGTTTCCAGCGCAACGAGCGAGCCCATGCTATGGCCGATGAGGCTGGCCTGCTGCACACCGGCAGCGTCCAGCAGCGCAAGCAGCCACGCAGACATCTGTTCAACGCTGCCCAGCGCTTCCCCCTTGCTGCGGCCGTGGCCCGGCAGGTCCACCGCCAGCACGTTGAAGCCGTGGTGCGTAAAATAGCGGGTTTGCAGTATCCATACAGAATGGTCGTTTTGCGCACCGTGGATGAAGACGACGGTCGGCTGCTCCGGGTTAAAAACTTTGCCGCCGGTATAGCAATAGGCTTCATGCCCTTGTACATTCAATAGCATGTCAGGCCCCTTTCTGTGCGGCTTTGAGACCACGCGCCAGATCTTCCAGCAGATCGTCTATATCTTCGAGGCCGACCGAAAGCCGCATCGTGCCTTCGGTAATGCCGGATGCCGCCAGCTGTTCGGCAGGCACACGGAAGTGGGTGGTGGAAGCAGGGTGGATGACCAGTGACTTGGCATCGCCGACGTTGGCCAGGTGGGAAAAAATATTGAGTGATTCCACAAAGCGCTGGCCGGCCGCACGGTTGCCCTTGATGCTGAATGAAAATACTGCCCCGCAGCCCTTGGGCAGCAGGGTTTTGGCCAGTTCATAGTCGGGATGGGATTCCAGTTCCGGGTAGGATACCGATTCCACTGCCGGATGCGCGACCAGGAACTCCACCACCTTGCGGGTGTTCTGCACATGCCTGTCCATGCGCAGGCCCAGGGTTTCTATGCCTTGCAGCACGGCAAACGCATTGTATGGGCTCATTACCGCGCCGAAATCGCGCAAGCCTTCGCGGCGCGCGCGCAGCGAAAAGGGCGCCACCGTGGACTCTTCGGAAAACACCATGCC
Organism: Undibacterium sp. TJN25; assembly: GCF_049339885.1. Taxonomy (NCBI): domain Bacteria; kingdom Pseudomonadati; phylum Pseudomonadota; class Betaproteobacteria; order Burkholderiales; family Oxalobacteraceae; genus Undibacterium; species Undibacterium sp. TJN25. Next base: position 45,971 of record NZ_JBMPPM010000001.1, on the reverse strand, counting down.
GTGGAAGCCTTCATAGGGCTCGCACAGTTCGGCGAAGCGGCCCGTCTTGTCGTAGGCTTCCTGCCAGTTGAATGTGCCGCCGTCTACCAGCAGCCCGCCGATGGCAGTGCCGTGCCCACACAGGAACTTCGTCGCGGAATGGAACACCAGGTCTGCGCCGTGTTCGAAGGGTCGTAACAGGTAAGGTGTGGTAAAAGTGGAATCCAGCATCAATGGCAGGTAGTGTTCATGTGCGATTGCAGCAACTTCAGGAATATTCATCACATCCAGCCCTGGATTACCCAGGGTTTCACCAAACAGGACCTTGGTCGTGGGACGTATTGCCTGGCGCCAGGCGTCCAGGTCGCGCGGATCGACAAAGGTAGTTTCTATTCCGAAACGTTTCATCGTGTAGGCCAGCAGGTTTTGCGAGCCGCCGTATAGCGCGCGCGATGCGACTATGTGGGAGCCTGCGCCGGCAATAGTCGCCAGGCCCAGGTGCATGGCAGCCTGGCCGCTGGCGACCGCGATCCCGGCGACGCCGCCTTCCAGCGCGGCGATGCGCTCTTCCAGCACCGCATTGGTGGGATTGGAGATGCGCGAATAGACGTGGCCGGAGCGCTCCATGTTGAACAGCGACGCCGCATGGTCGGAATCCTTGAAGACGAATGACGAGGTCAGGTAGATAGGCGTGGCGCGCGCGCCGGTTGCCGGATCGGGTGCTGCGCCGGCGTGCAGTGACAGGGTGTCGAAGCCTGGGTAATGTGGACCGCTCATGATGATGTTATTCTCCTAATTGCAGTGCGCCAATGCTACCATTTATCGGCGCCTGTTTGACGATACGGCGTACAGGGGCTGCCAGGAAAACTTTTCGAAACACGTGTAATATTGTTGCATTGCCTGCCACATAGGCATACGCTAGTACCATGTTCCGGATGCCGCGCTAGATTTTTTCAGGTGCCTGGGATACATTGCAATGAATACCTATACTTATAAATATAATGACGACGCGAGGAGGAAACATGAAAGTCTCTGAAATTCTCCAGGTTAAGGGCAACATCCTGTTCACTGTAACGCCGGACACCCCAATTGTGGATGCCGTCAACGCGATGGAAGAAAAGGATATTGGCTCACTGGTAGTGATGGAATACGGCGACCTGGTCGGCATGCTGACCTTCCGTGAAGTCATCAAGGCCATCCATCAGAATAAAGGCTCGCTGGGCAGCGGCTTGGTGCGCAAGCACATGGATGATGCCCCGCTGACGGTCACGCCCGACACCGAAGTCAATGAAGTACGCCGCATGATGCTGGAAAAACATTCCCGCTATCTGCCGGTCATGAATGCCCGTACGCTGCTTGGCGTGATCTCGTTCTATGACGTTGCCAGGGCAGTGCTCGAAGCGCAGAGCTTTGAAAACAAAATGCTGAAAGCCTATATCCGGGATTGGCCGGTGGAAGAGAATGAAGAATAACCTGGCCCGCTCAGCTACCTGATGCCAGACAGATTCCGACAAAACCGCTCGCGGCGCGCAAGTGCCCGAGCGGTTTTTTGTTTCAACCCCATCCAGGATAAATCATCATGCATATAGCCATTGTAGGGGCAGGTATCTCAGGCCTGACTTGTGCGCGCCAGTTGCAGGCGCAAGGCCATCACGTCACCGTGTATGAAAAAAGCCACGGTGTCAGCGGGCGCATGAGCACGCGCCAGACCGAGCTGGGCGGCTTCGACCATGGCGCGCAGTACTTTACCGCCACCAGCGAGCGCTTCAGGAAAGAGAGCGGCGACTGGCGCAAGGTCGGCTGGATAACACAGTGGGAGGGTAAGCTCGCCAGCCTGGACGGCGGCGTCAGCAAAGCGGCCGGTAACGGCACTAAACGCTTTGTTCCCGTGCCGGGTATGAGTTCGCTGGGCAAGCATCTGGCGCACGGGCTGGACGTACGGCTGGAACAGCAGGTGATAGGCATGGAGCAGGCGGGTAAGCAGTGGCTGCTGTCCGTCAAGGCGGAAACCGTTCCCGTCAGCGCCACCGCCGGACCTTTCGATGCCGTGGTGCTGGCGCTGCCCGCCGACCAGGCCATCCCTTTGCTGCAACTGGCGCCGGCATTTGCCAAACAGGCGCAGAAGGCCAGGCTGGCGCCATGCTGGACGCTGATGCTGGGTTTTCAGTCCACGCTGGAACTGGAATACGACGGCGCCTGGGTTAACCATTCACGCCTGGGCTGGATCGCGCGCGACACCGCCAAGCCCTCGCATCGGGCCGGCGAGCGCTGGGTCTGCCATGCAACTGCGGCATGGAGCCTGAAGCATCTGGAAGACGATCCTGAGCGGGTGAAAGAAAAACTCAGCAAGGCTTTCCATGAGGCGACCGGCTCACATATCCAGCCTATCCACGCGGTCGTGCACCGCTGGCGCTATTCGCAGGCGGTAGAGCCGTTGGCGGAAGACTGCATGTGGAATGCCAAGCAACGCCTGGGCGTATGCGGCGACTGGTTTGCGGTCGGCCTGGAAGGCAGCGGCAGGATAGAGAATGCCTTCTTGAGCGGATTGGCGCTGGCAAAGGCGATTGCTGCCTGAGTTCGGCCCCGGTGGAAAAAGCGCGGCCCAGAATGTGCCTGCGGCAAGGACTGCCAGCGGCAGTCCGAAATGCACCCGTAGCATCAGCATCAGCAACGTGACACAGACGCAGATGACGATCGTGGCGGCATTGTGTTTCATGGGCCGGAGCGGTAAGGCAGTCCGGCCTACAACACTGCCGGATGCAGTAGCTGTATGCTGCCGGCGTCTGCATCGATTTCCACTTCGCCGCCGACGGGCACGGTAAATTTGCGTTTGATATGGCCTATCATTGCACCGCTGAAAACAGGGATGTTCAGCGGCAGGAAATAGTCGTCGAACACCTCATCCAGCGTCAGCGTGCCGTAGCCTTCGCCCGGTGTGCATTTGGTGAATTTACCCAGCACCACGCCGCGCACCTGTTGCAGTGCTCCTGCGAGGCGCAGTTGCGACAGCATGCGGTCTACGCGGTAGATGTATTCGTTGACCTCTTCAATGAACAGGATGGCGCCGCGGAAGTCTGGCCAGTAGGCAGAGCCCGCCAGCGATGTCAGCACGGCCAGGTTGCCGCCGACGAGCGTGCCGCGCGCGCGGCCGCCGCGCAGCGTGCGTATCCTGTCCTGCGTCTGCACCAGGTTATCGCCGCGTTCCTTGACGCCATCCGGGTTGCGCAGCAGAGCAGCTTCCGCATCCATGACTACTGAGCGGAAATGCGCGGTACTGAACTCATTCCATTCCGACGCGCCCATCGGCGAATGGAAGGTCACCAGCCCGGTCTGTACCTGTATCGCGTTGACGAGAGAAGTCAGGTCGCTGTAGCCGCCAAAGAATTTCGGGTGTTTGCGTATCAGCGCGTAGTCCAGTTTATCGACGATGCGGTTACAGCCGGAGCCGCCTGTCATGGCCAGGATGCCGTCCACACTGTCGTCGGCAAACATGCTGTTGATCGCATCTGCCCTTTGCGCGTCGGTGCCGCCAAAATGGCCGTAGCGCGAGCGCAGATAGGGGCTTGGCTTTACTTTGAAACCCAGCGCCTGCAGGGTCTCGATGGCGATGTCCACCGGCTCCCTTTCATACGTCGCTGCCGCCGGGCTGACGAGGCCTATGGTGTCGCCGGCTTTCAGTCGCCTGGGGTAAACGGGAGCAATACGGGATGATGGTGATGAGGCAGCGTGTGCTTGCGCGGAAGCGCCGCCCAAGGCGAGCGCACCGGCGGCGGCCAGGGTCTGGGCAAACTGACGGCGGGAAGAGGTCATGTTTTCTCAATAATTAGAATGATGGAGCAAAGCCGATGCGAGCGGCGATGCTGGACGGTAATATTCTAATTTACCAGAGAAATGGTGGAGCGATATTTTGTGCTATTCGCGGAAGGCTGCCATGAATTTATCGTAGCGTGGCCGGTCTTCGCTCTTCAGTTTCAACAGGTCTGCTTTGATGGCATCCAGCCTCGACGCAGCGCTATCCACTTTGGTCTGTTCTATTTCCTTGCGCAGTGCCAGCAACGCGTCCAATTTATCGATGTCTGCTTGCCGCAGGGATTTTTTGGTCTTCTTTTCCTGCTCGATCAGGATAGCAACGGCATCCATCAGTTTGCCCAGCTGGCGCCCGTAGCTGTCCTTGGCCAGGATTTTTCGTTCCGTGTCCGGCGAGCTGGAGTTTTGATCGGTCACGTTATACACGGTGCTGATACTCAGCGGCAGGATGGGCTGGTTCAGGGCCGAGATCAGCGGCGCAAAAAAAGACATGGGGTAGAACGGATTAAACACGCTTGATGGTGCCGCGTCCGGCGGCGATTTTTGGGATACGGTTCCGGTAGTAGCCATACATCCTCCATGCCATGCGTGGTCAGTCGAACGAAAAGACGTAGTAATTTAGTAATAATGGCATAAATACGGCAGTGCAGCAAAATTAATTTTTTAATATTGCAGGATGATGCTGCAAGCAAACAAAAAGGGCTGCATCGCAGCCCCTTCGTATAACGAGTATTCTGCTACACGAAAGCGTTTATTCTTCGCGGCGCAGATGAGGGAACAGGATCACGTCGCGGATGTTGGGTGAATCGGTGATCAGCATCATCAGCCTGTCTATACCGATACCGCAACCGCCGGTCGGAGGCATGCCGTATTCCAGCGCACGGATGAAGTCGGCGTCGTAGTACATCGCTTCTTCGTCGCCGGCATCCTTCGCGGCTACCTGAGCCTGGAAGCGGGCTGCCTGGTCTTCCGCGTCGTTCAATTCCGAGAAGCCGTTGGCAATTTCGCGGCCTGTCATGAACAGTTCAAAACGCTCGGTAATACCAGCCACAGTATCAGACGCGCGCGCCAACGGGGATACTTCCACCGGGTAGTCGATGATGAAGGTCGGTTCCCACAATTGCGCTTCCGCGGTTTCTTCAAACAGTGCGAGTTGCAATGCACCCAGACCGGCTGTTGCAAACGGCTTCACGCCGAATTTTTTCAGTTCGGCCTTGATGAACTCTGCATCCTGCAATTGTTCATTGGAGTAATGCGGAGCGTACTGGTTGATGGCGCCGGTAATCGTCATACGGCGGAAAGGCTTGCTCAGATCCAGTTCCTTGCCCTGGTAGGTCAGCACCGCTGTGCCGTGCGCATCAACGGCTGCCTTGCGGATCACCTGTTCGGTGAAGTCCATGATCCACTTGTATTCAACATAGGCCGCATAGAATTCCATCATCGTGAATTCAGGATTGTGGCGCGGCGATACGCCTTCATTGCGGAAGTTGCGATTGACTTCAAACACGCGGTCAAAGCCGCCGACGACCAGGCGCTTCAGGTACAGTTCCGGCGCGATGCGCAGGTACATTTCCATGTCCAGCGCATTGTGGTGCGTGATGAACGGCTTGGCTGCCGCGCCGCCGGGAATCACGTGCAGCATCGGCGTCTCCACTTCCATGAAGTCGTTGCTGGCCATGAAATTGCGGATCGACGTCATTGCCGCGGTGCGCGCCTTGAAAGTGCGGCGCGTGTCTTCGCTCATGATCAGGTCAACATAACGCTGACGGTATTTGGTTTCCTGGTCGGACAGGCCGTGAAACTTGTCCGGCAGCGGGCGCAGCGATTTGGTCAGCAGGCGCAGACCGGTGACCTTGACGGTCAGTTCATCGGTCTTGGTCTTGAACAAGGTGCCTTCCAGGCCCAGGATATCGCCCAGGTCGTAACGGCGGAAGGCTTCCATTTCCGCTTCGCCGGTTTTGTCAGTGGTGACATAAAACTGGATGCGGCCGTCGGCCTTGCTGCCGGAGGCATCCTGCAATACGGCAAAAGCAGCCTTCTTGCCGGCTTCGCGCCTCAGCATCATGCGGCCTGCAACCACGACCTGCATATTCATCTCTTCCAGTTCTTCGCGGGTCTTTTCGCCGTATTGTTCCTTCAGGTCCGCTGCCTTGTGCTGCGGGCGGAAATCATTCGGGAAGGCGACGCCGCCTTGCGCGCGGATGGCGTCCAGCTTGATGCGGCGCTCGGCAATGATGGAATTTTCATCTTGCGGCACTTCTGCGGCATCGTTTTGCGGAATGTTTTGTTCTGACATGGAATTATCTTTTTCTGTAGTTTGCTTGCGGCGGGTGAACTGCGGCTATGCTCGCCCGCCGGCTATCTATACCGTATGTACGCTGTGTCCGATTAAACGCCTTGCTTCAGCGAGGCGCCAATGAACTCATCCAGGTCGCCATCCAGCACGGCCTTGGTATTGCCTGTTTCAAAGCCGGTACGCAAATCCTTGATGCGGGACTGGTCCAGCACATAGGAACGGATCTGGTGACCCCAGCCCACGTCGGTCTTGGTGTCTTCCAGAGACTGCTTTTCACTCATGCGCTTGCGCAGTTCCAGTTCAAACAGTTTTGCTTTCAGCATTTCCCAGGCTTCGGCACGGTTGCGGTGCTGGCTACGGTCGTTCTGGCACTGCACGACAATGCCGGAAGGGCCGTGCGTCAGGCGCACCGCCGAATCGGTTTTATTGATGTGCTGTCCACCAGCGCCGGAAGCGCGGTAGGTATCCACGCGCACGTCGGCGGGGTTGATGTCGATGTCGAAAGACTCATCCACTTCCGGATAGACGAACAGGCTGGAGAACGATGTATGGCGACCGTTGGCGGAATCGAACGGCGACTTGCGCACCAGGCGGTGTACGCCGGTTTCCGTGCGCAGGAAGCCATAGGCGTATTCGCCCTCGACCTTCAGCGTTGCTGTCTTGATGCCTGCCACCTCGCCGTCGGACTGTTCCAGGATTTCCACCTTGAAGCCCTTGCGCTCGCAATAGCGCAGATACTGGCGCAGCAGCATGGATGCCCAATCCTGCGCTTCGGTACCGCCGGCGCCGGCCTGGATATCGATGAAGCAGTTGTTCGGATCCATGGGGTTGTTGAACATGCGGCGGAATTCCATGCCTTCGACCAGGCCTTTCAGCCCGTCAGCATCCTGCTCTATGGCTTCCAGCGTATCTTCGTCATTCTCTTCGCGCGCCATCGCGAACAAGTCGCGTGCGTCGCCCAGATCGGTGTCGATCTTGGTCAGCGTAAAGACGATCGCTTCCAGCGATTTTTTTTCCTTGCCCAGATCCTGGGCACGTTTGGGATCGTTCCAGACCGTAGGGTCTTCCAACTCGGCGTTGACTTGTTCCAGTTTCTCTGACTTTACATCGAAGTCAAAGATACCTCCGAAGTTCGGCTTCACGACCAGTCAGGTCGGAGAGCAGGGCGGACAGGCTATTGAGGCGTTCGGCTTCCATAATTCTTTTCGGTTGCAATCAAACCTTAAATTATACCCTAGCGGACGGCTGGCAGCCGCAAACTTGACAGAAATGCACAGCCGAAAGAGAGCGATTTGTGCCCTGGAGGTCGTGTCGGCATCACATTACCAGACCGAACTGGTCACGGTAGGTTTGCTGTTACGATGGCTTTCAAACCACTTGCTGAGATGCTGCTTGAAGCAGCCCGGGCAAATATGGTACTGGGTTTGCAGCGACTGGCCGCCATCGGGAAAGGATTCTTCCTCTTCCAGTTGGACCGTTGTGATGATCTTTTCATGGGATTCGCTGCCCCAGTTTTCATCCCATTTGGATTCGGCGCCGCAAACGTCGCAGGTGAGCTTGTCGAAAACCTCTTCCGTATGTTCCAGGATCAATACCGTCTTCATGTGCTTCATGATGTCTCCGATCTGCGTGGGATGGCGATTCAAACGTCGTGCAAAGACTGGATAGCGAGGTAAGCGGTTTCAGCAAATTGTACATCGGCAAGCCCGCGTGGACTTGTGAGGGGTTAAAAAAGGCTGCTCAAGTTTCCTGTGAGCAGCCTTTCGTTGCAAATCAGCAAATTCTTATTTGCGGCCCGATTTAACGGGTGCAGGTTTCGGCTTTGCGGTGTTGTATGACAGCGATGTGATGCGCGGCGCGGCGGCGATAGCGCTTGCGCCTGTCCTTGGCGCCGGTTTTTTGCCGAAGGTATTCATCTTCGGCGCGGCGATACGCTTACCGTTGACGATGCCGGTTGCCGTGGAAGGCACGGGAATCGCAGGCTGGCGCGAAGGGATCAGGTGCCTTTCACTGCTGCCTATCAGATCGCGGCGGCCCATGCGGACCAGCGCATCGTGAATGATTTCCCAGTTTTCCGGTGCGTGGTAACGCAGGAAAGCCTTGTGCAGCTTGCGCACTTTGCCGGCGCGCACGGTTTCCACCACTTCGGAATCCGCCGAGATTTTTTTCAGTGGGTTCTTGCGGGTATGGTACATCGTCGTTGCCAGCGCCATCGGCGTCGGCATGAAGGTCTGCACCTGGTCCAGCTTGAAATCGTATTTCTTCAGCCACAGCGCCAGGTTCAGCATGTCTTCATCGGTCGTGCCGGGATGGGCGGCGATGAAGTAGGGGATCAGGTATTGTTCCTTGCCTGCTTCCTTTGAATATTTGTGGAACATCGCCTTGAACTCGTCGTAGGCGCCCATGCCCGGCTTCATCATTTTCGACAAAGGTCCGGTTTCGGTATGTTCCGGCGCGATCTTCAGCAAGCCGCCCACATGGTGGGTGACCAGTTCCTTCACGTATTCAGGCGAGCGCACGGCCAGGTCGTAGCGCAGGCCGGAGCTGACCAGTATCTTCTTCACACCGGGGATGGCCCTTGCCTTGCGGTACAGCGAGATCAGCTTGCTGTGGTCGGTACCCAGGTTGGAGCAGATGCTCGGGTAGACGCAGGACAGGCGGCGGCAGGATTCTTCTATCTTTTTGTCCTTGCAGGCCAGCCGGTACATATTCGCGGTCGGGCCGCCTAGGTCGGAAATGGTGCCGGTAAAGCCTTTGACCTTATCGCGGATTTCTTCGATTTCTTTCAGGATCGATGGTTCGGAACGGCTCTGGATGATGCGGCCTTCATGCTCGGTGATGGAGCAGAAAGTGCAGCCGCCGAAGCAGCCGCGCATGATGTTGACCGAGAAGCGGATCATTTCCCACGCCGGGATGCGAGCCTTGCCGTAGCTCGGGTGCGGCGCGCGCGCATAGGCGCGGTCGTACACGCCATCCATCTCGTCCATGGCGAGCGGCAGCGGCGGCGGGTTCAGCCACACGTCGCGTTCGCCATGCGCCTGCACCAAGGCCTTGGCATTACCCGGATTGGCTTCCAGGTGGAACACCCGCGATGCATGCGCATACATGATCGGATCGTCCTTGATTTCTTCATACGAAGGCAGGCGGATCACCGTCTTCAGGTGCTTGTCCTTCAGCATGGCCTGGCGTTCTTCGCGGCTCATGATGCGGATGGCCTGCTGTTTGACAACATTGGCAACCGTTGCGGCGGCATCCGGGTTGCTGGCGTCTATGGTGCCTGGAATGCCAGCGGTGCTTGCCGTGTCGGCTGCATCCGGTGCATCCGTAGAGCACTTGGCTTCTTTTTCCGGAATCATCGCGTAAGGATCGGTATGCGCTTCCACCTTGCCCGGCGTATCCAGCTTGACGGAATTGGTCACACTCCATTCTTCCGACGGCAGCCAGCCGGCAGGGGTCATGAAAGCGGTGCCGCGCAGGTCGCGGATATCCTTGATGGCTTCGCCCGCAGCCAGCCTGTGCGTCAGGTCCACCAGCGCGCGTTCTGCATTGCCGAACAGCAGGATGTCAGCCTTGGAGTCCGGCAGCACGGAGCGTCTTACCTTGTCCGACCAGTAGTCGTAATGCGCAATGCGGCGCAGGCTGGCTTCTATGCTGCCGATGACGACGTTGGCATCCGGATACGCTTCGCGTGCCCTTTGTGCATATACCACCAGCGCGCGGTCGGGGCGCTTGTTGGGGTCGCCATGCGGCGTGTACGCATCTTCGGAGCGTATCTTGCGGTCCGACGTATAGCGATTCACCATCGAATCCATATTGCCCGCTGTGACGCCGAAATACAGGTTCGGCCTGCCCAGTGCGCGGAACGCTTCTGCCGAGTGCCAGTCCGGCTGGCTGATGATGCCGACGCGGAAGCCTTGATGTTCCAGCAGACGGCCCACCAGCGCCATACCGAAACTGGGATGGTCGATATAAGCGTCCCCGGTGATCAGGATCACGTCACAGCTATCCCAACCCAGCACATCCATCTCGGCGCGGGACATGGGCAGGAAAGGGGCAGGCGATTTGCTCAATGCCCGATGGCGGGGGTAGGAAAAGATATTTTTTGGCGCGATATTCATGGCCCGCATTGTACCGGAAAACGCATCATCCCGCTGGCGAGCAGGGTTATTTTTCTTAGAATAATCATAGGGTTGCAGATATTTTTGTTATAAATGCACAGGATTCCGGAGGCCGTGCGACCTGGGTTCCCGGTGCCAGCTTACGGCGTTGCCGGGCGCTTCGACCAGTGCTGCGTGCAGGCGCACGGTTTTACTCCCGCAATACGATGCGCTAAGCTGGCGGTTCCCAGGCACTTGCTGGGCTTTTCCTTCGGCTTACTTCGGATTCAGCAAATAATGAAGATCACCCCCCAAATTCTGTTCCGCTTTGCTGCGCAATTCCTGCTGGCGGCTTTTCTGGCAGCAGTGGCGGGCGCACAAGCCCAGGCTCTGAAAACCGATGCCGGCGGCCTTGCCTCGGCCTCGCAGCCGCTGCTATGGGAAGTGAAGGGGGATAAGAATTCGGTGTTCTTGCTGGGCTCCATCCATGTCGCCAGGCCGGATTTCTACCCTTTGCCCGCCTATGTGGAGCGCGCCTACCTGCAGGCCGACACGCTGGCGGTGGAAGTGGACCCCAGTGCGAGCGATGTCGCCGCCAGGATGGTTCCCTATCTGACGTATAAAGCGGAAGACAGCCTGCAAAAGCACGTTGCCCCCGCGACCTGGCAAAAATTATCGGCCAGGCTGGGGCCTTCGCTGGAGCAAATGAAGTCGCTCAAGCCTGCAATGCTGTCGGTGGTGATGGCCGTAGGTTTGTATGCCGACCTGGGTTTCAATCCCGATGCGGGTATAGACCTGCATTTTTTGGCGCGCGCCAAGGCCGACAAGAAAAGCCTGGTGGAACTGGAGTCAATCGAATTTCAAGCGGCCGTACTGGGAGGTTTGAGCGACCAGGATGGAGAGGCCATGCTGGCCGATGTGCTGGACGGTTTTGACAATGGCGAGGCAGTCGCCTACGTCAGGGATCTTGCCAAGGCATGGAAAGCCGGCGATGAAAAAGGCCTGGCTGAGCAACTGTCCAAAGAGGCAGGCAAGGACCCAGGCTCCGCCAGGGTCATGAAACTGTTGATAGACGACCGCAACCCGGAGATGGCAAATAAAATCGGCAGGCTGTTCCGCGACGGCCGCAAAGTTTTTGTCGTTATCGGCGCAGGCCACCTCGTCGGCGACGGCAGCGTGGTGGACCTGCTGCGCAAACAGGGTCTGACGGTAACGCAAGTCAAATAATCCGGATTAGTACAACCTGCAAGACCGTAAAGACACGATCTTGCAGGTTCACATCATTGTCCGAGAACCGTTTTTGTGTAGACGCACCCTGGGGCATTGATAAAGCAGTGACTACGCAGAGGCAGCAATCTTATGTAGCGCTACGACCAGCTTATCCATGTCGCTTTCCGGCGTGAAAACCGATGGCGTCACGCGCACGCAGGATCCTGAAGCCAAACCGTCGCGGTATACGGTGAAAATGCCATGTTCTTCTAGCAGACGCTTCGATAGCGCGATATTTTCAGCCAGCGATGTACGCCCTTTCAGGCGGAACGACGCAATGGCGCTGGTGAGTTGCGGGTCTGAGGAAGCGAGTATCTCGATACCGGCGATCTTGCGCGCCGGCTCGACCCAGCGGTTACGCAGCAGCCGCAATCGGGCTTGCTTGTTGGCTACGCCAACCTGGCCATGCAGTTCCAGCGCCAGCGGCAGGGTCATGAAGGCGGCGAAGTTGGCCGTGCCTGTGTGCACGCGCGGGTAGATGCTGTTGCTTTCTGGCTGGCCCATGTAGGGATCGATATCCTGGACCCGGCCGCGCTTGATGTACACCGCACCTACGCCGACCGGCGCACCTATCCATTTGTGCAGGTTGATGCCAACAAAGTCGGCCTGCAGATCAGGGATGCGCATATCCAGCTGGCCAAAACCATGCGCGGTGTCGACGATGACGTCGACACCGCGTGCACGTGCCATGCTGGCGATCTGCGCTACTGGCAAGACCATGCCGTTGCGGTGGTTAACATGGGTCAGTAACAGTAATTTGAGGCGCGGGTGCTGGTCGAGCGCCTTAGCGTAGCAGGCAATCACCGATTCATGCGTAGCCGGCTCCGGCAGGTTGATGGTGGCCACGTCAACGCCGCGGCGCTGCTTCAACCAGCGCATGGCGTCTATCATGCTATCGTAGTCAACGTCAGCGTAAAGCACCGTATCGCCACTGCCCAGATGGCGGTAGCCACTGATCAGCGCCTGTAGTGCTTCGGTGGCGCCGCGTGTGAAAACGATTTCATCGGGTGACACCCCTAGCGCCGCAGCCGTGCGCTGAAGCGCCGCTTTGTAGTCGCCGGGAAAATCGGTGCGGGCATACCAGGAATTGCCGCGGTTGACCTTGGCGGTATGGTCCTGGTAAGCCTCCAGCACCGGGCGCGCCATCGAACCCCAAAAACCGTTGTCCAGCAACACCACCCGGTCGTCCATGTCGTACTGGGCTGCCACGCTGGCCCAATATTGCCGATTCTGCGCTAGCGCCTCGGGACTCACGCCGGCCGGCGGCGCCGGCATGGCCGCAGATACCGGCACGGGCGCGCTGGATAAGCCGGATGTTATGGCTGCTTCTGAAGGCGTTGCCGCCAGCGCGACCTGCGCCAGCGGCAGCAGTACACCGGCGCGCAACCACGCGCGCCGGGCCTTGCTCGTGTGATCATCCATTAAAATTTCATCCGATATTCGACATACAAGTTGCGTCCGTCGGTGTCGTAGGGTGCGTTGCGCGAGTAGATCAGGCCGCGGCTGGCCTGGAATGTGGCTTCGTCCGGATACTTGTTGAGCACATTGTCAACGCCCACTTTTAGCGATTGCGTTTTGCTGATCTTGTAGCTGGCGGCCAGATCAAGGAAGCGCATCGCGCCGAAACGCTGGAAGATGTCGCCGGTGGCGTTACCGCTACTGTCGGTCCATGCGCCGTAATAACGCACGCGCGCCAGAGCACTCCACTGAGCTATGTCATAAGTGCTGCTGAAGGTGGCCTTATTACGCGGCAGCATCTGCTCGAACACGATGCGCTGGGCCGAGTTGGTCACTACGCTGGAATTGCCATTGTCGACCCTGGTGATGTTGTAGTTGTATGCGGCTGTCAAATTGAGGCGGCCGCCACCAATGTTACGCAGATAGTTGCTGACGATGTCGACGCCCTTGGTGGTCGTGTCGAAATCATTGGTGAAATAGTTGATTGACGTGTAGTGCAGCGGATTGGGAACGCCAGCCGGTATGGCAAACGAAGCCGAGGTGCTGAAGCGGTCGCTTACCTTGATGTCATACACGTCTACCGAGCCGGAGAAGCCATCACTGCTTTTCCAGGTCAGACCCACGGACAGGTTTTTCGATTTTTCCGGTTTCAGTGCCTTGGCGCCGAGCTGGACCGCAAGCGGATCGTTGACGGAAAGGCGGCCACTGGTGAACAGTTGCAGCGTGGTGGTATCCAGGCCCTGGGTAGTGCTGCTTGTGTTGAGCTGGCCTGGTGTCGGTGCGCGGAAACCGGTAGAGTAGGAGCCGCGCAGCGCGAAGTCCGGCGTTATCGCGTAACGCGCAGACAGCTTGCCGTTGACAGTATCGCCGAACTCGGAAAAATGTTCGTAGCGGGCTGCACCGCCCACGCTGAAGCGTTCGGTAAATGGCACTTCAACGTCGAGGAAGGCGGCATAGCTGTTCTCGGACCAGTTGCCGGCCTGGCGATCGCTAAAGCCTGGCGACCCATTGGAATTGGCGTCGAGCCCCAGTGCTGCGCCCGGCCCCACTGCATAAGATGCAGGATCCCCGGCGTTGACCCCGTAGGTTTCCTTGCGAAGTTCTGTGCCGAAGGCCACGTTCACCGGCTGCGACAAGCCGGCCACGGGCATCTCATAGTTAAAACTTGCATTGAGAATTTTTTCTTCTTGCGACAGCTGGCCCAGGTAGAACGATGTCGGGCTGGTCGGTCCCAGCGAGGCATTGATCGAATTGCCCAGATGGTAGTCTATACGGTTACGGCCGAACGAACCGCTGACATCCCAAGCCAGGCTGTCGACGAAACGGCCGCGCAGGCCGGCTACCAGTTGCAGGTCGGTCTGTTTGTTCGAATATTGCGGGCTGTAGCCCGTTGGATAGAGCGAGCGCAGATTCCAGCCCGGGAATAGGGTGGTGACCTTGTAGGAGCCAGGAGTGGTGTCGGGATTGCGCCAGTTGAAATCGGAAGTGCCGTCACTGTCGCCATACATCAAGTAGCTGTATAGGGTGGTGGTGTCGGACAGATCGACGGTGGCGTTGTAGCCGATGCGTTTGTTTTCCAGATCAGGCTGGCCCCAGCGCTGCACCGGGTTCGGTACATTCAGGTCGGGGTGGGCGGCTTGGAAGGCGATGGCGTCGGGTCGTTGCCGCGTGCGTGAGGTCGGATCCGATTTGCTCAGTTCGGTGAAAAGCGTGACACGGCCGGTCTCGCCAAAGGTAAAGCCGGTCTTGCCGTTGAATTCTTTGGCTAAGCCGTCACCGGCGGTATAGCGCGACGCGTGCAGCGACACGTCGGTGTCGATGCTGTCGTCGAGGATGATGTTGATGACGCCTGCAATAGCATCCGAGCCGTACTGTGCGGACGCGCCGTCGCGCAGCACTTCGATGCGTTTAATTGCGCTGACCGGAATTTGCGCAAGATCGGCGGCCTGGGCGCCACGTGCGCCGAGCAGGGCGCTGCGGTGGAAGCGCTTGCCGTTCACGAGTACCAGAGTCTGGTCCGGCGACAGGCCACGCAGCGTGGCAGGGCGAACGAACACCTGGCCGTCCGCCAGCGGCAGGCGCTGCACGACGAAAGAGGGCACCAGCTGCGCCAACACGCTATTGAGATCGTTCGATTCAACCGAGGCAATGTCATCGCGGGTGAATACGTCGACCGGCGCCATGGTATCGAACTGCGTGCGGTTGGATCGGTGCGTGCCGGTGACGATCACGTTTTCGGTTGCGCTTTCCGGCGCTGCGGCTGCGGTCTGGGAAGCTGGGGCATTGGAGCCGGTGCTGGTTTGTGCATAAGCTGGCATGTAGGCGCTGGCTGATGCGGCGAGCAGCGCGACAGCGCTTGCAATGTGGGTACGTTGGAATGTCATGAGGCAGGTCTTTATAATGATAGTCAGTAATCTAGTGTTCTGCTAAAAAAACCGGGGATTCCCCGGACGCACGTGAGACATACGTAAGAATACGTAGAGAATACGCAAGAGGTGCCGCACGGCCTTGGGCTAATTGAAGTGGCTAGGGCAAGCGCATCTTATAGAGCACTTGTTACACGCTTATTACTTGCGTGCAAATGTTTAGCGATGCTCGCGAGGACCAATAGTTTTGATAGGGTTGCCGTCATGAATGCACCGTCTGAACAGAAGTGCAGGGCTAGCTCAAGGGGAAAACACAGCGCGACGCCGAAGGCTTGTGGCTAGCCCTGTAGAGGCTAAGACGTGTGCGCTAACAAGAAATTTCGGCGAGGCTTCGATAGCGCTCTGCCTAGGCACTAAAGGATTTGTCGCAAAGCCGGCTCAGACTGGCGAGCCGGCATGCAAGTAGCCGACGCCGATAGCGTCAGCCACTGAAAAAATATCTCGTCGTGATGATGACGCGGTGATGACCTTGTGATTGCGCTGTGGTAATCGCGATACGCTCACCGACGATGTGATTGTGTCTGTGAGCCAAAGCATCTGCATCCAGATGCGGGGTTTCAGCTGCGGCTTGCAAAGACGCTTTATTCCACGTGTTCCACCATCAATTGCACTCGCGTCACACCATTGTACTCATTCGCGTCCAGCCTGAACGCGACTTTGACCTTGTCGGCCAGGGTGTCGGTATGGCCGAACCAGATTGCGTCGTAGCGCTGGCCGTTCCTTTCCAGCAGCAGCTTCAGGTGGCGCTCTTTCAGGATACGCTGGGAAATCAGCCTGAATTCATCGCAGAAGACCGGTGGCGCAAATCCCTGGCCCCAGACCTGGCTGTCCAGCACACTGATGAAGTCGGTGGTGTAGTAGGCATCTTCCAGCGGGCCGTCGGTTTCTACCACTCTTTCCAGCTGGTGCTGCTGTAGCCAGCTTTGGCCGACCGCTTCAAACGCCGCCTGGAAGGCCGGCAGGTCGTCCGCGCGTATGGTCAGGCCGGCCGCCATTGCGTGGCCGCCGAATTTCTGGATCAGCGTGGGCGCATGTTTGGAAACCAGGTCCAGCGCGTCGCGCAGGTGGAAACCGGGAATGGAGCGGCCGGATCCCTTGATCAGCCCTTCGCCGCCGGGTGCAAAGGTGATGGTGGGCCGGTAGAACTTGTCTTTCAGGCGGGACGCGACAATGCCGATGACGCCCTGGTGCCAGCCTTCGTCGAACACGGTGATGGTGCAGCTGTCCTGGGGTTTGAAATTGTCCAGCAGCGCCAGCGCGGTATCCTGCATTTCGGCTTCTATCTCGCGCCGGTCTCGGTTGATGGCGTCCAGCTGTTGCGCGATATCCCAGGCGCGGCCCTCGTCGTCGGTGGTCAGGCATTCTATGCCCAGCGCCATGTCGGCCAGGCGGCCCGCTGCATTCAGCCGTGGGCCCAATGCAAATCCGAGGTCGAAGGGGCTGGCAGTGCGCGCCTCGCGGCCCGCTGCGCGGAACAATGCCGCGATGCCGGCATGCATGCGGCCCGCGCGCATGCGCTTGATGCCTTGCGCCACCAGGATGCGGTTATTCGCATCCAGCCTGACGACGTCAGCTACCGTGCCCAGCGCCACCAGGTCCAGCAGCGTATCCAGCTTGGGCTGGTTCTGCGTGTCGAAGATGCCGCGTTTGCGCATCTCCGCGCGCAGCGCCAGCAGCACGTAGAACATCACGCCGACACCGGCCAGGTTCTTGCTGGGGAAGCCGCAATCCGGCTGGTTGGGATTGACGATGACGCATGCGTCCGGCAGGGTGTCTGCCGGCAGGTGATGGTCGGTGACGACCACTTCTATGCCCAGCGCGTTGGCCGCGGCCACGCCATCTATGCTGGCAATGCCGTTATCGACGGTGACGATGATGTCGGGCGATTTTTCCCTGACGGTCAGTGCGACGATTTCCGGCGTCAGCCCGTAGCCGTATTCAAAACGGTTGGGCACGATGTAGTCAACCTGCGCGCCCAGCATGCGCAAGCCGCGCAGGCCCACTGCGCAGGCGGTCGCGCCATCGCAGTCATAATCGGCGACGATAACCATACGTTTGTTCTGTGCAATGGCGTCCGCCAGGAAGACGGCGGCCTTGTCGATATGCAGTAGGCTCGCCGGCGCGATCAGCGCATTCAGCTCGGTTAGCAGTTCTGCCGTTTCCCTGGTGCCGCGCGCCGCATACAGCCTGGCGAGCACAGGGTGTACGCCGCTTTGGCGCAGCATTTCGGAATCGCGCAGCGAATAGCTGCGGGTGGTGATGCGTGTCATGGTCGGGCCAGGGAAATAAGCGGTGTGAATGAAGGTTTGATCCAGAATTTGCGCAGTGACCAGGGCGTTGTGGTGAAGTCCGCCAGCGTTGCTGCATCGGTGGCGCTCAGCGTCAGCCGGTCCAGATTGCCATTTTGCAGGGCAGTTGCAACAGGTGCATACCAGGCCGCTTCCAATGCATGCATGGCGTCCAGCCACGCGCCCCAGTCTTCATTCAATGCAGGCTCCAGCAGCGCATCGAGCAAGATGCGGCCGCTGCCTGCCGCAATGGCCGCATCTGCCTGTGCGTTGGCGGCGTAAGGATTTTTTTGCTGCGACACCTGCGAACTGCCGCCCCATAGCCAGACCGAATTGACAGGTTTCAGGCCCTGCATCTCGCGTTCGTTGTTGACTTTGTCAGTGAACCACTGCATCTGGATTTCATTTTGCAGCTTGCGCCATTGCAGTTCATTGCCGCCTTTGGCCATCCAGATATCGATATTGTGGCCGCAGGCCGCGTCCGGGGTGGCGGTTTGCATGCCGGCCCAGTCATCGGCGCGCAGGAACCAGGTGTGGGCGTCGCCGTACAGCAGCGTCTTGCCGAGTTCTTCGCAGATGGTGTGGGCGGACGCAAACAGTGCGCGTGCCTCGGCTTCGCTGATGCCCAGCCGGCGCTGGTCTGTGAGCACCAGGTGGTCCCTGGCGATGTGGATATGCATGGGGCTGAGCGTAAACCAGTGGCCTTCAGCCGGTGTCAGGCCCAGCGCCTGCATCTTGTCGCGCGTGTCGGCGGGGCTGGAGGCAGAAAAGTCCTGTCTGGCAGCGGTGTCCGTGACGCCACCAGACAACAGGGCTTCGTGCGGCAAAAGCCGGGAAAATTCCTCGAACTGGCGGGTATGGAGCGTCTTGGCCCTCGATATCAGCAACGATAAGGCTGGAACTTTCAGTTCCCTGGCCAGATCCTGGGCCAAAGGGAGGGGCGGGATGGCAAACGGCAGCAATAGTTCTAGATGTTTCATGCCGCCATTTTAGGGCAAACACCGGGGCTAGTCTAAAAAATGGTTTCACCGCGGTGTTGAGGCTACGATTTCCTGAGCATATTATTCGCTCACGGCAAACCAGCCGAGGATCACGATCGGCAGCAGCAGTGCCCAGAATTGCAAATGCACATAGGCAAACGCGCCGCCGATGGCGCCCACGCCAAACGCCACAATGGGCCATAAAAACTTCGTGATCCTGCCGCGCACAGCGGTATCGGCGCTGCCGCGCAGGATATCGACGAGGTCGATCACCAGTTGCGTCACGTTGCCTGTCATGACCGTCGTGGGCGCGATATCGCTTAGCGCAAGCCGGCTGGCGGCATTCTGCACCCCCATTGCCGCCGCACCCGACATGCCTGCCAGAAGCACGATGAGGGCCTCCGTATCCTGGATGGGCAGCGCAAAATAGCCCAGCAACATGAAAGCCGTGAGGAAGCTGACCTGTACCGCAAACAAGGTGCGCAAAGGCGCTTTGCCGCTGCGTTCCAGCCAGATCACGATCATGCGTGTTAGCGCTACTGCGCCCACAAATGCAGGAAAAGCCAGGAATTTGATCAGCACGCCGTGGGACGGGCGTGCCAGCTCGCTACCGATCAGCACGAAGTTACCGGTTACATGAGCAGTAAACAAGCCAAACAGCGCAACAAAACCTACCGTATCGACATAGCCGGCAGTGAATCCCAGGCCTATGCCCAATGCCCTGTTCTGGCTCATGAAAGGCCTCGCTGGCCGCGTTTTGCATCCATTGAATAGCGGCCCGGTCCTGCAAGCGCAATTGCGCCGAACACGATCAGCAGCAGCCAGCCGAACTGGCCGTCGGCAATGCTCCAGTCCGGATGGACAAACAGCATGGCCACCAGCAGCAGCGCGATTACCGGCAATGCAGCCAGCCGGGTCAGCAGGCCGATGGCGATCAGCACTGGGCAAAGCACTTCGGCAAACAGCGCAAACCACAGGGAAAAGCTGGCGCCGAGATGGAACGGGTCTTCAATATGCTGCAGTTCGGTGCTGTAATGAAGCAGCTTGGGAATGCCGTGTACATACAGCAGCAGCGCGGCACCGGTCAGGCGCAGGTACAGCAGGCCCAGATCGGGCGAGGGCAGCGGAACGGAGTTCCGTGTCTTGATGGAAGTATGCATGATGCGAGTCCTTGTCTGTGTTATCTGTGCTATCTGTATTATCCGAGTTATGCGAATTTTCCGGCAATGACAAAACCGGCCGTCATTGCCACTACCAGCAACGCGCCTATCGGCGTAGGCGGGGCGGGCGAGGGGATGTCCAACCAGCGGCATACCGCGCCTATTGCCAGGCCAAGGCCGGCGCCTATCAGGATATCCATGTTTATTTCCTTTCTTTCTCTATCGCATGGCCGCCGCAAAATTGCTTGTTCTTGGCAGCGCGCGACACCAGGAAACGGTCTACCAGCCAGTAGCCGACGCTCATCATGAATACGAGGAAGGCGCCGGTCAGCACCGGCGGCGACGGCACAGGTATGTGCAGCAGCTGGCAGCCCACGCCGGTAACGAAGGACAGGACCAGGCCGAGCAGAATTTTTGAATACGACATGATGAATCTCCTTACTCGGAATGGTCAGAACGCGAAGCAGCTGCAGCCCAGCGTGCCCCAGAAGCCGGAGAAATCCGACACTGGCACTGACGACTTGCGTGCCCTGTCATGCGAGTGGCCATGCACGCCGCAAGAGCCTATGCACTGATGTGGCAGCAAGGCCTTCTGCTGTTGCTGGCCTTTGGCCGCTGCACGGTAGTGTCCCGGTACCTGGGTTACCGGTGACCAGTCCGGCAGCACTGGAATGGCAGGCGGCGACAGCGGCGTGAATTCTGCCGCGCCGTACACGATACGGCCATCCACCACGGTCAGGACCGATTCGATGGACTTGATGCTGTCCTCATCCACACTGAAAAAATCCGCCGACAGGACTGCCAGGTCGGCCAGCTGGCCGGTCTTGATCTGCCCCTTCTTGCCCTGCTCATTCGAAAACCAGCTGCTGCCTGTGGTCCACAAGGCCAAGGCGGTGTCGCGTGACAGCCGTGCCGGGTTGTCGTACAGGCGCATGCCGCCGACCGTGCGGCCGGACACCAGCCAGTACAGCGCCGTCCACGGGTTGTAGCTGGCGACGCGTGTTGCGTCGGTGCCGGCGCCGACAGGGATGCCCGCATCCAGCATGCGCGCGATCGGCGGCGTCAGCTTGGCGGCTTCCGTGCCATAGCGTTCGACAAAATATTCTCCCTGGAAGGCCATCCTGTGCTGGATCGCAATGCCTCCGCCCAGCTCGCGTACCCGTTCTATATTGCGCGGCGAGATGGTTTCCGCATGGTCGAACAGCCAATGCAGGCCGTCGAAAGGAATATCCCGGTTGACCTTTTCAAACACGTCCAGCATGCGGCTGATGGATTCGTCATAGGTCGCATGCAGGCGGAACGGCCAGCGCTGACTGACCAGATGCCGCACCACCTTCTCCAGTTCATCTTCCATGCCTGCCGCGAGGTCGGGGCGCGGTTCCAGGAAATCCTCAAAGTCCGCCGCTGAAAATACCAGCATTTCGCCGGCGCCGTTGTGCCGGTAAAAATCGCTGCCGTCGCCCGGTTTTACCATCTGTGTCCATTCCTGGAAATCTTCCAATTCCTGGCCTTTTCTTTGCGTGAACAGGTTGTAGGCTATCCGTACTGTCAACTGCTGTTCCTTGGCCAGCTGGTCAATGATTTCGTAGTCCTCCGGATAATTCTGAAAGCCACCGCCGGCATCGATCGCACTGGTCAGGCCCAACCGGTTCAGTTCTCGCATGAACTGGCGGGTGGAATTGACCTGCTGGTCCAGCGGCAGCTTCGGTCCCTTGGCCAGGGTCGCGTACAGGATCATTGCGTTCGGGCGCGCAATCAGCATGCCGGTAGGGTTGCCGGAGGCATCTCGCTGGATTTCGCCGCCGGGTGGATTCGGTGTATCTTTTCCATAGCCGACCGCCTTTAAGGCGGCGCGGTTCAGCAGCGCGCGGTCGTACAGGTGCAGGATGAATACCGGCGTATCAGGCGCCGCTGCATTGATTTCGTCCAGCGTAGGCATGCGCTTTTCGGCGAACTGGAATTCGGTCCAGCCGCCGACCACGCGCACCCATTGCGGATGCGGCGTGCGCAGCGCCTGTTCCTTGAGCATGCGCAGTGCGTCCGCCAGCGATGGAACTCCTTCCCAGCGCAATTCCAGGTTGTAGTTCAGGCCGCCTCGGATCAGGTGGATGTGGGAATCGTTCAGGCCGGGAATTGCGGTGCGGCCCTGCAGGTCTATCATTTTTGTGGACGAAGCCTGGTGCTGCTGCATTTCTTCCATGTCGCCAACCGCCAGGAACTTGCCGTCCTTGATGGCGACTGCGCCAGCCAGAGGCTGCTCGCGGTTGACGGTGTGAAATTTGCCGTTGAAAAGTATGGTGTCTGCTGACATGCCGGGCTCCCTGATTCTGATGTTATATAGTCGTTCCGGGATTCATTGATCAGCAATGCGGGTATGCTGGTCAATGAATATTGGACTGGGGTTTCACCCGCCGGCGAGGCGGCGGGTGTATTCGGTAAGGCTATTGGATGAGGCTGCTTGTGAGTCTGCTTATGAATCTATTGACGTACTGAAAAATCAGTGGCCTTCACTCGCGTTGAACATTGCTTTTGCATAGATCAGGCCCAGGCCGTATCCGCCGCCATTGGTGATGGCTGTTGCGACGGTTTCATTATAGGTTTCGCCGCGTGCCCAGTCGCGCTGAAGTTCCAGTAAATATTGTAACGAGGTCATCGGCCGGGCACCTGCCTGTATCATGCGCTCCATCGCGCGCTGATGGGCTTCATCCGATACGTCGCCGCTGGCGTCTGCAATGACATACACCTCGAAGCCCTGGTCCAGAGCAGACAATGCGGGGCCGACGATGCAGACCGAGGTCCACAATCCTGCGAGCACGATCTTGTCCTTGCCAATAGCGTTGACCCTGTCGGCAATGCGGCTGTCTTCCCAAGTGTTCATCGTAGTACGGTCGATTACTGTTTCGTTCGGGAACGTCGATTTGATTTCATCAAACATCGGTCCCGAGAAAGATTTTTCTGCCACGGTAGTCAGTATGGTGGAAACCTTGAACTCCTTCGCTGCCTTGGCAACCAGTGCCGCATTGTTGCGCAGCAAGACAGGATCTATCGATTTGGTGGCAAACGCCATTTGCGACTGGTGGTCGATCATGATCAGAGTGTGGTTGCTGCCGTTGAGCAAAGTTTTACCTGGTTGAGCTTTTGCGATTGCCATGCTGTTCTCCAATAATGAAAAGTTAAATTTAATTTAATGTTATAAAAGTAATTTTGGTGATATTCATCAGTTTATTTTCAGAATTTTCGATATTTAATCTGGTAAAGCTGGTTGCGGCTTCCCTTCTTGATACTGTCGCCCTGAGCTGATGAATCACAGTATGGACGTAATAATTAAGAAAGAAAAACGGAAAATTTGCGTTTCTATTATCGAAAATATCGAATATTAAAATTGAAAGAAAAATGAGATCAATTTGAAGGGCGCTTATTTAGCATCCGTTCAAGTGCTTCCTTGGCAGGCAGGTGGATACCTGTGCGCATTTCCACGTCCGATTGACAGACTTGGCATTAATTTTGTGGCAAGATAGTGCGGCTGTAGAGTGCATCTGCGGCAGCCTGTTCCTACATAAAAGGCAAAGGCTGATTGCCGAGGTAGGCGGGAAGAAGTCTTCCCTTATGCAACGAGAAACTGAGCCAATAAGAGAAATCACGATGAAGAGAGCCTTGGCCATCAATTGCGTGACATTGGGTGGAGTCATGCGATTACCGAAACATTCCCATGATCCCGACCATTACCGCATTTGAGCGTTCGCCTGATCGCGGGAGGGGACTGGCGCGTGACATGCGCGTTCGGTGGGCGCTTGAGGAAGTCAACCAGCCTTATCACGTTCGCCTCCTTTCGTTCAGTGAGATGAAGGAGCCCGCACATAGGGCGCTTCATCCTTTCGGGCAGATTCCGACTTATGAAGAAGGTGATCTTGTCCTGTTCGAATCCGGGGCGATTGTGTTCCACATCGCGCAGTGCCATGCAGGCCTCTTGCCAGACGATGCAGTTGCCAGGGCGCAGGCGATTTCATGGATGTATGCGGCGCTTGACACTGTGGAGCCGCCGATCTGGGATCTGTCCATGGCCATGATTCTGGAGGGCGACAAGAGCTGGTACGAAGAGCGTCTACCTATGCTGAAGGAGCGTGTCCGTGTTCGACTAGGCGAGCTTTCCCTTCGTCTCGGAGATGCCGACTGGCTCAACGGTGAGTTCAGCGCTGGCGATCTTCTGATGGTGACGGTGCTGCGCAGGTTGAATGGGGCTGATATTCTCAATGCATATCCAAGCCTTCTCGCTTACGTCGCCCGGGGTGAAGCGCGGCCCGCCTTCAGGCGCGCTTTCGACGCTCAATTGGCGGTTTTCCTCAGCGGGTCATCAGCACCATCAGCGCTATAAGCGGAGGTGGAAGCCCGGTATCAGAGGTGGCAATGCTGAGATAAGAAAAGCAGTTCTCTGGCCGGAAATTTATTAATGCAGAAAATATGGCCCCAGATCCTGGAGCTCCAGGTCTGGGAATTTGAAAAGGTCGGCACCAACGGCGTTACTGGGTTAGCCAAGGAGCATAGCGGTCGCAAGGCTAAGGTTGGCCGCGTTAGCGGAGGCTGATCACCTTGTTAGGCTTTCAGCTTTGCGCTTCCGATAATCTGAGCAACTTTAGCTTGATGGCGCGGGTAGAAAACCAGTTGCGGCGCCTGGTATACGATGGCAAATAATTCGCCTTTGCTGACCGCGCCACTGCCCATGCCTGATATTTCCACATTGTCAGACTTGCGGATTAGGCTGTATTCAAAATGAAAGCCTTTCACGCCACCGAACATTGCAGGCTCCAGTTTTTTTAATGTGAAGGTGGAGCCATCGCGCGTCATCATGCCTTCGTACAATGCGACTATCTGTTCCGGCTGCATATTGGAATTAAATTTAAACACCTTGCTGTTGGAGGAGTTGGCTGCTTGATAGTGGATGGGTTCATCATTTTTTAGGCCAGAATAGACCAGTATCCGATCCACTGTCAGGCCTTCCATAGTCCATGTCTGGCAATTAGGACCAACAGTGGCAGGCGCATTGATCTGGTTCCATGCGCCATCCAGATGCAGTTGCAGCCTGTCGCCGATTGCCCTGTCGCCAGAGTTTACCTTGGTGACGGAAACGCAACCAGTCGAGATGAGCAATAGTGCGATGACGGCGATTTGTTTTACATGTTTCATGTTCCCAATTCCTCCAGATAATTTTTAATCATTGCCGAATCTGGCGCTTGCGGCGCTAGTTCCAGATAGCGTGTAAAGCTTTTTCGGGTTTCTGCCAATTGCTCGCGCTGGCGATAGATCATCCCCATGCCACGATGTGTCTCTGGCGGCTCCTTGCCTAGCGCGACAGCTGCGTGATAATCTGCCAGCGCGGCATCCAGGTCGGCATTGGATGCTCGCATGCGATATACGTCTGCGCGCGCGCATACAAAGTCCGGCTGCATGGGGGAGCGCAGCATCAGGCGACTCAACAGCGCAATGCTTTCTTCAAACTGGCCCCGTTTGACTTCTTCATTAAGCCATTCATGCCGGTATGCTGACATTTTTTCCTGCCAGATTTTTTCATTCGTAACACCGCGCGGTAATGCAGCTGCCAGTTGTGCGAGGTTTGCCTTGCGGTCTTCCATCGGTGGATGGGTGGCAAACATGGGGCTGCTTTTGGTTGGATCGCCGGCGGGATTGGCCTTTGCCTCTAGCAGCAAGTTTTCCCATACTTTAGAGGCTTCCGCGGGATCGTAGCCTGCTTTGCTCATCAGGGTCAGGCCGATACGATCGGCCTGCTGCTCATTGGTGCGCGAATTGGCAAAACTTCCGGCGACATTGGCTAGCTGGCCGACCAGTCCTACCACACCGAACATGCCAAGGAAAACGCCGAAGGCGCTGCGTGATCTAGCATCACGAAATGAGTCTAACGTGTGCCGTTGCAGATAATGGCCGATCTCATGTCCCAGCACGGCAGCCAATTGAGCTTCGTTATCTACACGCAGCATCAGTCCGCTCCATACCTGCATCATGCCGTTGGGGGCCATGCTGGCGTTAAAATAGCGGTTGCGTACCAGATAAACGCGGATATCCGGACAATGATCTCCTGCCAGGCGGCAGATAATCTCCAGAATGTAATTGTGCAATTCCTGATCCCGAATGGAAAAGGGGCTGCGTCGCAGTTTCGCTTCTTCCCGGTCCATCAAAGCCCATAGACCGCCTTCATCGCTGGCAGCATCGGGACGGACCATGCGTTGTGGCATGAACCATGTTTCATTGGCGCGACCTACGCCAGGAAGCATGCCTGTGCCAGCAACGCAGCCTGCAGCCAAGAACTGGCGCCGCTTCATTTTGCGACCGGAAATTTTTCTAGCAGGGCGCCAACTGTTTCTTTGGCCTTCTCCGATTCGCGCAGATCGCCACTTTTTCTGGAGAGTTTATTGAACCAGAGTATGCGGCCTGTGTTGAGATCGACCAGCGATGCATAGCCCACCTGCGAGCCACCTTGTACGCCGACACCGACCAGCGCCAGCGCAAACATCGCCATTGCACGCTCACTGCTGGTGTAGCTGTCGCGTATCCAGCTGAACAGAGCGTAGTCGGCCCCGGTTTTTTTCTTGATTCCTTCGACAGCTTCTCCCAGGGACCAATCAAGCTTATCTTCCTTGGTAGGCAGGTGCAAATTGCTTGGACCGAAATGATGTAAGGCGATTGACTGCGCGACTGCTGCATGCAGGTAGTTCACATCACTCAGTTCATCGGCATCATCTTTGCCGAGTTCTGTGGTCAGCAGGCCCAACTGCTGTTTTTTATCGATCAACGCGGCCCTGAAATGGCGGGAAGCGGCTTCGGTCCAATCTGCTTTCGGTTCGGCAACTCCGCCGGCACTTAGTGAAAATAACTCAATATCCGTGGGCATGATGACAATTTTTGCCCCTTTGGGTAAGGTCTCGAAGCCTGGAGCAAGGTTGCGTGACTCTGCCATCGCGAAGCCGGAATAGAGCATCACTCCGATATAAAAGGCAAATACTGCTACTGCGTTAGAGCGGCGGGCACGGACCGCCATGGCTTTCCCCTGAAGCATATATTCCCCAATGTATTGTTGTATAAAAATCATTTTTCGTAGTCATCTTGAAAAGATTGTATCTTCCGCAATATTGCTTGTCACGTAATCTTTTATTATTTTTACAGCTATTTGCCAAAAGTACATATTGGTAAAAAGATTTTTTTCTGTTGTGAGCAGCTGACAGTAATTCTTATCGACAATTCTTTGACGTCAAGATTGACTCGATTGAAGACGGTAATGTTGCAAAAAAAAGGCGCAGTTGAGCGCGTGTTGCATTAAACAGGGAAGCCGTGAATATGGATTAATCAAGGCCTACTTGAGTCGTTATTTGATAAAGAAGAGGTGGCGCTGATGGGGTGTGGCACCGGACTAGAATCAATGATAAAACGTCTTCTTCTACGGCTTTACCTAGAATCGACGCGATAGCATATAAAAATGCGGAGTCTGTTGGTGGCCGCCTGCGTGAGATGCAGCGCATCATGTGTTGACTAAGAAGATGCGGCGGGAGTAATGCCGATGGCGATGCCAGTCATGCAAATTGGCGAACTCGTTGCAAGTCCTGCGTTCCGTCAGCATGCGGATGCAACCGCCATGTAAACTTCTTACCTGCGTAACACATGTCATCGCGCAGATCAAACTTAAGGGTAGGTATGCCGTGTCGCAGCCTACATCGACACCAGCATGACATCAGAATTATACGGTCCAAAAATGTGGGTGCCGGCAAACTCCTCTGTGCGATCTATCACTCGAACTTTTGAGTTTCCAAGGTGCCGATGAAGGGCCTGCAAGCAGATGGACACTCCCGGCGAGTATCACCCGATAGTCATGAGGGTATCCTACCAGGAGTGCGGGCTAAGATTTCTGGCCTTGCTATCAAGCTGCCAGCAAATCACTTATCGCAGTGCGCGATGCAAGCACCGCCTTGGCTACGACATCCTCGCCCATTGCGACCCCTTCAGTATGGATGAAGCTGATATCGGTGATGCCCAGGAAGCCGAATACGGCACGCAGGTAGGTTTCATGGAAATCCATTACCTTCGCCGGGCCTTCGCTGTAGACGCCGCCGCGTGATGTGAATACATAGACTTTTTTGCCGGTGACCAGTCCTGCAGGGCCGGTATCGGTATATTTAAAAGTCAGTCCCGCGCGGGCCACGTGGTCTATCCACGCTTTTAATGAAGAGCTGATGGAGAAGTTGTACATGGGCGCACCGATGACGATGACATCGGATTCCAGCAGTTGAGCCACGAGGCTGTCCGACAGTGCAACGGTGCTTGTCTGTTCCGGTGTACGTTTGTCGGCTGGAGTAAAAAAGGCGCCCATCATCTGTTCGGTCAGATGCGGCACGGGATTGGTGGCCAGATCCAGTTCGGTGACGGTGTCGGCGGGGTAGGTTGCTTGCCAGCGGTTCAGGAATTCGCCGGTCAGCTGGCGGGAAATGGAGCCTGTGCCGCGCACGCTGCTGTTGATGTGCAGGATTTTAGACATGATGAGGTCCTTGGTCTTTCGTTTTGATGAATGGCTGTAGGCCGCTTTGCGCATTGCTGCGCATAGCGGCCTGTGGCTTTTAGTAAGGCAAGTCAAACAGCAATATTTCTGCTGCTTCCGCCTGTTTCAGTGTGACCAGGCTTTCCTTGCTGATTTTCAGCGCATCGCCGCCATTGAGGCTGACGCCGTTGACAACGACCTTGCCGCGGATGACGTGCACATAAGCTGTGCGGCCTGCAGCCAGCTGATGTTCCAGCTGCGTTTCTGCGTTCAGTATCGATGCATAGATGCTGGCATCCTGGTGTATCAGCACCGATGCTTCGCGGCCATCTGAAGAGGCGATCAGACGCAGTTGGCCTTGCTTGGTTTCCGGCGCAAAGTGTTTCTCTTCGTAGCTGGGTGCAATCCCCGTGACGTTGGGCTGTATCCATATTTGCAGGAAATGCAGGCCTTCCGTTGTCGAGTGGTTGAACTCGCTGTGGCGCACGCCGGTGCCGGCGCTCATCCGCTGTACGTCGCCGTAGTGCAATACCGAGCCGGTGCCCATGCTGTCTTTATGTTCCAGGGCGCCTTCCAGTACATAGGAGATGATCTCCATGTCGCGGTGGCCGTGCGTGCCGAAGCCGCGGCTGGATTCCACACGGTCTTCATTGATGACCAGCAGCGGGCCAAAGCCTGTGTGCAGCGGGTCGTGGTAGTGGCCGAATGAAAAACTGTGGTTGGAGTTCAGCCATCCATGGTTGGCGACTCCGCGCTCTGTGCTTTTGCGAACTTCTAACATGATGTGCTCCATTCCTATGTTGGTTGCGGCGGCGCCGCAGTCCGGTTTAATTGCCAAATGATTACCTTAAGCAAGCTTGTAAGGAATAATGTGCGATAATTTCGATAGTGCTTGCGGTTGGGTGGCAGATCTTTACGGTAAATGCTCAATTTTGCGGTTTTCTCTGTGATCTGCATCAACGAAACGAAGTATGCGCGTATTTTATTGGCAAGAAAAACGGAAAATTTACCCCTTTACTATCGAAAAAATCGAATGCTAAGAATTAGCTTGGATGCACTGCAAATCCTGGATGCAATCGACCGGCGTGGCTCTTTTTCTGCTGCCGGTACTGAATTGCACCGGGTGCCATCGACGATTTCCTATACCGTCTCCAAGCTGGAGGACGATCTGGGGGTGCTAGTATTTGATCGTAACGGACCGAAAGTCAGCCTGACCAGGGCAGGCCAGGAGCTGCTGAAAGAGGGGCGCTACCTGCTGAAAGCCGCGGAAGACCTGGAGCACCGCGTGCGCAGGGTGGCTTCAGGCTGGGAGACAGAGCTGGGGCTGGGCATGGATTCGCTGTTCTCGCCGATTGCGCTGGCCGAGGATATCCGCGCGTTTTACGCGGTTGCCGACCGTACCCGCCTTAAAATCGGGCAGGATGCGTTGTCGGGAACCTGGGAAGCCCTGTCCGACAGGAGGGTAGATCTGTTGATAGGCGCGGTAGGCGAGGGGCCGTCCGGCGGAGGATACAATGCGGTGCCGCTGGGGACGATACCGTTCCTGTTTGCAGTAGCGCCGTCCCATCCGCTGGCAGCGGTGGACAGGCCGCTGACGAAGTCGGACCTGCATCCTTACCGCGCGGTTGCCGTGGCCGATTCTGCGCGTACCTTGCGCCCCCGCACCGTGGGCCTGCTGTTCGGCCAGGACGCGCTGACGGTTCCCGACATGCGCAGCAAGGTGTTATTCCAGCTGGCGGGGCTGGGCTTCGGCTTCTTGCCGGAACCCTGTGCGCGCAGCGCGCTGGCATCCGGCGCGTTAATACAAAAGCAGGTGGAAGAGCCGCGTACCGACGAACCGGTATTCCTGGCGTGGCGCACCGGCGAAAACGGCGCAGCGCTGAGTTGGTGGATCAAGCGCATGCGCCAGCCCGGCGTGCTGGAACAGCTGGCACAGTCGGTTCCCGGTGGAGGAATGTAAAAGCTTGCCTGTCTGGGTTAGCATCCGCACATTCATTTCTGCCGATATCTGTAAAATGCGGCTGCTATCCTGGTTAGCTCTGCTGACCCAAGGCGGGAAACCGCATGAAAGAAGGGCAAGCGCTGCGATTGGTGTGATAGGTGTCATCTTGAGAGAATGACCAGGCGCTTATCAGGTGCTTTTCCCGGATTATGTGCTTTTACAGGAAAAAGAAGGAACGAATCCACTGCTGGCGGTCTAACGTACGAGCCCAATTCGGCTTTGGATGTGACACTGTCTTTAGCAGCACGAGTATGGCAAACTGCGTGCTGCATTTACAATTGGATAAACTCAGGTAATGAAAAATCTGCCCTTTGAATGGCTGGTGGGCTTGCGGTATACGCGGGCGGGGCGACGTAGCCGTCGCAATAGTTTTATCTCTTTTATTTCACTGATTTCGATGGCCGGCATCTCGCTGGGCGTGGCGGCGCTGATCGTCGTTCTGTCGGTGATGAACGGCTTCCAGAAAGAAGTGCGCGATCGCATGCTATCCGTGCTGTCGCATATAGAAATTTCAGACGGCTCCGGCGCGATGCCGAATTGGGAAGAAGTGGCCCTGCAGGCGAAGAAACACCCTGAAGTCAGGGGCTCGGCGCCTTTTGTCGAGGCGCAGTCCATCATGCTGCATGACGAGGCCATGCGCGGCGTAGTGCTGCGCGGCGTGTTGCCGGAGCAGGAGCCTAATGTATCGGACGTTGCCAAGAAACTCATCGCCGGTAAATTTACCGATCTGAGGGCAGGGGAATTCAATATCGTCGTCGGCAAGGAGCTGGCCAGGCTGATGCATGTCAACGTCGGCAGCAAGGTCAACCTGCTGGTGCCGCAGGAGCAGACTACCCCCTTCGGATTTATTCCGCGTCCCAAGACCTTTACCGTCGTCGGCATCTTCGAGGCCGGCCACTATGAGTTCGACTCGGGGCTGGCTTTTATCCAGATCAATGATGCCGAAAAGCTGATGCGCCTGTCCGGCCCTTCCGGCCTGCGCTTACGTATCGACGACATGCTGCGCGCGCCGCAGGTGGCGCGCGAGTTGTCGCAAATGCTGCAGGGGAACCTGTATATCAGCAACTGGTCGGACACCAACCGCATTTACTTTGCTGCCGTGAAGTCTGAAAAGACCATGATGTTCATTATCCTGACGTTGATCATCGCGGTGGCGGCGTTCAACCTGGTATCGACACTGGTGATGACGGTAACCGACAAGCAGGCCGACATTGCCATCCTGCGTACGCTGGGTGCATCGCCGCGTTCGATCATGAAGATTTTCATGATACAGGGCGCGCTGGTGGGACTGCTTGGCACCGGGCTGGGCGTGGGGGGCGGCGTACTGATCGCGCTGAACATCGACGTGATCGTGCCGTTTATAGAAAGGCTGCTGGGCATCCATTTCCTGGCCAAGGAAATCTATGTCATCAGCTCGTTGCCTTCCGACCTGCACTGGTCCGACGTTGGCTTCATCGGCGGCGTCGCTGTTGTGCTGGCCTTCCTGGCGACGATTTACCCTAGCTGGCGCGCTGCCCGCGTAAAACCTGCGGAGGCGCTGCGCTATGAATGAGATATCAAGCGAGATGACAAGTACTATCAATCACAAAAGCGATGAGCTGGTTCTTTCCTGCAGCAACCTGGGCAAGACTTTTACGCAAGGCTCTTATTCCGTCAAGGTATTGAGCAGCATAGACCTGACGGTCAACAAGGGAGAGCGGCTGGCGATAGTCGGCGCTTCCGGCTCCGGCAAATCGACCTTGCTGCACCTGCTGGGCGGACTGGATACGCCAACGACAGGCAATGTTGTTTTGCAGGGCAAAGATTTTGCCAGCCTGGGCGAGGCGGCGCGCGGCAACCTGCGCAATACGTCGCTGGGTTTCGTGTATCAATTCCACCATCTGCTGCCAGAATTTTCCGCGCTGGACAACGTGGCGATGCCTTTGCTGATACGCCGCGTGCCACGCGACGATGCGCAGGAAACCGCTCGCGCGATCTTGAAAAGGGTAGGCCTGGACCACCGTGTGACGCATGTGCCGGGCGAGCTGTCCGGCGGCGAACGGCAGCGGGTGGCGCTGGCGCGCGCGCTGGTGACCCAGCCTGCCTGTGTGCTGGCCGATGAGCCCACCGGCAATCTGGACCGCGGCACTGCGCAGCAAATTTTTGACCTGATGCTGGAGTTGTCACGCACGCTGGGTACCGCGTTCGTCATCGTGACTCACGATGCGGAACTGGCCGGGCGTTGCGACCGTGTATTGCGCCTGACGGACAAAGGTTTGCAGGCGGCGGACTGAGTTACAGCTTGGCTGCACAATAAAAACCGCATTGCTCTTACACGGAGTAATGCGGTTTTACACTTTCAAGCTTGGCAAAAGTACAAAAATGTTGGATATTGTTTGCTGCGCCAATGTGCCGCAGCCGGCTCGCAGCAGAAGCCGGTAAGAAATAGTTTTAGAAATGACTCTTTAACCCCTTATCAGACCTTATGAGCCAACAAAGCCAGTTTAGCCTGCTTGCCCAACGCCGTTTTGCCCCTTTCTTCTGGACTCAGTTTCTTGGTGCGTTTAACGATAATGTTTTCAAGACGGCATTGCTGACCATACTGACTTTCGATGCGCTGCACTGGACCGAGGTTGATGCCGGTTTGTTGACAAACCTGATTCCCGGCCTGTTCATCCTGCCTTTCCTGCTGTTCTCTGCAACAGCCGGCCAATTGGCCGACAAACTTGAAAAAGGGCGGCTGGCGCGCATGGTGAAGGTGCTGGAGATCGTCATCATGCTGATCGCCGGCGCGGGCTGGATGACACATAATCTATGGCTGCTGATCGGCGCGGTGGTCGGCATGGGCATCCATTCCACTCTGTTTGGCCCGGTCAAGTACGCTTACCTGCCGCAGCATCTGAAAACCGACGAACTGACCGGCGGCAATGGCGTTATTGAAATGGGTACCTTTGTCGGCATCCTGCTTGGCGAAATCCTGGGCACCATGCTGGTAGTGCACAAGCCGTGGGGCATAGAGCTGGTTGCCGGCGGTACGTTCGTGATTGCCGTGCTGGGCTGGATGACCAGCCTGCGCATTCCGCTGTCGCCGGCCGCGGCGCCCGACCTCAAGATCAACTGGAACCCGGCAACGGAGACGATCAGGAATATCGGTTTCAGCAGCAAGAACCGGCCTGTGTTCCTCTCCATGCTGGGCAACTCCTGGTTCTGGTTCTATGGCGCCATCGTGCTGGCGCAGTTCCCTTTGTATGCCAAGGTTTACCTGCACGGCGACCATAGCGTCTTGCTGCTGCTGCTGGGCGTGTTTTCTTTCGGCATAGGCGCCGGCTCCCTGCTGTGCGAGCGCCTGTCGGGGCACAAGGTGGAAATCGGCCTGGTGCCCTTCGGCGCGATAGGCCTGTCGGTGTTTGGCCTGGAGCTGTACCTGGCCAGCGTCGCTTACACCAACACTACGGCGGTGGATATGCTGCAGTTCGTGCACCAGGCGGGCAGCCACAGGATCATGTTCGACATCATCATGATAGGCCTGTTCGGCGGCCTGTATGTGGTGCCGTTATTTGCCGTGATCCAGACCCGCTGCGACCCTCAGCATCTGTCACGTACCATCGCCGGCATGAATATCATGAATGCGCTGTTCATGGTAGTGGCCAGCGGCTTTGCGATCCTGATGCTGAAGCTGAACTTCACCATCCCTGAAATTTTCCTGGCAACCGCAGTGCTGAATGCGCTGGTGGCGGTGTATATCTTCAGCCTGGTGCCGGAGTTCCTGCTGCGCTTTATTGCATGGATGCTGATCCATACGATCTACCGCATCCGGGGTGTCAACACCGCTCGTATCCCGGACGAAGGCCCCGCAGTGCTGGTGTGCAATCACGTCAGCTACATGGATGCGATCGTTATCATGGGATGCAGCCCGCGGCCGATACGCTTCGTCATGGACCACCGTATTTTTAAAATTCCAGTGCTGTCCTGGATATTCCGGACGGCCAAGGCGATTCCCATTGCGCCGGCCAAGGAAGATCCATGGCTGATGGAAAAAGCTTATGTCGATATTGCACAAGCATTGCATGAAGGCGACCTGGTCTGCATTTTCCCTGAAGGCAAGCTGACAGCAACGGGCGAAATGAGTGAATTCAAGGGCGGCGTGATGAAGATCATCGAACGCTCGCCGGTGCCGGTCTTTCCGCTAGCGCTGCGTGGCCTGTGGGGCAGTTTTTTCAGCCGCGACAAAGGCAATATTTTCGAACGCTCAT
The DNA here is from genome assembly GCF_049339885.1 of Undibacterium sp. TJN25. Classification (NCBI taxonomy): domain Bacteria; kingdom Pseudomonadati; phylum Pseudomonadota; class Betaproteobacteria; order Burkholderiales; family Oxalobacteraceae; genus Undibacterium; species Undibacterium sp. TJN25. The sequence goes on along the minus strand of NZ_JBMPPM010000001.1, from coordinate 11,441 downwards.
TTACTCACGGCCCTTTCTCCAAGCTGGAGCTGGTCGTCGGCGAAGCGCTGGAGCCGGCACAGGTGACGCCGGCCATCCTGCAGGAAAAAGTAATGGCCTTGCGCGGCGAGTGGAAGTAGGCGGCGCTGTAAATAAGGGCAAGGAGTCGAAGGATAGGCGGCAATGTAAATCCACATTACCAACTTAAAACGTGAACGGATGCCTGCAGACGCAGGCGGAGGAGAAGGTATGTCTGGATGGATCAAGGCGCTGGCCTGCGGAGTATTGTATATTGCGGCACAGGCGCAGGCCCATGCGGCGGCGATCAGCCGTTTTACTCCGCAGGGCGAGGTCGCGCAGGTCAGGCAGGTAAGGGTTACTTTTTCGGAACCTGCGATCCAGTTTGGCGATCCCAAGGCGCCTGCTCCGTTTGACGTCCGATGCGCAGAAGCAGGGACTGCGCGCTGGGCCGACGACAAGAACTGGATCTTCGACTTTGTGCGCGACCTGCCTCCCGGCACCGCATGCAGCTTCAGCCTGAAGTCCGGCTTTAAAACCCTTTCCGGCAATACCATCAGCGGGAAATCGGCTTTTCAATTCAATACTGGCGGCCCGGCCGTCGTCAATATCCAGCCTTACAATGATGCGACCGTAGACGAAGAGCAGGCGTTCATATTGACGCAGAACGGCGCTGCGACCGAGTCCAGCGTGCTGGCGCACTTGTACTGCGAAATAGAGGGCGTGCACGAGCGCGTGCCGGTCAAGTTTGTTGCCGCCGACTTGCGGGCCCAACTGTTAAAGCAGTTTGCATCCAAAAATGAGGCCGGTCGCGTCAGCATCGTGCAGTGCCAGCAGCGTTTTCCGAATGACGCGGCGGTCAAACTGGTGTGGGACAAAGGCATCAGCACTGCGTCCGGCATTGTCACGACGCAGGCGCAGAGCTTCAGTTTCAGGGTACGCAAGGCGTTTGTCGCCAGCTTCAGCTGCCAGCGTGAAAACGCCAACGCAGCGTGCACCCCTATCTTGCCTGTCACGCTGTCTTTCAGCACCCCTATCAGCCGCAAATTGGCGGATGACATTGTACTGAAGGGCGCAAGGGGAACGGCGAAACCCGATTTTGCCAAGGACAACAAAGAGGAAACGGTTTCCAGCATCAGTTTCAAGGCGCCGTTGGCGGAGAAGGCGGAGTACAGCATCACCTTGCCGGAGGGGCTGAAGGATGAAAACGGCAGGACGCTCAGCAACGCCACTCAGTTTCCGCTGAAATTTACAACTGCCGATTTCCCTCCGCTGGCAAAATTTCCATCTGCGCCGTTCGGCATCATTGAGTTGAACGCAGATGCGACGCTGCCTGTCACTTTGCGCAATGTAGAAAACAGCATGATGGTGCGCAGCACCAGCGGCAAGGCGTCGCCGGGCAAGGTGGCGGATGTGAAGGTGGATGGCGACGCAGGCATCATTGCCTGGCTGGGCAAGCTCAACCGCTATCACGAAAATACGATCACGATAAACAAGCAGGACGTGGAAACCCGCAGCATAGGCCTGCTTGAAAAAGAGCCGGGCGCGCGCAAGCTTGAGCTACCTGCGCCTACGGATAATCCGGGCGCTGCAACGCGGCCTTTTGAGGTAATAGGCATCCCCTTTAAAGAACCGGGTTTCCATGTGGTGGAGCTGGAGTCCAAACGGCTGGGTGCGGCGTTGCTGGACAAGCCTGTTCCTATGTATGTGCGCACCAGCGTGCTGGTGACCAATCTCGCCGTGCATGTCAAGCTGGGCAGGGAAAACGCCGGGGTATGGGTGACGACGCTGGACAATGCCAGGCCGGTTGCAGGCGCACAGGTTCGTATATCGGATTGCACAGGCAAGGAATTGTGGCGCGGCGCCACCGACAAGAACGGGATGGCGATAACGCCCAAATCCATAGAAGACCCGTGCCTGACCCAGAATACCGGTGAAGGCAGTATCAGCGGCCTGTTCGTCAGCGCGCGCAAGATCGATGAAAAAGGCCGGGCCGACATGGCTTTTGCACTCACTTCATGGAACAGCGGCATCGAATCATTCCGCTTTAATTTGCCGACCGACTTTAACAAGTCTTCCACCATCCGGGCACACACGATCATGGACCGTACCCTGCTGCGCGCGGGCGAAACGGTATCGATGAAGCATGTAATACGCATCGAGAACATGCATGGTTTTTCTCTGCAAAAGGCGGACCAGTTGCCGGACCGGGTGCGGATTATCCATCAGGGCAGCAATCAGGAATTCCAGTTCCCGCTGACGTGGCGCAACCGTAATACCGCCGAAACTGTTTTTGCAATACCGAAACAGGCAAAGCTGGGTAGCTATGACATCGTGCTGGACAAGGGCGCCGCCAAGGCAAGTTCCGCTTCAGAGGCAGGAAACGGCGATGCTGGACAAAACGACGATGAAGGCGATGGGGACGGAGATGGCGGGCGCTACGGCCAGAATACGCTGATGAGCGGCAGCTTCCGGGTAGAGGAATTCCGCCTGCCGCTGCTGCAAGGCCGCATTACGCCGCCCAAGGCAGCCCAGGTCAGCCCTAAAGAGGTGCCGCTCGATGTACAGCTCAATTATCTGAATGGCGGCGGAGCTTCTGGACTGTCGGTGGAAATTACCAGCCTGCTGCGCAGCAAATCCCTGTCTTATCCTGCGTATGAAGGGTTTTCCTTTATCGCATCGAGCGGGAGCGATGATGAACAGAAGATTGTTGCCAATAAGCTGCCGATCAGCCTGGACAAAAACGGCAGCGGAAAAACCGTCGTCAAGGACCTGCCTGCCATCGTCAAACCGCAGGAGTTGCTGTCGGAAATGACCTATGCCGACCCGAATGGCGAGGTACAGACTGTGTCCGCTGTCACGCCAGTATGGCCTTCCGCAGTAGTGATAGGCGTCAAGGCGAGCGAGTGGGTCTCGGTCAAAAAGAAAATGACGCTGACGGCGGTGACGCTGGACACCAGCGGCAAACCGCAGGCTGACGTGAAAGTGGAGTTCAGCGGCATCGCCAGGCAGACCAATTCACACCGCAAGCGCATGGTGGGCGGCTTTTACGCGTATGAAAATGCCGAAGAATCCAAGGATCTCGGTTCTCTGTGTTCAGGCAAGTCGGATGCGGGTGGCCTGGTGCTGTGCGACATCGAACTGGCAGAGGCCGGCAACGTGGAAATTTTTGCCAAGGCCAAGGACGGCAAGGGCAACCCGGCGCAGGCACGGACTTCGGTCTGGGTAACCCGCCAGGGTGAAATCTGGTTTGATGGCGAGAACCAGGACAGGATAGACATCCTGCCCGAGAAGAAGCGTTATCAGGCTGGCGAAACCGCGAAATTCCAGGTCAGGATGCCTTTCCGCTACGCGACTGCGCTGGTGGCGGTGGAACGCGAAGGCATCATTGATACGATGGTGGTGCAGTTGAACGGACAGGATCCGACGATCAGCCTGCCGATCAAGGCGAGCTATGGTCCGAATGTGTTCGTGTCGGTATTGGCGGTACGCGGCCGCATGCGCGAGGTGCCGTGGTATTCGTTCTTTACCTGGGGCTGGAAAGAGCCGCTGAACTGGTGGCATGAATTCAGAGAGTACCAGGAGCCGAGTGCCCTGGTCGATTTGTCCAAGCCCGCTTACAAATATGGTATCGCGGAGATTGCCGTCGGTATTGAAGGTAACCAGCTGGGCGTAACCGTGTCGAGCGACAAGGCCAGCTACCCTATACGTTCCACGGCCAAAGTCACCGTGCAGGTCATGCTGCCCGGCGGCAAGCCGGCTGCAGGTGCTGAAGTGGCGCTGGCGGCGGTGGACGAAGCCTTGCTCGAACTGCAGCCCAATAATAGCTGGGATCTGCTGGCGGCGATGCTGCAAAGGCGCAGCTATGGCATAGAGACGTCAACTGCGCAAATGCAGGTGATCGGCAAGCGTCACTACGGGCGCAAGGCAGTTGCTGCGGGCGGCGGCGGGGGCAAATCGCCAACGCGTGAGCTGTTCGATACCTTGCTGCTATGGAAGCCGAATGTGGTGCTGGACGCCAATGGCAGGGCGCAGCTGGATGTGCCGCTGAACGATGCGCTGACCAGCTTCAAGATTGTCGCCGTGGCGCAGAGCGGGGAGTCCCTGTTCGGCACGGGATCGGTCAGCATACGTTCGACGCAGGATTTGCAGCTGATATCGGGCCTGCCGCCGCTGGTGCGCGAGGGCGATAAGTTTACCGCAATGATGACGGTCCGCAATACGACGGCGCGTGCAATGCAAGTGAATATCGCAGCCAGCGTGGCGGGGCTGGGGTCTGAACTGCCGGGCCAGAACCTGAGCATTCCGGCCGGCGAGGCGCGCGAAGTGAACTGGAGCGTGGCGGCGCCGGTATCTGCCAACGGCGAGACGCAGCAGCTGGCCTGGGAAGTACGGGCACAAGAGCAGGGCGGGCAATCCGTCAAAGACAGCCTCAAGTTCAGCCAGCGTATTGTGCCTGCGGTGCCGGTGACGGTCCAGCAGGCCAGCCTGTTCCAGCTGGACAAAGCCGCTTCGATGGCTGTGGCGCAACCGGCAGACAGCTTGCCCGGTCGCGGCGGCCTGGCAATTTCCATGATGCCTAGCCTGGGCGGGCCCAGCGAAGGACTGAGAAGGTTCTTTGCCGAATATCCGTATTCCTGCCTGGAACAGAAGACCTCGAAGGCGATAGGCTTGCGCGATGCCTCTCTATGGGACAAAGTCACCAGCGAATTGCCTACTTATCTCGATAGCGACGGCCTGGCCTATTATTATCCGCCAAAAGACAGCAGCGACCGCCTCGGCAGCGATACGTTGACTGCCTATATCTTGGCTGCCAGCAACGAAGCCAGCTATGCGCTGCCTGAACAAAGCCGCGACAAGATGCTGCGCGGGCTGGCCGCATTTGTGGAAGGCAAGATCACGCGCGACTTCTGGTCGCCGAAAAAAGACCTCGATGTGCGGAAAATCGCCGCGCTGGAAGCCTTATCGCGCTACGGTCAGATGGATCCGCGCATGCTGGGTTCAATACAGATAGCGCCCAATCTTTGGCCAACCTCCACGTTACTGGACTGGATGGCGATACTGCAGCGTGTGGCGAGCATACCGCAGCATGACAAATATCAGAAAGAAGTCGATCAGGTCCTGCGCTCGCGTCTGAACTACCAGGGCACGCGGATGGGCTTCTCGACCGAAAACGACGACTACTGGTGGTGGCTGATGTGGAATGGGGATGCCAACGCCAACCGCCTGATCCTGGTGGCTCTGAATGACCCGGCATGGCGCGATGACATGCCCAAGCTGATCAACGGCGCCATCCAGCGCCAGCAGCGCGGCCGCTGGGCCAGCACTACCGCCAATGTATGGGGAACGCTGGCGCTGGAAAAATTCTCACAGAAATTTGAGACAGAAAAAGTAACCGGAACCACGAAGGCAGCACTTGCCAGCGCCAGCCAGTCTTTTGCGTGGCCGGCAACCGGTGGCGGCAAGATCAGCTTGCCTTGGGCGCCGAAGCCTGCCGGTTCAGCTCCGGCACCGCAAGATGCGTTGAAGCTGACGCACGATGGCCGCGGCAAGCCCTGGGTCACGCTGCAAAGCCTGGCAGCAGTGCCGCTGAAAGCGCCGTTCTCCAGCGGCTACCGGATTACCAAGACCCTGGTGCCGGTGGAACAGAAAGAGAAAGGCCGTTACAGCCGGGGCGACGTCGTGCGAGTGGACCTGGAAGTGGATGCGCAGACCGACATGACATGGGTTGTCGTGTCCGATCCGGTACCCGCCGGCGCCAGTTTGCTGGGCTCAGGGCTGGGCCGCGACTCGGCCATCGCCACTGCGGGCGAGCGTCCTGCCGGCAGCGCGTGGGTGGCCTATGAAGAAAGAAGTTTCGAGGCTTTCCGCAGCTATTATGCATTTGTGCCGAAAGGGAAATTCAAGTTGTCGTACACGATGCGGCTGAATAATGCGGGGGAATTCAACCTGCCGCAAACGCGGGTGGAGGCGATGTATGCGGCGGAAATGTTTGGCGAAATCCCGAACCCCATATTAAGCGTGAAATGACGTAATGCGAGTGCAGTGGCGCAGGCTGAAGAGCCTGCTTTTCGATGATGGCAGGCCAGGCAAGCCAGTCAAGGCAGGCAGATGCGCTAGATATCTGCTGGCGGCTGTATGCCTGTGCCTGCATTTTACGGCTGCTTTCGCCGTCCCCACGTTTGCCGAGGTGCAGCGGGATTTTCGTTCTTCCGATGCATTGCTGTATGACAGGAACGGGGTCGTCATCCACCAACTGCGGCTCAATCCGAAAGAGCGCAAGCTGTCGTGGGTGCGGCTGGAAGATGTGTCTCCTGCGTTCAGGAATGCACTGATCGCGTCTGAAGACAAGCGCTTTTACCAGCATGGCGGCGTGGACTGGAATGCGGTTGCCGCTGCAGCTTGGGGTAATCTGTGGAATACCCGCACCCGGGGCGCATCCACCATCACGATGCAACTGGCAGGCCTGCTGCAAGAAGATCTGCGCCGCCGAGCCGCGCCGCGCAGCGCCACGCAAAAAATCAGCCAGGTCTTTGTGGCACAGGTGCTGGAGCAGCGCTGGCGCAAAGACCAGATACTGGAAGCCTATCTGAACCTTGTCGCTTTTCGCGGCGAACTGGTGGGCGTACATGCCTTGTCGCGTGTTTTGTTCGACAAGCATCCCAGCGGCCTGGACCAGGTGGAGGCCGCCATTGCCGTCGCGCTGATCCGCGCGCCCAATGCCAAGCCGGCCAAGGTGGCGGAACGGGCTTGCGCCATGCTGAAGGAACAGAACCTTGCCGCCTATTGCCAGAACCTGCAGGGTATCGCGGAGCTACGCTTCGCCCGCCTGACAGCCCGGTCGGACCAATTGAGCGTGGCCACGGGGCCGCAACTGGCGCCGCATCTGGCGCGCCGCCTGCTAAAGCTGGCTCCACAGGCGGCCGGCAAGGCGGCAGCAACAGTGCAGAATGTGCGCTCGACGCTGGACGCCGGCGTGCAGAGTTTTGCGAGGGACGCGCTGGTGCGCCAGCTATCAGCGCTGGTAGACCGAAATATCGAGGATGGCGCCGTTGTCGTGCTGGACAATGCCAGCGGCGACGTGCTGGCCTGGGTGGGCTCCAGCGGCAGCTTGTCCGATGCGTCGCAGGTGGATGGCGTAGTGGCCTTGCGTCAGGCGGGTTCCACGTTGAAGCCGTTTTTATATGAGCTCGCGATTGAAAAAAAATGGTTGACGGCTGCATCCATACTGGATGACTCAGCGGTCAACCTGCCGACCACATCCGGCCTGTATATACCGCAAAACTATGACAAACATTTTAAGGGGCTGGTCAGTGTTCGTACAGCGCTGGGCTCGTCACTGAATATTCCTGCAGTCCGTACGCTGGTCACCGTGACGCCGGAAACTTTCTTCCAGCGCCTGCAAAAACTGGGTTTCCAGCTGAGGGAATCGGGGGACTACTACGGTTACAGCCTGGCGCTGGGTAGTGCCGACGTCAGCCTGCTGGCGCTGACCAATGCCTACCGCAGCCTGGCCAATAACGGCAGCTACGGTAGCGTGCGCGTATCGGCTGCCGATGCGCCGGCGCGGCAGGTTGCCGTCATGGATGCGGCGTCCTCCTTCATCGTCAGCGATATCCTGGCCGACCGCGCGGCGCGCGCCGTGACCTTCGGCCTGGAAAATGCGCTGGCCACGCGCTTCTGGGCCGCGGTAAAAACCGGCACTTCCAAGGACATGCGGGATAATTGGTGCGTGGGATATTCAGAGCGCTACACCGTTGGCGTCTGGGTCGGCAATGCGTCAGGCTCGCCTATGTGGGACGTATCGGGGGTAACCGGCGCGGCGCCGGTGTGGCAAGAAGTCATGGCTTACCTGAACGGCCGCGCCGATATTCCGGGGAAAGTAAAGTCGGCGCCGCGTGTGCCGATCGCCGGCGTTGTCGCAATGCCGGTGCAATATGAATCCAGCCTGGAGGCGCCGCGCAAGGAATTGTTCCTGGCAGGTACCGGCCAAAGGCTGATCCGGCTTTCGCGATCCAATGAAATTTACCCGTCGATACGCTATCCCACAGCTGGCATGCTGGTGGCGCTTGATCCGGATATTCCGCCCCAGCGCCAGCGCATACGTTTTGCTGCGCAAGGTACAGGCAACGGGCACTGGCGGCTGGATGGCAAGCCTATACCGGTTGCTGCCAGGCCGGGAAAAGAAAGCGCGTATGACTGGATGCCCTGGCCGGGCAAACACCAGTTGGTCCTGCTGGATGCCAAAGGAACCGTACTGGACCAGGTGCATTTTGAAGTACGCGGTGCACTGGAAAAACCGCAGGTCGCTCGCAACCGCCCGCGCAAAAAAGCGGCAGACCCTAAGGGATGAATTCAGGCTGCATCTGACAGTCTGAAGCTTACGCTTGCGGAATTTCTGCCTTGACAGGCGCCTTGCGCGGCAGCATCAGTGCGAAAGTCGTGCCTGTGCCTATCGTACTTTCCACCTGCACTTTGCCGCCAAGCAGGTCGGTGACGATATTGTGCGTGATATTCAACCCCAGGCCGGAACCGCCGGCGCCAAGCTTGGTAGTGAAGAAGGGATCGAAGATGCGCTTGATGTTTTCCGGCGGAATCCCGACGCCATTGTCCTGTACGCTGAGCATCACGGACTGGTCGGAAATAACCTTAGCCGAAATACTGATCTGCCCGGCAAGCCTGCCGTCAAAGGCGTGGATGATCGCATTGTTGATCAGATTGGTCAGTACCTGCCCCAATGGGCCTGGGTAGCTGTCCAGCTCTATGTCTTCGGCGACATCGGTATGGATGCTGTAGTTGGTCTTTCTGATTGTCGGAGACAATGTCAGCACGATTTCCGCGACGAGTTCCGCCAGGTCGAAGTGCCTGCGCTGCGAGCTGGTCTGGTCTACTGCCACCTGCTTGAAGCTGGAGATGAGCCCTGCGGCTTTTTCCAGGTTGCGCACCAGAATGTCGTTCGCGCCGCCGGTGTTTTCTATATAGCTCGCCAGGCCGGAGCGCGTCAGCCCCTTGGTGAATTCCTGGCTCAGTTGCCGCGTGTGGTCGAGCAGGGTGCTGGCGATCATCAGGCTATTGCCTATCGGCGTGTTCAGCTCGTGCGCGATGCCGGCCACCAGCGCCCCCAGCGCCGCCAGTTTCTCGCTCCTGACCAGTTCATCGCGCGCCATGTTCAGCGTGGTCAGCGTCGTCGCCAGCGCCTGGTTGGCCTGCTGCAGAGAGGTCGTGCGTTCATTGACGCGATCTTCCAGGTTGATATTGAGCGCCTTGATTTCGGCTTCGATCGCGCGCCGTTCAGTCACATCTTCGAAGGCGACGATCATGAATTTTTCCCCGGCGGGATCGGTAAAGACGTTTCCGTACAGTTGCATCAGCGCCTTGCTGCCATCGCCGCGGCGCATCCATGCTTCAAAATTGGAAATCATGCCCTTGGCGCGCAATATTTTAAGCATCTGGCTCCTGTCGCCGACATCGCAATACATGCCGACGTCCAGGGCCGTTTTTGTCAACAGGGCCACGCGCGGCCGCAGGAACAGGGTTTCGAACGCTTTGTTGACGTCGACCACGCGATAGTCCGCCAGCCGCGACACCGTCATTGCAGTAGGCGAGTTATTGAAAATATTGGAAAATCTTTTTTCGCTGATTTTCAGCGCTTCTTCCGAACGCTTCCGTTCCAGTTCGGTGGAGGCGCGCTCGCTGAATACCTCCAGCAGCGACTTGGCCAATTCGGGATTTTCCAGCGGCTGCTTATTCATGATGTTCAGCACGCCGATGATATTGCCCATCGTGTCATGGATGGGGGCGCCTGCGTAGGATTCCCAGCCTTGTTCCAGCAGCGCATGGTCTTTGGGGAATAGTGCGGCGACCGAGTGGGCGAAAATGGTAATGGCGCCACCCATGATGCTTTCGCAAGGTGTGCCCAAATACGAATATTCCTGATTGCCGGCCGGTTTTCCATTCTGGTAGTTGGCGATGGAGCGCAGCTTGTCCGGCGTATGCGGTACTCGCAAGCCGAGGAATGCGCGGTCCACACCCAGCGCGGATGCGAGGTCGGCGACCAGGATTTCAAAATAGCTTTCCCTGTCCTTGGCCTGCGCTCCTTGCGCCAGTTTCAGCAGCGCGCGGTCCAGTTCGCCTTTTTGTTTTTCTATTTTCTTTTGTTCGGTGACGTCGCGCACGCTGGTCAGGAAATATTCCTCGCCATCCACGGTGAAGGATGTGGAGCTGTACAGGAAATCGCGGATCTGGCCTGACTTGATTCTGAGCCGCGCTGGGAAGTCGGTGACGATGCCTTGCCGGCGCACCTGCTCGCCCAATTTTTCCCGTTCGCTGCGGCTAGGCCAGAAATCGAGTTCCAGCGAAGTTTTTCCTATCGTTTCTTCGCGGCTGTAGCCTATGACGCGCTCATAGGTGTCGTTGATTTCCATGATCCTGGAGTCATGGACACGGGTGATCGAAATTGCATCGGGCACGCAGCGGAAAGCGCTGGAAAATTTCGACTCCGATATGCGCAGATCGATTTCGTATTGCTTGGGCTTCGTCACGTCGGTGCCTACCGCGATGAAGTGGAGCAGTTGCCCGTTCTCGTCCTGTACCGGCTGGATTTCCAGCATCAGCCAGAAAGGGTCTCCGTCCCGCGTGTAATTCAATATCTCCACGTCACGAAATCCCAGGCCCTGGCTGATCTTGTCGGCCATGAAACGGACCGTCTCCGGATCGGTGTCCGGGCCTTGCAGGAATTCGCTGGGCTTGCGGCCCAGAACTTCATCCTGGCTGTAGAGAGTGATGGCAGTGAAGGCCGGATTTACCCATTCCACTTCGGCACGCGGATTGGTGATCATGACCAGGTTATTGGTCAGGTTGACGACCAGCGCCAGTTTGCGGTTTTCTTCCGCATACTGCTGTTGCGTGGCGACTGCATCTTCTGCAGGCACTTGTCCCAGCATGGCTGGAGGCGTCTCGGTAACGTGCGTTGCCCGTTCCGATAGCGTCGGCTGACGGGGAGATATTTCCTTCGCCAGCGTCTTCCAGAAGACGCGCATACAAAGGAACAGCGCCGCTGCGAGCAGCAGCAAGGCGGGATAAAACAGGTGGGTCGTCCCAGGCATCAAGCTACCGCCGGCTGTGCAGGCGGCAGCAAGCATGCCGGTCAAGAACAGGCTGGCTGTTGCGGAATAAACGAGTTTTTTAGGTACAGACTTGAGTCTGGCCGGTGTTCCGGCAGTCTTCTCGTCATCTGTCATAGGAAAGGCCTTGCATGCGATGGCTGGTGGAGTAGGTGGGGATTCAAAGCGCCTGTTTCCCGAGCCAGGCATGCAAGTCTTCCCTGGTCATGGGTTTGGCAAACAGATAACCCTGAGCGAGATGGCAACCGAAAGAGCGCAAGGTCTGCGCCTGCATTTCACTCTCCACCCCCTCCGCAATCACCGACAAGCCCAGGTTCTGGC